>NZ_JAVESI010000029.1:0-45576 GCF_034006665.1 Trichloromonas sp.
TGCCCACCAAGCCATTCAGGCCGCTCGCAGGTATGTCGCCGGCGGGCGACGCTGGGTGGTGGATGTGGATCTGGAGAAATTCTTTGACCGGGTAAATCACGACATCCTGATGTCGCGAATTGCCCGCGCAAGCTACTAAAGGACACCCACTTAGTTGTTGACTTCCGGCCGCCTGCTGGAGTAGGAATGATCCATGACCATGCCTCGCTCAAATCTTGTCTCCTTATCCGACACCCCCTGGTATCACGTCGTCTCGCGCTGTGTACGGCGGGCGTACCTGTGTGGCGAAGACACCGTCACCGGCATGAACTTCGATCACCGGCGTGGCTGGATTGAAACCCGCATTCGTGAGCTGGCTTCGATTTTTGCTATTGATATTGCGGCGTATGCGGTGATGAGCAACCATTACCATCTGGTGGTGCGCATTGATGAGGAGCGTACGGAGGCTTGGTCGGACGAGGAGGTGCTGCGGCGCTGGGTCAGGCTGTTTACCGGTCCGGTGCTGGTGCAACGCTATCTTTCCGCAGCCCGCGACAGGATGAGCGATTCGGAACGGCTCCATGTGCGGGAATGGGTTGAAACCTATCGTGCCCGGTTGCATGATCTTTCCTGGTTCATGCGAGTGCTCAATGAAACGCTCGCCCGCATGGCCAATGCTGAAGACGGCTGCACGGGGCGTTTCTGGGAGGGGCGGTTTAAAAGCCAGGCACTTCTGGATGAGCAGGCCGTCCTTATGGCCATGGCCTATGTCGATCTCAACCCCATCCGGGCCGGGATGGCCGAAACTCCGGAGCAGAGTACGCATACCTCGGTGAAGCAGCGGGTGGAGGATCTGACCTGTGAGAAGGATGGGCCACATGGCGCTGCCGCCGAATCGGCCAAAATGGCAATTGTAAAGAAATCCGATACGCATTTTCTGGAGGGTAAATTGCGCAGCGAGGCAGATTTGCTGCAGCTGCCGATGGCGCCTTTGCTGCCTTTCGAACCGAGCGAGACTCTGGCGGCGGCCATTCCGTTTGCTTTTGACGATTATCTGGATTTGGTCGATACCCTGGGCCGGGCTATCCATCTGGGCAAGCGCGGGAGCATCCCCGAAAAAACGCCCGCCATTCTGACCCGATTGGGTATCGACGCGGAAACGTTTATCAATCATGCCGACTGTTTTCTCAAGGAATTCGGCGTTGCCGTCGGCACCCCGGCCAATCTGGTCGCGCTGGCGGCCACGCGCCAGAGCCGCTATCTGCGGGGGATCTCGACGGCGCGGGCGGTTTTCGAGGGGAAGGGCATTCGGCTAGCGGCCTGATTTCGGCAAAAAAACGCCATTCGGGTAACGAATTGGTTTTTCTCTCAGGGCGAGGCTTCAATTTTCGCCGGAACCCGCGTGATCATCACCGGTTTCCGGATTTTTTATCGACGGACAGGGTCTGTGGGGCCGGTCGCCGAAAAATCACAACGCCGACCTGATCGATATGCTTTTTCAGGTCGGCGTTATTGATGGTGTCGTAATGGACGATGTCGAAGCGGTAGGGCAGGGGGAGTTTTTCGTTGAGAAGGGTGGACAGGTCGGCGGCGGTTCGGACAGAGAGTTTTTTCCCGCGAACGGCGATATCGATATCCGAGCCCGGTCGAAAATTTCCTAGGGCACGGGAACCGAAAAGGATCGCCTCGTCGACGTCATGGCATTCCTGCAAAGCTTTGAGCAACGTGCTAAAGCTCTGGTCACTGATTCCAAAGTTCATAGCAGCCCCTTGAGGTGGTTATGGAGCTGCTTTAACGCGGGGTAATAATCCGACACGATAGCCGAAATCGCCAGCTTGAAATTTTCCTCATTGTAGGTGTGGGCGATCAGGTTACGCTTTTCCAACATGTCCATCCAGATGTCGCCATCCTCGATAATGTCATAGTAAAAGGCCTGCTTCACCACATCACGCGGGAACTTCGCTTCGACCCCGTTGCCGGCGAGATAATCTTTCAGCGTTTTCCATGACAGCTCGAAGGTGTATTCGAAGCGTTGTACCAGCCCTTCTTTTTCGAGGTCGGAAAGCTCGGAGATACGATTGACGGCGCTGGTCAGTTGACCGAAGGCCCGGTCCAGATTCTGAAAGCGCTGTCGCCAGCGACGGACTTTTGTCTCTTCCATAATTGGCTTCCTCACTGCTCCATTTCAGTCGAACGCATTGGCTATTCTCGGGTGTCTGAAGGGTAGTTCAAATTTCAAGAGAACACAAGGTGACGCCTTCACTCTGCAAGCGCATGCCCCCTCATCTCGTCCCTGGAAATATTTCTGAAATCATCCGTAAACGGTGCTATTCTCTTACGCAAATGAGCAATTTGGGGGGCTGTTATGATCGATTTCCGGTTTGAGCGGGTGGAACTAAATGATCCGCGGATGAAAGAACTTTATGCTCTGCGCTATCAGGTCTATTGCACCGAATGTGGCTTCGAGTCGCCGGACGATCACCCCGAAGGGCTGGAGACCGACGAATATGATGTTCATTCCCGCCATTTTTGCGCCATGGTGGCCGATACCGGGCGGATTGTCGGAACGGTTCGCATCGTTCTTGCGGCTTCAAGGGGCTTGCCCCGAGGAAAGTTGCCAATCGAGTGGCACTGTAAGCTTGACCCCCAAAAAGAGTTTGCCGGCAAGCGTCATGAACTGGCAGAAATTTCCCGTCTTGCCATCAGCAAAGATTTTCGGCGAAGGGAGATCGACAAGGCGCTCTATGCTCAGACGGAAGTCGCCTTGATCGAGGAACACCAACTGAATGAACAACGTCGTCAATTTGAGGGAGTGATCGTCGCTGGACTTTATCAATGTATTTATCATGAGAGTGTGAGCCTGGGGCTGACTCACTGGTATGCGGTTATGGTCAGGGGTTTGTGTTGTCTTTTGCGCCGTTGGGGGGTTATCTGGGAAAAGGTTGGCGAGCAGGTTGAATACCATGGGCAGCGTATCCCCTATCTGGCAAATATCGAAGAAAACGCTCGCCATGCCGGGTTGCTCAATCCGCGTTTACTGGAAAAACCCGTGGGTTGGAAAAACATCGATTCGTAAAACGGCTTGGATTTTGCCTGGGTAGAGAGACGGATGCCGACTTTTTTTGAATTCACCGTCAATGACGAACTGAAGCTGCAAAGCTGGAACCCTGCCCTCGCGGAACTGGGTCGGCGTGATGGTCAAGAGCTTTTGGGCCTTGACTATTACGCCCTGTTGCCGAGGATCTGCCAGGACCGGCATGACGCCTTGGCCTTGGTTCTGGAACGGGGAGTTCCCCTTGATTTCCCGGATTATCGTTTCCCCTGTTTTGCCGGCGGGGTTCGGGGGGATGTGCATATCGAACCCGTGCCTTTTCCCGGGGGCGGTGCCGGCGCTCGAGTTTCCATCGCCCTCCAGGGATGTTGCGAGGCCGTCGGCAGTCTGCGCCAGTCCCGACACCTGGCCGACCTCGGTAAGACCGCGTCGATGCTTTCCCACGGGGTGCGCAATCCCCTCAATGCCATCAAGGGAGCGGTGGTCTACCTGAAAAACCGCTACGGAAACGACGCCACTCTGCTTGAATTCACCGGCATCATGGAAGAGGAAATCGATCGCCTCGATCGTTTCATCGGCAGTTTTCTCAGCGCTTCGGCGGTTTCCTTCGGGCGGGAGCGTCATCAGGTCAACGCCCTGCTGCGCAAACTGGAGCAGTTCGTGGCCCTTCAGGCCCAGGCGGCGGATGTCACCCTCCGGCTCGATCTGACTGAGTCGTTGCCGGAGGTGGATATCAACGTTTTTCAGGTGGAGCATGCCATTCTCAATATCCTCAATAACGCCATTCATGCCCTTCCCCGGGGGGGGGGTATTTGCGTGACCAGTCGCTGCGAAGCCTGCTCCGCCAGGCGCTGTGTGGTCGTTTCGGTGCAGGATGACGGCCCCGGCATCAGCGGTTCAGAAGGGGACTTCCGCCAGCCGCGCCTTGCCTCGGCGGTGGCCGAAGGACGGGGCTTCGGTTTGTTTCTGGTGCGGGAGATCATGCAGCAGCATGGCGGGTTTCTGGAAATCCGCGGCGGCCGCGACCGGGGAACGACGGCGCGGCTGCTTTTTCCGGTTCACGGGAGCGACGCCTAAATGACGGGAATGGAGAAGGGGCTGATCCTCGTGGTCGATGACGAGGCGAGTGCCCGCCGGGTTCTGGCGGCGATTCTCGAACAGGAAGATTATCGGGTGGCGACCGCCGGGGATGTGGACGAAGCCATGAAAGCTCTGGCCCGCCACGATTTCGACACGGTTATTACCGATATGAAGATGCCGGGGGCCGACGGCCTCGCGCTGCATGAGCAGATAAAACAGAAGTATCCGGAAATACCGGTGATTTTCCTTACCGCTTATGGTACCGTCGAGTCCGCCGTCAACGCCATGAATCTGGGCGCTTTCTACTATTTCGTCAAACCCCCCGATTATCTCAACCTGAAAAGCATTCTCGCCCGGGCGGTGGAGCAGCGCCGGCTGAAGCGGGAACTGGCGCAGCTTCGGCAGCGGCTGACCGGTCTTCCCGGATCCGCCCGGTTTGTCGGTCAGTCCCGACAGATTCGCCGGGTTTGCGAACTGGTCGAAGCCATCAAGGATTCGCCCAGCAGCGTGCTGATCTACGGCGAGACCGGGGTCGGCAAGGAACTGGTCGCCCGCGCCCTGCATTACGGCAGCATCCGGCGGGACGGCCCCTTTGTGACGGTCAACTGTGCGGCGATCCCCGGCGAACTGCTCGAATCGGAACTGTTCGGCTACGAAAAAGGGGCCTTCACCGGCGCGGTCAACCGGCGCATCGGGCGTATCGAACAGGCGGCAAGCGGTACGCTCTTTCTCGATGAAATCGGCGAGCTGGATATCAGTCTGCAGGCCAAACTGCTGCGTGTCCTACAAGAAAAGGAAGTCGAGCGGCTTGGCGACAATCGTCGGATTCCCGTCGATTTCCGGCTGGTTTCCTCGACCAACCGGGAGTTGCGCCAAGAAGTGGCCAGGGGAGCCTTCCGTGAGGATCTCTTTTACCGGATCAATGTGGTGCGCATCGATCTCCCCAGTCTGCGCGAACGCCGGGACGACATCCCTCTGCTGGTGAGCGAGTTCGTCAAGGAGTTCTGTGTCCAGGAAGGGAAAATGCTGGCGGTTTCCGAAAAGGCCATGCAGACTCTCTGTGCCTACCATTGGCCCGGCAATGTCAGGCAACTGCGCAATGTCGTGGAGCGGGCCGTGGTTCTGGCCCGCGGAGAAGAGATCTTGCCTTCCGATCTGCCCGACGAGGTGCGTGAGCAGCCCGGTGATTTTGCAACCGCCGCGCCTTCGGCGGTTGTCCCTCTGCGGGAAATGGAGGCTGAGGCGATTCGCCGCGCCCTTGTAGAATGTGCCGGCAACAAATCCCTCGTGGCTAAAAAGCTCGGTTTTTCCCGCAAAGCCCTGTATCGTCGCTTGAAAGACTACGGCCTCTCCTGATGGCCGATGAAAATAACCTCATCGTTTCTTCTTTCCCCCCCCGCTGTGTCCATCCCCCGCGTTTATCTCTGGATTCTATTTCCGCGATGATTTTCAGTAAGTGTCCCGAAAAGAAACATCCCGTACTGAAGAGTTGCTGGACGGATTGATCCTTTGGGGCACAGTTTTTACCGAAAGTGTTTCTTCTGGAAACATGTCTAGGTCCATCCTTTCTGTTTCATAAGAGAACTCCCTTGTAATCATTGGCGATTGTTCCTTGGCATGGACCCTGCTTAACCAGAAATACGTTTTTCTGGCTCATGCCGAAAAGCTTTTTTATCTGCCGGCGGATATGGCCGATGTTTCAGGAGCTGCCCGGACTGCTTTGGAGGGATGCGGAGGAACATGTTGAAAAAGGTAATAATTGTCGACGAACAGGGGTTTTCCCGAATCTGTTCGGCGTTGCTTGAGCTCCAGGGCTGCCGGGCCGAATGCCGGTCGCTTCCGGTGGGCGCGATGGACTTGCATCGGCCGGATGTTGGTTTAGTCTTAACGAGCTATCCGTATGGGGAGCGGCTGCTGGCAGAGATGGGCGATGGAGAGTTGCCGGTGCTGGTTTTGGCCGACAGCCTCAGCGAGCCCCTGCTTGCTGCCCTCAGGCGGGTGCGCCATGCCTGTTGCATGGTCAAGCCTGTCGATTATGAACGGCTGACATCCTATATCCGTCAGGTACTTCTCGGTGAGACGAGTGAATGGGGAGGTTATGATTTTGTTTAAGCAAATGATTACGTGGATGATGGTTCTGGCATTCGCGGCCGCCTGTCAGGGACAGAGCAAGGAAGCGATGCTGGAGGAAGGCAAAGCCCTGGTGCAAGAGGGTAATCCTTTGGGCGCGGTGGTGCTCTTCAACAGCGCCCTGGAAAAGGATCCCAACTATGTCGAGGCCCGTTATCAGCTGGGTCTGGCGTACCTCAAGGGGGGCAAGCTCGACAAGGCGGAAAAAGAGCTGCAGAAGGTTCGTCTTCAGGATCCGGGCAACGGCGAGGTCATCCTCGATATGGCCTCTCTTTACCTCGCCAACCAGAAGATCGATGAGGCCGAGGGAGAGCTGCGGCAGTATCTGGAAAAACATCCGAAGAGCTCCCGTTCCCAGGAGTTTTTGGGGCGGGTGAAGGCGGTGCGCGGCGATCTGCCGGCGGCCGAAGAACTCTTCAAGGAGGCTGCGGCCCTTGATGCGGACAATGCCGAGGTGCGCCTGGCGCTGGCCCAGCTCTATCTCCAGCTCGACTGGACCGATCAGGCGCGGTCGGAACTTTCTGGCGTGATCAAGGCCTTTCCCGACCGGAAGGCGGCCTACTTCATGCTTGCCGCTCTTGAGGGGCGCCAGGGGCGCAAGGCGGAAGCGCTGGAGGCCTACCGACAGGTAACGCGCATTGACGGTAAGGATATCGCCGCCCTTTATCTGACCGGGATGCTTTCTTTAGACATGGGTGATGCCGCCGAGGCCCAACGCATCGCCGAACACCTCCGCAAACACTATCCCAAGCATCCCTCGGGCTCCCGGTTGCTGGGGATGATCCATTACGCCGCCGGCGATTTCGAGACGGCCGCTATTGAATTGCGCGCTTCGCTGCAGGGTATGCCCGATCTTGCCGGTTACTATTTCCTCGGCCTGGCCGAATACCGACACGGCAATTACGAATTGGCTCTCAGCCAGTTCCAGCGGGCCCTCGACATCCAACCCGAGCATCTTCAGGCGCGGCTCATGGTCGCCATGACCCTGTTGCGTCAGGAGCGGGTTGACGACTGCATTGCGCAGGTCAAGCAGGTGCTGGCGAAAAATGACCAGATTGCCATGGCTCACAACATCCTCGGCAGTGCCTATCTGGCCAAGAAGGAATTCGACCAGGCCATGCCCCATCTCGACCGGGCCATCGCTCTTGATCCGTCGCTGGCCGACGCGCACATGAAAAAGGGTCTCTTCAACCTTGCCCAAGGCGATCGGCAAGGGGCGGAAATCGAACTGGAAAAGGCCGTCGAAGCGGCTCCCGAAGCGCTGAATAACCGCTTTCTGCTCGCCTCTCTCTATCTGCGTCAGCAGAATTACCGGGAGGCGATTGAAACCCTGCAGGCCGGGCTCGACGGCACGGAAGAGGATGCCCTGCTCTACAACTATATGGCCGCCGCCTACCTGGCGCAGAAGCAGAACGAGCAGGGGCTGGAAGCCCTGAACAAGGCCAAGCAGGCCAAGCCCGACTACCTGACCCCCTATTTCAACCTGGCCAATTACTATCTGTCCAACCAGCAGCGAGAAAAGGCGTTGGCGGAATACCAGTCGATCCTCAAGATCGCTCCGGAAAACGTCAAGGCGCTGATTTCCCTCGGCACTCTGCAGGAGATCGAAGGGGACGCGGCGGCTGCCAAGGCCAGCTACCAGAAAGCCCGTGATACCAACGCCCCGGAAGGTTTCCTGGCCCTTGCCGGCTACCTCGGGCGTTCCAGGCAGGGGGATGAGGCGGCCAAGGTGGTCGAGGCGGCCTATCAGGCCCATTCGGAGCATCCGGCCATCCTTGAAACCCGGGGCAAACTCCTGCTGGGACAAAAAAATACCGCCGAGGCGGTGAAGATGTTCCAGACGCTGGACAAAGTCAAGCCAGGCGCCGGGTTGCCGCTGCTCGCCGCCGCCTGGCTTGCGGGGGGGGAGGGGGACAAGGCCCTCACTCTGGCCCAGGCGCGGATCGACGAACAGCCGACCTCCGCTTCCGGCTATCTTTTGCTGGCCGCCGTCCATCAACGGTTGGGCGAGGCGGATAAAGCCGAGGCGACGTTGAGCCAGGGCATTGGCCGGGCCAAGAATTCCCCGTTGCTCTCCCTGCAACTGGGTAGCCTCTACGCCGCGACCGGGCAGGTAGCGAAGGCTCAGGAAACCTTCGCCGCCCTGCGCAAGGCCCATCCCGACTTCGTCCCGGCGATCTTTGCCTTGGGCGCGTTGCAGGACCAGCAGGGGGACAAGGGCAAGGCCGTTGAACTCTACAAAGAGGTGCTGGCCAAGGCCGAGGATCACACCGCCGCCCTCAACAACCTGGCCTATCTCTATGCCGACAACTATGGTTCGCCGGAAGAAGCGCTGGTGCTGGCGGTCAAGGCCTTCCGCAACGAGCCGGGCAATCCGGGGATTCTCGACACGCTGGGGCTGGCCCTGCTTAAGAATCAGCGCTATGACGAAGCGGTCAATGTTCTGAACAAGGCCGCCGAATTACTGCCCAAGGTTGCGGCGATACGGTTGCACCAAGGGCAGGCGCTGCACGGCGCCGGTAAAACGGCGGAAGCGCGCGCGGCTTTCCAGGCCGTCATCGAACTGGGGGCCGGTCCTGAGACGGATCGGGCACGCAAGCTTCTCGACGAGATCGCGGACTAACGCAACCCACCGCCGGGCCATGGTGGGATCACCGTGGCCCGGCGGTCTTCACGGGCATTTCTATGCGGAAACTGACTTACATCATCCTGCTCGTCGATTTGCTTCTCGCGGCGTTGGCCCTGATGGTCGGCCACCTGCTGCGCTTCGAGGGGGTCTGCAATCTCGGCGTGATCGCCGGCCCCGGTGGGTCGCGTCTGCTGATCTTTTCGCTGCTGGCGGTTTTTTCCGCCTATTTCTGCGAAATGTATCGGTGGGAGAAATCCCTGGGCCGTCTCGATCTCGCCGCTCGCACTGCCGTCTCGATCCTGATGGCCTTTTTTGTTCTCTCCGCTGTTTATTACATCGCGCCCCAGGCGATGGTCGGACGCGGGGTACTTTCCTTCTCGCTCCTCGTCTTCGGGGTTATGCAGTTTTTCGCCCATCTCGTTTTTCTCGCCCTCATGGAACTGCCCGCTCTGGCGAGGCGGGTGCTGATTATCGGCGTCGGCCCCCTGGCCGCCACAGTGGAGCGGGTTATGGGCGAACATCCCGGGCGGCAGGTTTGCATCGGTTTTGTCAAGCCGACAACCGAGCAATGCACGGTTGACGAGAAGCGGATTGTCGGCGAGGTCGAGGAGATCGTCGAACTCGTGGAACGGGAACGGGCTGACCTGCTGGTGGTGGCGCTCACCGAGCGGCGCGGCGGACTTCCGGTGCGGGAGTTGCTGCGCTGCAAGCTCAACGGGGTGGAAATCGTCGATGCCTTGAGTTTTTACGAGGCCACGACCGGCAAGCTGCTGATTGAGAACATCCAGCCAAGCTGGTTTCTCTATTCGGAAGGTTTTCGGATAACGACCTTTCTGCGCTTCTACAAGCGGGGATTCGACATTTTCCTTTCCCTGCTCGGTATTTTGCTGGTGCTGCCGCTCTGGCCCCTAGTGGCGCTGCTGGTGAAAATCGACTCGCCGGGGCCGGTCTTTTTCCGCCAGGTGCGGGTGGGGGAGAAGGAAAAAGACTTCACCGTCTATAAATTCCGCACCATGCGCCAGGATGCGGAAAAGGAGACGGGCGCGGTCTGGGCCACGCAGAACGATCCGCGTGTCACCCGGCTCGGCAAGTTTCTGCGCAAGAGCCGGATCGACGAACTGCCCCAGCTCTACAATGTGCTAAAAGGGGATATGAGTTTCGTTGGCCCCCGCCCCGAGCGGCCGGAATTTGTCGAGCGGCTCAACCAAAAGATTCCCTACTACGGCAAGCGCCACTGCATGAAACCCGGGGTCACCGGCTGGGCCCAGGTCTGCTACCCTTACGGCGCCTCCGATGAGGATGCCCTGGAGAAGCTGCGTTATGATCTCTATTACATAAAGAATTATTCGATTTGGCTTGATTTTCTTATCATTCTGGAAACGGTCAAGGTTGTCGCCTTCGGCCGGGGAGGAAGGTAGATGAAAAGACTGTCGCTGTTGCTTGTGGCCGTGTTTCTGCTGTCGGTGCCTGTCGCCTGGGCGGATGACTACGTGATTGGCGAAGGGGATGGCCTGGATGTCGCGGTCTGGGGCGTTCCCGAACTGAGCGTCGCGGTGGTAGTGCGCCCCGACGGCAAGATCACCCTGCCCGCCGCCGGCGACGTCAGGGCCGCCGGGCTGACCCCGGTAGCGCTGAGCAAGGAGTTGACCACCGTGCTCACCGACTACGTCAAGATCCCAATCGTCACCGTAACCGTAGCCGGGATCACCAACAACCGCATCTATATCTCCGGCGGCGGGGTGGCTCCCCAGGTGATGAATCTGCCCGGGCGGACCTCCCTTTTCAAGCTGCTCTGCGGCATTGAGGGGATCGGCAACGCCGACCTGCAACGGGGCTACGTCATGCGCGACGGCGAAAAGCTTTCCGTAGACCTGCACGATCTCTTCAATAACGGCAACCTCAAGGCCGACATCGATCTTCAGGCCGAGGATATCCTCTTTCTGCCGACCAACGAACTGAACAAGGTTTACGTGGTCGGAGCCGTCAATACGCCCCAGGGCATTATGTACCGGGACGGTTTGCGGATTCTTGACGCCATCCTCGAATCGGGGGGCTTCACCAAGTTTGCCAAGGCCGACGCCGTGCTGATCCTGCGTAAGGAAGGGGACGATCGCCGGCGGATCAAACTCGACCTCGACGGCTTGATGAAGGACGGCCAGTTGAGCGAGAACCTCGAACTGCAAAGAGGCGATTATGTCATTGTCAGAGAGGGAATGTTCTAAACACCTGAACGCGACCCCCTGATTTTTTCAGCCTTCAGCCTTCAGCCTTCAGCCTTCAGCCTTCAGCCTAAGGTCGTCCCCTATGGATTCTCCGATTCTTCAGCTCAAGAAGTACCTGCATGCGCTTTACAACCGGCGTTATCTCTTTTTGCTCATATCGGTGACGACAGCGCTGCTTATCGTCATCTCCAGCTTTTTCTATCCCAAGATGTACGAGGCAAAAAGCACGGTTTTTATCGAAGAGAACGTGGTGAACAGCCTGATGAAGGGGATTACGGTTACGCCTTCCATGGCGGACCGGATTCGGGTGCTGCGTTATCACATGCTCAGTCGCGACATCATCTCCCGGGTTCTGAAAAAGCTCGATATGGACGTCAAGACCGAGACGTCCGAGGCATTCGAGGGGTTGATTCGACATTGTCAGGAAACAACCGAGATCAATCTCAAAGGGAGCGATCTGTTCTTTGTCTCCTTCATCGACTCCGATCCTCAATTTGCCCAGATTTATATCAATACCCTAGTCAATACCTATGTCGAGGAAAACCTGGCCGCCAAGCGGGAGGAGTCCTTCGGCGCGAACCGCTTTCTTTCGGAGCAGGTGGCCTTCTATAAAAAGAAACTCGACGACATCGAGGACGAAATCAATAATTACCGTAAAAAGACCGGCATTATGTCGACGGCCAGCGAAGCCTCTCTTCTTGAGGAGATAAAAACCCGCGACGAAGATCTCAAGGGCTTGCGGCTCAAGAAGCTTGAACTGACGGCCAGTGTCAATACCATGCGCGAACAGCTGAATATGATGAAATCCTCGGCTTCGTCCCAAGGGAGCTCCCTTTTGGATCTCATCGGTGGTTCGGGAGACGATATGCGCATCGATGCGCTTCGATCACAACTTGAAGAGTTGCTTCTGGTTTACAACGACCAGTATCCGGCGGTGGTCAAGTTGCGGGAGCAGATCGCGGAACTGGAAAAACGCCAGGCTGAACAACCGGTGCAAGGCACCGGCCCGGCGGTGGATAACTTCAATCCCTTCGAAGATCCGGTCTTTGTCGATCTCAAGATGCGTATGAATACCGCCCAGGCCGAGCTCAACGCCTTGCTGGCCCGGGAACGTGAATTCCTCGCACAAATCGAGCAAAACAAGAAAATTCTGGCGAACTTTCCCCAGGACAAAAAGATTCTGGCCGATATGGAACGGGAACGGAGCATGACCCAGAATGTTTACGAAACGCTCTTGGAGCGGGTCGGTGTGGCCGAGGTTTCCAAGCAGATGGAAGTGGCCGACAAAGCTACCACCTTCCGGATTGTCGACCCGGCTATCCTGCCGACCTTCCCAGTGGGGGTCAAGCGCCTGTACAAGATGCTTCTCGGCATTGCCCTGGGTATCGGTGCCGGCTTGGCCGGCGTATTCGCTCGGGAAAAACTCGATGACACGGTCAAGGATGCCGATATGATTCGCTCCCTGGGGGTGACCGTGCTGGCTGAAATTCCTTATATGTATAACGAAGAGGATACGTTACGAGTGCGGAAATGGGATCGGCTGGTCTATTCCTACGCCGGAGTCTGCCTGTTCTGCATTGCCGTCTTGATCGGCCATGATCTGCTCGGATTGTCCGTTTTCGATCGTTTCATCGCCTATGCCAAGCTCGATACGCTGGTTTCCAGCGCCGCCGAGTTGGTTCGCTGAGGGGGGAGGAAGTCATGAGCCGTATTGAAAGGGCCATCGAAATGGCCGCGAAAAAACGTCAGGCCGTCACTCCCGTTGCGTCCGAACCTCTCGCTGAACCGGCACAAGCCGCGTCCAAGGTCGTGGAAGCTGCCGCTCCGGAACTTGCCGCGCGGGAAACGGACCATTATGAAGCCCGTCACGAGGTCTTTGCCAGTGTGCCGTCGCCGGTGATCCGCAACCCCTTCCTGGTGACCGCCAGCGGTGAAACCGGCCCGGCTTCCGAGCAGTACCGCAAGCTCAAGTCGGCTATCGTCAAGCTCGCCCAACTCGGTCGTTTCGACAAATCGCTGATGGTTACCAGCGCCATCGGCGGCGAGGGGAAGACTCTCACCTCCATTAACTTGGCCATCACCCTGGCCCAAGAGTTCGATCACACGGTTCTTCTGGTGGAAGCGGACATCCGCCGCCCGACCATCATGAAATACATGGAAATGGAGTCGCCGGTTGGTTTGACCGATTGCGTTCTCGACGGCATCGACGTCGGCGAGGCCCTGGTCAAGACCGGCATCGGCAAGCTTTCGATCCTCCCGGCTGGGCGCATTGTTCCCAACCCGGTGGAACTCTTCTCCTCGAACCGCATGCAGAATCTGCTGGTTGAAATCAAGAACCGTTATCCCGACCGCTATGTGATCATCGACACCACGCCGCTCTTGCCCTTCGCCGAGCCCCAGTTCATCGCCAACGTGGTCGGTGGCGTTCTCTTGGTGGTACGCGAGGGTTACACCTCGACGGACAAGGCGATCAAGGCCCTTGGCCTACTTAAGAACCATAATCTGCTCGGGGTGGTCTGCAACGGCGTCAGCCAGGTTCACAGCGGCGGCAAGTACGGCTATTACGGCTATTACGGTTACAAATAAGCCCTTGTCGGGCCCCCATCCGATAGATGTCGAAAAGGTGCGATGATGATGAAATTCCAAAAATCGGCCGTGGCCCTGCTGCTTGCCCTTATCTTTGCTCCCGGTGCGAGTTGGGCCGAGTTCCGGGCGACCCCGGCCTTCTCCCTGCGTCAGGAGTATAATGACAACATTTATCTGGAGAAGGACAAGGAAGGGGATTTCGTCACCTTCGTCCGGCCCTCGGTATCGGCCCTCTGGAATACCCGGGTCGCGGATCTGACCCTCGACCTCGGTGTCGGTTACGAGAAATACTGGGAAAACAGCGATGATGACGAGTTGCGGCCAACCGCCCGGTTGGACTCGACATTCAGTCTCTACCGGGAGAACCTGTTTCTGCGCGTGACCGACATCTACGATCGGGTGACCATCGACGAAGGGGGGAAAGGGGCCGTCGACAACAATCTGATCAACATGACCGACAGCAATCGACTGGAGGTCAATCCCTATCTGGTGCTTCAGCCCCTGCGCACCCTGCAGGCGCGCTTTGATTATCTCTACGAAAATGTCTGGTATCGGGAAGACGAAGGGGATGACGCCGAAACTCACCGTTATGCGGTCACCCTGACCCAGCAGTTCACTCCCCGAATCAGCGTCGATCTCTCCGGGGCCTTTAGCCAGTTCCGGCCCAAGGATGCTGGCCGCTCGCTGCTCGATGACACCGGCGAGGAGGAGTACGATCGCACCAATGCCGGATTGGGACTGTTCTGGCAGGTGAACGACCAGTTCTCCCTGCGCGGCGATGTCGGCCGCGCCTGGCTCGACTATGAATACAGCGACGATTACGACTCCACCCTTTTCGGCGGTCAGGCCGACTACCAGATCTCCAGCGTCTTGTCCGTCGGCGCCGCCTACGAGGAAGACATTTCCGCCAGCGTTGAGGACGGAGCCCGCGAGCGACAAGAGGTTTCCGCCTATCTGGCTTATGCAAACCGCTCCAAGGTGCGCCTCACCGTCTTTCAGTCCCGGGAGGACTATCTGGAAATCGATCGGCAGGATGACGGGATGGGTGCGACCCTGGACGGCGACGTGCCGATCACCAACAAGAAGGGAATCGCCTGGTTGCTCAGCTACACCGACTACGAAGAGGGAGATCTGGAAGAATATCAGCGCTACGGCGGTCGTCTTGAATTCTACCACCAGCTGCGTTTAGGCCGGCTGTCTCTCGGCTACACCTACAACCGCAACGACTCGGACATGCCCTCGGAAGATTACGACAACAACATCGTCTTCGCGCAGGTGGCTTTAAGGTGGTAAGGCTGAAGACCGAAGGCTGAAGTAGTCAGCTTTTTCATCCTTCAGCCTTCAACCTTCAGCCTTCAGCCTTCAGCCTTCAGCCTTCAGCCTGGATCCTTCATGTACGAATCCTACTTCGGCCTGACTGCCAAGCCCTTTGAGCTGGTGCCCAACCCGCGCTTTTTGTTTAACAGCCGCTCGCACAAGAAGGCCATCAGCTATCTCAGGTACGGCCTGCAGGAGCGGGCCGGATTCATCCTCCTCACCGGCGAGGTGGGTTCCGGCAAGACGACCATTGTTCGCGACCTGATCAATAATCTTGACGCAGACATGGTTCTTTCCATGGTCTACAACACCCGCGCCACCGCCCGGCAGATGCTGGCCATGATCAACGAGGATTTTGGTCTGGAGGTCGGCGGCAAGGACAAGGACAAGGTCGCCCTGCTGCGCGATCTCAACGACCATCTCGTGGCCCTGCACGCCCAGCGGAAACGGCCGGTGATCATTATCGACGAGGCGCAAAACCTCTCCCCGGCGGTGCTCGAAGAGATTCGTCTGCTTTCCAACCTCGAAGCAGAGAATTGCAAGCTGGTGCAGATCATCTTGGTCGGGCAGCCCGAGTTGCAGAAGGTCATCACCCGTCCGGAACTGCGCCAGCTGCGCCAGCGCATCAGCGTCCACTGTCATCTCGAACCCCTGAGCCGCGAGGAGACCGAGGCTTACGTCTACCATCGCCTGGCCATGGCCGGCAACCGCAACGCCCTGCGCTGGCAGGAGGGCACCTTCGATACCCTCTACGGCTACAGCGCCGGCATCCCCCGGCTGATCAACGTCTTCTGCGACTTCGTCCTCCTCGCCGCCTTTGTCGAGGAAACCCGCGACATCTCTTTGGAGATGCTCGAAGAGGTGATCGGCGATGTCTCCTGGGATCGCCAAGTGGAAGCGACACGCCTGCATCAGACGTTGGCGGGAGGAGCCGGGGATGCGGGGGAAGGCATGGCTGATCGCCTCTACCGGTTCGAGCAGCGCTTGGCCTGTCTTGACGCGATGCATGAGGAAGAAGGCTGGATTGCCCGCCGGCTCGCCGTTCACGAAGAACTGTTGGAGCGCCTTGCCGATGGTCGGCATGAAGATGCCGAACGGCACGATGCCGGACTGGAGAGGATTCTGCGGCAACTCGACGAACTCCAGGCTACCGTTGGACGGCTGGCGTTGTCCGCCCAGACGGTGGCCGTGCCGCCACCGGCGCCCCCGGAAGTCCCCCCTGCGGAGCCGCTTCCGGCCGAAGTTGCGCCAGCCCCCAAGCCGCCCCAGGTTCCCGGCCCTCTCCCGAAACGGCGTTGGTTCGGGAGAAGGTAGGGGAGAGGGCTCGCCTCGCCCAGGGCGCGAAAAAGATGCCGAAATCAGATCAAGGCGATCCAACGGATCGCCCCTACGAAGGTTCGCCATGCCCGTTAACTTCCTCAGCATTGACGTCGAGGACTACTTCCAAGTCTCCGCCTTCGAAAAGGTGTCGCCGCCGGAATCCTGGGACGGATGCGATCTGCGCGTCGTCGCCAATACCGAGCGGATTCTCGCTCTGCTTGACGGGGCTGGGGTCAAGGCCACCTTCTTCGTCCTCGGCTGGGTGGCTGAACGCTGCCCGGAACTGGTCCGGCGCATCGCCGGTGCCGGGCACGAGATCGCCTGCCACGGTCATGGCCATCGCCGGGTCGGTACCCTCAGCCGCGCCGAGTTCCGTGACGATATCCGTCGCGCCAAAGGGTGTCTCGAAGATCTGAGCGGGCAGCCGGTCCTCGGCTATCGGGCGCCGAGTTACTCCATCTCCCGGCAAACCCCTTGGGCTTTTGACGAACTGCTGGAAGCGGGCTACCGCTACGACTCCAGCATCTTCCCCATGCGCCACGACTTCTACGGCTTGGCCGATTGGCCGCGTTTTGCCGGCTACGCCGTTAAAGACGGTGATGGTCAGTGGCGCCCCGGCGAAGCGGCGGCGGGGGAAGCCGCCATTCTGGAGTTGCCGATCAGCACTCTGCACCTGGCCGGAAAGAATCTCCCCATCGCCGGCGGTGGTTATTTCCGTCTGCTCCCTTATGCCGTCACCCGGTGGGGGCTCAAGCGCATCAATGAAAGCGAAGGGAAATCCTTTGTCTTCTATCTGCACCCTTGGGAATTCGATCCCGCCCAGCCGCGTATTCAAGGAGCGGGCTGGAAGAGCAACTTCCGCCATTATCTCAACCTGAACAAGACCGAGGGGCGATTCAGACGATTGCTCGGGGATTTCCGGTTCGGGACGATTCGCGCGGGTCTGAATCTTTAAAGTCAAAATCGTCTGGTCCACGGAAGACATAAAAAGGTCTTTGCCCTGGTTTGATGAGCCATATCGACAAGCTAAAAGCTTATTCTCTGCCCCTGGCGTTGATGGCGATGATTTTCGTGCTCTCCTCCATCCCAGGGGAAATACGCAACCCCCGACTTCGCTTTCTGACCGAACTCGATCCCCAGTGGCAGAATCTGCTGCATGTTCCCCTTTTCGGGCTGCTGCAATTCCTCTGGCTGCGGGCGCTGGTCCGCTCCGGTGTGCCCCGGGGCAAGGCTATCCTGTTAGGAGGTGTGATCAGCCTGGGGTACGGCGTTTTCGACGAGTGGCACCAGATGTTCGTTCCCGGCCGATATGCCTCGCTCACCGATATGAGTCTGAACCTTTTCGGGGTGGTTCTCGCTACGGTGATTTTCGGGTTGTGGCCGGGGCGGAAGCAAAGCACTTAAACCCATCATGTCCACGGAAGACATGGAGAATGAACAAAACCTGAAACTTTGCACTTTTGACTTTTCCGTGTCTTCCGTGCTTTCCGTGGACCTATAGATTTCAAGGATTTACGAAGTCAGTGCCAATGCACATCCGACTCGCCACCGCCGCCGACAAGCAAGCTTGGGACGGCTACGTTCTCGCCCATCCCGAGGGGACGGCCTATCAGCTCTGGGCCTGGCGGGAGGCGGTGGCCAGCGCCTACGGGTTTGCCGCAGTCTATCTGCTGGCCGAAGAAGGTGGGCAGGTGCGGGGGGTGTTGCCGCTCGTCGATTTTCGGGTGCCGCTGCGGGGCGCTGCCCTGATTTCCCTGCCCTATTGTGATGCCGGCGGCATTCTTGCCGATGATGGGACTGTGGCCGGCGCTCTTCTGGCCCAAGCCCGGGTTCTGGGCCGGGAACGTGGCGTATCCTGCCGAATCCGCTCCATTGCTTCCTTGGCCGACGCCGGAATCAACCTGACTGACAAGGTGCGTATGGTGCTGGATTTGCCCACCGGTTCCGATGCTTTGCTGGCGTCCTTGAAGGCGAAGCTGCGCAGTCAGGTGAACAAACCGCAACGGGACGGCTTGACGGCCCGGCTCGGCGGGGATGAGCTGGTGGCGGATTTCTACCGGATTTTTGCCGAAAACATGCGTGATCTCGGTTCACCTGTGCACAGCCGGAGCTGGATCAAGGCGATTGTGGCCCATTACGGAGAGCGGGCGCGTCTCGCGGTGGTGGCGACCCCGGCGGGAGAACCGGCGGCGGCGGGGGTCATCCTGCTTCATCCGACGACGGTCTCCATTCCCTGGGCATCGTCGTTGCGCCGCTTCAACCGCCTCAATCCCAACATGCTGCTCTACTGGACCTTCCTGGCCCATGCCGCCGAGAACGGCTACAAACGCTTCGATTTCGGTCGTTCGACTCCTGGCGAAGGAACCTACCGCTTCAAGGAACAGTGGGGAGCAAGGCCCCAGCCTCTTTACTGGTACGAACCGGACCGGCGCGAGCCCGCTTCGGTACCGGCGATTGCCGCCGGTCCTTCCCGCAAACGCGAGTTGGCCGCCGCTCTCTGGCGCCGATTGCCCCCGGCCGGGGCCAACGCGCTCGGTCCCCGGATCAGAAAGTACATTTCCCTATGACGCCAAAGCCGGATCTGCTCTTTATCGCCCATCGCATCCCCTATCCGCCTGATAAGGGGGATAAGATCCGCTCCTACCATATGCTGCGGCATCTGGCGGAACGTTACCGGGTCACGGTCGCCTGCATGATCGACGATCCCGCCGACGAACGTCACGTCCCCGCCCTCAACGAGATGGTCCATCAGGTTTTCTACCAAGTGCGGCCGCCGCTGGCGATGAAGGTTCGGGCGCTCGAAGCCCTGCTGACCGGGCGCCCTTGCACCTTGCCCTGTTTTTATTCGCGTCCCCTGCAACGGGATATCGACGCTTTCCTCGACGGTCATCCGGTGCAAGCGGTGCTTTGCTTTTGTTCGTCCGCCGCCGATTACGTTTTTCGCTCCCGCCATTGGCCGGCGCTGCGGCAGGCCGTGCTGCTTGCCGATCTGGTCGATGTCGATTCGGAGAAATGGCGGGAATATGCCGCCACCCGGCGCGGACTCATGGCCTGGCTCTACCGGCGCGAGGCGCGCTTGCTCCTTCCCTTTGAACAGCGCATCGTTGCGGAATTCGACCGGACTTTTCTGACCAGCGAGGAAGAAAAAGCGGTGCTCGCCCGCTACGGCTCGATGGTCAAGGTCGAAGCCCTCGCCAACGGCGTCGATCTCGACTACTTCTCTCCGGAAAAGGTTGCCTCGTCGGCGCCGCTTCCCGCAGCGCGACTGATCTTTTCCGGGGCCATGGATTACTGGCCCAACGTCGAAGGCGCGGTGTGGTTTGCCCGTGAGGTTTTTCCCACGGTGAAGAAGATTTTTCCCGACGCCGTCTTTTGCATTGCCGGGCGCAATCCGACCGAGGTCGTGCTCGAACTGAAGAAGCTTCCCGGTGTGGAAGTCACCGGCACCGTCCCCGATATGCGCGTCCATCTGGCCGACGCCACCCTCTGCGTGGTGCCGCTGATGATCGCTCGGGGCATCCAGAACAAGGTGCTCGAAGGGATGGCCATGGCCAAGCCGGTGGTGGCCACCAGCGGCGCAGCGACCGGGATCAAGGCCCATGTCGGTGAGGATCTCATTGTCGCCGACGGCGCGGCGGCCATGGCCGAGGCGGTTATAAAACTGCTGGGCGATCCCGAACGGCAACGGATTCTCGGCCGCAACGCCCGCGCCTATGTCGAACGGGCCCACTCCTGGGCCGCCCATCTGCAACGGTTGGACGAAATTATCGAATCCTGATTTAGCCACAGACGCACACGGACAAATGCCGGACAAAACCTGATTCTGTCTATGCGGGTCCGTGGCAAAAATGTTTTCAAAAGGATTTTTATGAAAATTCTCCACGTTCTCGATCACAGCCTGCCGCTGCACAGCGGCTATACCTTCCGCAGCCAGAGCCTGTTCCGCGCCCAGCGGGCTATGGGCTATGAGCCGGTCATCGTCACCTCGCCCAAGCACGAGGCCGATCTCAAGGGTCAAGCGCCCCGGCGGGAGGAGATCAACGGTTTCACCTACTACCGCAGCGGCGCCGTGCCCAGCTTTTCCGTCCCTTTCGTCGGCGAGTTGTGGCTGATGCATGTGCTCTCCCGGCGGATTCTCGAAGTCGCCAAGACTGAGCAGCCCGCCATCATCCATGCCCATTCGCCGGTCTTGAACGCTATCCCCGCCCTCTGGGTCGGGCGCAAGCTGGGGTTGCCGGTCGTCTACGAAATCCGCGCCTTCTGGGAGGACGCCGCCGTCGATCACGGCACCTACGCGGAAGGCTCGTGGAAGTACAAACTGACCCAACTTATCGAAACCATGGTCTGCACCCGCGCCGACCAGGTGGCGATTCTCTGCGACGGCTTGAAGCAGGATCTGGTGCGGCGCAACATCCCCGCTCAAAAGATCACCCCGGTTTTCAACGGCGTCGACGTCGAGGATTTTCAGCCGGCGCCCCCCGATGCCGAGTATCTGCGCCAGTGGAACCTGGCCGGGAAGAAGGTCATCGGCTTTATTGGCTCTTTCTACCGCTACGAAGGGCTTGATCTGCTGGTCAAGGCCTTCGCCCGCATCGCCAAGGAAGATAAGGATGCCGTGCTGCTGCTCGTCGGCGGCGGCGAGATGGAAGGGGAATTGGCGCAGCTCGTCGCCGGGTTGGAGCTCGGCAAGCGCGTCATCCTGCCCGGCCGCATCCCCCACGAACGCGTGCCCGGGGTCTACGCCATGATCGATGTCCTCGCCTACCCCCGTTACCCCATGCGCCTCACCGAGTTGGTCACGCCCCTGAAACCGCTTGAATCCATGGCCATGGGCAAGGCCCTGGTCGCCTCCGACGTTGGCGGCCACAAGGAACTGATCCGCCATGGCGAAACCGGGCTGCTCTTCAAGGCCGGCGACGAAGGGGCCCTGGTCGGTGAACTCAAGCGCCTGCTCAAGGACGGCGAACTGCGCGAGGCGATGCAACGGCAGGGACGGGAGTGGGTCAGCCGTCACCACACCTGGGAAAAGACCACCGCCGTCTACCGCGACATCTACACCCGCGCCCGCGTCGCCCGGGGGTTATAGGTTTTCCGTGGACAGCAATTGGCCACAGACTCACACAGAAAAAAGCGGATAAATGCAAAACCAAGGCTTGGTTTTTGACAGGATAACTGCGGATAAAAGCAGGATAAATCTTTGGTCTTATGATTTTAACATCAGCCTTTATCCGCTCTTATCCCGGCAAAAAAGGTCATAAAGACTTGTTTGCCCACGGAAAATGCGGAAAAAACGGATGGAAATCCGATAAAGCAAGATTTTATGGATTTTGATTTTATCCGTATTTTCCGCCTCTTCCGTGTACTAAAAAAAGACTTTAGAGGCTTTTGGGCCACGAGATACGAAGAAGAGGTTTGATCCCATGTTCCTCGATTTTACGCCCTTGCAGAGTGCTCTTTCCCAGCTTGAAACGAGCCTGCGTTATGCCAACAGTCCCATGGCCCGGGAAGATTCGGGCTTGTTCGAACAGTTGCGCAATTCGGTCATTCAGTGCTTCGAATTCAGTTACGAATTGAGTCACAAAATGCTTCGGCGTTTTCTGAAAGAGAGCGCGGCAAGCCCCGATACCGTGGAATCAATGACCTTCGCCGAACTGATCCGCACCGGCAGCGAACAGGGCCTGCTCCGCTCCGACTGGGTCCGCTGGAAGGCCTACCGGCAGGCCCGCACCGACAGCAGCCATACCTACGATCAGGATAAGGCCAAGGCCGTTTACGCCATCGCCCCCGAATTTCTGGACGAAGGGCGGTATCTTCTCGAACAACTGCTGGCTCGGACGAACCAGGCGCGATGAAAACTGCCGCCGGGGAAGTGCAGCTGAGCGAAGCCGAACTGGTCGAGGTGTACCGGGTTCTGCGACGGTATGCGCCAAAGGCCAAGGTCTGGGCCTTCGGTTCGCGGGTGCGCGGCGGGAGCCGACCCTACTCCGATCTCGATCTGGCCATTGAGGGCAGGCAACCACTTTCTTTCGAAGAGATGGCCGATCTGACGGCGGCTTTCGATGAAGCGGATCTGGCTTTCAAGGTCGACCTGGTGGATTGGGCGACAGTCGGTCCCTCTTTTAGGCGAATCATCGAAGAACAGCGGGTGCTGTTGCTGGGGGAATGATATCTGTCCACGGAAGACATAAAAAAAGGATTAGGCTGTATTTTGGACAGGATAAAGGCGGATAACTGCGAATAAAAGCAGGATAAATCTTTTTGGATTTGGATTTTATTGTCCGACTTTATCCGTATTTTCCGCCTCTTCCGTGGGCTGAAAAGATTTTCGGGTTTTCTTTTGGGCGACATTGATGGTTTGGTGTTTTGGTGATATTGTGTAATGACATCATTTTATGCGGAGGCTGCACATGGGACGATTGACGATCACCTTGGATGATTCCCTCCATCAGGCACTGAAGGAAGCTTCGGCGCGGCAAGGGCGCCCGATCGGAAAGATTATCGAAGAAGGCTTGCTGTTACGGGGGATCAAGCCAACGGAAGGGGCCCGTGAGCTGGTCGCCAAGGCCCGACGCCAGGCCCGGTTGAGCGAGGAAGAGGCCATTGAGGCGGCCGTGGCCGAAACCCGTGCAGCCCGCTCATGAAAACCCCGCGCCTCGTTGTCGTCGACACCAATGTCCTGGTCGCCGGGCTGATATCGGGGGAACCGAATAGTTCCACCGTACAAATCGTCGATGCGATGCTCGACGGGCGGCTGATTTATCTGTTTTCGCCCCACTTGCTGCAAGAGTATCGGCAGGTGCTGCTCCGTCCCAAGTTGCTGCGCCTGCACGGGCTGGACGAAGAGCAGATCGATCAACTGCTGACGGAAATCACCGCCAACGCCCTCTGGCGTGAGCGTTTGCCGGAGGCGACCGAACACGCCCCCGATCCCGGCGATGAACACCTCTGGCAGCTGCTCGCTTTGGAACCCGCCGCCGTATTGATTACCGGGGATCGATTATTACTGGAACAACCCCCGACCTCCGGCAGCGTTCTTTCCCCCGCGGAAGGTGTCGGCCTTTTGCTGCGATAAGGGCAAAGAGCACTGTCCACGGAAAACACAGAAGGCACGGAATTAAAGAAAGAGACGTGCCTGAAGGGGTCCGCTTATGTTTTTTGAAATCATTGGCGCTCTTCGCAATGTCGAAACCTTCGCGATAGGCTCCAAGATTCGCGAGCTTCCCCGTTTACGGAAGATTTATGGGCCGGGGCGTTGGCGAAAACGCAAGGGAATTGCGGAAGTAAAATTACCGGATGGGATAATTAAAACGGCGGAACTCCACTGGTACGAAGCAAGCGGCATTGGCCCGGTCGAATTCAAAATAAAACGATACCTGGAGAACGGTCATGATTAATACAAAAATGAAGGAACATCATTTCGCGGTCTGTATCAAGAATGACGACTATCAGGTTTCCCTTGAGAAGATGAAAATTTATCAAATTCTTTCAGATCCGGAGGCCCGCAAGCACCGTCAAGTCAGGGTTGTCGATGAGTCGGGGGAAGACTATTTGTACCCCGAAGATTTTTTCGTGCCGATCGATTTGCCTGATGCCGTGCAACGTGCTGCCGTGGGGTAGCTCTCTTTTATCCACGGAAGAAGTCGCGAAAGATTAAAGGCGGGGTTTGGACAGGATAAAAGCGGATAACTGCTTATAAAAGCAGGATAAATCTCTTTTGAGGTTTGGATTTTAACATCAGATTTTATCCGCCCTTATCCGTATTTTCTGCCCCTTCCGTGTACTAAAAAAGACTTTAGCTTTTGTCTGGTGTTGTCCGTGTGCGTCCGTGGCTGAAAAACAATTGGCCACAGAACCACACAGAAAAAGGCGGACAAATGCAGATTCAAAGGCTTTCTTTTGGACAGGATAAAGGCGGATAACTGCTTATAAAAGCAGGATAAGTCTTTTGATGTTTGGATTTAACATTAGACTTTATCCGCTCTTATCCCGTCAAACAGTTTACCGTTTTTCGAAAGGAGACAGCCGGTGCCGACAATCGATGAAATCATTCAGGAAATCGAAAAATTGTCCGGTGTCGAAAGGGTCAAGGTCGTTGACCGCGTTCTACGCGACACCATAAAGCCCGATGCCGAAATCGAGGCGGTTTGGGTGCGCGAGGCCTCTGCGCGCTGGGATGCCTTTGTCCAGGGCCGAGTCGAGTCCGTATCTTACGCCGAGGTTATGAACAAATATCGGGCAAATGTTTGATCAGCTTGTTTACGGAAGGCGCGGAAACAGAAAAAGAGAACGCTTGGCATGAGTGAATCGAACCGGATCGAATACAAACGCGAACTGACCGACACCCTCGAACGGGAGGCCGTGGCCTTTCTCAATTATCGGGATGGCGGCGTGATTTATGTCGGTGTTGACGATCACGGCCAGGCTCTCGGGTTGGCTCATGCGGATCGGCTGCAACTGGAAATCAAGGATCGGCTGAAAAACAACATCCAGCCCTCCACACTCGGGCTCTTCGATGTGCTGCTGAAGCGGCGGCAAGGCCTGGAGATCATCAAGGTCACCCTCGCCAGCGGCCCGGAAAAGCCCTATTACCTGAAAAAGCGGGGGATGACCGAGAAAGGGTGCTTCCTGCGGGTCGGCAGCGCCGTCGAGCCCATGCCTATCGCCATGATCGAAAGCCTCTTTGCCCGGCGCACCCGCAATTCCATCGGCAAGATTCGCGCACCCCGGCAGGATCTGACCTTTGAACAGCTCAAGATTTATTACAACGAGGCGGGATATGACCTCAACGAGCAGTTCACCGCCAATCTCGAACTGCTGACGGAGTCCGGCGAATTCAACTACGCCGCCTATCTGCTCGCCGACCGCAACGGCCTTTCCGTCAAGGTCGCCAAATATCGCGGGACCGACCGGGTCGATTTGATAGAAAACAATGAATACGGTTTCTGCTCCCTAGTGAAGGCCACCAAGCAGGTGCTTGACCGATTGGCGGTGGAGAATCGGACCCTCACCCGCATCACCCCTCGCGAGCGCATCGACCAACCCCTCATCAACCCCATCGCCCTGCGCGAGGCGGTGGTCAACGCCATTGTCCACAACGACTATTCCAATGAGGTGCCGCCCAAATTCGAGCTATTCGCCAACCGGCTCGAAATTACCTCGGCGGGCGGCTTGCCTCAAGGGCTCAATCAGGCCGAGTTTTTTCAGGGCTTTTCGGTGCCGCGTAACAAGGAAATCATGCGCGTGTTTAAAGACTTGGAGTTGGTCGAATACCTCGGCTCGGGGCTACCTCGCATTCTCAAGGCCTATCCGCCTGAGGTGTTCAGCTTTTCGGAAAACTTTCTGCGGATGCTCTTCCCTTATGGGGGAACGGAACAGACCTCCTCCCGGGAGACCCCTGAGTTGGGTGAAAAGTTGGGTGAAAAGTTGGGTGAAAAGTTGGGTGAAACCAGATATGCCATTCTTTCAAGGATTCAACAAAGCCCGGAAATCACCATAGTAAAGCTTGCACAGGAACTTGGCTTGAGTACGACAGCCGTTGAAAAGCAGATAGGTCTTTTGAAAGAACAGGGCTACCTCAAGCGTATTGGCCCGGCCAAGGGTGGGCATTGGGAGGTTTTCGTCGGATAGGTGCGGATAGAACCTGATACGTCTTTTTGTTTTTGGTTTAATATCCGATTTTATCCGTATTTTCCGTTCCTTTCGTGGGCTGAAGAAGAGTTTGTTTTTTAGCTTTTGTCCGGTGTTGTCCGTGTGCGTCCGTGGCTGAAAAACAATTGGCCACAGAACCACACAGAAAAAGGCGGACAAATGCAGCATCAGAGCCTTTCTTTGGACAGGATAAAGTCGGATAACTGCGGATAAAAGCAGGATAAATCTTTTGAGGTTTGGATTTTAACATCCGATTTTATCCGCCCTTATCCCGTCAAAAGATTTTCTAGGTTTGTCCGTGCTTTCCGTGGACCCAGAGAAGGTTTTCAGACTTTTTTAGAGGTGGAGGTCATTTTATGCCTACGGTAAAAGAGCGCATGAAAGAAGTCATCCAGTCGCAGCCCGATGATGCCTCTTATGAGGAAATTTTTCGGGAATTGGCTTTTGAGCGTATGGTCGATCGGGGTTTGGCGGATTTTCGTGAAGGGCGGGTTTTGTCCAGCGATGATTTGGAGCGGCGGAGTCGTACATGGCAAAAGTAGTCTGGACGGCCGAAGCCGAACGTTGGCTGCGGGATATCCACGATTATATCGCCGAAGACAACCCGCCGGCAGCCCGCAAGGTGATTGCCGATATTGTCCAGAAGGCAAAAAATCTAGCCGATTTTCCGGAGGTCGGTCATTGCTATCGGATGGAACCCGAGGGTGAAATCAGAATCCTCCTTTATGGCCATTACCGCATTGCGTATCTATGGGCGGCCGGGCGGGATTTTGTGATCTTGGGTGTTTTTCATGGTGCTCTGGATATCGAACGCTATCTTCCATGAGTCGATGGTTGGTTTTTGTCCGTGCCTTCCGTGGACCAAGAGAAAAGATTTTCAAGATTTAGCTTTTGTCCGCTGTTGTCTGTGTGTGTCCGTGGCTGAATGAGGTTTTTGACGATTTATGAGCAGTGCCCGTAAGCATCTTCGTAATCTGGCGTTTAACTGGGGGGGACATGCCAGCACTTTGCTGGTGATGTTTTTTCTCTCGCCTTACATCGTCGGCAAGCTTGACGCCGTCTCTTACGGCATCTGGAGTCTACTCAGTGTTCTTACCGGCTACATGGGCATCTTCGATCTGGGGGTGCGGGCCAGTGTCGGGCGGCATGTGGCGTTGTATCTGGGGAAGGATGATCCTGTCGGGGTGGACGAGACCATTCGCGCCGGATTCGGGTTTTTTAGTCTGGTTGGTGGGTTGATTCTATTGGTAGGAATCGCACTTGGATGGTTTTTCCCGGTGCTGTTTAAAGACGTTGGCCCTGAACATTACGGTACAGTCCGCGTTCTTTTGCCGTTGATGGTGGTAAATGTCTGGTTGTCCGCCATTGCTGCCATTAATTCAAGTGTCCTTGCGGCCCATGATCGATTCGATATTGCTCGTGGGGTCGATATGGCAGTGCTGCTGGTTCGCACGATAGCGACGATCTATGTTCTGGAAATGGGGTGGGGGCTGTGGGGGTTGGTTGTCGCTATTCTCGCGGGAAATATCTGCGCGGTTATCGGCAACCGGATTTGTGCTGGCAGGGTTCATAAAGGGTTGAAGAGCTTCCCTTTTTTGTACACGAAGGAAAGACTTCAAGAGTTATTTGGCTATGGTATCCCCGCTGCAATTTCAAATTCATCGGTAAAAATTATAGGTCAAAGCGATCTGGTTATAGTTGGTTTAGCTATAGGCGTATCATCTGTGCGTGAGTATAGTGTTGGTGGAATGTTAATTTTGTATACATACACTTTCCTTAAAATAATAAATAATACGTTTTTCCCATCTATACAGAAGAGTATTGCGAGGGGGTTCGAGGGGGAAGCTAAACATCTTTTTTATCGTCAAATAAGAGTTTCATTAAGTGCTGGACTTCTTGTATACCTTGGCTATGCTTTTTATTCCGAGCCATTTATCAATTTATGGATGTTACAAGATAATTTTGATGTTAGCTCAGTTCGATCCTCTGCTATGGTTATGACAATTCTTGCCATCGCAAATATCCCCGTATTGTTTACAAATCCATGTAAAGGTTACCTTGCTGCACTTGGCTATGTTAGGTTTAACGCTGCGATTACCTTCACTGAAGCTTTAGTGAACTTGTTTTTCTCAATATTTTTCGTTGTAGCTCTCGACTTGGGTTTGGCCGGTGTGGCCTTGGGAACGCTTGCTGGCCGGCTTCTTGTTCCAACGATATTGGTTCCGTGTCATCTTGCCAAAAACGGCAATATCCCTTTAAGCAGATATATTTCATCTTCAGTTATTCCTGGTATCGTTGCCGGAATTCTGTTTTCGTTGATTTGTTCATTTTCTATAAAAATTTGGTATCCAGAGACATGGCTTTTGTTTTTCACTCATCTGTTCATTCTTTTGTTGTTGTGGGCGCCTTTGTTTTATTTCATTTTGCTACCAGATGATTACAGAAAAAAAATCAGTAAAAAATTTAAACGAGTAGAGTCTGCTAAATTTTAAGAGAGCCCTATGTCGAATTTTAAAAATAAAGCGATTGTTCTTGGCATCAGCGGCAACGGTTTGGGAATCGTCCGTTCGCTTGGCCGTCGTGGTGTCGAGGTGGTTGTTGTTGCAGACACGGAAACCTCGGCGAACTTATTCAGTCGCTATATTTCAACAAAAAAGTTTTTCTGTGGGAGTGAAAGCGCTCTTGTCGATGAACTGTTGAGTTGGGGTCGGGGTTTTGACGAAAAGCCGGTTTTGTTTCCGGTGCGTGATGCAACTGTTCTTGCCTTAGCCGACAGGCTTGAAGAGGTGAAGAGATATTATCACCTTGTCGTGCCTGCCGCTGAAACCGTTAAAAAAGCCTTGTGTAAAACTACATTTTTCCAAATGGCCGAAGAGTTCGGTTTGGCTGTCCCTAGATCTTTTTCGATCAAAAATTTCGACGAAATGACGCGCTTGCCCGACGATGTGAAATACCCCGTTATCGTCAAGCCTGAGTACAGAAATGATAGCTACATCGCCAATGTCTCGGGTAAGGCGTTTGTCGCGCAGGGCAGGGATGAGATGCTTGAGTGCTATGGAAAATTTTCCGAATACCAGGCTGAGGCCATCGTTCAAGAGTACATTCCCGGAAGCGATTCAGACCTGTATTTCTGTTTTCAATATTATAAAAAAGACACTACCTTGGCTGCCTCATTGTGTGGCCGAAAGATCAGGCAATATCCCCCCTCTTGCGGAAGCACTTCTTCTTGTGAAGTTGTAAACAGCCCCGAGGTCGAGGAGATTACGACTCGGTTCTTTAAGAAAATCGATTATGTCGGGCCTTGTTCGATGGAGATGAAACGTGACCCTCGCGATGGGCAGTTCTATCTCATTGAGCCGACTGTGGGCCGACTTGATTGGAACAATGCTTTTGCCGAGGGGAATGCTTTGCCGATTGCGTTCATGAATTATCTTGACGCTATGGATTTGCCTTTTCCTGCATTCGAACAAAAAAAGATTTCAAGACGATGGATTAGATGGTCCGCTGATTCTGAGTCAGCAAAAATACACATAAACAATGGAGAATTGACTTGGTCAGATTGGTTGTGGTCAATCAGGCCGCCAGTAACTGGGGCGATATTTTCATTCGATGATCCTATGCCTGTAATTGTGAGTTATGCGAGAAGGATAAAAAGGAAATATTCTTTAATTACAAGCAGAATCAAAAAGAAAACTAAAAGAATAATTAGAAAAATATTTATTTACGAAAAATACATAATCTTCAAAAAAGATATTGATATAAATAACCTCCCCTCAGTTGAGGATAGATTCCTTTTTAAAGAGGCCAAAGCTGAAGACATTTCTGGTTTTATTGAAAATTTCAAGTCTCACTATAATGAAGACGATCATGCGCATCTCTTGAATCGTGTTGACTCCGGTGATTTTCTGATCCTTGGCTATCTCAAAGAGTCGCCCAATAATCCCTGTTCTTTTTTTTGGCTCACAGAAAAAGATATATTTTTTTTAAAAAAACAACAGATTTTGTATCAGAGCGATGAGATTTGTAGTTGCCGGGCATTTGTTTTAGAGCAATTTAGGAATATTGGTTTTAGCAGTAATTTTAGAAAGTATGCCGAATTATTTGCTTTAGAAAAAGGATATAAGTCTATTCTATCTTTTGTAAGAAAAAACAATATCAATCAAATAAAGGTTTTGAAAAAGGTAGGGTGTTCTGAGTGCGGTAATTTATCGAGGACTGTTATTTTCGGAAAAGAGTTTATTCGTATTAATTCTTTATGATAGAGTATAAACATGTTTTTTAATCGAATAAAATCGAATAAAACTGAAAATTATCTAGATCTGAAGAAAATATTTCAGCTCGATGGGACTTGTTTGATCGACTGTTTGAGTGATTCTAATAAAAAGAAAATTACTAGTACTATTGCTTTGTCTTCCTACGGCTCGGCTAATAAAGACATATTTCTTGTCACGAAAAAATGTATCTATTTAAATGAATTCTTTCCTTCTTTCATTTGGGAAAGTCTACCACTTCATTCTAATAAAAACATAAGGGAACTAATAAATAACGAAATTTTTATAACACTGCAGTGTTCAGGGTTGCCCTTGATCCAAAAATGGTATTGGCCCAATGGGTGTCGAAGTTTTTTTAGCTTTCGGGCCGATATGGATGCCGGTGATGAAACTGGTCTGTTGCGATTTGTTGATACTATTCGTCCTTGGTCGAAAAGTTTGTCCTTGTTTGTTTGTGGGAAGGCGTATGTGGGGAAGGCGCATCTTTTACAAGAAGTCGTTGGCTTGGGGTCTGAGGTCGGGAACCACACTTTTGTTCACTATGTTTTTGACGATAAAAAACGTAATCGGAAAAATCTTGAACTGACAGAGGATTTGTTAGCAGGTGTCGGTGTTGTTCCTAAAGGGTATGTCGGACCGGCCAGTTTCTGGCATCCATCGATGTACGATGTTTTAGAGGAAAAGGGGTATCAGTACGCCAGTTCTTTTGGCGTTGGTCATGATGACTTTCCTTTTTTCCTGTCAAAGAATGATTCCGAAGCTTACAGCATGGTTGAAATCCCTTTTCACTGTCTCGGAGACCGCTTCCCCAAGTTTGGTTTAGAACTTGGTTCAGAGGAAGTGGGCCGTTTTTTCGAGCAATTGTTGGAAAAGAAATATCATTCCTGTGAGCCCATGTTCATCTATGGCCATCCCGATATGCCAGGGCGCATGGGTGATTGTCCTCAGTTAGTTAAGCGCATCTGTCAGAAGGCGCTGTCTTACGAGGACGTTTGTACCGGCAATATGGCGGATATCGCCGCGTGGTGGCGCAGGCGTGACAGTGCCACGGCTAACATCGAATTCGACAAAGTCAACAACCGAGTTTTTGCCACCGATTACCAAGCGAGCCCCGATGTGTTTTGGAGCATTCAAGTCACAGAAGATTGCAAATACCTTGTCAGTGGACAGGATCTTCAAGCGGGAGTCAGTCTCGACTCGTTGGATTCTTATAAAAAAATCGACTTGTCGCATATCCCCTTTGCCAAGGTTGGGGAAGTAGTTGATTGCCCTCCTGAGAAAGAAAATTTGCGAAAAAGGCTTGGTAATTGGCGCCGTGAATATCAGCGCAAACGGAAAATGATTCACCAATTAAATACGACTTATAAGCAGGTGAAAGGGGCCATCCCTTGAATTTTTTACATATTTCAGCACTTCCCGTTTGGTCCATGGATGGCAAAGGGGGCATGCCGTCATTGCGGGAAACCCTCAAGGGCCACTTGGCTGCGGGCCATCATATTGAGTTGGTTCTCCCCCAGTACGATCCGTTTTCAGACGATGAACAGCCCTTGTTCGTTCCTGAGGGGCAGAAGCTGGTTTTGCATTTTGCACCTTGTCGATGGTTACTGACATTGAAGAAGCTGCGGATAAAGGCCCGGGGTAAGGGTGATGCCGTCCCCTTTGCTTTTCGATGGATTTTGAATGTCGGCATGCTGTTAGGGCTGACTGTCAGTCTAATGGCGAAGTCCTTTCAAGTTCGGCGGAATGGATTCGTGCCGCAACTGGTTTATGCCCATAACCAATATGCGGCTTTGGCGGGTTTTTTGCTCGGCCGCTGGTTCAAGGTGCCCAACGTCACTCGCCTTTACGGCACCTTCTTGGCCGATTTGATGAACAGGCCTTTCGTCGGCCTGCGCTACCCGACCGCCGCAGCCGGTTATCTGGTCCCGTCCTCGCTGCTGATCTGCGCCAACGACGGCACCCGTGGTGATGAAGTGGCCCGCAAGTTCGGGACTCCTGACCACCGCTTCCGGTTCTGGCAAAATGGTGTCGAACCCCCTTCGCAACCACCGCAGGTCACCCGCGCCGACCTGGTCGCCCGTTTTGGTCCGCAACTTAGGTTGGAAAGTCGTTGGGCGGTATCCTGCTCCCGCCTGAGTTACTGGAAGCGCATCGACCGGATGTTGCGGGCTCTGGCTGTCTGCCGGGGGACAGGCGTCGATTGTCAACTGGTGGTTGCCGGTGACGGCCCGGAGAAAGAAAATCTGCGGACGTTGGCTACAGAACTCGGGGTTTCCGATCAGGTCGTGTGGTTGGGGGCCGTGGCTCATGACGACATTTGGGCGCTGATGAACACCGCCGATATGTTCATGATCACCAACGACGTCACCAACCGCTGTAATCCCCTTTACGAAGCAGCTTGGGCCGGGTTGCCGGTTCTCTCCGTCAATGACCCTTCGACATCCGATCTTTTGCATCATCGTGAAAATGCCTTGTTGGCTGAGAAGGACGACAAGGAAGCCCTGGGCAAATTGCTCGCGGAGATCTGCCGGGATGAGCCATTGCGTGAACGGCTCGGCCAGGCACAGAAGCAACTATCTGAAACATTCTGGACCTGGGAAGAGCGGATGCGGGTTGAAGTGGCAGAGTTGGAAAAGCTGGTGCCCGGTGTCGATGTTATGACAGGAGGCCGTTAGCATGTCATTGAAGGGATTGATCTTTATTGGCCTGTTCGGCTTTTGCGTGGTCGGCGCTGTTTTTCTGCCGCATCTGGGCATTTACGCTTATCTCGCCGATTACTGTATCAATCCCAGCGATCAGTGGTGGGGGCGGCCCTTCGCCCAAATGGGTTTGCGCGTCTCGTTCACTCTGGCCCTAGCCACTATTGCCGGCATCGTTTTTCAATGGAAGAAATTGAGCTTCGGTGAGGCTTTGCTCTATCCCCAGGAAAAGATCTTACTGGCCTTTTTGCTCTTGGTTTGGCTGCTGGTTTTTGTTGGCCCGGAAACCGTCGGACGTTATGGCAGCGTCGACCATCCTTCGATCAAACTTACAAAAATCGTGATCTTCACCCTGATGATGACCCATGTCATCACCGATCTGAAGAAACTCAGCGGCCTTTTCTGGGTCTTGGCGACGGCCGGCTTGATTCTGGGGATAAAAGCCTGGCAGACGCCCTACGGGCGCTTTGTCGGGGGGCGGTTGGAAAATATCGGCGGCGCCGATTTCGCCGAAGCCAACTTTTTTGCCGCGTTCATGGCGGCGATGCTGCCGATCATCGGCATCCAGTTCCTGCGCAGTAAACACTGGCTCGTAAAGCTTTATGCCCTTGGCTGTGGGGCGTTTACCGCCAACGCCGTCATTCTCTGCCGCAGTCGCGGTGCGTTTCTCGGGGTGGCCATGGGAGCCGTCGCGGCTTTGTGGTTTGCGCCAAAGAGGCTACGGAAAAAAATTCTGGTTCTGCTGATTGTCGGTGCCTTGGGGGGTCTTTACCTGACTGATGATCTTTTTGTCGAACGGATTTCGACCATTACGACCGATCAGCAAGAGATGGACTCTTCAACCTCCAGCCGGATTGAACTTTGGAAAGCGGGGGCGAAGATGGTGCTCAATAACCCGGTTGGGATTGGTCCCGGTAACTGGTATCAGACTATCGGACACTACATCCCTGAATATGAAGGCAAAGATTCCCACAATACCTATGTGAAATGTGCTGCCGAACTGGGGTTGCTGGGGATTTCCCTGTTTGTTTTCTTGCTCTGGCAGACCTATGGCACCCTCAAGAAGGTGCATGGCGGAGCGGGTGGTTTGGTTGCGGAAGATGCCGAGGACTTCAGCCAGTTCTATTTTGCTCTGACCGTTTCCCTGGTTGTCATTCTCACCTGCGGGATCGCCATAACCATGATCTATACCGAAGTCGTCTGGCTACTGCTCATGCTGCCGATCTGCCTGCGCCGGGCCTACGATAACCACGTCATGGGGGAGGTGCCAGGGGGGGCGAGGCCGTTATTTTAAGGCAAAAAACCTGTTCTCACGCCCGTTCGCTGTGCTCACTCAAGCCGCAAAGCCGCGGTAACTGCTTAAATTTCTAGGTTTTTAAGGTTCTAACCGCGTCTTAGCGTCTTTGCGTGAGGCTAAGGTTTTAGGGTTTTGTTTTCACGCCCGTTCGCTTCGCTCACTCAAGCCGCAAAGCCGCAGTAACGGCATAAAATCTCTAGGTCTTTAAGGTATTAACCGCGTCTTGGCGTCTTCGCGTAAGGCCGGGTTTCGGGGTTCCCCATGTATGAGAACGACATCGCGCAGCATATTGTTTCCGCCGCCTTCAAGCTGCATTTGAACCTGGGGCCGGGGCTGCTCGAATCTGTTTACGAGACGATTCTTGCCCATGAACTTCTGGGCAGAGGGCTTTCCGTCGAACGGCAGAAGCGGATACCGATAACCTATGAAGGGCTGAATTTCGACGAAGGGTTTCGCGCCGATCTGATTGTCAATAACCGCGTGATCGTGGAACTGAAGTCGGTAGAGAAGATCGCCCCGGTCCACAAGAAGCAGTTGCTCACCTATCTGCGGTTGGCCGATTGCAAACTCGGTCTCCTGATAAACTTCGGCGCCCCAACGATGAAAGAGGGGATTTCACGGGTGGTGAACGGGCTGTGAAAGCTTGTTTCTCACGCCCGTTCGCTGCGCTCACTCAAGCCGCAAAGCCGCAGTAAAAACATAAAATCCTTGGTTTTTTAAAGGTTCTAACCGCTTCTTTGCGTCTTTGCGTGAGACAGGTTTTCAAGTTTTAAGATTCGAGGTTCCCTTGGTTTCTTCAACCGCACATCCCCGCATCGCCCTCCTCCTCTCCGAACTCCGCCCCGGCGGGATGGAGCGGGTCGTCGTGCATCTGGCCAAGGGGCTTGCGGCGCGGAATATCCCGGTGCTGGTGATCTGCCTGCAAGGCGAAGGGCTTCTCGCTTCCGAGTTCGGGGGGACGGCGGTGCGGCTGACGGCACTCAACAGTTACAGCGGCAAGGATCTCGGCGCGGTCTGGCGGCTGCGTCGGGAACTCAACCGCTTCAAACCCTCGGTCATCCATCTGCACGACTACGCCAGCCTCCCTTACGCCCTGGCCGCCAATGCTCTGGCCGGGCGCCGCCCCATCCTATTCAGCGCTCATGGCCTGCTTTACGAAGGCTTTGAAAGCCTTAAATCCAGATACCGTTTCTTGTCCCGCTTCATCACCGCCTTTTCCGCCGTTTCCGACAAAGTCGCTGCCCGGCACCGGGATTACCTAGCTTGGCCTCGACCTATCCAGATCATCGCCAATGGCGTTCCCGCTGTTCCCCGCGATGCCGACGACCGCGAGCGGGTACGCTCCGAGTTAGGTTGCGAACCGGGGGATTTCCTCTTTCTGGCGGTCGGCAACCCCCGCCCCGAAAAAGCTTTCGAAGACCTCATCGACGCCGTGGCGCTGCTGCCGGCCGGCCGGAAGATCCGGGTGGTCGTTGCCGGCACGCTGAACGAAAGCGATTACTGCCGCATGCTCAAACAACGGGTCGAAGAACGGCAGGTGGGGGAGCGCTTTCGCTTTCTCGGCTTCCGCCAGGATACCGCCGCCCTCTACGCCGCCGCCGATGCTTTCGTCCTCTCCAGCCGCAGCGAAGGGCTGCCGATGGTCATTCTCGAAGCGATGATGGCCGGTCTGCCGGTGGTGGCGACCAGGGTCGGTGGCATTCCCGACGCGGTGGGGGAACAGGCGCTGCTGGTCGACGCCGCGCAACCGGCGCAGTTGGCGGCGGCCATGACCCGGCTGATCACCGAGCCCAGCCTGGCTGAGACCCTCGGTGTTGCCGGAAAGGCTTACGCAGAAAAAAACTTCGGCGTCGAGCGAATGGTGGATGCGTATATCGAGTGGTACAGGCGAGTGCTGAGAGGTGAGGTCTAATTAGCCACAGACCCACACAGACCAAGGCGGACAGAATCTTTTGGTCCACGGAAAACACGGAAAGCACGGAAGAAAACCGAAAGTCAAAGCCTTGGGTTTTGGATCGGGCCGGGGAGCGCTGCCGTGCCTCTCTTGAATGGTTGTTTGCTTTATGCTAACTTGAGCCATGTTTACCGTCGATTATTCAAAAGCTGCCCGAAAGACACTCAAGGCCATGCCGCGCAATGTCGCCAAACTGATCTGCGAGAAGATCGAGGCGCTGGCCGTGGATCCTTTCGCCGCGAACAACAATGTCCTGAAATTGACCAATCACCCGGGCTATCGGTTACGGGTCGGCGATTGGCGCGTTGTGTATCTCGTTCATGAAGAGGCGTTGCTGATCGCTGTTGTGCGTATCGCATCGCGGGGAGATGTGTATCAATGAAAGCACAGATTATCGAAAAAAACGGTAAGCCGGAATACGCGGTCATTCCCTATGCCGATTATCTGCGCATGCTGGCGTTTATGGAGGATAAGGCCGATGCGCGGGTCGTTGCCGAATTTTATGACAGTTATGCCGCCGGCCTTGAACCGCTTGTCCCCGCCGAAATTCTCCGGCGTGAACTGGAGGGGGAATCCCCCATGAAACTCTGGCGCGAGCATCGGGGACTGACCCAGCAGGCGCTTGCCGACCAATCGGGCATCAGCAAACCCTATCTGTCCCAGATAGAATCCGGCAAACGGCAAGGAACCGTCGAAACCCTGGCGGCCATTGCCCGGGTGTTGGATGTGCCGCTGGAATTTTTGACGGGATGAGAAACCTGGGGCATGCACCGGACCCCCCTTATCCCGTCAAAAAAACTTTTAAGATTTTGTCCGTGCTTTCCGTGTTTTCCGTGGACAGATCAGGTTTGAAAGGCAAAGGTTATGACCAACTCTATGCGGCCGATTCATCCCGGCGAGATCCTTCGCGAAGAGATGGAGGAATTGCAGCTCTCCGCCCGTCAGCTGGCTACCGCTCTTCACGTGCCCCCCAACCGAATCACCGGAATTCTCAATGAGCAACGGGCAGTGACGGCGGATACCGCCTTGCGTCTGTCCCGCTTTTTCGGCACGACCCCGGAATTCTGGATGAACCTGCAGGCGGCCTATGAGCTGCGTCAGACCCGTTTTGTCCATGGGGAAAAAATTAGCAAGGAAGTTCAGCCCCATGCGGCCTGAGAGAATGTTATTCATGCGGTATTGTGATTCTGTTCGCGGCTAAAAGGCAATGAGCCACAGGTCCACACAGACCAAGGCGGCGGATAGAATCTTTTGGGTCCACGGAAAACACGGAAAGCAAGGAAAAAAATCTGAAAACAGAAAATCTTTTCAAGGTTTTGTCCGTGATTTCCGTGCTTTCCGTGGACAGAAAATAGCTTCTAAAGTCTCTATGTTTTTACCGGCCAGGTTGCTTGACGACACCCCCTCCTGACCCTATGCTGTACGCATTCAATGCGCATGGGAGGTGCTTGTGAATACCGCGAAAAAACAACCGGCGAATCTGAGTATCCGCGGCGACCTGTTGCGCCAGGCCAAGGCTCGCAATATCAATCTGTCGCAAACGCTGGAAGAAAGTTTGACGAAAATCCTCAAGGAGCAGGATCGCCAGACTTGGCTGGAGGAGAACCGCGAGGCGATGGAAGCGGCGAACCGGTTCGTGGCTGAGCACGGGTTGTGGAGCGACGGGCTGCGGAGATTCTGATGGCGCAATTCGACATCTATGCCCATCAGGGGGAAGGGATCGACTATCTGCTCGATCTGCAGGATGAACTCCTCGAACCTCTGACGACGCGGGTGGTGGCGCCGCTGGCTCGCGCGGAAAACGTCGGGCCGGCGATGAAGACCGTTAATCCCCGCATCCGGATCGGCGGCGCTGACTATCTTCTGCTCACCCAGCTGCTCGCGGCTATCCCCATTGCGGCCCTGGGCCAACCCGTCGCCTCGGCCAAAACGCAACGGACCGAAATTGTCGCCGCCCTCGATTTTCTCTTCACCGGGATTTGAAGGGGTGAGGGGTGAGGTCCGTTCCACAATCATTTCTCCGCTTCTGTTTTGGCGCTGAATTAGGTACGCTAAAAAGACTGGAGGTGCCCATGCATATTACCAACGACATCAAGCCCGTAACCTATCTGAAAGCAAAGACCGCCGAGCTGCTCAAACAGGTCAATGAAACCCAGCGGCCGGTGATCATCACTCAAAACGGGGAAGCCCGGGCGGTCTTGCAGGATGCTCGCAGTTACGAGGAGATGCGCAACGTCATCGGTCTGCTGAAACTTGTTTCCCAGGGGGAAGCGGACGTGCGGGAGGGGAAACATACCGCCCATGACGACCTCTTCGAGCGACTGGAAAAGGAACTGCAACGCCGATGATCGCGAGTTTTCGGGTCGTCTGGACCCATACGGCGGAACGGGATCTGGTCGGCGTCATCGACTATATCGCCCTGGACAGTCCGGGCAATGCATTGCACATCCTCAAAAAGATCCGCCGGCAAGTCGATGCCCTCAAGGATCATCCCGAGCTCGGCCGAATCGCCCCGGAGCTGCAAGCGCAGGGCATCGGTCAGTATCGCGAACTGATTGTCGACCCCTGGCGGATCGTTTTTCGCATCACGGAGGGGAGCGTCTATATCCTGGCGCTGCTCGATGCCCGCCGGAATGTCGAAGATCTTCTGCTGCAACGATTGGTTCGGTAGTCAGAGGACCGATCCATTCCTGTCCACGGAAAACACGGAAAGCACGGAAGAAAACCGAAAGGTCAACGGCTGGGTTTTAGACAGGATAAAGGCGGATCACTGCGGATAGAACCGGATAAGTCTTTGGGGTTGGACTTTACATCCGATTTTATCCACCTTCATCCAGTCAAAAAAGATTTTCAAGATTTTGTCCGTGATTTCCGTGTCTTCCGTGGACAGATTGCCGGTTTTGTCTGATTTTTCTGTGGTTGGGGTGTTCATGGAAAACGACATTCGTTGGAAGCAGCGTTTCAATAATTACCGGCGGGCGTTGCAAACGCTGACGGCGGCGGTTGAACTGGCCGCGCGGCGGGATTTGTCCGATCTCGAAAAGCAGGGATTGATTCAGGGCTTCGAGTTTACCCATGAACTGGCCTGGAACGTGATGAAGGACTATCTCGAAGAGCAGGGGTTTGTTGGGCTGATTGGTTCGAAAAACGTGACGCGGACCGCTTTCAAGAATGCCCTGATCGGCGACGGCGAGGCCTGGATGGATATGATCAAGGCGCGTAATCTCAGTTCCCACACCTACAACACTGAAACGGCCGAAACCATCGCCGAGGATATTTTGCACCGGTTCTATCCGGCCTTTGCCGCGATGGAGAAAACCTTTTCGACCCTGGCGGAAGCGGACCTTGCGGAATGACCAGGTTCGGGTTGAGAGAAAGCACGATTGAAAAAATTAAGGGTGTGCTGGCGGCTTTCCCCGAAGTCGAGAAGGCCGTGTTGTACGGTTCCCGGGCCAAGGGCAATTACAAGCCGGGATCGGACATCGATCTGACCCTGTTCGGTGAGGGGCTCGATCAGCGGCGCTGCGATCAGATCGCGGAGGCCCTCGATGATCTTTTGCTTCCCTATATGATCGACCTGTCGGTTTATGCGTTGCTGCACCACCCAGAACTGGAAGCCCACATTGAGCTGGTCGGGCAGGTGTTTTATGAGCGGGAAAAGGGGTCTTTCCAACCTTAGACAGGTTCTTTTGGTCCACGGAAAACACGGAAGACACGGAAAGGAAACCGAAAGGTCAACGGCTGGGTTTCGGACAGGATAAAGGCGGATAACTGCGGATAAAGGCAGGATAAATCATTTAGGGTGTGGGTTTAACATACGATTTTATCCGCCCTTATCCCGTCAAAAAAGCTTTTCAAAATTTTGTTCGTAATTTCCGTGCCTTCCGTGGGCAGATCAGGTTTTTTTCTGATTTTATCCGCGTTGAAAAACCCTCTGGTATTTATCTTTACAGGCCACGTGCTATCATGTTGCTATCATGTTGGAGGTCGTCATGCCGAACATTCTGGTTCGCAATCTTCCCGACGAGGTCGTGGAGGAACTCAAGCAACGGGCCCGGCGCCACAATCGCCCCTTGCAGCAGGAAGTCAGCGATATTCTCATTCGCAGCGCCCGTCTGGGGCGCGATGTCGCCCACCGTGCCGCAGCCATCCGGGAGCGTTTGCTGGTCAGGGGCGGGAATTTTTCCGATAGTGTCGACTTGCTGCGGGAAGACCGTGGTCGATGATCCGGGTAGTCGATGCCAGCGTGTTGATCAAGGCCTATATCCCCGAAACCGGTTCAGAGCAGGCGGGGGCGTGGGTCGACCGGGTGGAGGAGGGGGCCGTGGAGTTGCTGGCGCCGGATCTGATCTATCCGGAAACGGGCAACATCCTGTGGAAGAAGGTACGCCGGGGCGAGTTGACCGAGGCCGAAGCCCGTGAGATTGGCGCGGCCATTGGGGCTTTGCCGTTACTCATCGAAGCAGGGCGCACACTCCTGCCTTTGGCTTTGGATATTGCCCTAGTGTGCGGAGTCACGGTTTATGATGCCCTGTACGTGGCGTTGGCCGGTGTTTACGATACCCGTATGTTGACGGCGGACGGCAAGCTGGTCGCCCTGCTGGAAAACACCCCTCTGGCGGGGCAGGTGGAACTGCTGGCGTGACGTAGGCCTGAGCCCGGCCAAAGTCGATCGCTTCTCTTTGGGCCACGGAAAACGGATAAATTGGGGGGCGGAGGTTTTGTGTATAACATGGAAAAAATAGAACAGGCGGCGGCGATTCTGAAGCAGGTTGCCCAGCCGGAAAAGATCATTCTGTTTGGCTCTTATGCCCGGGCGGAAGCGCAAAGGGACAGCGATCTCGATATTCTCGTGGTTGAGCGGGAAGTCAAAGATCGTGTCGCCGAGATAGCACGCCTGAATCGGGCCTTGGGTTTTTTGAGGTTGCCGATCGATTTGCTGCTGGTGAGTCAGGAGAAATTCGAGTACTGGTCCGACACGCCGGGAAATGTTTATTATCGGGCGAAGCGCGAAGGGAAGGTCATCTATGAGGCATCGTGAGCAGGCGCTTTTGACGATGGTTCAGCGCCTTCGCCAAATTGTTGTGATGCGCCTGAGTTAATCGGATACTTAGGCCAGAGGTCACACAGGCTAAGGCATTCAGAATCTTTTGGTCCACGGAAAACACGGAAAGCACGGAAAGAAAACCGAAAGGTCAACGGCTGGGTTTTGGACAGGATAAAGGCGGATAACTGCGGATAAAGGCAGGATAAATCTTTGGGTTTTTGGTTTTAACATCAGATTCTATCCGCCCTTCTCCCGTCAAAAAAAGATTTTAAAGATTTTGTCCGTGATTTCCGTGTCTTCCGTGGACAGATTACGGTTTTTGTCCGATTTTGTCTGTGTGTGTCCGTGGCTAAAGAAATGATTGTTATTGGTCGGCGAAGAGCAGAATTTCGAAATCGTTGCCGGCGATTTTTTTCAGCTCTTTATCGTTGGTGATGAAACCCCGTGCGCCCGTATGCCGGGCCGTGGCGAGATGAATGGCATCGGGGTGCGCAGTTGGTGTTCGGCGCGCAGTTGCGCGGCGGCGGCGGCGAGTTCCGACGATAGGGGGATCACCCTTAGGTTAGGATAATGGCTGAGAATGTGCGTGACTTTTTCGGCCAGTTGCGGCTGCCCGGCGCGATAGGCCGGCACCAGGAGTTCGGCGAAGACGAGGGTGGAAATGACCGCAGAAATATTGCCGCGTTCGATCTTTTCGAAGAGGGTTCTGGCGGCGGGATAATAGGCGGGATGTCGTTCGAGGTAGTAGATGAGGGTGACGGTGTCGAGGGCGTAGAGCCCGCCATGGCGTTCTTTGCCGGAAATCAGTCGGTCCATTGCTCCCGCGCCTCGTCCAGTTCTTCCGCATAGTCCCGCCACAGTTCGGAAGCGCAGGCACCGAGGGCATCTGCGGTTGAATCGGGCGCTTTGCGGATCAGGATGACGTTGTCTTCCGCCGTGATTTCCAGCGTATCGCCGGGCTCGATGCGCAACCGCTTGCGAATGGCGGCGGGCAGAACGATCTGGGCTTTACTGCTGAGTTTTGCCGTGGGCATGGTGGACCTCCTCGCCAAGCATCGGGGTTGGGATAAAAGCATAATGCCCTACCTGAAGGTAAAGCGCAGGAGGCTGACTGTCAAGGTGGAATTCCCCCAAAGGTTTTGGTCCACGGAAAACACGGAAAACACGGAAGAAAACCGAAAGGCCAAAGGCTGGTTTTTGGACAGGATAAAGGCGGATAACTGCGGATAAAGGCAGGATAAATCTTTTAAGGTTTGGGTTTTAACATCCGATTTTATCCGCTCTTATCCCGTCAAAAAAGCTTTTCAAGATTTTGTCCGTGATTTCCGTGTCTTCCGTGGACAGATTACGGTTTTTGTCCGATTTTGTCTGTGTGCGTCTGTGGCTGAAATTTTGGGGGCCTTTTGAAAATTCTCTCTTTCTCCTACTGCTTCCCGAACGCATCGAATCCCACCTGGGGGATGTTCGTCTATCAGCGTTTGGCGGCGCTGGCGCGAATGGAAGAGCTGCGGGTCTGTTCGCCGGTGCCCTGGTTCCCCGGGGTGGCGAAGGAGGCCGGCTACCCCGAGGCGCGGCCCTGGCAGGGGCTGCACGTCCATCGCCCGCGTTTTTTCTATATCCCCCGTTTCTTCAAGAACGCCGACGCCCGACTTTACGCCCTCGGGCTCAAGCCCTGGCTGAAGAACCTCGCCCGCGACTGGCGGCCCGACGTGCTCGATGCCCACTTCGTCTGGCCCGATGGGGTCGGGGTGGCGCACCTCGCCCGGGAACTGGGTATCCCCTACGTCATTACCTTGCGCGGGAAGATCTACGAATGCCTGAAGGTGCCGTCCCAGACCCGGCAATGCGCCGAGGCGCTGCGCGGGGCGGCGGCGGTGATCAGCGTCTCGTCGAAGATGGCCGACGAGGCCCACAAGTTGGGTGTGCCTCACGAGCGTCTGCACGTCATCAGCAACGGCGTCGACCGCGAGCATTTCAAACCCCGCGACCGGCGGGAATGCCGAAAACAGCTGGGCCTGCCGGAGGACGGGCGGCTGCTGGTGACGGTGGCGCACCTTGGCTACCGCAAGGGGCATTTTGAGACGATCAAGGCCTTGGCCGGATTGCCGGAGGATGTGCGGCTGGTCATCGTCGGCGGTCCGGCGCAGGGCGGAACGGAGGACGGATTGCGGCAAGTGGCGCGGGCGGCCGGAGCGGAGGCGCGACTCATCCTGCCGGGAAGGCAATCCTATGATAAAATTCCTCTCTACTATGGCGCCGCTGATGTCGGGGTGCTGGCTTCCTATCGGGAAGGCTGCCCCAACGCGGTCCTCGAAAGCTTGGCCTGCGGCACGCCGGTGGTCGCTACCGACGTCGGTGCGGTGCCTGATATCCTCCCCGTCCCCGCCGCCGGCCGCATCGTCCCCGCCGAACAGGTGGAGCCCCTGCGCACGGCCTTGGCCGAGGTGTTGGGTCAATCTTGGGACGCCGAAGAGGTGGTGCGGGCCAGCGGCGTGCGGAGTTGGGAGCAGGTGGCGGAAGAGGTGAGAACCGTTTTTCAAAAACTTTGATGTTTCTTGCCACGGACACACACAGACCAGGGCGGACAGAGGCTTTTGGCCTACGGTTATTCGCTTTTATCCGCCCTTCTTCCATCAGAAAGAATCTATAGCCTTTTCCCGTGCCTTCCGTGGACGGATTATGATTTTTGTCCGCTTTTGTCCGTGTGTGTCCGTGGCTAATAACGAATGGGAGCTTATATGCACTGTGTCAAACCGATCAACCCGTCCCTGATCGACCCGGACCGCCACCGGCGCGTGCTGGCCATTGTCGGCGACACCCAGGTCGGGTTGTGGGTGGTGCGCAGCATGGCTCGTAACGGCCTGACGGTGCATGCCATCGTCAACAGCGCCGAGGGGCAGTCGGCGCATAGCCGTTATGCGGCCAGCGCCTGGACGCTGGAACACCGGCCGAGCCAGCCGGGTTTCGCCGACGAGATCGAAGAGTTGGTGCGGAAGCTTGATGTCGGCTCGATCATGCCGGTCTCGGAGGGCTACCACAATGCGCTGATTGCGGCGCGCGAACGCTTCGAGCCCGAAGTCCATCTCTTCTCGCCGAGCCGCGAGCTCTTCGACAAGTCGACGGACAAGGATTATCTGCAAACCCTTTGCGCCGAACTGGGGATTCCCGTCGCCAAGGGGATGTGCCTCGACGAGCTGATGGAAGAGCACGGTGGGGAAGCCCTGCGTTTTCCCCTGGTGCTGCGCACCCGCCGGCAGAACATCGATGCCGGCAAGGTGCCGCTGAAAGCGGCCTACGCCCGGGATCGTGCCGAACTCGATCGGTGGTACGAGCAGTTCCGGAGTTTCGCTGATAACGTCATTGTTCAGGAGTACCACCCCGGCGCCGAGGAGCACGTGCAGATATTGATGCACAACGGCCAGGCCTTCGCCACCGGCGATTACATCGGCGAGCACCACATGCCCCTGGCCGGCGGCGTCACCACCCAGCGTATCAGCTGCCACCATCAGCCGGTTATCGACGATACCGTCAAGCTGCTGCAAGCCTTGGGCTGGCAGGGGATCGCCGGGGTCCAGTTCCATTACGATCCGGAGACCGGTCAGTACATTTTTCTGGAGATCAACCCGCGCTTCAGCGGCGGCCTGCCGACAGTGATCATGGCCGGTTTCGAGGCCTCGTTCCTGCTTTGGCAAAGCCACTTCGAGCCGGAGAAGATGCAAAAGGGCTCCTATAAAATCGGCCTGCGCTCCCGCATCCTCGGCGGCGAAGCCAACTGGCTGCTCGGTCAGCTGCGCCGCGACCTGCTCCCCCCGGGGCAGAAGCACCTTCACCCCGTCGTTGCCGTGGGAACCTTTATCCGGCACAGTTTTCCGCCCACCCGCGATGACTCATTCCTGTGGGAAGATCCCAAACCCTTCTGGGCCGATTTCAAGCAGATGCTGAAAAAACTCGGCGCCCGCGGGCACGATATTATCGGGCATCCGGAAGGGAAGGTATGATTTAGCCACAGACACACACGGACAAAGGCGGACAAAAGACAAAAAAAGTGAAAGTTCTATGGATTTAAATGAGCTGACATATGCCATAAATGGTGCTGTTTACGAAGTAATCAGAATTCTTGGGTCTGGTTTCCTCGAAAAAGTATACGAAAATGCGTTGGTGTTGGAATTATGTTCACGTGGACTTCGTGCGGCAGGTCAGGTTCCGATCAAAGTGAATCCTGAATCCGTAAGATCACAATCAGAAGAATTTCAGCGAATGCAGATAAGCTATTGATTTTCTTTGTTATTTATGCTACCATCTAGCCCGTCGAAAACTCACTTGGCGGGTGAATTTTATGAAACGT
>NZ_JAVESI010000030.1:0-45203 GCF_034006665.1 Trichloromonas sp.
TGGTGTAGTTGAAATCGGCAAACAGGCGGTCAAGAAGTTCTTTTTCGATGGCCATTTGGGCTCCTCAGAGGGTGGGGGGCTGGTGTACCCCGGAACGACCATTTACACAAACTAAATTACACCCTCGTTTGCTGGGCTTGCCTGCGCTACTTTTTTCGGGGGTTTTCGATACAGCCTGATGGATTTTTAGCAGGTCGTTGAAAAACTACCCCAGACTTCTGGGTTCCTTCCTGCGGAAGGCTCTCGGGGACAGGTCCAGAATTCCCCCAGTGAATCAACCAGTTCTGAATATATTTTTTTCAAATAAAATCTCGTAAGGATTCTACTTTGATCCCATGCCCCTTTTGCACCCCCTCCGCTTCCCGCCTCGTCTTGGCGAATACCCATGCCCTCGCCATCCTCGACGCCTTCCCCATCTCTCCCGGCCACATGCTGATCATCCCGAAGCGCCACATTGCCTCCTTCTTCGAGACAACCAGAGAAGAGCAGGATGCACTTCTCAACTTGCTGGCCGAGATGAGGCAGCGTCTGCTGTCAGAACTAAATCCAAATGGCTTCAATATTGGCATCAACGATGGACCCGCCGCCGGGCAGACGGTGATGCACCTGCACATCCACCTGATCCCTCGCTACGCCGGTGACATGGCAGACCCGCGCGGAGGTGTTCGCTGGATCATGCCTGAGAAGGCACCGTATTGGAAGAAGATATGACCGAGCTTGCCGCGTACATCAAACAGTTTGGAAGACTCAACCGGGCGCCGGGGCGGGTGTGGACTGACACTACGAAGAAGCGCGCCCCGCACAAGCCGATCCTGCTGCTGGCAGTGCTCGACTTGGTGTCCCGTGGCATTATCCTCTCACCATTCATTGCGGTCACCAGTGATCTCGTCGAGCTGAACGAGTTGTTCAACCTCTACTGGCGACGCATCATCCCCCTCGGGCAGACCAGTAGCATCGCTTTTCCCTTCTCCCGCCTGCACAATGAGACGTTTTGGGAACTACTGCCGCAGCCGGGCAGAGAAATTACCCCCGCAGCCGTAAATAACATCACCTCGGTCAGTCAACTCCGCACCTTGGCCCTCGGCGCTCTCATGGACGAAGATCTCTTCCGCTGCATGCAGCAGCCCGACAGCCGAAGCGCCCTACGCGAGGCGCTGCTGCTCTCCTGCTTTTCGAGTGAGGCGAGGGCTGCGCTAGAAGAACAGGTCGGCATCAACGCCGATGCCTACAGCTATAGCCTGGAACTTGAGCAGAAGGCCCACCTGCCGCTTGTTAAGGAAACCTTGGAGGATGATGCCTACAAACCGGCCGCTCGCGATCAGGGCTTCCGGCGCGTCGTGGTTGCCACCTATGACCACCGCTGTGCCCTTTGCGGGGTGCGGATCATCACCCCGGAAGGCCACACTGTGGTCGATGCCGCCCACATCATCCCCTGGAGTCGAAGCAGGAACGACGAAATCCGCAACGGCATGGCGCTTTGCAAACTTTGCCACTGGGCCTTTGATGAAGGGATGATGGGGGTCTCCGACGATTATAACGTCATCACCTCACGCCAGATCGCTGCCAATCCGAACGTTCCCGGTTTCTTGCTCACCCTTTCTGGACGGGGCATCATTCCGCCACCCGATCGTGACCTTTGGCCTGCGCAGCAGTACTTGGCTGAGCATCGGCGGGAGTGGCGGCTTTAGCGATTACGAGCGGGCGGCATTTGATATCTCCTGAGTGACTTCCGCTGGAGGGGGAACTCACATGTTTAAAGCAATCAACAAAAGGGAAACTGGAGAAGCGCAATCAGGATATTTCGATCACCAAGCCCAAGAAGGCTTACAAGAAAACCAGCGGGCTTCCTGACGGGCTGGCGGATCAGGCAGTGTTTTATTGCGTATCCTGCATGAATCTGCCCTTGGCTTTTGCGGCATTGATGTCGAGGGCTATTTCAATGTGGTTCTGTGCTTGTACGAGCAAGAATTGAAAGTGATTTGAGGTAGTGTCGAAGACATGAAAGATCTGATGGCGGAGTATGGCTTTGCCGAAGAATGACAAGAGCCGGAATGAGCAGGATGAACTGCGGTTGTTGCGCAAGGAGAACGTCCGCCTCAAGGAATTGCTGACCCAGCACGGTATCTCCTGGGAAAAACCGGCCATCCCTGAACCCGTCCCCGCCCCAACGGAATCCGGACCAGCCCCAACCCAGTTCACCACCGACGACAAAATTGCTCTGTTCCGCCGCCTGTTCCGAGGGCGCGAGGATGTTTACCCCAAGCGCTGGGAATCGGCCAAGGGCACATTTGGCTATTCACCGACCTGCGGCAATGAGTGGAAGCCCGGCATCTGCCACAAGCCTCGGGTGAAATGCGGCGACTGCAACAAACGCCAATTGCTGCCGGTGACCGATCGGGTACTCTATGACCACTTGGCCGGGAAACAGACTGTCGGCATCTATCCGCTCTTGAGCGACGACAATTGCTATTTTCTCGCGGCCGATTTCGACGAAGCAGACTGGCGGGAGGATGCCAAGGCCTTTATGCACTCCTGCTGTGAGCTTGGGATTCCGGCGGCGCTGGAGATTTCCCGCTCGGGCAACGGTGCTCACGCCTGGATCTTCTTCGCCGAGCCGGTTCCGGCTCGCGAGGCCCGGCAGCTTGGGGCCGCATTGATCAGCCACACCTGCGATCGCACCCGGCAATTGTCCCTGGCCAGCTATGACCGCCTGTTTCCTAACCAAGACACCATGCCCAAGGGCGGCTTCGGCAACCTGATCGCGCTGCCCCTGCAGAAACAGCCGAGGGAATCAGGGCGCAGTGTCTTCGTCGATGAAGACCTGCAACCTTATCCCGATCAATGGGCCTTTCTGGCTTCCATCCGTCCCATGTCCCGGCGGGACTTGGATGACGCCATTCTGCGGGTCAGCGGCGGCCGCCATCCATTGGATGTCGCCTTTGCTGGCGAGGAAGAAGACAGCAAACCATGGCAGCGACCATCGCCTGTGCCAGCAAGGATTAGCGGCCCACTGCCGGAATCGTTGACCCTGGTACTGGCCAACCAGATTTTCATTGCCAAAATCGATCTGCCGCAGCCGCTGGCCAACCGCCTGATTCGGCTCGCTGCTTTCCAGAATCCGGAGTTCTACAAGGCCCAGGCCATGCGCCTGCCGGTGTGGAAAAAAACACGCATCATCGGCTGCGCCGAGAATTTTCCGCAGCATATCGGTCTACCCCGTGGCTGCCTCGATGCGGTGCTCGACCTGTTGCAGGAGAACAACATCCGTCCGGAGCTGCAGGACGAGCGCCTTTTGGGACGTAAGGTGACGGCCAAGTTCACCGGCACCTTGCGCAAGGATCAGAAGTCAGCGGTGCGGGAGATGCTCAAACACGAGGTCGGCGTACTCTGCGCCCCGACGGCCTTCGGCAAGACCATTGCCGCCGCCGCTTTGATTGCCCGGCGCAAGGTGAGCACGCTGGTGCTGGTGCATCGCACCGAGTTGCTGCGCCAGTGGCAGGAACGATTTACCGGATTTCTGGAAATCCCCAATGGTGGATTGGGTGTCATCGGCGGCGGCAAGAAGAAGCCGTCCGGCAAGATCGACATCGCCGTCATGCAGTCTCTTTCCCGTCGGGAAGATCTTGGCGAACTGCTCGACCAGTACGGGCAGATCATTATCGACGAATGCCATCACCTGTCGGCCTTTTCCTTCGAAGCGATCCTCAAACAGGCCAAGGCGAAATTCGTGGTGGGTCTGACCGCCACGCCGATACGCCGCGACGGTCATCAGCCGATCATCTTCATGCAGTGCGGGCCGATCCGCCACAGTGCCGCCAGGCCGGAATCCGCGCCGGTGCAACTGGAAGTCTGGCCGGAGTTGCTGCCCGCGCCGGAAATCCCGCCAGATTCCCCGATTCAGGAGGTGTTCCGCATCCTCGCCAGCGATGCGACCCGCAATCGATGTATCGCCAGGGATGTGCTGGCCGCCTATCGGGAAGGGCGAAAGGTGCTGGTGCTTACCGAGCGGACGGACCATCTGCCGCTGTTGCAGGAGGCACTGGGGGAGGAGGTCGAACACTGCTTTGTCCTGCATGGCCGTTTGTCGAAGAAACAGCGAACGGCGGTGTTCGCGGAACTGGATGCTCTGAACGAGTCGGCACCGAGGGTGCTGCTCGCCACCGGCCGTCTGATCGGTGAAGGCTTCGACCATCCACCGCTCGACGCGCTGGTGCTGGCCATGCCGATTTCCTGGAAGGGAACCTTACAGCAATACGCCGGCCGTCTGCACCGTGAGCATGCCGACAAAAAGGATGTGCGTATCTACGACTACGCCGAGACTGATCACCCCCAACTCAACCGCATGTGGGACAAGCGCCAGCGCGGCTACCGGGCCATGGGATACGAGATAAAACCGATGCAAAAAGCGCTTGCCTGAAAAAAATACGCAGTATTCCTGCCAGAATTCCTGCGCATCGGCCCGAGCCCGAAATCGGCAGGATGCCGGCCGACGGAAACAACGAGCTTTTCGGGTATGCCGGAGGAATTGCCGCGCCTTCGATGCGGAAAGAGGGGGACGTTCATTGGCCGGCTCTCCCTTGAAAGATCTCGGAAAATCCCTCCGCCATTTTCTTCAGCTTGGCCAGCGAGTCATCAAGCCGGTCATCTATCCGTGAAGATCTCGCCATATCCATGGCCAAGCGATAACGTTGCTGCTCATCGGTCTCTTGCCGCAGAATCGCTTGAATTTCTTCTCCGGTGGCGGCAGATGCCATGGCGGCCATATCCCTCCCCAGCAACCTGATGCCGGCCGGTGTCAGATCGAAACCTTCCTGTTTGAGCAGTTCAGGTTCGTCGTCAAAGAGGCGATCGACGTTGCCGGCATCGGCGTAGTTGTTCATCAAAAAGAGCAGATCCTCGGCATCCTTTGGTCGTTGAGGATAGCTGTCGTTCCAGGAGATGAGCTTCATCAGCGCCATCCCCGGAATGGTCGGGACCTTTACCTCCAGCGGAGGGTTGTCGCTGAGCCGGATCGTCATGCCATAATCGTAGGCTTCCTGAAAACCCATGATGTTCATGATCACCTGATGATCGGGAGGCCAGGCAATCGTCTGCGCATCGGAACTGACCCCGCCGTAGGGAACGATATCGACGGGGATCTTGCCGTAGCTGAGACGATGCAGGTCTTTGGTCGGCAGAAATTGTCCCGTAGCCATCAGGGCCTCGGTCAACCTCCGGAATTCTTCCCAGCCGGCCACCTCGACGCCGATATCCAGGTCGCGGGTCGCCCGCTGCCCCCAGATGGCATGACAGTGGTTGAGCAGAATGTCTCGGGCCGTGGCGCCAACGACAAAAAAGAGCATCCCCCGCGAGGACGTCTCCTGATGGATCAGCCGCAGAATATTGACCAAGACGGGATCAATCTTCCCGGACAAGTTGTACGAGATGTTCGTCATAGATCATCCGTGCGGTTTCCACGTTTCGCTGGTTGCCGGTGGCCATAAGATCGGCATAGACCAGAAGCGGGTGGACTGTGTCGCCATGGGGCGGAATTGTTTCCGGCTGCCAGAAGCGGGCGACGAGTTCCACATCCCCCTGCGGATCTTTTTTCAGGCGGTTCGGCAGGATCACCGCAGCGGGGTCGTCCTTGTCCACGTAAAGGGTGATGACCTGGGGATTCAGATACTCGGTCAGCTTCGCTGCCGCCACTTCCGCTCCCCACAGGGCCTTGTCGGTATTCAACCTGGCCTGGCGCCACCAGCCCTCGGCGCCGCGATACCGCCCTAGAACCAGTTTGGGCCGAAGCTGTTCGGCATAGGCCGTGATCCAACGTTCCAGAAGCTGTTCCTTCTCGATCAACCGCAACTGGCGGGCGCGACACGTCCCGGTTTCCATCAGAAATCCCAGCTCCTTCAGATCCTTCACCACCCAGTTCACCATGCCCAACGCCACCTGGGTTTTCTCGGCGATGGCGCGGTAGGTTTCGTTTTCCAGTCCCGGATGGCACATCAGGGCATAGAGGATCCGCAGTCCCGTCTGTTTGAAGGCCCGGCGAGTTGTCGGCTTGGCGGCCGCATTATCGGTTTTGTTCCCTTTGACGAAAAGGTACAACGGTGACTGGTTGATATAACCATTGCCGGCGGTGTCGATAAACTGGACGCCCTCCTTGCGGAGAGCCTCGGCCTTATCCCCCGTCACCTGTTGCAATACAACAACCTGCTTCCCGAGGTTTTGCTGTTTTCCGCGCAAGGCAAGCATGGCGTCAACAGTCAGAGTCCCCCCTTCGATCACCAATACTTCAAGCATGGTGTTCGTCCCGGGGATTTCCAGATGCTCTAGCGGGCCGTTCCCGGCAAGCTTGAGCGCAACCCCCGTCTGTTGCGCAAAGGCATCCCTGGCGACCCTCAGCATCTGTTTTTTGCGATTGGCCAACTGCATGTGTTCACCTTTTAAATATGTTCACTTTTTGTGAACATACAATTTTCGTGAACAAAAAGCAATGCCAAGAGTTGCTCCGCCAGTAGATTTATAGCCCCTGAGCCGGCCCATCGACAGCATCGGAGACACCGCCTGAAAACCCTGCCTTCTCAACGGCCCGACCCTGGTGCTGATCAGTCTGCATGTGCAGCACGACAAGGCGTACCGTAGGTGAATCGTTTTCTTATAGCATTATGGCGGTTACCGTAATGCCCAATCATCATTTGTTCTGAAGCGCTTTTAGGGACCATCCCAAAAAGACCTTGGAAGGGGAGGGTGGAAGGGTGTATTTTGAAGCTCTCGTCCATCCTTCATGATCTTCGCCGAAAGTTGTCGTTTTTGTGGAACTGACGCTCAATCCCGCCGGTCATCTGGTGATGATTGGACTCGCCGATCCTGCCGCAGCCGAGCCGCGTTTGGCACCGATTGCCCAGGCTTTCGCCGCGTCTTCATCTGCCGGAATCATCGCTCTCGCCGGTGGTAAACCGTCATCGGAATGGCCTCTTTCCTGGCTTTTCTGGCGCGATTTCGGCGCGCGTTATCTGTTGCACCTCTGCCAAAGCCGACCGGATGCCGACCGCCTCGATCCCGTGCCGCCTTTGGACGAAGCCACACTGGCATCCCTGGTCTTGGGCATCCCGCCCATGCCCGGGGCCGAGTATGCTTGTCCCGAAGTGCTGGGGGATCTCTGGCGGGCTCTGGATGCCTGGACGCTGGCGGAGATTGCCCGCGAACCCGAGGGCCTGGCCGGTTTTCTCCAGCGCCGTGCGCCCCTCTGGCGGCAGGTTGGCCGGGTCTGTTTCCATCTCGCCGAAAACCGGGGGGATGCCGAATATCCCTTCGCCTTCCTGGCGACCTATATCCCCCGTCTCGGCAAAAATGCCCGCGCCCAGCACTTGCCCCTGAGCCAGGCCTTGCGCGAATATGCCGGCGCCGCGAACCGCGCAGCTTTGTTGCGGCTGCTGGAGCCGGTTTCTTCGGCGAGCGACCGTTGCCCATGGGTGCGGGAACTGGTAGAGAGCAACGAACTCTATCATCCCCTTGCCTGGACCCCTGAGGAGGCCTATCTCTTTCTTAAGGATGTGCCGCTGCTGGAGGAGAGCGGGCTGGTTGTGCGCCTGCCCGACTGGTGGAAAAAGCGCCCCCGGCCCAAGGTGCGGGTGGCGCTCGATTCGCGGGCCGGGGACAAGCTTTCGGCACAGGCGCTGCTCGATTTTCAGGTAAGTCTCACCCTCGATGGCGAAGTCCTTTCGCCCGAAGAGATCGCGGCGCTGATGGCGGCCGGGGAGGGGCTGGCGCTGGTACGTGGCCAGTGGGTCGAGGTGGATGGCGAGCGGCTTCGCCAGGCTCTTGAACAGTGGCGCCGGGTGGAAAAAGAGAGCGGCACGGACGGCCTCTCCTTCATCGAGGGGATGCGACTACTCGCTGGTGTGCAACGGAACCTCGCTGACGAGGATCCCTTGCTGGCCGAGACCGGCTGGGCTTTCGTGGAAGCCGGGGAGGGGCTGCGCGAAACGCTGGCCGGATTGCGCGACCCGGCTCAGCTCGCCACCCTGCGGGAGTTTCCCGGGCTGCGGGCGGATTTGCGGCCTTATCAACAGGTTGGGGTGAATTGGCTCTGGTTCCTGTCCGAACTCGGTCTCGGCGCCTGTCTGGCCGACGACATGGGTCTGGGCAAGACTGTGCAGGTGCTGGCCCTGCTCCTGACCCAGTCCGGGCGGGGGCCGAGTCTGCTGGTGCTGCCGGCTTCGCTGCTGGCCAACTGGAAGAGCGAGCTGCGACGCTTCGCTCCCGCGCTTGCTCCCCTCTATCTGCATCCCTCGGAAATGGGCCGGGAAGACCTGGCGGGTCTGGCTGCTGATCCCGAAAGTGCTCTTGCTACCGTCGATGTGGTGCTGACCACCTACGGCATGGTGCAACGTCAGGAGTGGCTGAAAAAAATATCCTGGAATCTGATTGTGCTGGACGAGGCACAGGCGATCAAAAATCCCGGCACCCGCCAGAGTCGGGAAGTCAAGGCGCTCTCCGGGCGGGTGCGCATCGCCCTGACCGGCACTCCGGTGGAAAACCGCCTCGCCGATCTCTGGTCGCTTTTTGATTTCATCTGCCCGGGCCTGCTCGGTTCGGCAAACCGTTTCAAGCAGTTCGTCAACGCCCTGGAAGGGCGCAAACCGCCTTCCTACGCTCCTTTGCGCACCCTGGTACAGCCCTATATCCTGCGTCGCCTGAAGACCGATCGGAGGGTCATCGCCGATCTGCCCGACAAGGTGGAGATGGCCGCTTGGTGCGGGCTGAGCAAGGTTCAAACGCGACTTTACGGTGAGGCGGTTAAAGCGTTGGCGCATGCCCTGAAAGAGCAACGGGAAGGAATTAAACGCCGGGGGCTGATCCTTGCGACGCTCATGCGTTTCAAGCAGATCTGCAACCATCCCGGCCAGGCCTTGGGGGACGGCGACTTCGCCGAAGAACGCAGCGGCAAATTCATCCGCTTGCGCGAGTTGGTCGAGGAGATCGCTTCCCGGCAGGAGAAGGTTCTGGTCTTTACCCAGTTTCGGGAAATGACCGAACCGCTCGCGGCTTTTCTAACACAAATTTTCGGTCGCCCCGGTCTGGTGCTACACGGCGGCACGCCGGTGGCGGAGCGGAAAAAGCGGGTGGATCGTTTTCAGCAGGACGAGGGCCCGCCCTTTTTCGTCCTTTCCCTCAAGGCCGGCGGTACCGGGCTCAACCTGACCGCCGCCGCTCACGTTATCCATTTCGATCGCTGGTGGAATCCGGCGGTGGAGAATCAGGCCACCGACCGCGCCTTCCGCATTGGTCAGAAAAAGAATGTGATGGTACACAAGTTTGTCTGCAAGGGGACGGTGGAGGAAAAGATCGACGCCTTGATCGCTGCCAAAGCCGATCTGGCGACTGAACTGCTGGAAGGCGCGGAAACCCTGCTGACGGAGATGGATGACGAGGCCCTGTTGCGTCTGGTGGCTCTCGATCTGGATCAGGCCGCCCTCTAACAGGCTGATGAAAAACACCCATCTGCGGCGTTGTTCTCATCCCTCGTCAACGACGTACCTTTCAGGTACGCCTTATTCCTTAGGATTTTGTCCGCCTTGCATCTGGGCATTTTTGATCAGCCTTGGAAAACGAGTTTTTCAACAACCTGCTAAATGGGGAGATGAAGGAAGATGGGATATTACGGTTGGCCCGCCTATGTGACCGTGGCCGAGCGGCGGGCCAAGGCCGAGAAGCAACTGGAAAAGATGAAGAAGAAGGGACTGAAGGTACAGCCGGTGGCCTTGAGCGGCCGCAAGATCGCCGCTTCCTTCTGGGGCAAGGGCTGGTGCGAACACATGGAATCGTTCAGCGATTATGCCAATCGCCTGCCTCGGGGACGCAGCTATGTGCGTAACGGTTCGGTCTGCCATCTGGAAATCGCCGCCGGGCGTATCACCGCCTTGGTCAGCGGGACGACCCTGTATAACGTCCGCATCACCATTGAGCCTCTCAAGGCGAGTCGCTGGGAGGCGGTCAAGAGCGCCTGTTCGGGAAAGATCGCCTCGCTGGTCGATCTGTTGCGAGGCAAGCTCGACGGCTCCGTCATGGAGATCGTCACCGACCGCAAAAAGGGACTTTTCCCCTTGCCCGGCGAAATGAAGTTCGACTGCGATTGCCCGGACTGGGCCGGTATGTGCAAACATGTGGCGGCGGTGCTCTACGGGGTCGGTGCCCGCCTCGACCAGTCGCCGGAGATGCTTTTTCTGTTGCGCGGGGTCAATCACCTGGAACTGATCGATGTTACCGCCGCTGTCGCCGATGCGACCCAGGCTGGTACTTCCCGCCGTCGAATCGCCGCGACCGGGCTCGCCGATGTTTTCGGCATCGAGATGGCCGATACGGGTGTAGCCGAGGATCCGCCGACGCTGGCGCCGTCCGGAAAAGCCAAACCGGAAAAGAAGTCAAAGCCTGCGGCCAAGGTGTCTGAAGCACAACGCACGGCGGCGAAAATTGCGGCTGTGAAGAAGGTTCCGGAACAGCGTGTGCAGAAGAAATCAATTCCCGAGACCCATTTGCCCGAGCCTTTCACTGGAAAGATTCTTTACGCTTGGCGTACCTCCATTGGCGAAACCCAGACCGAGTTTGCGGCTCGTCTGGGCCTGAGCGCCGGTTGCATCTCCCAGTGGGAGAGCAAGGGCAAGAAGCCGATCGGCATGCAGGTGCGTTCCCGACTGCTTCTGCAGAAAGCCTGGGAGGCGACCCACAAGGAATAAGCCTGTTGCCGCGTCTGCAGGGCAGATTCCCCTGGTCGCTTATGTCTGTGCGGCGATTGCTCCCGCTGCCTGACCTAGGCGATCCATTTTTTCCCGATGTTGTGCTGGCTCAAGAGAAAAAGCCCGAGAGAGAATAGCCCGAGCATCAGGAAGTCAAGCTGGGGCGGCATCGTGCCCTGTTGCTGGAACCCGGTGCGCAGAACGTCGGCGCCGTACGTCAACGGCAATGCGTAGGAGAGGGGCTGGAGCCAGACCGGCAACTTTTCGATGGGGAAGAAGAGGCCGCACAGAAAGATCATCGGGAAGCGGAAGAAGTTGGAGAAGGTCTGTGCCTCGAAAACCTCGCTGACCGAGACGGCGATGAAGAGTCCGAGGAAGGTCGAGCCTGCGGCGATGAAGATGATGGCGGGCAGAACCAGCGACCAGCGAATACCCGACAGATCGGTCAGAAATAGAGCCATGATTACGGGGATGAAGCCATTGGTTACGCCGAAGAGGATCGCCCCGGAAGTTTTTGCCAGCATCAGCAGTTTCAGGGAAATGGGGGCAAGGAGCAGGCGCTCGAAGGAGCGCCCTTTTCTTTCGAAGGTTACCGTCACCGCCAGCATGGAGGTGGTACCGAAGAGCACCGACAGGGACACCACGCCGGGCAACAGCCCTTGAATGCTTTCCAGCCCCTCTCCGGACTTGATGAAGAACATGGCTGTCCAGGCGACGGGAAAGGTCAGCCCCCAGCTGATGTTCGGCGGCTTGAGATAGTAAGAGCTCATGTCCTTGCCGAGAATGCTCCAAAAAGCGATCCACTGTTTCATAAAGCGGCCCCTGTCTTCTCTTTCTCACGTTTTATCGAAGCCGCTTCGATTCCGGTGATCTCGACAAAGATGTCTTCGAGCGTCGGTCGAATCTTGCGGACCTCGGTCACTTCCAGGCCGTGTTCCTCGAAGAGGCGCACCAGCGGCCCGATATGGACTGCCTGGTTGGAGGCCACACGGAGGCGACCCCCTTCCACCCGCCGTATTTCCAGTTCGGGAAAGCCGACGCACAGATCACCCACGACCTCACTTGCTTGCCCCTCCACGAAAAACTCCATGACCTGCTGTTTCTGAGTCGGATGCATCAGGTTTTCGACGGTGTCGGTACGGACGATCTTGCCGCCGACAATAAAGGCGATCCGGCCGCAAAGACGTTCGGCCTCTTCGATATAGTGGGTGGTAAGGAAGATCGTCGTACCGGAGCGGTTCAAGTCGGCGATAAGCTGACGGATCTGTCGGGCGCTGGCCACATCGATCCCCGTTGTCGGCTCGTCGAGGAACAGGAGTGCCGGGTGGTGGATGATGCCAGCGGCGATGGTGAGCTTGCGTTTCATCCCCTTGGAATAACCGACGAATTTGCGTCCAGCCGCCTCCGCGAGGCCAAAGAGGCCCAATAATTCCTGGGCTCGGGATTCCCGGTCCCGTTTCGCCATGCCGTACAGGGCGCCGCAGAAGCAGAGGTTCTCCACTCCCGTCAGTTCGGGATAAAGGTTGCTTTCGTCAGGGACGATCCCCATCAGGTGTTGGGCGGCCTTGGAATTGTTCGTACAGTTGATGCCCGCAATGTGGATGCTTCCCCGATCCGGGTGCGCCAGACCGGTCAGCATATTGATGGTTGTGGTCTTCCCCGCCCCGTTGGGGCCAAGAAAACCAAACAGTTCGCCCCGACGGATATCGAAGTCGATTCCCGCCACGGCGGAAACATCTCCGAAATTTTTAGTCAAACTCCGCACTTTGACAATCGTGTTCAGGTCGTCATCCATAGCATCTCTCGAAATGTTTAGCGCCGGACGATAGGGCCATCGTCGTCCGGCGGTTCTAGAAGTAGTATCGCATCCGCAATTCCAGACGCCAGTCGTTTTGCTTTTCGCCGAATTCACTCAGCCGCTTTCCGGCGAGAAACGTGGTCTTGAGCCGCAGTTCCAAGTTGGTGACGGCGGTGTAGAGCACTTCCGGCGAGAGAGAGAAACTGCCGTCAGCGAGGTTGATGATCGCCGTTACCGCCGGGTTGAAGTAGAGGATGTCGAAGGGCTCTTTTTGGCCGGCCCGCAGATAGAGGTAGTGGCGCATCGGGTTCATTCGCGCATAGCCCCCCTGGCCTGCATTTTCGGCCCGCTCCAGCCCTGAGGCGTCACCGGTGGCAAGAAACGTTTCGTATCCCCGGTTGACGAAGCGGTAGAAGCTCTCCATCTCCTCTCGATTGAACCCGGCGCCGTTGTGGTAATACTCGACGATCCAGGTTGTTTCCGCCTCGGTCAGATAGCGGAGGCCGATCAGATAGCTAAGCGTGTCCTCTTCTCTTTCGCCGCCTAAGCCGGTAGCGTCGAGGAACCGTTTGCGGACGTTGCGAAGGTAGGCGAACTCGCCGTGGATCTCGAAATTGGGGGTGAGATTGCGGGCGAAATCGAAGCCGTAGCGATTGGGCCCGCTCCCACCGGCCAGAAAGAGCAGATCGATATCGGTGTCGGCGAGCAGGGCATAAAGCTTGCCGCCGATATTGAGATGCCCGGTCTCGCCGAAGTCGTCGTTGAATCCGTCATAAACGGGAAGCAGCACCGGCGACAGGGAAAGGGTTTGCAGGGGACCGGAAAAACTTTTGATCCAGGAAACCGAAGCCAGGATAAACCCTTCCAGGTTCAACTCGGGATCGTCGGGATCCTTGGCCCGGCCGAGAAAGGCGACGGGATTCCAGGCATAGCCCGTTCCCCAGCGCAGGCTTTTCTTCCCCACCTCCAAGGTCAGATTCGGCGTGGGTTTGAGGGAGAGGTAGCCGTCATAGACGGTCGTTTTGAACGACTCTCCCGCGGCGGTATTGTCGTAGTCACTGTTGAGGCGCATAAAGGCTCGCCCGATCCCTTGTTCCAGATCCCCCTCGATTTGCAGACGGCCGTTGTATTCGACGGTGGTTCGTCCCCCATCCTCGGCGAAGAAGCGCAGCCGGTGGAGGGCAGCATCCCGGTCGAGACCGGAAAGCACCGGCCGCAACTCTGCGTAGCCGCCGAAATGATAAGGTTTTTTCTCGAATTCGGCGGCATCGAAGGTGAATTCTTCCCCCTGGCTGGGGGTGCCGAGAAGCCAGCAGGAGAGGGCCCACAACCAGGCCCAATCCCGGAATCGACGGGGATAATAACACACTGAATTTTTCGTTTTTATCCGCTTCATCCCTGGCGTTTCCGGCGGTTTTCCGGTCTAGCGCAGCGCTTCGAGGTTGGGCATGTTGGCCTGGGTAAAGACCTCGTCTGCGAATTCCCGCGCCTTCAAGCCGGCGAAGATCATCACCGAACGATAGCCCTGGTACAAGGGGCTGTCCGTTTCGATCACCGACGGACGCACGATGCCGCCGCCGAAATCCTTGATCTCTTTGAAGTAGATGTTTTTGATCAGCATCTTTGCTTCGGTAAGGCACTCGATGCGAGTCGGTAGCAGCTTCTTTTTGTCCGCCCACAGCCGGACCCGGTCGTAGGCGACCGTTTTGGTCTTGGCCTTGAGATGCAGCAGGACTTCATCGTGCGTCTCTTCCTGTTTTTCTACGGCATATTCCGCGGCATAATCGAGTTGCAGGATGTCGCTGTTGTTGAAGATCCCACCGACGACCGACTGAAGGCTGGTGATGCGGATCGGTTTGCCGACCCCCGGCATGTAGAGCCACATGTTGTCGCCCAAGCGCAGGGTAGAGCGCCCCTTTTCGCTCGCCGGCGAGACGAAGAGAGCCGCCACCTTGTCGTTCCCCTTCTTCACGCTGAACAGGACGTATTCCCTGGTCCGGCCATCCGGCTCAATGTTGATGAGCTTGCGATAGGACTCGTACGATTCAGGGTTGAGGTTGCGGTCAATCCGTTGCAACAACGCTTCGCCGTCCTGGGCATGGGCCGCAAGAGCGAAGAAGAGGATCAGAATCAGGGCCGGGAGGGTGCGCATCGAATTCTCCTAGGGTCGCAACGCGTGTTTGACGGCATCGGCGGCGGTACCCATGAACTCCAGCGGGCGGATGCCCCGGGACCGCATGACGTCGACCATTTTCGGGCCGAAGTCTCCGGCGACGGCGACCGTCACTTCTTTTTCGGCCAGGAACAGGGCCGCCTGCGGCCCGGCTCCGCCCCGGGCATTCTGGTACGGATTAGCCAGAGCGCTGATGAACGCGCCCTTTTCGTCGAACAACAGGAAAAAGGGAGAGCGCCCGGCGACGGCACTTACCTGGGCCGAGGGCTCATCGCCTTCGGCGGCGACGGCGATCCGTTGCGGTTCGGCGGCGGATCCGGGGGCCGCGCAGAGAAGAAGGAGCAGCAGAGTCAGACCGGTTGATTTTTTCATGGCGAGTCTCCTAGATGTGCCGTAGCGCCTTGATCGGCTCCATGCGTGAAGCCTTGAATGCGGGTTGCAGACTGGCGACAACGGCGATGACGATGACGATCAACGATAAAACGAAGACCTCGAACGGATCGATGCCCGCTCGCAGCAGCAGATTTTTCTGGCGACCGAAATCGTAGGTAATGTGGGAGACATTGACCAGAACGATGACGAGGGTACCGATCAGGTTACCCAAAACGGCGCCGGCGACGCCGAGACTCAAGCCTTCGAGGAGAAAGAGGGCAAGGATGCGGCCGGGCTGTGTGCCGATGGCGGCGATGGTACCGATCTCCCGAATCCGCTCATAAACCGCCATGATCATCACGTTCATGATGCTCACCAGAACGATGGCGATAAGCATGAGTTTCATAAAGAAGGTCATCAGGTCGATCATCCGGGCGACATTGAAGAAGGGCGAGAGATCCTCCCAAGTGTGCACCTCGAAAATCGGCTTGCCCTGCGGATTGAGTTGCTGGTCAAGGAGGGTCCCGAGTCGTTCGCTCAAGACGTCCAACTGATTGAAATCATGAAGCCGGAGAGCCACCTCGCTGATCTGGCGCCCTTCCATCCGCAAGACTTCGGCGGCATCTTCGAGGGTGATATAGCCGTCCCGCCCGCCGGGGCCGGTGGCGCTTTCGAGTACCCCGGCGACCTTGAACTGGCGCCCGTTGACCGACCCTTCCTGATTGGTGGCGACGATGACCACCGTATCGCCGATCTTGACCTTCATCCCTTTGGCCAGCAGTTCGGGGATCCAGATCTCGCCCCGTTCAAGCTCCTTGTCCCCCGCCAGTATCCGTTCGGGAAGCAGGGGAACGGTGCGGAATTCCCGGGCGGGGTCGATCCCGTTCAGGCGGATGTTGGTCGTCTCGACAAAGGTGCTGAACATGGCTCCGAATTTGATCCGCGGTGAATACGCGACGATCTCGGGCTGGGCGGCCAGTATCTTTTCCATCCGCTCGACGGCGCCGGCGTTAAGATTGAGGTTGAGGGGGAGGTTGTCGATGGATGCGACATACCCCTTGCGGTGTATCTGCAGATGGCCAAGCATGGCGTCGGTGTTTTGGGCAATCATCATCGTTTTGAATGAGCCCGTCACCGAGACGAAGATGAGGACGAAGACGACGCCCAGGGTGATGAGCGAGGTGGTCAGCAGGGTCCGCCGCTTGTAGCGCAGGAGGTTGCGCAAGGCAATCTTGAGCAGTTTAGCCATGGTGTCCTCCCGGCCCCGCCTGGGCATCGGACAGGCGTCCGTCCTCTAGGGTGAAAAGCGTCTCCGCTTCGCCGACGATCTTCGGGTCGTGGGTGGAAAAGAGGAAGGTGGTCCCGAAGTTGTCGCGCATTCGCTTCATCAGTTCGATCACCTGGTAGGCGGTGGCATGGTCGAGGTTCGCCGTCGGCTCGTCCGCCAGCACCAGGGCCGGGCTGGTTATCAGCGCTCGGGCCACCGCCACCCGTTGCTTCTGACCGCCGGAAATCTGGTCGGGGAACTTATCTTTCTGTTCGCTCATGCCGACGGCCGCCAGCAGATCCAACACCCGTTTGGACCGCTGTCGGGCGGGAAGATCCTGAACCATGAGCAGGGGATACTCGATGTTTTCGTAGACGGTAAGAACCGGGATGAGATTGAAATCCTGAAAGATGAAGCCGAGCTTTTCTCCCCGGAAGGATGCACCCCGCCGGCGGTCGAGCGTGGCGACGTCGGTGCCGGCGACCGTCAGCCGCCCTTCACTCGGCTTGTCCAGGCAGCCGATGAGATTGAGCAGGGTGGTCTTGCCGCTGCCCGAAGGACCGACGAAAGAAACGAAGGCTCCGGACTCGATGGCGAAGCTCACCCCCTTGAGAGCGTGGATCTCGACCTCGCCGGCGCGATAGACCTTATGCACATTTTCAGCGACAATCAGTGGCATGGGCCTCTCCTGAGTGCACCCTTAAAAAGTTCCGCCCGCAAACGCTTTCACTCGCCTTTGCCAAGGGATCCCCTTTTTATTTAAGCATACCGGAGAATCAGGGAAGCTTCATGAAACAAACGTAAAAATTGTCTTTTCGCGTAGGAGGTGTGACGAGTTGCGCTTTGAGATCGGAGCGAGCGTTATAGATGATGATTGCCATCGTCAGCGGCAAAAGCGGTTGACGGGAGTTTTGGGGCATGGTTTTCTTCCCTTAGCAATACGGCGGCAGGGACGGGAAGGCGGAAAACCTGAAGCGCGGCCATCGACCGGGGGAAGATATGTTCCGATACGTTTCCATTCTGCTCTTTCTTTGCCTGATAACGGCCGGCTGCGTCCGCGATCTGACCGGTCGGGAAATCTGCGATCTGACGCTTCTGCCGCAAAACCCGACGGTTTATGTCGATTCACAAGAGGCAGGTCGGGTGGTCTCCGCCGCCGAGCAAAAGGTTCTGGCCGCCGCTTTTCTGGAAAGCCACTTTTTCCCCTGGAGGAGCACCGCGCCCCGGGAGACGACGAAAAATCCCTTCTGGGCCTTGGACTGGATTGCGAAACACGAGGTTTTCTCCGAAAACCTTCGCCCCCTCACTCCGATGCGTCGGGAAGCCTTGACCCTGCTGGTCGCGCGTGAGGCCTTCCCGAGTTGCGACCGCCGGGGAATATCCCTGCGCCGCCTCGACGTGCGGGCGCTGCCGACGCGCTCGCCGCTCTTCAACGATCCCCGCAAGGCCGGGGAAGGTTTTCCCTTCGACAACCTGCAGCATGGCGTTATCCCGCCCGGCGTGCCGCTGCGGGTCACCCACTTCAGCGCCGACGGCGCTTGGGCCTTCATCGAAACCGCCCTTCTTTACGGCTGGGTGCCGGCGGTCGAGCTGGCCTGGGTCGATGAGGACTTCATGGTGGCGTATGAAAACGGGCGTTATCTCACCCTGACCCGCGATGGAGTGGCGGTGGCCGATAAGGGGGGCATTTACCGTTTGACCGTCGGCATCGGCGCGCTGCTGCCGCTCATTGACGGGGACGGCAACGGCTATCGGGTACTGATTCCCGTGGCCGACCGGGAGCGACGGGCGCATGTGGTGGAAGGATGGATTGCCGCGGATGGGGGCGGGATGTTCCCCCTCACCTTCACTTTTGGCCAAGTCGCCGATCTGGCGGGAAGGATGATGGGACAGCCCTACGGCTGGGGGGATGGGTATGCGGGGCGGGATTGTTCGGGGACGTTGCGCGACCTCTTCACCCCGTTCGGTCTTTGGCTGCCGCGCAACTCCTTCCGTCAGGCCGTGGTTGGCCGGGTCGTGCCGCTGGCGGATTTACCGCCCCGAGAGCGCGAGGCGCGCCTGCTGGCCGAGGGGGTGCCCTTCGCGACCCTGGTTCATCTCCCCGGGCATATTCTGCTCTATCTCGGCGAAACCCAGGGACGGGCGGCTTTGCTGCACACCCTCTGGGGCATCCGGACCCGGGATCTGTGGGGGCGCGAAGGGCGTTGGCTGGTGGGCAAGACCATCATCACCACCCTGGAGCCGGGGCGGGAAGCGGAAGGATTATTCCTCGACATCGGCAGCCTGGTGGAGCGGGTGGACAGTATGAATTTTCCGCTGGAGTCGGCCGGTCGATGAAGGGAGTCCCGCCGCGATGCGGTTTCTTTCGTCACCGCATCCTGCGGGTTCGGCAAGGGGACATGGCTCAGGCGGTGCCGGAATCGCTCTCTTCCTTTTCTGGAGTTTCGGGCGCATCGTCCGAAGCGACGATGACGGAGGTGGTTGGCGGGGAGTTGTCCGCTGTGAGGATGAGGGGCGGCGAGTTGAATTCACGGATGAAGATTTCCCAGAAGGCGACGAAGAGGGCCGCGACCAGGGGGCCGACGACGAAGCCGTTCATCCCGAAGAGGGCGAAGCCGCCCAGGGTCGAGAGGAGCACGATATAGTCCGGCAGCTTGGTGTCGCGCCCGACCAGAACCGGGCGCAGAAAGTTGTCGACCAGCCCGATCACCCCCACGCCGAAGACGACCAGCACCGTCCCTTGAATCCAGTCGCCGATGGCGAAGAGATAGATGGCCACCGGCGCCCAGATCAATCCGGCCCCGACCACGGGAATGAGCGAGAGCAGGGTCATCACCACCCCCCAGAGCAGCGGCCCGCGAATATCGAGAATCCAGAAGATGATCCCGCCCAGGGTGCCCTGGGTGACGGCGACGACCAGGTTCCCCTTGACCGTGGCCCGCGCCACCTCGGCGAACTTGGCGAAGAGCAGCTGCTCACGGGCGTCGCCTAAGGGCAGGGCGCGCACCAGCAGTTCCACCAAGCCGCGCCCGTCGCGAAGCATGAAGAAGGCGACATAGAGGGTCAGACCGAGGCTGACGAAGAACTGCATCGTCCCCTGGCCGAGTTGCACGGCATTCTGGGCGATGAACTGGCTGGCGGTGAGGGCCGCCTTGGAGAGCTGCGCGGTGACGTTGCTCAGGTCGAGGTTCAGCCGTTCCAGAAGATTCTGGACGGTGGGGAAGGCCTGGCGCACCTGCTCGATGCGTCCCTGGATGTCGAACTCGCCGCTCTGCAGGCGCTGGTAGAGTCCGGCGCCTTCCTGGAAGAAGGAGGCCATGACGAAGAGGGTTGGGACGATGACGATGATCAGGCAGATGACTAGGGTCGTCAGCGCCGAAAGGGTGGAACGTCCCCGCCACAGATTGCGGAGGCGGGAATAGAGGGGGTAAAAGATCAGGCCGATGAGGCAGGCCCAGAAAATCGACCCCCAGAAGGGTTTGAGCAGAAAGATAAAGAGCAGGCTTACCAGCACCAGCATCAGCAGAAAAGAGCGCTGTTCCAGTTTGCCGTGTTCTTTGAAGTACCGCGACTTCTCGTCAGACATATCGGTTGTTATCCCTCTAATAATATCCAGTCGTAAGCGTACCTCCCCTTTGTTAACGGGGGAGGTCTCTGATGCTGGTTAAATTCTTGGTTGAAACCGCCGGGACTTTCGCAGGAACCTGAAGCTCGGCCGAATTTTTTGTCTATACTCTAGCAAACGGGCGATTTTCGCAAGCGTTGTCCAAACCCCGAGTTGTCCAAAACCCTGTCCGTGCCGCTGACCGGCGGCGGCACAAGGAGAAGATTATGAAGAAATCCCTCGGTTCCAAAACTTTGCTCTTTCCCGCTCCCGTCCTGCTGGTCGGTACCTATGACGGCGGAGGCAAGCCCAATCTGATGAACGCCGCCTGGGGCGGCCTCTGCAATTCCCAGCCCCCTTGCGTCGCCGTCGCTTTGCGCAAGGCGACCTATTCCTACGCTGCGCTCATGGAGCGCAAGACCTTCACCGTCGGCATCCCTTCTCAGGAGCAGATCGTCCAGGCCGATTACGTCGGTATCGCTTCGGGGCGCGAGGTTGACAAGTTCGCTGAAACCGGTTTCACTCCGGTGCGCGGCGAGCTGGTGGATGCTCCCTACGCGGCGGAGCTGCCGGTCATTCTCGAATGCCGGGTGCTGCATGTTCAGGAAATCGGTCTGCATACCCAGTTCGTCGGGGAGATTCTCGATGTCAAAGCTGAGGAAACGGTGCTGGCCGAGGACGGGCTGCCCGACATCCGCAAGATCCAGCCCCTGATTTTCGATACCGCTCATCGCGGCTATTACGGCCTTGGCCCGCTCTTGGGGCAGGCCTTCGCCATCGGCAAGAAGTAGGCTTCTTACGAACCCTCAGCCGAGGCGAACCGCCGCCAGGCTGAGGGTTCCCGCCAGTAGCCAGAGGCTGATGCCCAAGGTGAGGGGGGCGAAACCGACCCGTTGCAACAGGGGACGGCTGAGTCCTGCGCCGATCAGAAAGAGCGTGACCGTCAATGCTTGCCGGGCGATTCCGGCCAGCGCCGTCCAGAGGGGGTTGGGGTGGGGGAAGAGGCTATGGAGGCAGGCGGCGACGAAGGCGAGGATGAAGGGGGGGGTCTTCGCCCGTTCATGGGATTGGTGCAGCAGCGAGAAGGCCAGGGCTAAGGGCACGATCCACAGGGCGCGAGCCAGTTTGACCACGGTGCCGACGGCCAGAGCCTCGCTGCCGTAGGCCGCCGTTGCCCCGACGACGCTGCTGGTGTCATGAATGGCCAGGGCCGCCCCACGCGCCCGGTCTGGACGTCTTGGCCTGGCGGGAAGACGAACTGGTTGTCATCGCCGGCAAAAACCATCCCTTGAGCCGGGAATCTTTCGCCCCCCTCGAAATCCTCGCCGAAGCCGACTGGATCATGCGCGAACCGGGGTCGGGGACGCGAGAGGTTTTCGAGCAGGCCTTCTCCGCTTGCTTCGGGCACATTCGCATCGCCCTCGAACTGGGACATACGGAAGCGGTGAAAAAGGCGGTGGAGGCGGGCATGGGCGTCGGTTTCCTGTCCCGGTTGGCCGTGCAACGGGAACTGGAAAACGGCTGGCTGGTCGAAATCAAGACCCCTCTCGATCTCAACCGGCCCCTGGCGATTCTGCTGCCGCAAGGTGCGGTCCGTACCCGGTTGCTGGGGGCCTTTCTGGAGAATCTCGCAGGATGAAGCGGCTTTTGGCGATCGGCGATATTCACGGCCAACTCGGCAAGCTCAGGGATCTGGTGTGCCAAGTTTGGCCCGATGAGGAGGATCAGGTGGTCTTTCTCGGTGACTATATCGACCGCGGTCCCGATTCCCGAGGGGTGATTGATTTTCTGCTGGCTTTCGCCGAACGGTTTCCACGCACGGTCTTTTTACGCGGCAACCATGAGCAGCTCTTTCTCGACGCCCTGGTCGAGCGGGGCATTCGCACCGGAAAAACCCTGCGGGAGATTTCCCCTCTTTACCGGCGCAATGCCTTCGGCGGCGATACCGAGATCTTCCTCGCCAACGGCGGCACGGCGACCCTTCTCAGTTACGAGGGAAAGTGGGAGATTCCGCCGGAGCATCTGCACTTTCTCGAAAAGACGGTCTTAACTTATCGTGTCGGAAACTATCTCTTTGTCCATGCCGGCGCCGGGGACGGTTTCGAGGCGGAGGAGCAGGATCCTTTCGTGCTGCTCTGGAGCCGTTACTCCCCGCCGGGGCGGGGGGAGGAGGTGCAGGTGGTAGGGCACACCGTGACCCGGGACGGCCGGCCGCACTTCGAGGCGGGACGTATCCACCTCGATACCGGGGCCGGAACGGGCGGCCCGTTGACCGCCTGCGATCTTCTGACGAAGCGGGTCTGGCAGGCGTGATTCCCCGCCGAAGGGCAGCGCCCGGAGGGAGGCGGCGCTCTGTTTGACTTAGGGCACTTCTGTGGCAGAGTTGAACCATGGTCCATCGTGGCCGGATGCCCTATGACGATGACGGAAGAAGGGAGGGAGTTTCCGAGCGGCCCTAGCCGCCAGGGTACCAATGAATAAGTGCATTCCTTCAGAACCCCGAGTTCATCATCGCTACACCCTTCTTGGTCCGCTCCCCACGGCTACGGATGCCCCTTCGGTCATGGGAATGGTCCTGAGCGTCGCTTCCGGCAAAAGTTTCTACCTCATTCCCCCGCGCCTGATGATCTTTGCGAAAGCAGCAAATAAGGGAAGTTTCGAATCTCTTTTTTTTCTCACATCGCTAGGAAACGGATCATGAAAGAATCGACGCGAATGCCCATTGACCAGGCCGTGGAGAAGGCTCTGGATTATTTTTCCACTGAGGATGCCGGATGCGATGAAACGGAGAGGGTGCGGCTGTTCGCGGCGGCCCGGGGGATTCTGAAGGAGCAGCCGATGGCCGCCGTCGGTCTGCTGTCCGAGGTTTTTACCGGTCTCAACCATCCCCGCAAGCTCGGCGCCTATCGGCTGATCGTGGAGTTGGGCGAAGCGGCGGTTCCGGCGATTCACGGACTGCTCGACACCGCCCGGCCTTTGGAACGGATCTGGCTGATCTCCCTCCTCCATGCCCTGGGGGATGGGAGCGAAACCGCGCGCCTGGCCAAACTGGTCGGCGACAAGGAGCCTTATATCCGGCAACTGGTGGTGCTGGCCCTGGTTTTTCAGGGCAAACAGGCGGCTGTGGAGCGCGACCGGCTGATCTCCGTTCTTGCCGAGGCGCTGCTGAGCGAGGAGAAAGTGGAAGGGAACGCCTTTTTTGTCGCCGATTCGGCCTTGAGCTGCCTGCGGCTGCTCAGTGGCGAGACCTTTTCCGAGGGGACTGCGGCGGCGGTGCATTTCTACAATTTCGATCACTTTCTCTTCTCGCCGCCGGTGCCTCCCTTTCCCTACACCTCGGATCGGGTCAGCACCCTGCCTCCCCGGCAGAAGCGGCGGCTTCAGGAGCAGGTGCGGGACTGGTGGGCGGCGCGCCGCGAAGATTTTCAACCGCACAAAATCACCAGTTGTTTCGAGCTGTGACGCCAACGTCAAGGCCAGGATGAGCAAAATTTTTCCATGCCCAACGATCTTGACCGCAGCCTCAATGAACTGTTTTGCCGCGAATCGGACCTGCCGGGTGGCGCAGGAGCTGCGTGAGCCGGCGTGCCAGGAAGCATGATGCGGATGGGATCGGGATGATGGAGGTTGCGCATCCCCGGCGCTGCTGATTGGCTATTTTTTGATGCTGAGAAGGGTGCCGGTCAGTTCGTCCTGGGTTTGGATCATCTTCAGGTTGGCGCTGTAGGCGGCCTTGGTCGGGATGGTTCCGGCGATCTCCTCGGCCAGGTCGACGTTGGAAAGTTCCCGCGTGGTGTCCTGATCCTCGACCATGGCCCCCGGCGTATCGACCTTGGCGACGTCGGCCCTGATTCCGCCCTGGACGGTTTCGCTCAGGGTGACGCGATCTTTCTTGAAGCCGTCGGTGTTGACGTTGGCGAGATTATTGGCCGAGGCGGCCATGCGGGTTTCCATGGCTTTCAGGCCCTGGATGCTGGTGTCGAGCGCTTTGATCATGAAATCCTCCCTTACGGGGATGCGAACCGGGAACGGTGGCGGGGAGGGAAGGGCGGGAAGGACTCGAATGGAGTGCAACCCTGCCGCCCTGTTCTCCGCGACCGACGTCCGGGAAGTTAGGCCAGTGGCTTTGCGTCCCACCCTTTCGGATGGTTTGCCGATTAGTTCAATCCTAACCGCGCCGGGCGTTTCGGGTCAAGACGCCAATTTCGCTTTGCGACAAATATTACGATTCCCGCCGTCCGGTCACCGAGGTCGGCGAAGACGGCAATTTCGCCGGGCCGCGCTTGAATCCGGACAGACTCTGGTATAATTCAGTTCCCGAATTAATCACCATCGCGAGGAGGAAAAATCTATGAGAGGACTGCTAGGTTGGGCGTTTTCGCTGATGCTGCTGGCGCCGGGGGTGATCCAGGCGGAGCAAGCCCTGCTCGGGCTGCCGCCGGTGCCGATTCCGGCGAACAATCTCCAGACTCCGGAAAAGATCGCCCTTGGCGACAAACTCTTTCACGATCAACGTTTCAGTTCCACCGGCGAGGTCAGTTGCGCCACCTGTCACGACGCGAAAAAAGCCTTCACTGACAGCCCCCTGAAGGTTTCCGAAGGCATCCGGAAGCTGACCGGCACCCGCAACGCGCCGACGGTCATCAATTCCGCCTATTTTACCACCCTCTTCTGGGACGGTCGGTCGCCCGACCTGGAGGATCAGTCCCGGCATCCCTTCGTCAATCCCGTGGAAATGGGGCTGGCAAACCATGAGCCGATTCTGGAGATCGTACGCAACGACCCCGAATACGTCGCGGCCTTTCAGCAGGTTTTCGGCAAGAGCGGCGAGCAGATCACCCTGACCGAGGTCATCCAGGCCATTGCCGCTTTTGAGCGCACCATCGTCGCCGGCGACACCCCCTTTGATCGCTGGTATTTCGCCGGGGACGGGCGCGCTATGAACGACGCCGCCAAGCGCGGCTTCGAAGTTTTCATCGGCCAAGGGCGCTGTGTCTCCTGCCATGTCATCGAACAGACCCAGGCGCTCTTCACCGACAACCGTTTCCACAACATCGGCGTTGGCATCAACAACATCCAGCAGGATATTCCCGAGCTGGCCGGTGCCTTCCTGAAGGCCAAGGCTCAAGGGGTCGATGTCGACATCGCCGTGCTTACCGACAGCAAGACTTCGGATCTGGGACGTTTCGCCATCAGCGAACAGTTCGACGACATGGGCGGCTTTAAGACCCCGACCCTGCGTAACATCGCCCTGACCGCCCCCTACATGCACGACGGCAGCCTGGCGACCCTGCGCGATGTGGTGGTGCATTACAATAACGGGGGCTTCAGCAAGGAAGGGGAGCAGGTCAACGCTTTCCTCAGCGGCGGCATCCGCCCTCTGAATCTCAGTGAGCAGCAGATCGATGACCTGGTGGCCTTCATGGAAGCCCTGACCAGCCCCCCATTTGTCCAGACGGCTTCGGCCGAGCGGAAATAAGAGGAGATCCCCATGAACAAAGCCATTCATCGTCGCGACTTTCTCAAGGGGGCCGGCGCCCTGGCCCTGGCCGCGAGCCTGCCGATCAACTTGGTCGAGATGGCCTTCGCCGACAGCAGCCAAAACTTCACCTTCGCCTATATTTCCGATGCCCATATCCAGCATATTTCCGGCAGCAAGTTCGTGCGCAACTGGGATCGCGGTCTGATTCGCGCCGTCGCCGAGACCAATCTGCTCAATCCCAAGCCCGACTTCGTTCTCTTCGGCGGCGACCTCGCCCAACTCGGTACCAAGGCCGAACTCGACCACGGCGCTGAGATCATGTCGGCCCTGCGCTACAAGACCCACTACGTCATGGGCGAGCACGACTACTACCTCGACATGGGCGAATACTGGGAAAAGCTCTTCGGTCCCCAGTATTACAGCTTCGATCACAAAGGGGTGCACTTCATCGTTCTCAACAGCGTGCGCACCTACGACGACTGGACCTACAACCGCTGGCCGACCGCCGAGCAGCGCATGCTGGAGATGGCCGGGCTCGATAACCCCAACGGCTCGCCTTTCATGGTCGGCGAGGTTCAGCGCAAGTGGCTGAAAGCCGATCTCGACAAGGTCGATAAAAAGACGCCGCTGGTGGTCCTCTCCCATTCCCCCTTGCAGAAGATCTACAAGGGCTGGAACTTCTGGACCGAGGATGCCGAGGAAATTCAAGAGCTGCTCAAGCCCTTCGCCAAGGTCAATGTCATCTACGGCCATGTGCATCAGATCCAGTACAACCAGATCGGCAACATCAGCTTCAACGCGGTGATGGCCACCGCCTGGCCTTGGCCCTATCCCCAAAGCTACGCCCAGGCCGAAAGCCTGCTGCCGAAGATGACGGTGCCGATGAACCGGGCCGACCCCTTCTTCGAGCGGGACGCCACCGGCTGGCAGTTCATCAACGTGAATTCAGGCAATGTCGACATGACCTTCACCCTCTACAACAACGCTACGCGCACGGTCCGCTATAACCCGAAAACCGGTCGGCCCGAGGATGTGACCTATCAGGCCGAGGCCGCCCGGATTCCGGCTCAAACCCACTACTAACCGATCGAGGAGGCGCGATAATGAACGTTGTGAAGCTGACCGCCCTCATCCTGGGGCTACTGTTGTGTGGCGCGGTTCTTCCCGCCCTGGCCGACGAGTTCACCGAGGCCGACCTGAAGCGTTGGGAAGGGGAATACCAGTCGGTGGTGGAGAAGGGGCGGGCCCTCTGGGTCGGCACGGAACTGAGCAGTAACGGCGTCGCCTGCGCCCAGTGCCATCCTAACGCCGCCAACACCCATCCCGAAACCTATCCGAAATTCCAGAAGCAGATCGGCAAGGTTGCCGAACTGCGGCACATGATCAACTGGTGCATCCGCAATCCTCTCGAAGGGGCCGACCTCGATTTCGACAGCGCTGAAATGCTCGCCCTCGAAGCTTATATCGCCTGGGAACGGCGGAATGTGCCCTTGGCGCCGGGCAAGCACTAAAGCGGAGAGGCTGAGGAAAAACGCCCATCTGCGGCGTTGCCCTCATCTTCGTCGCTGCGACGTACCTCTCGGTACGCCTCACTCCTCGAATTTCGGGCGTCTTGAATCAGGACATTTTTGCCCAGCCTCGTATAGCGAAAGTGCTAAAGCGGCGGGATAAACTCCGCCGCTTTGGTCATTTTACCGGCAGCAGTTACCAGCTTGGAAGGTGCCTACTCGAAATTTCCCCTCCTTCCTCCCCTTATTCCGGTCTCTGTCGGTCCCTCCATTTCCCCTTGGCCGTCGCCGGCCGCCGGGTTATGCTGTCCTTTGTCTTTTATGGAGGAGGGATGGCTGCGATGCCCGAACCGTCAATGTCTTTTGCCGAGCTGTGCCGCGTTCTAAGCCAAGGGGCGCTGGTTTTGACCGTCAACAAGCGCCTGGCCCGCGCCCTGCGCGGACGCTTCGACGCCTGGATGCTTGAGTCGGGATGCGAGGTCTGGGGGACGCCGAAAATTTTCGGCCTCGATACCTGGCTTTTGCGCTGCGCGTCGGAACTGGGCGAGGATGCCGAGCTGCTGTCGGAAGGCGCTTCCTTTTACCTCTGGGAGCGGGTGATCGAGGCCGAGATCGCCGGTTCGGAACTGGCCCTGCTGCAGGTTCCGGCCAGCGCCCGCCGCGCCCAGGAGGCACACCGGCTGCTGGTGGAGTACGACGTCGATCTTTCGGATGATCCCTTAAGCGATGATCACCGCGCCTTTCTGCGCTGGCGCGCGGCCTATCTTGATGTTTGCCGGAAGGAAGGCTGGAGCGATTCCGTCCTGCTGCCGGCACGGGTCGCCGCCGCATTGGCGGACGGTCGGCTTCAAGCCCCCGATCAGGTCTTCGTTGCCGGCTTCGACGATCCTCCGCCCCGTCTGACCCGCCTGTGCGCCGCCCTTGAAGGGGCGGGGTGTCGGGTGACAAAGTGGACCGGCACCTTGCCCGCGCCCGGTGACTGCCTACGGGTGGCTGCTCTCGACGCTGAGGACGAGGCGCGCCAGGCGGCCCGCTGGGCGCGCCGCCTGCTGGAAGCCGGGTCCGTTCGCATCGGTGTGGTGGTGGCCGACTTGCAGCAGCGCCGCCGGCTGGTGGAACGGGTCTTTCGCGAGGAACTCGCCCCCGAATCCCTCATCGATCTCGAAGGGACGGAAGAGGGCTTCAACCTCTCCCTCGGTTCCCCCCTCGCCGAACAGGGGCTGGTGACGGCAGCCCTCGACATCCTCGCCGTTTCCGGCCGTCTTACCCTCGACAGCCTGAGTTTTCTCTTGCGCACGCCCTATCTCGGCGGCTCTCAGCGGGAGGGCGCCCTGCGTGCCCGCTGCGACCGCAAACTGCGCGCCGGTCGCCGGGAGAGCTTCAGTCTGGCCCATCCCCCGGCGGAGATCGCCGCTTCCCTGCCGGAGTTTTCCGCCATTCTCGCGAATCCTGCCGCCCGCGGCGGAAGCCGGCGGCGGCCTCTCGGCGAGTGGATGGCGGTCTTCGGCGAACAGCTGGCGGCGGTTGGCTGGCCCGGAGAGCGTCCCCTCGGGAGCCTGGAATATCAGGCACTCAAGGTCTGGAAAGAGCGCCTGCTGCCGGCGGTGATCGAGTTGGAGCCGGTTTCCGGCCCGCTTGAGCGCGACACCGCCCTCGATCTGCTGCGCCGTCAGGCCCGGGAGACCACGTTTCAGCCCGAAACCCCGGACGGCCCGGTGCAGGTTCTCGGCCTCCTTGAAGCGGCGGGTCTGGAGTTCGATCATCTCTGGGTCATGGGCTTGACGGACGAACTCTTTCCCGCTTTGGCCCGGCCCAATCCCTTTCTTCCAATCCCCCTGCAGGTCGCTTGCGATATGCCCCATGCCGGGGCCGAGCGGGAACTGACCTTCGCCCGCGCCCTTCGCGACCGCTTGGCCTTTGCGGCGCCGTCGGTGATTTTCAGCCATCCGCTGAAAGAGGGGGATGTGGAGCTGCGTCCCAGCAGCCTGATCCTTGATTGTCCCGCGGGTGCTCCGGTTTTGGCCGAAAGCGCCGCGCCCCTGGCGGTTCTGGAAGGGGTGGCGACGCCTATGGAAACGCTCTGTGACGAAACCGGACCGCCCCTCGCCGCCGCCCGTGCCGTTGGCGGCACCGCGATTCTCAAGGATCAGGCTCTTTGCCCCTTTCGTGCCTTTGCCCACCATCGCCTGGCGGCCCGGGGGCTGGAGCATCCCGAACCGGGGCTCGACAGCCTCACCCGGGGCAGCCTGCTGCACCGGGTGCTGGAAGGTTTCTGGCGCGAAACCGGCGATCATGCCGCGCTTCTTGCCCTGGGCGATGAGGAACTGGACGAGCGCGTGGCGGCGGTAGTGGAGACGGCCCTGCGCGAGTGTTTTGGCCCGGAGATGGCGTCCCCCCTCTGCCGTATCGAGGGAGCACGTCTTCGCGTCCTGGCCCGGGAATGGTTGGAACAGGCGGAAAAGGGCCGGACCCCCTTCGCCGTTCAGGGGGTCGAGGAGAAGCATCAGGTCGTCTGTGGTCCCCTGACCATCGACACCCGGATCGACCGAATCGATCTTTTGCCCGATGGGGGACGTTTGGTCCTCGACTACAAAACCGGCCGGGTCGATCTCGACGATCTGCTTGGCGAGCGTCTGCTTGAACCGCAGTTGCCGGTCTACGCCGGGGATGAGTCGGGGGAGAATCTCGCCGGCGTCGCCTTCGCCCAGGTGCGGCGCGGTAGTTGCCTCTTCAAGGGGGTGGCGGTGGGGGAGGAGATGCTTCCCGGCATCGCCGCGTTCATGGGGTCGAAAGCGGCGGGAAAAATCGGTCTGGGGGATTGGCCGGAACTTCTCGAACGCTGGCGGAAGCAGCTCGCCGAACTGGGCGGGGAGTTTGCCCGGGGCTGGGCGGCGGTGGCGCCAGTGGCGCCGGAGAAGGCCTGCAAGTTCTGCGATCTTGCTCCCTTGTGCCGGATCGATGAGACCCTGGCCTGGGAGGAGGTGGAGCCGTGAGCCGTTCCGTCGACGCCGAGGCCCGGTTGCGGGCCATCGATCCCGAAAGGTCTTTCATCGTCCAGGCCCCGGCCGGGTCCGGCAAGACCGAACTGCTGATTCAGCGCTACCTGCGCCTGCTCGCCACGGTGCACCGCCCCGACGAGATTCTTGCCATCACCTTCACGCGCAAGGCCGCCGGGGAGATGCGCGGGCGGCTGCTGCGCGCCCTGCGCGAGGCCCGGGGACCGGCGCCGGAGAGTGACCATCAGCGGCAGACCTGGGAACTGGCCCGCGCGGCCCTGGCGCAGGATGCCCGGCAGGGTTGGAATCTTCTTGATAACCCCTCCTTGACGACGATTCAGACCATCGATTCCTTCAACGCCGCCCTGGTCCGGCGTATGCCCTGGATTTCCCGTTTCGGCGCCATGCCGGCCATCGCCGAGGATCCTTTTCCGCTCTACCGTGAGGCTGCGCGGCGGGTGGCGGGGCGGCTCGATCGGGGCGGGGTGGGGAGCGCCGAGGTGGCGCTGCTGCTCGAACATCTCGACAACCGCATGGATACCCTGCAAGGGATGCTGGTCGCCATGCTGGCCCGCCGCGACCAGTGGCTGCGTCATCTCGGCCGGGTCGAGAGCGAACGGCGGCGCGAGTTGCTGGAAAAGTCCCTGACGGATTACGTCGCCGACCGACTGCGGGAGGCGGATGCCCTGCTCCTTCCGGATTGTCGCGACGAACTGTTGGAATTGGGGCGTTATGCAGCCGAGCAGCTGGAAGGGGGGGCAAGGACGCTCTGCCGCTGCGCTGACCTCACCGAATTCCCCGGTACTGATGCCGCCGATCTGCCGGGCTGGCTGGCGCTGGCCGATCTGCTCCTGACTTCCGGCGGAGACTTCCGCCGGCGGCTCGACAAGAATGGCGGATTCCCTGCCGGCAAGGGGGAAGCGGCGGCGCGCAAGGAGCGGATGCTGGAACTGCTCGACCGTCTGCGTGCCGTCCCTGGGCTCGAAGATGCCCTGGCCGAGCTGCGCCGCCTGCCGGACATCCGCTATCCCGACCGGCAATGGCAGGTGTTGCAAGCCCTGGTCGAACTGCTTCCCCTGGCCGCCGCCGAGCTCTGGCTGGTCTTCCGTCAGGAAGGACAGGTCGATTTCGCCGCCGTCGCCCTGCAGGCCCTGGCCGCTTTGGGTGGTGCCGACGACCCCTCGGAACTGCTGTTGCGCCTCGACGCCCGTCTGCGCCACATTCTTGTGGATGAATTCCAGGATACCTCCTATCTGCAATATCACCTGCTTGGTCATCTGACCTCCGGCTGGCAGCCGGGGGACGGTCGCACACTCTTCGTCGTCGGCGATCCCATGCAGTCGATCTATCTCTTCCGCGAGGCCGAGGTCGGGCTCTTTCTGCGCGCCCGTTCCCGGGGGCTGGCGACGGTGGCGCTGGAGCGCATCGACCTGTGCGCCAATTTCCGTTCCCAGCAGGGGATTGTCGATTGGGTCAACGACGCTTTCGCCGGGCTTTTCCCCGTCGAGGAGGACGAGGCCCTGGGCGGGGTGGTCTATGCCCCCTCGACGGCGGTGCACGAAATGCTGTCGGGACCGGCCTGCGTGGTCCATCCGTTCATCCGGCGCGATGACGCCGCCGAGGCCGAGCAGGTAGCGGATCTGGCCGAGCGGGCCCTGGCCGAGGATGCTGGGGGGACGGTGGCGGTGCTGGTTCGCGCCCGCACCCATCTCACTGAAATCCTGCGGGTTTTTTCCGCTCGTGGCCTGCGTTTCAGCGCCCGCGACATCGACCCCCTGGAGCGTCGTCCGGCGGTGCGCGACCTGCTCGCCCTGACCCGGGCGCTGCTCCATCCCGCCGACCGCCTGAGCTGGTTGTGTGTGCTGCGCGCCCCCTGGTGCGGCCTGACCCTCGCCGACCTCGAAGTCTTGTGCGGCGACGACGGCGGTCGCCTCGTTCCGGAGCTTTTGGAGGATGAAGAACGGCTCGCGGCCCTTTCCGCCGACGGTCGACGCCGATTGGAACGGGTGGGTGCGATCCTCCGTCGCGGGCGGGCGCGGCACGGCGCGCTCCCCCTGCGACAACTGGTGGAAGGGGTATGGCTGGCTCTGGGCGGCGGCGCCTGCTGTGACGGTGCGGCGCGCAAGGACACGGCCCGGGTCTTCGCCCTGATGGAGGAATGCGATCACGGGGGCGATCTGCTTTCCCTCGATGCTCTCGACGAGGGACTCGGGAGGCTCTTCGCCGCTCCCGACAGCGGCGCCGACGGGCGCTTGCAGGTGATGACCATCCACAAGGCGAAGGGGCTGGAATTTGACACGGTGATCCTGCCCGGCCTTGGCCGGGGTCCGGCCGGCGGCGATCGGCATCTGCTGCGCTGGCTGGAACATCCCGACCGCGGCCTGCTCCTCGCCCCGGTACCGGCCTTGGACGGCTATGCCCGGGACGCCACCTACGAGGCTATCGGTCGCCTGGAAACGGCCAAACAGGAACTGGAAAGCCTGCGCCTGCTCTACGTCGCAGCAACCCGGGCTAAGCGCCGCCTGCATCTGCTCGGTTACGCGGCGCCGGACAAGGACGGATTGCCCCGGCCCTTGTCCGGTTCCCTGCTGGCCCGGTTGTGGCCGGTGCTCGGATCGGACTTCGTTTTTCCTGTGGCGGAGTCGGCCGCGGGGGAAGGGGAGGCGGCTGTGCGGACGCCGCTGCCGATTCGGCGGCTGCCCGCCGACTGGCGGCTACCGCCCCTGGCTTCGCTCCCCCTGCCGACGGTTGCGCGGGCGCGGGCGGCCTCCGCTCACGGGGAAGAGGAGAGCCGTGACGGGCTCTTTACCGGCTGGGAGGCAGAGACCGCCCGCCATGTCGGCACTCTTTGCCATCTCTATCTTGAACGCATCGCCCGCGAGGGCACGGAGCGCTGGACAGCGGAGCGGATCGCCGCCGAGGCGGCGGCGGGGCGGCGGCGCTTGGCTCGCCTCGGGGTGCCGGCAGCGGAACTTTGGGCGGGCTGGGACAAGGTCGCGACGGCCCTCCTCGGAGCTCTGGCTTCCTCCCGGGGACGGTGGATTCTGGCGGCACGGGGGGACGCGGCCTGCGAGCTGGAACTTTCCGGGCGGATCGGGGACGAGCTGCTCCATGCCGCCGTTGACCGGACCTTTGTCACCGACGGCATCCGCTGGGTCATTGATTACAAGATTGTCGACTGCCGGGGCGGGAGTGAGCCTTTTCTCGCTGGGCAGATCGAGCGCTATCGCTCGCAGCTGGAGAACTACGTTGCTCTCATGGCCCGTTACGATTCGGCGCACCCGGTGCGTGCCGCCCTTTATTTTCCTCTTTTCGACGGCTGGCAGGAGCTGGACTGACGGGGGCGCAAGGGCGGCAAAACGGTTGCCCGCCCCCCCTCCCTGTGTTACTCTGTCGAGCGCGTCGCCGGCTCTTGCTGTCACCTGTTTCCCCCAGTTTTTTCGCGGTGTCCATGAAGAAAGTCCGACTTGACAAACTCCTCGTCGACCGGGGTCTGGTTCCTTCCCGGGAACGGGCGCGGGGGTTGATTCTCGCCGGCAAGGTGGTGGTCGGCGAGCATGCCGTGGACAAGGCCGGCGCACAAGTTGCCGAGGATGCCTCGGTGCGGCTCAAGGGGGAAGACATCCCTTACGTCTCCCGGGGGGGGCTGAAGCTGGAGAAGGGTCTCGACCATTTTGCCGTCGATCCTTCCGGACGGGTCGCCATTGATGTCGGCGCCTCCACCGGCGGTTTCACCGACTGCCTGCTGCAACGGGGCGCGGCCAGGGTTTACGCCGTGGATGTTGGCTACGGCCAGCTCGCCTGGTCGCTGCGGGAAGATCCCCGGGTGGTCAATCTCGAACGCACCAACATCCGTGAACTTACCGTCGAACGCCTCGGCGAGCGCCCGAGCCTGGCGGTCATCGACGCTTCCTTCATCTCCCTCGACAAGGTATTGCCGCCGACCCTGGCCCTGCTCGCTCCCGGCGCCGAGGTTGTGGCCCTGATCAAGCCGCAGTTTGAGGTCGGCAAGGGGCAGGTCGGCAAGGGTGGGGTGGTGCGCGACGCCGAACAGCACGCGGCGGTGGTGGAACGCATCCGGATACTGGCTGAAACTCTCGGCTGCATGGTTCTCGGCGTGACTGAAAGCCCGATTCTCGGACCCAAGGGGAATCGGGAGTTTCTCATCCACCTGCGCCGGAAGGATGAAGCATGAATCGTGTCTGTTTCGTCGGCGCCGGGGCGGACGAATTTTACGGCGGCAGGGGGTCGGAGGGCCGGATGGCCCGCTACCGCCTGCTTGCCTTCATCCTCATCGACAACTGCTCCAAGCGCGAAGGCCTCTGCGCTATCCCCGATCCGACGGCGGTACTCCGTCGGGTCCGCGCCGCCCGCCGGCCACGTTTCGGCGCTCCCTGTCCCCCCTTGGTCTGCTCTTATCCCGAATCCTACTTTGATGCATAAGGTGCCCTTATGATTCGCATTCTGCATACCGCCGACCTGCATCTGGACGCGGCCTTTCCCGAACTCGGCGAGAAGGAGGGGAAACGGCGTCTCGATCTGTTGCAGACCTTCGAACGGCTGCTGACCCTGGCGATCAAGAACGATGTTCAGCTTTTCATCGTTGCCGGTGACCTCTTCGATACTCCCCGGCCCACATCGGAGATCGTGGAACAGGTTGCCGCCGGTTTCAAACGTCTCATCGCCCGGGGGATCGCCGTTATCCTGCTGCCAGGGGATCATGACGCCCCGCCGGACGGGGTCAATGCCAAGCTGGCGGCCCTGGGTGCGGTCATCCTGCCGGAAACGCCGGGGCTCCAGCCGGTGACCATGACGGTGGCCGGTCGGCCCGTGCATTTCTATGCTTTCGGCGGCTGCGCCTTGCCGACCCCTGCGACTCTCGACCGCATGGCCCGCCGTCCCCTTGATGGAGTGCATATCGGGGTGCTGCATGGCTTGCGTCCGGTTCTTTCCGGTGAGTCCGGGCAGGGGCTTCCCTTGGAATCCCTGCAGGAGTGGAATCTTGATTATCTGGCCTTTGGTCATGGTCACGAATTCCTGCTGGTGGAAGGAGATGGGCGTCTTTACGGCTGTTGTCCCGGATCCCCGGAGGGCCTGCGTTTCGGCGAGAACGGTCCCCGCTACTGTGCTCTGGCCGAGGTCGAGCCGGAAAATATCCGGCTGGAGCCTCTGCCGGTGGGGGGGCGGGTACTGGACGAGCTGTGCCTTGATCTGACCGGCTGCGAGACGTTGGCCGATGCGGTGACACGGATTCGCGAATTGCATTCCAGCGATCTGCTGCTGCATCTGACTCTCACCGGACTGGTCGAGGTGCCGCTGGAGATGGCCGAACTGCACGACCGCTGCGCCGTGGATTTCTATCATCTGGAGTTGCTCGACCGTACCGAACTCCTTGCCGGTGATTTTGTCAGTCGCCTGGCGAGCGAGGAGACGGTGCGCGGGGTCTTGGCGCGCCGGGCTCGCCGCTTGCTGGATGAAGTCCCGCCGGAACGGCGTCCTCTGGTGGAGGAAGCTTTTCGCGAGACGCTGCGGCGTTTTCAGGGGCAGGGAGGGGCTCGGGCATGATTCTGCAAGCCATCGAGTTGCGAAATTTCGGTAAGTTCGCCGAAAAGACCTTCGAATTCCGGCGCGGGATGAATCTGGTGTACGGCGTCAACGAAGCGGGCAAGACGACGCTGGTGGAAGCGATTCCGGCGGTTCTTTTCGGCGTCCGTGACAAGAAGCGTTTTCGGTCCTGGGCCAGCGGCGAGGAGTGTGCGGCGGCCCTGGTGTTCACTGGGCGGCGCGGCCGGGTGCGCATTGCCCGTGATCTGCTCGATGACCGGGTGGAACTGGTGGAAACGGACGGCGAAGGGCGTGAGGTTCACCGTTTTTCCGGTTCGGTTCCGCCCGAAGAGGCGGCTGCCGGATCCGGCGAATACGGCGAACATCTGCTGCGTCTGTTCGGTCTCAACGAGGAGGCGGTCTTCCGCTCTTCCCTCTTCTTTGGCCAGGGACAACTTGGCGCTCCCGGTGCGCCGGCCATGGCTGGGCGCATCCGTTCCCTGCTCTCCGGCTTCGGCCAGGTCGATTACGACCGGGTTCTGGCCGGACTGCGCGACGAGCTGGCCGACCTCGCCGATGACAGGAGCGGGGGAAGAGCCGGAGAGTCAGGTGAGTTGGAAAAGGTCACGGCAGAGGTCGCCGCTTTGGAGGATCGTTGGCGGGAGGGACGTCAGGCGCAGGAGCAGTTGGCGACACTGCGTGACGAGATCGCCGAACTCGAGAACTCCATCGCTTTCGATCGTAGCGAATATGGCAAGGGAGAGCGCTATCTGGCTTTGGTCCGGAACCACTATCGGGTGACGGCTGGCGCCACCCCGGCGTCGTTTGCACCCCCCCCGGAGCCGCCACCCACCCCGGTTGCGGAAGCGTCGGTCGCCTCTTCCGTGGAAGATCCCGCCGAGGAACGTAACCGCCTGGAACGGGAGCTGGCTAAAACCGGTCTCCCCCGGGAAATCCCCGAGGATCTGGTAAAAATCCTCGTCGATGCCGACGAGGAGCGTAAGGTGCTGGTTTCTTTGCAAGGGGAAGCGGCGGAACTGCGCAAGGAACTGCATGGCTGGTGCACTCCCCCGTGGAAGGGGACGGCCGCCCTTTCGCTTCTGTTATTCTCGGCCGGGGCGGGCCTCTCCTGGGTCTTCCCCGGGATAACTCTCTGGCTTTGGGGGGGAGGGGGCGTTGCGGCTCTGCTCCCCTGGGGGCTCCATTTTATGCGGGCCGGCCAAGCTCGGGGAGAACGGAACCGTATTCAGGAGCTGATCCGGGAGGTGGAAGAGCGGCGGGAAGAGGTCCAGACGCGCTTGGCGGCCCTGGATGGGCGCTTCGAGCGTCTCGGCCTCTCTCCTTCGGCGGTGGAAGTCGTCCGGATGAGGAAGAATCTGCCTCGGCATCAGGAGCTGCTGGCCCGGATCAGGGAGCTGGAGGCGGCCACGTCCGGCGTCAAAAGTGCGCAGGTGCTGGAAGAAGAAAAGCCGACGGCCTCTTCTTCCGCCGAAGAACCGGCATCTCTGGCTGCGGAGCCGCCGCGGACCCTTCCTCCCGAAGCCTTGCTGCCGCAGGAGGAACTCCCCGCCGCCGAGGAAAAACTGCGGGAACTGGGGGAGAGTCTGCGCGAACGGGAGGCGCGCTTGCTGGAACTCAGCCGCGCGGAGGCGACTCTGCGCGCTTCCCTTGCCGATCTCTGCGCCATTGAACGGGAAGGGAAAGGGCTTAAATCCCGCCGGGACAGTCTGAGCCGGCGCCGGGAGGTTCTGCGGCTGGCTGCGGAATTGCTCGATGCAGCGGTCGAGGAGTTCCGTTCTACCTATCTGGAGCGCTTTGCCGCCGATATCGGCACCTATCTGATGGCGACCACCCGGGGGAGCTACGGACGCATCAGTTTCGACGAAAAATTTTCCCTGTTGTTGCCCGCTAAAGGAGAGGCGGGCTGGCGGCCCCTGGAACATTTCAGCCGGGGAACCGCCGACGCCGTCTACCTGGCGGTACGTCTGGCTCTCTCCCGGCATCTCGCCCGGGGGCAGCGGCTGCCGCTCTTCCTCGACGATCCCCTGGTCAATTTTGACGGGGAGCGGTTGCAGGAGACGGTCGGCATGCTGGAGAACGTGGCCCGGGAGCATCAACTGATTTTTCTGACTCACAACGAGTCGCTGCTCAAGCGCGCCGGCCAGAAACGCTGGCACCTTCTCTCCCTCGATCAGGCCCGCAGCGGCCGCAACCGCGCAAGCGAAGAAAGGAATGACGATGTCGAACAACTGCATCTTCTGTAAGATCGTTGCCGGCGAGATTCCCGCCCGGCTTGTCTATCAGGATCAGCATCTGGTGGTTATCGAGGATATCAACCCCCAGGCCCCCTATCACTATCTGCTGGTGCCGCGCAAGCACATCCGCACCACCCTTGATCTGACCACCGCCGACAATGAACTCATCGGTCACGTCTTCCAGATCGCCGGTAAGATCGCCCATGATATGGGTTTCGCCGAGGATGGTTTCCGCATCGTCAACAACTGTAACGACGCCGGCGGCCAGACGGTCTGGCACATTCATTTTCACCTTCTCGGCGGCCGTGATCTGACTTGGCCACCGGGCTAGAGGGCGCAGGGAGAAGGGGATCCGAATGGAGAGCCTGAAAGCCGACGTTCTCGTCATCGGCGGCGGGCTGGCGGGATTGACGGCGGCCATCGCGGCGCGGCGGGCCGGAGCCGAGGTGTTGCTGGTTTGCAAGCGCCGCCCCGGACGGAGCGGCAATACCCTGGTTGCGGCGGGCAATGTCACCAGTCTTCCCGCCGGCGACAGCGCCGATGAACTTGCCTTCGACACCTTCGCCGGCGGCCGGGAAATCGCCGACCCGGCGCTGGTCCGGACTTTGGCCGCAGGGGCGGCGGAAGCCGTGGATTTTCTACAAGGCTGTGGGGTGCGTCTGCTCCATGCCGACGGGCGGCTCCAGGCCCGTCAGGTGCCCGGGCACAGCCGGGCGCGGACGATCATTCCCGAGCTCGGCAAGGTGCCGGTGCAGACCGCCGGGCTGACTCTCACCCTGCCGCTGCTTGCTGAAGCCCGGCACCTTGGGGTGCGTTTCGCCGAGGGGTTCATGGTAGCGCGTCTGGCTCGCGATGGGGAGCGGGTCGCCGGCGCGCTGGCCCTCGATGGTTCCGGCCGCTGGCTCGCCCTGCGGGCACGGGCGACGATCCTGGCCACGGGCGGGGGCGGACGTCTCTACGTCGGGAGCAACAATACCCGGGACATCACCGGCGACGGCTATGCCTTGGCCCTGGAAGCAGGGGCGGCGTTGCGCGACATGGAATTCATCCAGTTCCATCCGGCTATGGGTCTGACGCCGGCGCGAATCATCCTCCCCACCACGCTCTTCGGCGATGGGGCAGTACTGCGCAACCGTTACGGCGAACGCTTCCTCCTCGACTCGGTCAGCGGTGGGGAGCCCGTCGCCGGGCGGGACGAGATGAGCCGGGCCATTGATCGGGAACTGCGCGCCGGACGCGGGATCGGTGCGGGGATCTATCTTGATCTCTCGGCCGTCCCCAATGATCTGGTGACGACACGTTATGCTCCCCTCTGGACGCTGCTGCGTCGGCGGGGGTGTGATCCGGTGCACAATATGCCGACCGTCGGCCTGGCCGTGCATTTCTTCATGGGCGGAATGGTTGTTGATCCCGACGGCGCGAGCACCGTACCCGGACTCTATGGCGTCGGGGAGGTGACTGGCGGGGTGCATGGCGCCAATCGCCTGGGCGGCAATGCCTTGCTTGAAGCCGTGGTCTTCGGCCGTCGCGCCGGTGCACGTGCCGCCGCCGAGACGGAAGGGGCGCTCGCGGGGATGTTCGACCCGCCCCGGGGCGGAAGCGGCTCTTGGACGCCGGAGGATTTGTCCGGGCTGCGCGACGCCTTGCGTCAACTCCTTCGGCGCTATGCCGGAGTGATCCGTTCCGGCGCGGGCCTCGTCGCCGGACTGGAAGAGTGGCGGAGACTGGATGAGCGCTATCGTGCCTGGCGCCAGGCCGAGCCGCTGCCGCTCTTTCTGGAGACCGGTCTGATGCTGCAAAGCGCCCGCTGCATTCTACTTGCTGCGCACGCCCGTCGGGAGAGTCGCGGAGCCCATTGCCGCGAGGATTATCCCATGCTCGACGACGAGTGCCGCGGATATCTCCGGATTGAGTCGGGGGGGGACGGGCATCCGCCGATCGTGCGTTTCGTCCTCCAAGAATCTCTTTAATGATCGGCGATCTGCTGATTCTGGCTTTGCTTTGGCTGCTGTGGTGCGCCGGGCATTCCTTGCTCGCCGCCGCTGCCGTCAAGGTGTGTCTGCGTGGTCTTTGGCCCTTTTCTCCCGCTTGCTATCGCCTTTTCTACAACCTGGCGGCGCTGCTTTTTCTGGTGCCGGTACTCTGGTGGGAGGCGCATGTCGGCGGGGAAAAGGTGCTGGTCTGGAAAGGTTTTGGGGAAGGGGTGCGGCTGCTTTTCTGGGGCATCGCCTTGGTGCTGGCCTGGGGCGGAACGCGCGCTTACGGCCTCCGTTCCTTTCTCGGACTGGATTGCCTGTTTTCCGGTAAGGAAGAGATGTTACAGCGGTTCCGCGATGACGGGGTGCTGGCCTGGACCCGCCACCCCTGGTATCTCGCGGGGCTGCTCGTCCTTTGGGGGCGCGACCTCACTGTTGCCCAACTGGTGACGGCAAGTCTGCTCTCACTTTATCTGATTCTCGGAGCTTTTCTGGAAGAACGCCGTCTGCTTGCCCTCTTCGGCGACGCCTATGAAGAGTACCGCCGCCGGGTGCCGATGTTCATCCCCCGGCGGCGACGGAGCGGGTAGGGAAAAGACGTCCGGGCGGGGGAATCCCCCTTGTCGGGCGGTTTTTTCTTCTATAAGATAAATCATCCCTTCTTTCTTCGTTCTCAGTTGGCTTCGTTTTGCACCGGAGAGTTCAGGTTGACTTACGACAACCGCACCCAGCAACGCCTGATCAATGAAATCATGGAGCTGCTCGTGACCCACTATGGTGGCGGGATGAGCGAGGCGGAGCTCGATCAGGCCATCGACAATCTTCATCGGGCGATCCGGGTTGCGGGCGAATCCCATGCCGGGGTCTTCCGCAAGTCGGGGGAACCCTATTTTTTCCATCCTCTGCGGGTCGCGCACCTAGCCGCCCGGCACTGGATGGATTTCGACTCGGTGATGGCGGCTATCCTCCATGATGTGGTCGAGGATACCCCGGTGACCTTGGCCGAGATCGAGGCCGGCTTCGGTCCCGAAGTCGCCCTCTTGGTCAACGGCCTGACCAAGGCTGCCGACGACAATGTCAGTCGGGAAATTCTCAAGGCCGAGACCTACCGCAAGCAGTTGCTGGCGGCGATCGAGGATGTGCGGGTTCTTTGTCTGAAGTTCTGGGACCGTATCGACAACCTGCAGACCATCGGCGCCCTGAGACCCGAGAAACAGAGCCTCATCGCCGAAGAGACCCGTACGGTCTATGTCCCTCTCGCCAGCCATCTGGGCATGGGGCATGTCGCTTCGGAACTCGAAGCCCTCTCCTTGAAGATTCTCTATCCCCGGCGCTCGGCGGGGTACATGCAGCACCTTGAGGCCCTGCGCCAACGGATGGAAGCGCCCCTGCGCAAGATCCGGGCGGAAATCAACAAGGAGTTCGAGCGCCGCAAGATTCCGATGCTGCTCAAGGACCGCTGGCGCCCCTTTTCCATCGCCGCCGCGAAGAACATGGGCCGGGGGTTCAGTACCCTCTACACCCTGGAACTTCAGGTCGACCGGACGATGGACGCCTATCTTGCCCTCGGTCTTTTACATGGCCTCTTCCATCCCATTCCCGGCAAATTGCGGGATCATCTCAACGTCATGTCCCAATTCGGTTATCAGGCTCTGAAGACCACCGTCCAGGCTGGTGAATACCGGATGCGAGTGGAAATCACCACTCGCAAACTGGCGCGCTTCAACGAGGCGGGGGTTCTCGCCCCCGGTTTCGAGTTCCGGCGGGAGAACTTCGAGGGCCTGATGCGCTCGTTGCTGGAAGGAGAGTCGGCTTTCGACACGGAAAGCCTGCGCCTGGCGTCCTCTTCCATCCAGGTCTATACCCCGCTGGGGGATACCCGGACCCTGCCGGAAGGGAGCAGCGCCCTCGATCTGGCCTTCGACATCCACGAAGAACTGGGGCTCAGGGCCATCCGCGCCCGCATCAACGGCCAGACCCGCCCGCTCAAGGCGCGGCTGATGGACGGCGATCAGGTCGGTATCGAGCAGAGCGAGATCCCCCAGGTGATGCCCAAATGGCTGGAGTGGGCCGTCACGCCGCGCGCCCGCAACGCCATCCGCCGTTACTTGCGCTCTAAGGTCTGATTCCGCGCCGGCCCTCGCGTCGGCGTTTTCGTTTCATCGCCCGTCATCATCCCTGTTTGAACAAAGGTTTGGATCATGCGTCTTATTCTGCCCTGCGGCCTGCTTTGGCTGCTGCTTGCCCTTTTCTCACCGGTCTGGGCCAGTCAGGCCAACATGTTTGTCTACCACCGCTTCGGCGATGCCCGCTACCCCTCCACCAATGTTGCTGTCGAAGTTTTCGCCCGGCAACTCGAATTGCTGAGAGCGAAGAACTATATCGTACTCTCCGTTGGGGACGTGGCGGAACGTCTCGCCAAGGGCGCGCCGTTGCCGGAGCGTTGCGCTGTGCTCACGGTGGATGACGGTTATGAAAGTTTTTTGACGGGCGCCATGCCGCTGCTGCGCCGTTACAGCTATCCGGTGAGCCTCTTCGTCAGCACCGATTCGGTGGGGGCTCCGGGGTATCTGACCTGGGACCAGCTGCGTACCCTGCGTGACGAAGGGGTGGAGATCGGCAACCACAGTGCCTCCCATCCCTATCTGCTTGATCGGCAGAAAGCGGAGGATGAGGCGGCTTGGCTGGCGCGCATTCGTGCGGATATCGATCGGGCGAGTGCGGCGTTGCAGCGGGAACTGGGGGGGATGAGCCGGATTTTCGCCTATCCCTATGGAGAATATTCACCGGTTGTGGCGGAGGTGGTCAGGTCGCTGGGATTTGTCGGAGCCGTGGCCCAGCATTCGGGGGTGGTCGAGGGGGGGAGCGACTTATTCGCGCTGCCGCGTTTTCCCATGGGCGGGGCTTATGCCACCGTGCCGGGATTTCGTGAGAAGCTCGCCATGCGTCCGCTGAAACTGAAGGTGCTCAGTCCTCAAAGCCCGGTGATCGGTGAGAAAAATCCTCCGGAACTGTTGCTGGAAATCGACGACGATGAGGCGGATCTCAAAAGCTTGCGCTGTTTCGTGGATGGATGCGAGGAGGGGGATCTGAAGCCCGTTTCGGGCCATCCTGGGCGCTATCGTATGACGGCCGGCGCCCCTCTGGAGGGGCGCCGGAGCCGTTATACCCTGACGGCACCGGGGCGAACCGGCGGCTGGCACTGGTTCAGTCAGTTATGGGTTCTGCCGCGACGTTGACCAGCGGGAACTGGCTTGCGCCGAAGAAAAGAGACCGGCAGTCATGATCAGGTCCTCCGTGGACTCGACTTCCGGACGGAAGATCACCGAGGTCAGATGTTGCAGCCGGTTTTTACGAATGACCGATTTGATCTTGCGGATATAGGCATGCCCCTGTTCCGAATAACGGGAAAGTCCTTCGGCGAGGTATTCACCGCGCAGCGGTTGCCCCGTGGCCCGCAGTTCGGCCCGGAGTTCCCGCAGGGTGTGATAGGCCCGGTGGGTATTGATGTTTTTCATGTAAGACGAGACGGATTCGTAGATTGACGCGAAAGAGCGCACTTCATAGGAGCGACCTTTCGGGCGTCGGTGGGGAACGATGCCGGTGCCGGGGATGAAGGTCCATTCCCCGAAGAGGTTGTTGCCCAGGCGGGCGAAGCGTGAAGTGCCATAGGCCGATTCGGTAGCTGCCTGGGCGAGAACCAGCGATGCCGGCAGAGTGTCGACCCGGCTGAGCAGGGCGAGGCGGGCCCGCTCGCTCGTTAAAGGGTCGGTTTTCACCTTGTATTCACTAGCGATGGCAAGCAGCTGGGCCTGTTCCACGGCGGAGAGGGTCTCTCCCTGGTCGTGGCGATCGAGGAGCGATTCCACGATCTCACGCTGGGCCCGAATCTCTTCGTTGACCCGCAGAACGAGGGGAAGCAATGAAAGGAAAAATACATTTTTTTTGCGGTCGACCTGGGGAATACGGTTGAGATCGTCGGGGAGTCCTTCGAGAAAGATCGAAGGCACTCCTTCATCCAGGGTCCCCCAATCGTAATTGTGACTGGAGAAAAGAGCTTCCAACTCGAGGTGGCTTGTCGGTCGGTCGCTCATGACGGGCGGGGGAATGAGCGTATCCGGGTGGGGAGCTAAGGCACTGCTGGAGATCAGGGGAATGAAAAGCAGGGTCAGGAAAATCTTCATCATTAGTGTTCTCATGGCTGTCGTAAACTCCCTCCAGTCATGGCGAAGCGGCTAAGCTTCACTTTGAAAGAAATGCAACCTAGCACAAAATCGAGTGAATTTCAACCATGCCGAATCGCTGAGGCTACAGGCCTAAGTATTTTAGAAAGTTTTTAGAGGTTTTTCAGGGGGATAAGGAGGCCGTCGGGAGAATGGAAAGTTCGGTGGAGGCTAATAAAAAGACCCCGTGTACGGAGGGGGGGAGTACACGGGGTCACCCCTCGGCACCCGGAGGCACCGAAGTTACGGCGATGATATAGCCGAAGCGGGAAGAGATCAAGTGAAAAAATGGGGATATTTTTTGCTGGCGACAGGTCTCTTCTCCGGTCGGAAAATCCGTTTTTTTGCGGATTGCCGTTCGGCGCTTGAGATTCTCCGGAGCCTGTGGTAAAAATTCTCGTCATTAAAAAGCCTTTTTGATTCTCTCATAGATGGTGGCCTATGGAAACGATCAAGACCGCGAGTTTCGAATATCTCATCAGTTTGGCCAAGGAACAGCCGGAAGGGGGGTATCTGTTTGTCCTCGACGGCTCCAGTTATCGCATCCAGGATGTCCTGGAAATTTCCAAGATCGCCGAAAAGCATGGTTATATCGTGATCTACTGACAGGAGGATGGCTTATGAGTGACCAGGGAGCAGTGTGCTACACCTTCGAAGCGGCTGTCGAAATGGCGGTCAAGATGGAAGACAATGGTTTTCGCAACTATCTGCGGGCCATGACCAAGGTCAAGGACAAGCAGGCCCGGATGATTCTCCAGGACGCAGCCCTCGATGAGCTTGACCATAAGCATCAGCTGGAAAAGGCCTTGGTCGAAGGGACCCTGGCGGGGGAGGAGAGCATGAATCGTCCGGTTCCGACCATGAATCTCGATTATGTGCTCAAGGCCAAGGAACTGCGTGCCGACGCTGATGCCCGCGAGGCCCTCGCCTACGCCATCCATCTGGAAAAAGAGGCGGTCGAGTTCTACCGCAAGTTGGCTGCCGGGTGCTCCGGAGCGCCCATGGGCTCGATTTTCGAGAAGATCGGCAATGACGAGACCCATCATCTCAAAGCGCTGGAAGATCTTTACGAAAGGCTTTTCCTCACCGAAAACTGAAGTTCCGTTTCGATTGTCTTTACAGGTCACACGGCGCCCCGGACTGTTCCGGGGCGCCGTATTTTGTTTGCCCAGCGTAGCGGGCAAACCCGGCCTGTTGCAAGAGACAGGCGTCACCCCGGCCAGGGGGAAGACAATCCGAATCGCAAGGGCGTTGCTGGTAACGGCAGGGTCTGAAGGAAGCGAT
>NZ_JAVESI010000076.1:0-7646 GCF_034006665.1 Trichloromonas sp.
CTCACAGTGTATGTGTTACGCCCAGCCTCTATTGAAACATCCGTGCAGCCTAACGCTGCCATCGTACAGATACACGCACCACGCAGTAGCGGCATCCTTAGCAGTTCCAGCATTGCGGTGATGCCAAACGCGCAACAGATGAGCGTTTACTCTGGCGCGCGCTGGGATGATATCCTCCCGCGGCTGGTGCAGGATTATCTGATCCAGAATTTCCGTACTGCAGCAGCGTTTGAGGCGGTGATAGATACCGACAGTCGCATAGTGCCTGATTACCACCTTATAAGTGATCTGCGCGCCTTTCATAGCAGCTATACCCACGCGGGGAATAATCGCGGTAACCCTATGGTTGAAGTGGAATTTGACGTGCAGTTGATAGACGCATACGCCCGCACCATTGTAGCGCAGCGCCGCTTCAGCGTGGTGGAACCGAGTAGTGGTACCGAGGTGGATGTGGTGGTGCAGGCGTTTAATCGTGCGGCTGCGACCCTGAGTGCAGAGCTCTTGGAATGGACGGCGCAGAATATTGCACCGCATGAGGGGTAACCCTAGCGCATAGCGCCGAGTTTTCTTAAGCAACACAGGGCGCAGAAAGGAAACCCCATGAGTGACCTTTTGAATCACCCCCTGATCAGTGAACGTTATTTCTTCTCCTGGACGATCTCGGCGTGGGCCTGCTCCAACTCGCGGCTCTTCTCCGCCACCCGCCGCTCCAGTTCGCGGTTCCACTCCTCGCTCTCCCGCAGCAGACGCTTCCGCTCCTGGCGCAGCGCCCGATTGTTCAGCTCGATTTTACGGATGCGCAGGACGGTTTACAGGCGATCGATGAGACCCTGATTGTTGAAGGGCTTGAGGATATAGTCGGAAGCGCCGGCCTTCATCAGCTCGACGGGATGAACTAGGATAGCCGTCCCTCTTTTTTTGACAAGGAGAAATGCTGGGGGGCGAAATGAAGACCGATCCGGGTGAATTTTTAGGTTGATTATAAAATCGAGTTAAGACTAGTATGCCCGTTCGTAAAGCAACCAACGGAAACACATAAATATTTTGCGGTTCAAGATGTCATTTGCGGTTCAAGATGTCATTAAGAAAATCGTATTATTTTGCGACGCCAACTTTGATCCTATTGCTGCTGCTTATCGTCGACATCCCTCTGGCCCGAGCCGAACTGAACCTAGGGCTCACAGGCGAGCGGATGGCGACGCTGGGCGGTGAAAAAGCAGCGCTCTACTGGGCCGACGCCTTGGCGGAAAACCTCGGCGAAGAGGTTATTGTCCGGGTTTTCCCCGATGACGCCAGCCTCTTCCAGTGGATGGAACGCTACCGCGTCGTGGAACTGGGACTGGCTTCGGCGAAAGCGGCCCAGAACCAACCGGACGGGCGTTTTTACACCATCAGCCGGGGAGTAGCCAGCGACACCGTCCTGCTCATGCGCCCGGACCTGTCGGCCTCCCGCCAGGAAAGTCTGCGCCACCATGCTTGGTCGACCCTGCCTGACCTGGAACAACGCCATGCCGTCGAACTCGCTCGCCAGGGGCAGATGGATGAAGCCCTGCTCCGGCTCGCGGCGTTGCGTGCCGCTCGCCCGGAAAACCTCTGGCTGATCTACGATACCCTGGTGGTCCTCGGCTGGGCCGAACAAGACGCCGAAGCCATCGAGCTGTCGGAAGAGATTTCCATGGACGCAGCACCCGCCTACGTTCTGGAAACGCTCGGCAAATCACTGCGCAACATCCGCCGTTACGATGCCGCCATTGATCTATACGCCCGGGCCCGCACCCGCTTCTCAGAACATACGGCACTTGCGATCGGACAGGTTTACGCGCTGACCGACGGAGGGCGTGGGGATGAGGCCGAAATCCTCGTCCAGAACCTCCGCAGCGCGAATCCGAAGGATCCGGCGGTGCTGGAAGCGGGCCTCTATGTGGCCCGCCGGCAAAGCAATCTTCCGGCCCAACTCGACTGGAGCCAGAGGCTGCTCGACCTGACTCCCGAGCACGAGGCGACCCAACTGTCCCGGCTGCAAGCCCTAGATGGCCTGGGCGCCAGCCATCTTGCCGTCGCAAAGGCCGAAGCGACTCCGGACCAATCCCAAGGCGAAGCACTTCCGAGCTTCAGAGCCAATCGGGCCGCGCATCAGGTGCGCTGGGGCATTGTCGAACCGCCCAGCGAAGCCGAACGCTTCGCCGCCACCGACCGGGCGCTGGCATTCCTCGAAGAAAACCTGGCCGCGTTGAATCCGGGAAATCCAATCGATGTCCCGCTAATCTTGCAGGGCCGCCTCGATCGACTGGTGGCCCTGCGCGACCGGGTGCGCATGGCGGAGGCCGTGGCTGAATACGAACGCTTGGTCGCCGACGACATGGAAATTCCCCCCTTCGCCCTGCAAGCCGCCGCCGACGCCTATCTCTACCTGCGCCGTCCGGAAGAGGCGCGGGATCTCTATCTGCAAGTCATCGCGGCGGAGCCCGGCAACTTCACCGCCCAACACGCACTTTTCTACGCCTACATCGAACTGGAAGATTTCGACTCGGCCCTGCCGCTGATCGACCGGCTTGCCGAGCGGGAACCGGTCTGGATCCACCCGGGCGGCAGCCGGGTTCCGACCCCCAACCGGCAACGTGTTGTGGCCGAAATCGCGGCGGCCCAGGCCCGACTCTTCGGCGACGATCTCGCAGGGGCGCAAGAGCGACTCGAAAAACTGCGCGATCGGGCCCCGCGCAGTCCCGACCTGGTCCGTCAGGCCGGGGATGTGGAATCGGCCCGGGGCTGGCCGCGCCGGGCGCGGGAATCCTATCTGCGGGCAGAGCACATCGAACCTCAAAATGTCGGCACCCAAATGAGCCTGGCTGGCAGCCACATGGCGCTGCGAGAATTTGACCGGGCCGAGCCGCTCATCGCCGACCTGTACCGACGTTTTCCGGAAAACCGCCAGGCTCAGCGCCTGATGCGCAGTTGGGAAACCCACCGCCTGCGCGAACTGCGCGCCGGCACCGCCTACGCCGACAACAGTGGCGCCGAGCCGGCGAGCGAAGAATTGCGGCTGGACGCCACTCTCTTCTCCACCCCTTTTCTCACCCACTACCGAGCTTTCGCGAGCTGGTACTGGAGCCGCGCCGACTTTCCCGAAGGCGAGGGTATCTACCGCCGCTACGGCGCCGGTTTTGAATATCGCGGCCGCGATCTCGAAGGTACTTTCGAGATCAGCGCCAATCAGGCCGACGGCGACGATCTGGGCCTAGCCCTGGCCGGGCGCCGGCATCTGGGCGACCACTGGTCCATCCCCTTTGCCGCCGAGCTCTTCAGCCGCGACACCCCTCTGCGTGCCCTGCGCAACGGCATCGATGCCGACGCATTGCGCCTGGGGGTCGATTATCTACGGGATGAGTCGGGCCAATGGGGACTCTCCGGTCAATGGCTGGACTTCAGCGACGGCAACCGCCGTCTCCAGTTCAGTGGTTATAAGCGCGAGCGTCTGCTCAGTCGTCCCCATTACAAGCTCGATGCCCGTCTCGATCTCGGGACCAGCTCCAACAGCGAAAGCGATGGTCCCTATTTCAGCCCCGAGCGCGATTTTTCCGCCGAACTGACCCTTGACAACCGCTGGCTGCTTTACCGCCGCTACAGCTTCTCCTTCGGCCATCGCCTGACCCTTTCCGGCGGCGGCTACTGGCAGCGAAATTACGGTGGTCACCCGGTCGCCTCGTTGCTTTACGAACACAACTGGCAAGCCCACGACCGTTTGGCCCTCGACTACGGCGCTGTCTGGCGGCGACGGGTTTACGATGGCGTGGGTGAAACCGGCCTGGAATACTACTTGCGCCTGGGATGGAGGTTCTAGCCATGGGTCAAATCTGGACAATCTTCTGGCTGGCGTTCTTTTTCGTCGCCACCCCGATCGGGGCCAAAGCCTTTACCGTTCTCTGTTATCACGATGTGCAAGAGGTCGCCAACGATCCCGACGGCATGACCGTCTCTACCACTAACCTGGCCGCCCAGTTCGCCTGGCTGCGGGAAAACGGTTACAAAGTAGTCGGCATCGACGACCTGCTGGCGGCCCGGGAGGGCAAGCGCCCCCTGCCGGAAAAAGCGGTGCTGCTAAGTTTCGACGACGGCTACGCGAGCTTTTACCGCACCGTCTTCCCCCTGCTTAAGGCCTTTAACTACCAGGCGGTACTGGCTTTGGTCGGCCGCTGGATCGAAACCCCCGCCGGTGAAACCGTCCCTTACGGCGATCAGCAGGTGCCGCGCGAACACTTCATGAGTTGGGAGGAGATCCGTGAGGTTGCCGACTCGGAGCTGGTGGAGGTCGCCTCCCACAGCTACGACCTGCATCACGGCGAGCCGGCCAACCCCCAGGGGAATACCCAACCGGCCATGACCACCTACCGCTACGACAGCGCGAGCGGCCGTTACGAAACGGACGAGGCCTACCGGCAACGGCTGGCAGAGGATTTCGCCCGCAACGCCGATCTCTTCAAGGAACGCCTCGGCCGCCGTCCCCGAGTGATGGTCTGGCCCTACGGCGAATATAACGGCCTCGCCCAGGAGCTGGCCTCCGAGAGAGGCATGGAGGTCGCCCTGACTCTGGAAAGCGGCGACAACCAGCCGGAAAACCTTGCTAGCGTGCGCCGCGACCTAGTTCTCTACGATCCCGGGCTAGGCGATTTCGTCTGGACCCTGCGTCACCCGACCGACTCCAATCCGCCGCAGCGGGTGGTGCATGCCGATCTCGATTACGTCTACGATCCCGACCCCGTCCAACAGGAGGCCAATCTCGGCCGCCTGCTGGAGCGGGTCAAGACCCTGGGGGTCAGCACCGTCTACCTGCAAGCCTTCGCGGATCCCGACGGAGACGGCGTCGCCGAGGCCCTCTATTTTCCCAACCGGCACCTGCCGGTGCGCGCCGATCTCTTCAATCGCGCCGCCTGGCAGTTGCGCACTCGCGCCGGGGTTCGGGTCTATGCCTGGATGCCCCTGCTGGCTTTCGCTGTCGGCGATGAAAGCGATCAGGTCCTGGCCTGGCGCGCGGAAGGAGAAGCCGCGCCCGATCCGACCCACTACCGACGACTCTCCCCCTTTTCCGCACACGCGCGGCGGCTCATCGGCGAAATCTACGAGGATCTGGCCAAACATGCCCCCTTTGCCGGGGTGCTTTTTCACGACGACGCCTTCCTCTCCGATTTTGAGGATGCCCACCCCGAGGCCTTGGTCGCCTACAAAAAAGCCGGGCTGCCGGGGGAGATCGGACGTTTACGCGACGAGGCCGAGCTGCGCGGTCGCTGGACCGGCCTCAAGGTCGAGGCGCTCCATCAGTTGACCGGTGAGCTCGCCGGCAAACTGCGCTACTGGCGTCCGGGGCTGAAAACCGCCCGTAACCTCTACGCCCGTCCGATCCTGGAGCCGGCCAGCGTCAACTGGTTCGCCCAGAGTCTGCCGCGCTTTCTCGAACACTATGATTACACGGCGGTGATGGCCATGCCTTACATGGAAAAAGCCGAGGATCCCGAGACCTGGCTCGCCACCCTGGCGGCGAAGATCGAAGAGCATCCCGGCGCCTTGGACAAGGTCGTTTTCGAACTGCAGAGTGTCGACTGGCGCCGTGACAACGCGCCGATTCCCGCCGAAACCCTGGTCCGCTGGATGCGCCTGCTCGAACGCTGGGGCGCGCGCCACTACGGTTACTATCCCGACGACTTTCCCGGCGAGCGCCCGGAGATCAAAGCGCTGATGCCGGTCATGTCCCTGCGCACCTTCCCTTACCAGCCATGATTATTCTCGACTATCTCGAACATATTCGCGGGTTTCTCTTCGCCTTCCTGCTCTTCTACCCGCTCTTCATGACCTACCTGTGGATGATCGGCGCCCTCTACTACTACTGGCGCCGGGAGCGGGGACGCCCTGCCTATACCCAGGAACCGATTCTCCCTCGCTACCCCGGGGTTTCCCTGGTCGTCCCCTGCCACAACGAAGGGGATAACGTGCGCGAAACCATCGCCGCGCTGCTGGCCCAGACCTATCCCCATTTCGAGATCATCGCCGTCAACGACGGCAGCCGCGACAACACCGGCGCCCTCCTCGACGAACTGGCCGAAAAGCATCCGCAGCTGCGGGTGCTTCACTTCGCCCGTAATCAGGGCAAGGCCATGGGCCTGCGCATGGCGGCCCTGGTCTCGCCCCACGAATTTCTCGTCTGCATCGACGGCGACGCCCTGCTCGATCCCCACGCCACATCCTGGATCATGAGTCATTTCGTCAGCGGCGCCCGGGTCGGTGCGGTCACCGGCAATCCCCGCATCCGCACCCGCTCGACCCTGCTCGGCAAATTGCAGGTCGGGGAGTTTTCCGCGATCATCGGCATGATCAAACGGGCACAGCGCATCTATGGGCGCATATTCACCGTCTCCGGCGTGGTTTCCGGGTTTCGCAAAACCGCCCTGCATCAGGTCGGCTATTGGAGCCTGGACATGGTCACGGAAGATATCGACATCAGCTGGAAGATGCAGCTCAATCACTGGGACATCCGCTACGAGCCTAATGCCCTCTGTTGGATTCTCATGCCCGAGACCCTGCGCGGCCTGTGGAAGCAGCGCCTGCGCTGGGCGCAAGGGGGCTACGAGGTGCTGCTGCGCAATACCCTAGGGCTCTTCAGCTGGAAAAGGCGGCGCATGTGGCCGGTCTATCTTGAATTTACCGCCAGCGTTATCTGGAGCTACAGCATGCTCGGAGTGGCGATCCTCTGGGTCCTCGGGTTCTTTTTTCCTCTCCCCGAGTACCTGGAAATCCCTTCCATGATCCCCGATTGGCCGGGGGTCATTCTCGGGCTGACCTGCCTTTTGCAGTTCGCCATCAGCCTGCGCATCGACTCGCGCTACGAAAAAGGGCTCAGCCGTTATTACTACTGGATAATCTGGTACCCTCTCGCCTTCTGGCTGATCAGTCTGCTGACCTCCATCGTCGGACTGCCGAAAGCACTCTTCAAAAAACGCGGGCGACGCGCCACCTGGGTCAGCCCCGACCGAGGCGTGACTCAAGGCAGCGCCGGAGGTTCCCGATGAAGCCACCGATCATCAAAAATCCTCGCGGCGCCGACCGCTTCCAGCGCTACAGCCAGCGTCTTCTGACCGGTGCCTTCTGGGTTGGTTTTGCCATGCTCTTGCGGCCACTGCTGACCCTCGTTGCCTGGTATACCGGCGGCCATCTCTTCACCCTGGCGATGATCGAGCGGGACGGCTGGCTCAGCATTTTGAAGGTCCCCTTCATCTACCCCCTGGTGGTTTTCCTCATCGGCACTGTGTTCATCGGCTGGGCGATCTACAACCAGTTGCGTTTTCAGAACAACGAGCGCCGCACTCGCCACCCCGAACCCCTGACCTCCGTGCAGCTTGCGCACTTTTTTCAGGTGGAGGAAGAACAGGTGCGCCATTGGCAAAACCGGCGGCGCATTGTCATGAGCCACGACGACCGGGGCAACCCCGGGGAAGTCGAAGGTGAGTGAGGAGATAGGGAGGTAGGCCCCCCCAGAATATAGGGTCAGGTCTTGCATTGCCATATTTCGCTGACATCTTAACACCATGACATGACCACTACGCATAGAGTTTGAAGGAGCGTTGTATCACGTTACCGCTCGGGGCAATCGGCAGGAAGCG
>NZ_JAVESI010000004.1:0-151668 GCF_034006665.1 Trichloromonas sp.
CCCTCGCAAGGCATTGGAATTGTTGAGGAATATACCATAGATTACGTCCCGGCGCAAGAAAAAAATTGCAAATAATCTAATGATTTAAACTATTTGTCGGATCTTCTCTTTTTGCGGTGGCATCATAAAGGAGGCATCACTTTTTTTCAATGGAAAAGGGATCGTAAAATCGGCGACTCCGCCCAAGACGGAATCGTGCAGATGCCCGCACAATTTCAAGGAATCCGACAGGTTGAGATCGATGGCGGAAAAGATTAAATGGGTGATCTGCGTCTTGAGAACCAGGGAAAGATCGTCCAGAACGCTCATTAGGATGTTTCCGGGCTGTTCTGAACAAATATTAAACAGGGGTGCGAGCCGGCAAATTCCCGCGCCACGGTTCAGGGGAATACCCCGCAACCAGACTCCAGCGGCAATCCTCTGTACGGTTCCGGTTCAGGTCTCTTTGCGCCCGGCGACGAGATGAAACAGGGCACGAAACTCCTCATGCTCTTCACGCACCCGTCGGGCGAAAATGCGGCTGATGTTGCGCAGCAGTTTCAGCCCCAAGGCGGGATGGTTGTCACAGAAACGTTCGAAAGGCTCCCGGCCGATAGCCAGCAACCGGGCATCCTCGATCACCCGGGCGGTGGCGGAACGGGGAGCGCTGTCCAGCACCGCCATCTCGCCGAAGGTGTCTTCGGCGGCAAGGACGACCAGGGTTTGTTCATCCCCTTCAGCGAGCATTTTGGAAATACGGATGGTTCCCTCGCGAATCAGGTAGAGGGATTCGCCGGGCATGTTTTCGATAAAAACGGTCTTCCCGGCGGGAACCGGCTTTTCTTGAAAAAGAAGATTCAGGGAAAGGATTTCCCCTTCGGTCATGCCGGCGAAAAGGGCGCTCGCCTTAAGCGGCAATAGATTCAGATCAGACATGATCACCCCAGAGGCCGATGCCGATATTGTCGACATGGAGGGTTTCCGCGGAAGGCTGCGAAAGAAGGCCGATATCGCCATATTGGGTGGAATTGGCCAAGACAGGTCTAAACGGTAGGCCGATGAGCGGATGGGCAACAAGCAGGATAAGCGGCAAGCGTTTCATGAAGTCCCGGATCAAGAATTGGCGGTGAAAGAAAAAACGGGATTTCTACTAAAAATATCACTGGGTGGACACCGAACGCAACGTGCTCACCACATATCCCAAGAAAAAACCGGGGTTTACGACCCCGGTTCGGATTTTTCTGCGGATGGGGGGAAGAGAAAGGGTGCGACGCTAGGAATGATTGACCCGCTCGCGCAGTTCCTTACCGACCTTGAAAAAGGGAAGCTTCTTGGGCAGCACCTGAATCACTTCGCCGGTCTTGGGATTGCGGCCCATGTACGATTTGTAATCCTTGACCACGAAACTACCAAAACCGCGGATTTCGATGCGCCCCCCCTCGACGAGAGCCTGGGTCATGGAATCGAAAATAAGATTGACGATTTCCTCGGCCTTCTTGTAAGTCAGATTCTTCTTGTTGGCCAGGCTTTCCACCAGTTCCGACTTGTTCATGGTACCTCCTAAAGGTATGAACCCTGCGAACTTGCCCTTCCCCTGTGCAAGTTCTTACCGAACCTGCAATTTTTCTAACAATATACTTACCATCACCCCGCTGTCAATAGGAGGTTATGAATTATCAGCTACTTACCGTAGAGGGCGAGCACTTCGCCGGCCTCTTGGCGCAATTCGGAAGGCAAGTCATCCAAGGCGGGCAGTCGATCCAGCCAAGGACGACCGTCTTTCAGCCAGCCCAAGGCTGCGCAGACCTGAGCCATGCGCAGTTGCCAGCGGGGATTACCGGGATCGCGACGAGCTTCGGCACGGAATGATTCCAGCGCTTTCTTTAAGGACTCTCCTCGCCGCAGCCAGAATTCGGCGAGCAGAACATGAGAGGCGCCGCCGCAACCCGAACCGGGAAGCCGCCGCAACAGATTTTCCGCTTCCGTGAACCGGCCTTCCCGCTCGTAAAGAGACGCGAGCAGAAGCAGGACGTCCATCTCCACCGGCCCTTCCCGCAGGGCTTCCTCACCATGAAGCAATGCGGCGGAAAAATCTCCTTCCGCCGCCCGCAAACGGGCTAGGCAGCCATGGCAGAAGGCCGGCACCAGTTGCGCCGCAAGCATCCGCGTAAGGCGTTCTTCCGCCTTTTGCGGACGCTTTTCGAGAAAATCGAGGCGCACCAGGGTTTCCAGAGCCAAAACATGGGCAGGATTCAGGGCCACCGCCTTTTCCAGATTCCAACGTCCGGCGGCGACATCTCCCATCCGGGCGAGCAGGGCGCCCCGTTCGAAATGGAAAGAGGCATCCTGTTCTTCAGCGGGCAACGCATCGAAACCCGCCAGTGCCTCACCGTCGCGCCCGTCGTGAGCGGCAAGAAAGGCTCGGCGAAAGGCGGTGCCGACCTGCCGGTACAACTCGGCTAGTTCCGGTGGGTAGTTGGAAAGCACCAGTTCCAACCGGGTCTCCAGGTCGGGCGCTTCCGCCTCTCCCGGCGCTTTCCCGAGGGAAGCAGCGCATCCCGAAGGGCAGCAGGCGGATGTCTCGGAACTTGGTGGACGCGAAGGGGACGGAAGAGAGAGTTCGGTCAGACGACGTCGCGCATCCTCCCGCAAAACTTCGGAACGACCATGCTCGGCAGCCAGTTGAAAATGTTCCAAAGCCCGTTCCCGGTCGCCGATATTTAAGCAAGCTTCTCCCTCGGCGAGATTGAGTTCCGCCAGCCGGTCACCGGCGAGAGTCAGCAGGGCATGCCATTCGTCCCGGATTTCGAGAGCGAGGTCTTCGTCGGGGGCCTCGCCGAGACGCAAGAGATCGGCCCAACGTTCATCACGGGCCAGGCGGCGAAGATTTTCAAGGGGATTTTTGGGAGAGAAGAAGCGGCTCAGCAAGCCCATGAACGGGGCCTTTCACGTTTTAGATGGTGGTGAAGGGGGAAAGAGTCCAGATGACCTTGGCGTCCTGCTCGCCGATGTTGTCCCAGCGGTGGGGTAAGTGGGATTTGAAGGAGATGCTGTCTCCGGGACGAAGCAGGTAACGCTCTCCGGCGATCGTGATTTCCAGGGTGCCTTCGAGGACATAGATCAGTTCATCACCCGGATGATACATTTTCTGGGAGCCGCTTGTCCCTCCTTTTTTTACCGTGCAGTAAAAGGACATGAATTGGGGATCGCGCAGGCCCGAAGTGAAGGACTCGGTCTGCATGTTATGCTCATCGTCGTAAACCGTCTTGTCCCGCTGCCCCGACGAGGTATAGACGATCTCATTGGTGGTCGTCACCTCCTCGACGAAGTAGTTGATGCTTTTATCGAAAACCGCTGCCAGCTTCATCAGGATCTCTACCGAGGGGATCGTCAAGCCCCGCTCGATCCGGGAAATCATGTTTGAAGAAACCTTGGAGCGTTCGGCCAGTTCCTGAATGGTGAGATCCCGCTTGAGACGGATGTTTTTCAGCTTTTTTCCGACGATCTTCTTGATTTTCATGGCGTTTTCCTTCCGGGGACGGCCTTGTTCACGGTCCGACTCATTGCGCCAGGTTCGGCGCCGGCGAAACCACCCACATCACGATCGTCTGGCCATCGTGGACATTCTTCCAAGTGTGGGGCAGAGATGCCTTGAAGACCAGGGAATCCCCCTTTTCCAGCACATAAGCGTCGCCATTGACCATGAACTGCAAGCGTCCTTCGAGGACCAGAGCGAATTCTTCGCCGTTATGGATCATTCCCCCCTCGCCGCTGCTGCAATCTTTTTCCAGGGCATCGTAAAACACCGCGAAATTCGGGTCGCGGATGCCTTGGGTCAGACTGGTGATCTGATGCTTATCCTCGAAGAAAAAGATCGGCTCCCCCTGCCCGGCTCTGGTGAAAACGACGGTTGATCCTTTTTCTGCTTCCTCGACGAAAAAGTTGATGCTCATGCCGAAAGCATTGGCCAGTTTCATCAGGATTTCGACGGAAGGGACCGTCAGGCCGCGTTCGATCCGGGAAATCATGTTTGAGGAGACGCGCGACCGATCCGCCAAGTCCTGAATGGTCATCTCGTTCTTCAAACGGGTGGATTTGAGTTTCTTACCAATCAGTTTTTTGACCATGAAAAACTCCGGATAACAATTAAATAAAATAGCGTTTTATCATTACTGAAAATTGCTGTCAATACGAATTGGGTAAATTTATTCCATATTTTGGGTCAAGGTTAGAGCCGAATCGTGAACCACCGTTGTTGAAATGGTTGACAATCGACCCGAACTGCCTATAATCACGCTCCAATTCAAAGGAGCCAATTATGGAACCCAGTCATCGGATCATCCTTGATAAAGCCCTGCGAGGGGAAGTTCTCGGTCGTGAAGAGGCCCTCGGTATCCTCGCCGCGCAGGGTGCAAACCTCGGTTTTATCCTTGCCGGAGCGCAATTTTTGCGTGAGCGGCGTTTCGGTCGCAGGGTACGCGCCTGCGTCATCATCAACGCCAAGTCGGGACGCTGCTCCGAAAACTGCGCCTTTTGTGCCCAATCGTCTCATCACCGGACCGAGGCCCCGGTCTATCCCTTGAAAAACGCGGCGGAAATCGTGGCGGAAGCGCGAAAAGCGGATACCCTGGGCGCCCATTGCTTCGGCATCGTCACCAGCGGCAGCCGGGTCACGGCCGGTCGGGAATTTGACGAACTCCTCGCGGCGATCCGTGAGATTCGCGCGACGACCAGCATCCACCCTTCCGCCTCCCTCGGCATCCTCGATGAGGAAACCGCTCGCGCCCTGCGTGAAGCGGGCTGCGTTACCTATCATCATAATCTGGAAACCGCCCGCTCCTTCTTTCCGTGGATCTGCACCACCCATGACTATGAGGAGGACATCGCCACGGTGAGGGTTGCCAAGGCGGCGGGAATGCGGGTATGCTGCGGCGGAATTCTCGGCCTCGGGGAGTCGCCGGAGCAGCGGCTGGAACTGGCTCTGACCCTGCGCGAACTGGAGGTCGATTCGGTTCCGCTCAACTTTCTCCACCCGATTCCCGGTACGCCGTTGGCAGGGAGTGAGCAAGTGAGCCCTCTCGACTGCCTGCGCGCCGTCGCCCTCTTCCGCTATCTGCTGCCGAAGACCGCCATCAGGATCTGCGGCGGGCGGGAGCATAACCTGCGCGACCTGCAATCCTGGATATTTTTGGCCGGCGCCGACGGCGTCATGATCGGCAACTACCTGACCACCAGCGGACGCAACGTCGAAGACGACTTGCGTATGTTCCGCGATCTGGAGATGGAATTTGATGAGCGAGACACGTACTAAGAAAGGCCTTTTCGTTACCGGCACCGATACGGGGGTCGGCAAGACCCTGGTGACCGCTGCTTTGGCGCTTTTTCTACGCCGGCGGGGCTATGACGTGGGGGTGATGAAACCGGTGGAGACGGGCGTGAGTGATCCCGCCGGACTCGGCGCTGACGGTCAACTGCTACAATGGGCCGCCGACAGCCATGACGAGATCGACCTGATCTCCCCTTACCGTCTGCGCGCGCCGCTGGCCCCTTCCTTGGCAGCGAAGAAGGAAGGCGGGCGCATCATCTTCGGTGACCTGCTCGAAGCGGCCCGTACCCTCGCCGAGCGTCACGACTATCTGCTCATCGAAGGCGCCGGCGGCCTTATGGTCCCCCTTTCGGGAGCGGTCCTGCTGCTCGATCTGGTCAAGTCCCTGGGCTATCCCCTGCTCACCGTTTGCCTTCCGAAGCTCGGAACCATCAACCACACCCTGCTGACCATGCATGCCGCGCGCTCTCTGGAAATTCCCCTGGCCGGCTACATCGTCAACAACATGCCGCCAACTCCTGACGAAGCCGAGGCCCAGGCGCCTAACGCCTTGGTCGAGGTCGCATCCGGCGACCTGCTGGCGGTTCTCGGGCAGGTTTCGGGTTCCCCGCACGAGCAGGCCGAGTCCCTAGCCGACCAGCTGGAGCGGGTGCCGACCCTGCACTGGCTTCTCTCCGGGCTCGATGTCTGACCATGGAGAAGGCTGAACTCCTGCGCCTTGACCGGCGCCACGTCTGGCACCCCTGTACCCAGGAAAAGGATCACGAAGCCCTGCCGCCGATCCCCATCGCCCGGGCGGAAGGGGTCTATCTTTTCGATGTTGACGGCAAAAGCTATATTGATGGGGTTTCCAGCTGGTGGGTAAATCTCTTCGGCCATAACCATCCCCGGCTCAACCGCGCCCTCGGCGAACAGGCGGGGAAAGTTGCTCATCATATCTTCGCCGGCTTCACCCACGAGCCGGCCGTGACCTTGGCCGCCCGCCTCTGTGAAGTAGCGCCGCCGGGGCTGGAGAAGGTCTTTTTCACCGACAACGGCTCGGCCGCCGTGGAAGCCGCGCTGAAGATGAGCTTCCAGTATTGGCGGCAGACGGGACATGCGGACAAAACCCGGTTCGTCTCCATCAGCGAGGCCTATCACGGCGAAACCCTCGGCGCCCTCTCCGTGGGCGGCTGCGGCCTGTACAAGGATATCTACCAGCCCCTCCTCCTCGACGGCTTTCAGGTTCAAGGGCCCGACTGCTACCGCTGCCCTTATGGCCGCAACCGGAACAACTGCGACGCCGAGTGCTTCACCGCCATGGAAGAGACGGTCGCCGAACACCACCGGAAGATCGCCGCCGTTATTATCGAACCGCTGATCCAGTGCGCGGCGGGCATGCGCATCTATCCGCCGATCTATCTGAAAAAACTTCGGGAACTTTGCGACCGTTGGCAGATTCACTACATCGCCGACGAAATCGCCGTTGGCTTCGGCCGCACCGGCCGCCTCTTCGCCAACGAACACGCCGCGGTCAGTCCCGACCTGCTCTGTCTCTCCAAGGGGATCACCGGAGGCTATATGCCCCTCGCCGTCGTCTTGACCGGCCGGAACCTCTACGACGCCTTCTACGATGACTACTCCACTCTCAAGGCCTTTCTTCATTCCCACAGCTATTCGGGCAATCCCCTCGCCTGCGCCCTGGCCTGTGAGGTTCTGAATATTTTCAAGGAGGAAAGAATCCTCGAAGGGATGGTCCCGAAGATGGCGTTTCTGGCTAGCCAGAAAGATCGCTTCGAGGCCCTGCCCCAGGTCGGTGAGTTCCGGCAGCAGGGGTTGGTCGCCGCCATCGAAATGGTCCGGGACAAAACAGGGAAAACCCCCTACCCTTGGCAGGAACGGCGCGGTTACGCTGTTTATCGCCGAGCGCTGGAAAAGGGGGCGCTGTTGCGTCCTCTCGGGAACGTCGTCTACTTCATGCCGCCTTTGACCATTGAAACGTTGGAACTCGGGCAGCTGGCCGATGTTGCCTACGAGGCGATCGTCGCGGTTACCGCCGCTTAGTCCGCATGTGCCAAAATCCCAGCGGGATCAAGACAAGCAGGATACCGAGAAGATCTGCCGCCAGGTCGGCCCAGTCGGCGAAACGGCCCGTTCGGGAAAGCCCCTGCAGCACTTCCAGCCCGCCTCCGACCAGCATCGCGTAAACCGCCGCCGCCAGCCAGGCGGCGTAAATTGAGAAAGGCAGGCGATGAAAGGCCCGGCCGGCCGCGAGGGGCAGAAAAGCATAGGCCAGGGCATGTTGGAACTTGTCCCAGCCGAAAAGTGCATGATCGATTTTCGGCGGAGCCGGGGTCAGGGACAACCAGGACAAAAGGGCTGTGAAAACAGCAAGGACAATCCAAGGCAAGAGGGACTCCGTGGCATGGGCGCAGGGTTGTCGTTTCGGCGGGCCAATGGTATATACAACGGAATCCGGGCGAATGGCCAACGGATTTGGGCGCGGAGGCGATTGAAACTTATGAGGAAAGGATGGAGGGCGCGGTGAACATTTCCTTGGCAAGACGAGTTTGGGTAACCTTTTCTGCTTATGTCATCGGCATTTACGCTTCATTCTTAAACCGTTTTGAGATAATCGGGGGCGAGCATATCCCCAGCACGGGCGGCGTTTTACTGGCGTCCAATCATATCTCCGGCTATGAAACGGTCTTTCTTCCCTGGGCGGTGATTAAACATCATCCCTTGCAGATGGTCTGGGCGCCGGCCAAGGAGGAGCTCTTCCGGCATCCCTTCTGGAGCCGAATCTTTCGCTCCTGGGGCGCTTTCCCGGTCAAGCGCGGACGGGACGTGCGCGCCGGCAAAACCCTGAACGAAATGCTGCGCACGGAAAAGGTCATGCTCTTTCCCGAGGGCACCCGCCATCGCGACGGCGAACTCGGTGCGGGCAATCGCGGCGTCGGCAAACTTATCTACGAAGTCCGACCCCAGGTCATCCCCACCGCCCTGAGCGGACTGAATCACTGGAAGTTTCCGGGATTCGGCCAGAAGGCGCGGGTGGTTTTCGGCCCCTCCCTCGATTTTTCCGATCTCTTCGCGCTGGAGGATTGCAAGGAGACTCACCTCCTGATCGTCGAGCGGGTGATGCAGGCCATCGCCCGGCAGCTCGCAAGCCACTAAAAAAACCCTCCGTGAAAGTTGAGGGTTTTTTAATGAATCAGGCTACCTGTTTCAGTTCCGCCTGTTTGCAGCGTTTTTGGCGAATATCGCCAAGGAAGTCAAGCAGACAAGCGTTGAACTTCTCAGGCTGCTCGAGATTGACCAGATGCCCCGAATCGGCAAGTTCGTAGGCGACCCCGAGAGGCACCCCCTTGGCCAACTGCTCGCCATGCTCCGGAGCGATCAGCGTATCGCGGCTGCCGGATATCACCAAGATCGGCTGGAAGAACTTGCGGATTCCGAGGGGGTGATTTTTACGGTCGCGGATGGCCTGCAAGCCCCAGATCAGGCTGCGGGTATCGACCAGTTCCAGCCAGTCCCGCAGGGTGACGGCCAGTTCGGGATGACGTTGCCCTCCCCCTTCCCCCAGCAACTCGCCGGTCAGCACCGCCAGAACTTCCTCCCGATTTCCCGTTGATAGTTTGTCAACTAGTTCCGAACGCCGGACCTTCTCGAGAATGTCGTCGCAGCGGACACGGCTCGACACGAAACAGGCGCCGGCAACCTTATCGGGGTGCCTTTCCAAAAGTTGCAGCAGAACCGAACCGCCCATGGCGAATCCGCAGAAGACGGCGCGCCCAATTCCAAGATAACTGAGAAGCCCGGCCAGATCGGCGGCCAAATGGCTCAAGGTCCAACCCTTGGACGGAACCTGGCTTTGACCGAAACCGCGCAGATCGGGAACGATCACGCGATAGCCCGCCCGGGCCAACTCCGTCGTCTGCGGTTGCCACATACGCCGGTCGAGGGGGAAGCCGTGAACGAGTACAACCGCGGGACCCGTGCCGATATCCTCATAGGCCAGGGAAATTCCGTTGATGGTTTTTTTCATGGGTAACCTCCTTTGTATTGTACTGAATTGGGTATGGGCAAGAGATCAAAACTTGAAACCAGGAGGTTACCCCCTAGCGACCGGAGGAGCGTTCAACAATCTGCCGGATGAGGAGATTCGCTCCTTCATAAAGAGCGGCGCCGCCGCTGGCCAGGCCAAAGTAGCAGGCGAGGCGGAAGAGCACCGGAGATGCGCTTACTTCGCCGAAAAAGAAGAGACCAAAGTAGCCGAGCAGAAGAAGGAACATCCAGCGTACGGCGCGGCTGATTTTGACCGCGTTTGCCAGCAACAGCCCGGCAAAGGCTCCCCAGAAGAAAAGATAGGCCGCAAGGATCTCCCTCTGCGGCAAGGTGCCATAACCGACTTCGGGAAGAACTATCAGGCCCACCAGCGACAGCCAGAAAAGACCGAAGGAGACGAACGTTATCGCACCGAAGACATTCTGTTTTTGCCATTCCATAAGGCCGACGACAATCTGCGAAATGCCGCCGTAGCCGACGCCCATCGCCAAGATCGCCGGAGCTACGGGAAAATGACCGGCGGCGAAAAGATTGACGAGAATGGCACAGAGACCGAAACCGAAGAGGCCGGAGGATGTGATATTTGTTTCGTTGGCGAAAATCAGGCCGGCACGGCTGAGATGGGATGTATTGAGCATGGGAACCTCCTGGATGGACGCTGAGGATAAGGCGTTGTCCCATATCAGGAGCAATTCATATACCATTGTTTTAGTTTATTTCTAATTTTTTTATTATGTAATTATCCCAGCATGTTAACAAATGTCTAAACCAAAAATGAGAGTTTTTCAGGGCGGGATGGATTTGCAGAAATGCAAACCAAGATAACACAATTTCCATCACATCCCCTTTCGGGAGGCCACAAACATAATAATAGAACCAAATATTTATTTATATTTTAGATGGTTATGAAAATTGCCTAGGTTCTTTTCAATAAAATAAAAACAGTTTTATAAATTTCGCAATTATGCGAAAGGAAGTGACCGCCAAAAGGATTGCGCGAACCGGGGGTTCACGTATAATGCCCCACCACTTGCATCATGAAAGGAGTTCGCCGATGACCGAACTGACCAGCAAACAGAGACGTTTTCTTAAGGCTCTGGGCCATCATCTCAATCCGGTGGTGATGATCGGCAAAGAAGAAATTACCCCGTCTCTGCTTGCCTCCCTGGAGGAAGCCCTAAGGGTACATGAATTGATCAAGGTGAAGATTCAGGAAGGCTGTGTGTTGGACCGCAAAGAGGTCGCGGCACTTCTGGCGAAGGAGAGCGGCGCGGCGGTGGCGCAGATTCTCGGTAGAACGTTCCTGCTTTATCGCCCGTCGGAAGAGCACAAGATCGAACTCCCCTGACCATGTTCCGCACCACAAAAAAAATGGATAACCACATGAAATGACATATTTTTACTGGAGGCCCCGGAACGGGGAAGAACAATTTTAATTATCCGCAATCAACAGGCCGGATCGTTTCAAGCCCGCTCATAGGGTTCGTGGAAACGAATATATTCATCCATGGCAAAACGATCGGTCATGCCCGCGACATAATCGCAGATGGAGCGCTCCATGCCGTGCACGGGGAACCGGTCCTGAATTTCGTAAGGCAGCAGGGTCGGATGGCGGCGGTAGTTGTCGAAGAGCGATTCAAGGATGCGCTCGGCCTTGACCCGCATCCGTTCCACTTTGTAATGACGATAGAGCTTGTTGCGCAGAAAGATCTTCAATTCATTGTTTTTCAGACGAATTTCATCACTCAGCCGAACCAGCTGGCGAGGCTGCCGGCGAACTTCATCCAGGGTCATGATGCCGTAATGGCGCAGATTGTCCTCGGTCGTTCGCACCAGATCATCGATCAGTATGCCGATGAGATGGCTGATGGTCTGGTGGATATGCCGTTGGCGATCAAGGCCGGGGAATTTCCTCTCCACCTTCCCCCAGGTTTCCCGCCAGAGGGTCAATTCATCCAACTCCTCCAGGCCGATATAGCCCGCCTTCAGGCCGTCGTCGATATCGTGGTTGTTGTAGGCGATTTCATCAGCGAGATCGATGATCTGCGCTTCCAGTGTGGGACGCAGGCGGGGGTCGTAGTCGGCAACGGCTACGTCGGCGGCCTGGTCGTAATCGGTGGAATGCTTGATGATCCCTTCGCGGGTTTCCCAGCAGAGATTCAAGCCGGTGAACCCGGGATAGCGTTCTTCAAGAACCTCGACCACCCGCAGCGATTGATGGTTGTGTTCGAAGCCGCCGGAATCCGCCATCAGTCGGTTCAACACCTGCTCGCCGGTATGGCCGAAAGGGGTGTGGCCAAGGTCATGAGCCAAGGAGAGCGCCTCGACCAGATCTTCGTTAAGACGCAGGCGCCGGGCGATGCCCCGGCCGATCTGCGCCACCTCCAGGGAATGGGTCAGGCGCGTGCGGTAGTAATCTCCTTCGTGATTGACGAAGACCTGGGTTTTGTATTCGAGGCGGCGAAAGGCAGCACAGTGGATGATACGATCCCGGTCTCTTTCAAAGGGAGGACGATCATCCTTGAACGGCTCAAGATGACGACGCCCGCGGCTCTGGGAACCGCGCGCGGCATAGGGGGCGAGATCGGGACGTTCCATGGCCGACTCCTTGGAAAGATTTGGAAAGATTCAAAGAACATTATTTAACCCCTTCCCTCCTGCCCCCGTCAAGGTGAAAAGGCGGCTAAGTTCTTGACCTTGCTGGGGGATCGTGCTAGCTTTTTCCGGAACTTATGATTTTTTAACGGGTTAATCACGGAAAACGGATTTGCGCATGCGCATCATCAGCGGGACGGCAAGAGGAAAACGCCTGACGACTTTTGCCGGTGACGCCATTCGTCCGACCCCCGATAAGGTGCGTGGAGCGATCTTCAGCATGCTCTACAGCCGCCTCGGCCCCTTGGAAGGGATGAAAGTGCTCGACCTCTTCGCCGGCACCGGCGCCCTCGCCATCGAAGCTTTGAGCCGGGGGGCCGCTCACGCCTGGCTGGTGGATGCCGGCCGGGATGCCGGCCTGGTAATCCCCGCCAATGTGCGCGCCTGCGGTCTGGAAAACCGGGCCACCCTGGTGCGCGCCGAAGCCGGAAACGCCCTGTCTCTTCTGGAAAAAGACAAGCCCTTCGACCTGATCTTCCTCGACCCACCTTATGGCCGCGATCTTCTGCCGAGTCTGCTGCGCACCCTCGCCGCCAATCGTTTCCTTGCTCCCAACGGCGTACTCTGCGCGGAAACGGGCAAAAGCGAAATTCTCGCCGAAACCTTCGCACCGCTGGCCCGGGTCGATGAGCGCACCTACGGTATCACCCGCATTCATCTTTACAGCTATCCGGAACCCGAGGAATAACCGCTATGCGCGAACATATCGCCGTCTATCCCGGCTCCTTCGATCCCATCACCAACGGCCATATCGACATCATCCATCGCGGCCTGGAAGTCTTCGACACCCTGATCGTCGCGGTCGCCCGCAATTCGGAAAAGAACGCCCTCTTCACCATCGACGAACGCCTGGATATGATCCGCGAAGCCCTCGGCCCCAACCCTCGACTCAAGGTTGATACCTTCCAGGGATTGCTCATCGACTACGTCGCCCGTAAGGGGGCGCGGGTCATCCTGCGGGGCCTGCGAGCGGTTTCCGACTTCGAATACGAATTCCAGATCGCCCAGATGAACCACTCGGTCAACGACAAGATCGACACCCTGTTCATGATGACTTCGGTCCCCTACGGTTACCTCAGTTCCTCCATCGTCAAGGAAATGGCCAATCACAACGGGCCGATCGACCCCTTCGTCCCGCCGGTAGTCAAGCGGGCGCTTGACCGCAAGCACGGACGTTTGGCGTAAAGGAGTTAGCGATGATTACCAAGGATATGCTGATTGAAGAAGTGATGCGGCAGCATCCGGGAACAATTGCGGTCTTCAAGCGTTTCGGACTCAACTGCAACGAATGTCAGATCGCCGCATTCGAAGAGGTGGGGCATGGAGCGGGCGTGCACGCGGTCGACGTCGAGGCCCTGCTGACCGAACTGAACCGGGCCATCGGCGCCGCCTGAATCGCGACGTTTTTCAATAATCTTCCATCGTTTCCAGCTGGTCAATGAGGCGCCCGAGGGCCGCGACCACCAGTCCCTCCAGCTGCGCCCCCTTCTCCGCGCTCGCCTTTCCCGGATCACCCCAGACGCCACCGGGCCAGCAACGGTGTTTGTCCCGCACCAGAATCCCGGGGGGGAACGCCGGAAACTCCTGCGCCGCCGTCCCCTTCACCAGTTGCGGGTGGCTGTGCAGAATCCGCGACGTCTCGATCTCCCCGGCGTGAGAATCCCCTTCCGTCTCGATCAACCCCCTCCCCTCCCGTGACGCCAACATATACTCGGTCAAGACCGCGACACGACAGTCGGCAAAACGGACCAGCAACTCCTCGCCGACGTCGATCAATGCCGATAGATGGGTGCCGCCGGCATGGCCGGTGAGCAGCACGAAGTGGCGCAACCCCTGACCATAAAGGGAAGATACGATATCAAAGGCGAGCGCCTTGAGGGTTTCGGTGCGAATGGAGAGGGTGCCGGGATGGCACGAGGTCGACCGGCAGACCCCGTAGGGAATCGGCGGCGCGATGAAGATGGGGCGGCGCGTCGCCAACTTGCGTCCGACCTCCACGGCGTGCAAGGTATCGGTCGAGAGGGGCAGATGCGGCCCGTGTTCCTCGGTGGCACCGAAGGGAATGAGCACGGTGCGGGTCTTTTCCAGCCCGGCGATGAACTCGGGCATGGTCAGCTCTTCGATAATCATCCTTTTCCCTTTCCTACAAAACCCCGAGCAGCCGGTGGGTCTGAGGAATGACCCGCACGGACGGATGAATCCGCGCCGCCGCCGCTTGCAGGGCAAGCAGATTGCGGCCGGCAACAGCTACCTTGCCGTCGATCGTCAGCGCCTGCAGGACCAACGGCCATTCCGGTGCCGTTTCGCGCAGCAGTCGGGCGGCGGTCTCGATCTTCCCGGCGGTGGTTTCGGGGCCCACCACCGCCTTGGCCTGTCCCGGCATTTTACGGGCGACTTCGAGAAAGTTTCGATGGATTTCCCAAGGGGTCGGAAAGCCGGTTACTGACGCCAGTTTGAGATCCATGGAAACGAAAGCCAGATGCGGCAACAGCGGTGCCAGGGCTTCGGGCAGGGTGCCGTTGGTCTCCAGATGCACCGGCAGCAGCCGCGTCAGCTCGGGTAGCCAGCCCTTGAGCAACTCGCCGTGCAGCAGCGGTTCCCCGCCGGTGAGACTCAGGGAATGATGCGCACCGGGCATTTGCCGCAGCCAATCCTGGAGGATGGTGAGAAGCGACTCCAGCGAGACCGGATTAGCCATCTTGCGAATGGTTCCCGAACCAGGAGATTTTTCCACCCGACAATCGGCCGTCGGCGCAAAGGGAGTATCACAATAGGCGCAAGCGAGATTGCAGCCGGCCAGACGCACGAAGATCTGCCGACAGCCGACCATCAGCCCCTCCCCCTGGATGGAGGAGAAGACCTCGATCAGTGCTGCTTCAGTCGGCGAGGTAACTGGCGCAGGCATATTCTGATTCCCAGACGTTGACTTCGTAGACCGTCACATTATCGGTATTCAACCGCGGAGAGAGCTTTTCAAAGAGAAAGCGGGCGATGTTTTCCGAGGATGGGCTGTTGTTCACAAAAGGCTCGATCTCGTTGAGATACTTGTGATCGAGCAGATCGAGCACGGCCTTGGTCTCGCGTTTGAGGATCTTGAAATCGATGCCGAGTCCGGCCTTGTCCAGTTCCCGGGCGGTCACCGTCACTTCCACTTTCCAGTTGTGACCGTGCAGGTTCTCGCAATCTCCCTGATAGTTGATGAGATTGTGCGCGGCGGCGAAATGGGTATGAATTTTCAGGCGATACATGATTTTATCCTTCAGTTTTCAATATGTTTCCGAATCATCATCGTCGACCGTCGCGGCCGATTGCCCGGCGATGCGATATTCCTCGTCGGCCCAGCGGCCAAGATCGATCAACCGGCACTTTTCCGAACAAAAGGGCCGGTTCTCATTCCCGGCCCAACTCACCCGCGCCCCGCAGCGCGGACAGCGGACTTTGAAAATTTCGACTTTGGCGGTCATGGGTGCATCCTGTTGCAAGCTTTACTAATCTTACCTGTAACTCGATATGGTAGCCAAACTTAGAAGTGGTCTTGTGGTTTCCCAATACAAAGAGGGCCAGACGAATTGCCTGGCCCCTTTATGAATTTTGGAGCGGGAAACGGGATTCGAACCCGCGACCTTCAGCTTGGGAAGCTGACACTCTACCACTGAGTTATTCCCGCAATGGAGGTGCATTCTAGGGGGGATCGATTTCTTTGTCAATGTTTTTTTCGGCCAATGATTCAAGAAACTTACGGGCTTCCTTCGGGGTTTTGACGCGACCGGAAAGCTCCGCCGCGCGTAAGGTGCGCAGGCAGTCGCCGACCATCCGGCCCTCGTCTATACCCAGCCGTTCCCGCAGCCAGGCACCGTCGATCAGGTCGGGAATACGGCCATGATGGAGATGATCGCAATAGTCCTTGAGCGCCCGCCGGGCCTCTTCCAGCCAGCGGCACGGGTCATCGGTCTGGCAGAGAAGCCAGGTCAGCCCAAGCACCGGCTCGATCCCCAACTGTTCGACCCAGAGGGCGCGCCGGCGCGGGCCGCCGTCTCGCAAGGTCCGCAGTTCGTCTAGGGTTTCCGGCGGCAATTCCCGCAACCGGCGAAGAAGGTTGCCCGTGCGCCGACTCAGACGTAGTCGTTCTCCGACATCGACCGAGGGCCGGTAACCAGCAAGGAGTGCCGCCAGCTTGAGCAGAGCGGCGGCGCTCCAGCTCTCCTCCCCCTCCCCTTCGGAAAATTCCGCGAGCAGCTCCCCCGCCCCATGTTCGAGCCCGGCGGAGATCCGCGCTACCAGGTTTGCGCCCGCCTCCCACGAGCCCCAAGCCGTGCTCGGACCGAAAAGTAGCAGTGGTGCACCAAGAGCATGTAGCCGGGCGAGGCTCTCCCCTACCTTCGGTGCGGCGAAAATCAAACCCAGTTCCCCTTGGATGCGTTCGGCGGCGACTGCCGCCAGTTTCGGCGCGGCCTCATTCATAAGCGCGAAGGTTTCGCTTTCAATCTCCATCCCGAGGGTGGCGGCAAGACGAACCCCTCGCAGCACCCGCAGGGGGTCGTCGTGAAAGACGCCGGGGGAGCAGGCGCCCAGCAGGCCGCTTTCGATGTCGCTCCTGCCGCCGAGGGGATCGATGAGGTCCGCCTTGGTCACGGCAGCAGAAAGCGGCCAGGCGACGGCGTTGGCGGTGAAATCCCGCAGGCGCAGATCCTCGTGCAAGGTCGCGGCGCGCAAGGGAGCGAAATCGAAGATCCAGCCCCCCGCCTCACGAGGGACGATCACGCGGCTCTGATGACGATGGGAATCCATGAGAAACCAGTGCCCGCCGATGCGCATGGCAAAGGCTTGGGCAATGATTGTGGGAATGTCCGGCGTCGCCAGGTCGAAATCCTTGGAAACTTCGCCGCGCAGGGCATCGCGCAGGGCTCCGCCGACCAGCCAACAGGGACGCCCGGAAAGGACGTCGACAAGATCGGGCAGGATACGGGCGGCGACAAGTTGGGCGTGAAGGATGTCCATGTAAAAAAAAGGCCCGCCGAAGCGGGCCTTACGGAACGGAAGCGAATCAGGCCAGATCGAGCACGCCTTGATGAATGAGGTCGAAGAGTTCCTGGATGTTCTCCTCGGCGATGCAGGAGAAGGCGATGCGCAGGTCGGTCTTGTTGATGGAGATGGTGCCGACCCCGTACTTGTCGAGAAGATGCACGCGCAACTTCTCGGCATCAACGGTCTTGAGCTTGAGGCACATGAAGTAGCCGGAGTTGAAGGGGTAGTAATCCCAGGATTTGGCGTACTTGCCGCTGTTGAGCACGGCCTTGGTCTTAAGCGCGCGGCCCTTCATGACCTGGAACTTCTCTTCCTTCTGCTCCAGGAATTTGGGCGAACGCAGCGCCTCAATGACGAAGGTCTGGGAGGGATGCGGACAGTTGGAGATCTTGGCGCGGATGATGCCCATGGTTTTCTTTTCGAGGGCGGCCATGACCGGCGCGTTCTCGCCGCTCTTGCCGTCGGCGAAGGTGATGAACCCGGTGCGGAAGCCCCAGACAAATTCTTCCTTAGTGGCGCCGTCGAGCTTGATGGCGAGGATACGCGGATGCAGATTGGCCAGTTTGCCGAAGAGCGACTCTTTCATGCTGTTTTCGTAGAAGAGGCCGAAGTAGGCATCGTCGGTGATGACGACGATATTGCAGCCGGACTCGGCGACTTCCTTGATGGCGGCAACGATGGCGTCCCCTTCGGCGACGGTCGGGGTGTAGCCACTGGGGTTGTTGGGGAAGTTGAGCAGCACCACGGCCTTGCCCTTCTCGGCGGCGGTATTGATCAGCACGGCCTTGAAGGCAGCGACGTCATAGCCGCCGGTGGCGGTGAAGGTCGGAAACTTCTTGACAATGGCGCCATTGCAGGTGCCGAAGGTCAGGTTGTAGTTACCCCAAAGCATGTCGGGCAGAACCAGATGATCGCCAACGCCGAGAAACATGTCGCCGACAATGGAGAGGCCATGGGTCAGGGCGTTGGTGACGATGGGATTGCTGAAGTGTTTCCCTTGCATGCTGGGGTTCTCGCGCAGCATCTTCTCCCGCCACAGGGTCCGGAGTTCGGGCTTGCCGGCCGGAGGCGCGTAAGGATAGATGTCCTTGGGGTCGAAGGCGGAGAGTTTGTCCTGAATGCACTGGAGGAACATCGGGCCGCCTTTTTCCGTGGCGATGCCGATGGTGGCATTGTATTTGTGCGCTTTATCCTTGGCTTCGGCCGACTGGGTGAGAATTCCCTTGGGGAAGAAGAGGTTCTTGCCAAGGTCGGAGAGCATTTCGAGAACATAGGGATTGTGTTGGGCAAGCTGCTCGTTGAGTTCGACTGCCAATGGATTCATTATGGTCCTCCTGGGGTGTGGTATCCGATCATTTTAAGCCACGGAGTTGGGGCGAACCGCGCCAAGCCGGAATTAAATCAGCATTGCGAGAAGCTTGTCAACGGGAATGTGCGCGCGAATTCCGTATACGGTAAAAATGCCGGGACACCGGGCAAAAGAGGCATTTTTCATCGGCGTCTAGCGGATAACCCGGGTGGCCATGCCGAGGGTCTGGAAAGGAACCTTGAGATTGAGCCGCCGCGCGACCTGCAGGTTGATGACCAGAGAGACCCGACGCGGCGTCTGCATCTCCAGCGCCGCCGGAGAGGAGCCGGAAAGGAGCCGGCCAAGCAAAGACGCCACCATCTCCCCCTGCTCCCGGGGATCGGCCGCCAGGGAAACCAGGGCGCCATGATCGCAGAGGCAGGGGATTTGGGAAATCACCGGCAGATTGTTCCGGGTGGCAAAAGCCATGATCTCGTCGAGACTCAGGTGAAGAACGGCGCTGTCGGCGACAAAGAGACTGTCGACGGAACCGCTCATGGCCGCCAGTGCCCCATTGATCTCTCCGGGAGCGGCGATATCCGTGGGCACCAGCGACACTCCCCCGCGGGAAATAATCTCGTCGAGGCGACGCACTTGCAGAACCGAACCGGCATCGGCCGAGGAGAAGAGAACGCCGATGGTCTGCACCGGAAAGATTTCCTGAAAGGCCTTGACCAGGGTTTCGAGGGGGGTTTTCCCGCTGACCCCCGCCAGTTCCCCCCCCTTGCCGGAAAGAATGCCCAACGCCGCCGGATCGTAAACATCCCCGAAGAGAATCGGCGTCCCCCGCGCCTCTTTGCGGGCGACCAGCGTCGCCGGGGCACCGTAGGTAACGATGACGTCGGCATCGATCCCCACCGCCTTGCGGATGCTGTTGGTCCAAGACATGGCATCGGGATTGGGCGTCTGTACATAGACCTCCAGCTTCTGCTCCAACCCCGCTTGCCGTACTCTGTCGAGAAAGGCTTCGTGGGCCAGACGATAACGCTCCAGATCGCCGGTGATGATCACCGCGACAAAGGATTTCTCCTCGGCCCAGGCGGGGCCGGCGTCGGTAACGAAAAGCGCCGGAGCCAGCAGCAGGCAACAGAGGAACAATCGTGAAAAAGCGTAAGTTATCCGCACAAAAAAGACCTTGATCAGGGTCGTGGCCTACCAGGAGCGGGCGACGCTGACCATATACAACTGCGCCGCTCCATCAAAATTGTTGCTGTTCCGGTCTTCATAATCATCATGAGAAAAATGGGCCGAACAGTTCCAGCCCGCCGCCGGGGTCCATTCCAGCTCCAGTCCCAAACCCATCTGCACAATGTCCAGTTCGCTTAACGAACGCAGGTCGGCGGCATCGACATCGCCGACTTGGGGGAGGGTTTCCGGCGGGAATCCGGGCGTGAAATAGGCCCGGGAACGAATATAGCGGGCCTCAAACAGAGTGCGCAGACACTCGCGCAGCTGCCAGTTGGTGGACAAGGTCAGAGTGTGAACGCGCTGCCGATAATCGATATTGGTATCCCAAAGGCTGTTGTCGTCCTCGGCGCCGAATCCGTAGGTCAGATCCTGGCGCAGTTCGGAACGGAGAAATCCGTAATACAGATTGGCGTTGACGGTATCGGTGAGCTGAGTCCAGAACCCGGCGGTGACCGTTTCCTGTCTTTCCCGGCGATCGAGAAAATTGTTCCAGTTGGAGCGTTCGAAGTTGCTGCTGTGGCCGTCGGTCAGACGGATGTTGGCGGTGGCGCCGAAGCGCTCCGAAGGATTCCAGGCGGCTCCGGCGTAGAAACGATGGCGTTCTTCCAGGGAAGCGCCGTAGGCAGGAGCATCGGAGGTCTGAAACTCATACCAGCCGGTGAACTTCAGTCGCGGGTCGCCGAGGGGGCGGGTGATAAGACTGGCGCGGAAGCGGTTGACCCCTTCGTCTTCGGGCAATTCCCACAGGGGATCGTAATAAGGATCGGTGGAATCAGCAAACTCTCCGGTGCGGTCGCGATGGACATCGCGATGTTCAAATTCTCCCATCAGCGTCACCAGGCTGAAGGGGCGCCAGGCGAGCTTGCCGAAATAACTCGCCCGATCCAGATCCATATTCTGGCGGGTGGCGACGGTATCGGTCCCGGGCACTCCTCCGACCAAAAGTTGCGTGGAACTGCTGCTTTCCTGGTCAAGCATGCGGTAACGGAAATTGAGGGTGAGTTCGGGTCGGGGAACCAGAGTGAGATCGGCTGAAGCCTTGTGGAAATCCGTTTCCGCCTCCACCGGTGAGACATCGGCCAGGCGGGAGAGATTTTCCTTTTTGCCGATGGTGTAGCCGGCTGCGGCGTTGAAGCCGCCCGCCGGGGAGGTGCTGACTTTAAGGGTTGTCGCGGTCAGGCGGGAGTCGGGAACGGCATCGTGCCGATAGTTCCCGGCGAGACGGTAATCGTCACCGTCTTCCCCGATGACGCCGAAGCTATCGAAGGGAGCGGATTCACGATCGCGAAACTCGCGAAAGAGCTGCTCGACAGCGACATTGACATAACCGGCATGGGCATCCAGCCCCAGGGTGACTTCCTCGGTGACCCGGTCGACCTGCTGCCTCTTGGTTTCCAGATGGCAGGCGCTGCAGTCTTCGTTCAGATAACGGAGCTGCTTGTGCCCGGAGCGTTGCAAACGCCAGTAACCGAGGTTCATGTGTAAGGAATAAAGGGGAAGCTTGGCCCGGAGATGGACCTTGTCGATGCCGACTTCGAGGGCGGCCTGCTCCCCGGGGGAACGGTCGTTGAAGCGGACCTCAACCTGATCAAGGCCCGCTGCGCTCTGGGTGGTGCCGACGGCATCGGGGCGATCGTAGGAGAAATAGTCGAGGTGATGGTAGAGCTTTTCCGTGGACGCATCCAGCCGCACCAGTCCGCGATAATCGAGATCGGTTTCCAGCCGATAATCGCTGTCGTTGATGTACTCCCCTTCGATCATAAAACGCAGGCTGGGATTGAGATACTTGAACTCCGTCGCCACCGTCGCGCCCGAATCGAAGAGGGTGTATTGGGCGGCACGGCGGGCATGATCCTGGACATCGACCGCGCGATAGCCCAGAGAAATCCGTGAGGAGCGTAAGGTCAGGTTGCTCCCTCCGGCTTCTGCCGCCAAAGTCGGCTGCTCGGCAAGGCAGCAGAACAGAAGGCTCCAGGTCAGAAGAAAAACTGATCTGATGATCTTCACAACAAACTCCTGTCGCATTCTCGATCAGCGGGCGATGAAGGTGCCCCGGCCCCGGGACGACGGGACATCGGTGCCGTGAATGGACGAATGACAATCGGTACAGCGGGTGTAAAAGGCCCCTTTCATGGCGGTATTCCCCTCTTCCAGGGTCGGCATGTACTCGCCAAGATGGCCGGAATGACATTGCATACAGAGAAAGGGCTGGGAACTCTTCAGCAACGGCCGATTCGGAGAGCCGTGAGATACGTGACAGTTGCCGCAGTTTTCGTTGAGATCGGCATGTTCAAAGACGAAGGGGCCTTGATATTCCATGTGGCAGCGGGTGCAGGTGTCCTTGCGGGTGAGGCCGCGCAGCAGGTGATCCTGAGCCGAGCCATGGGGTTCATGGCAATCGATGCAGGCCATCCTGTGCTCGGGAACCGGATGGTGGGAAAACTGGGCGAATTCCGCCCGTACCTCGGGATGGCATGTGAAGCACATGGCGTCCATCTCCTTGCGGCCAACCTTTTGCTGGGGTCCGAGATGCAGGGCGTGGCAGTCGAAGCAACTGACATCGTTATTAGCGTGAGGGCCGGCGTTCCAGTAGGTAAGAACCGGAGTCGAAGATGCCGAGTGGCACTTGAGGCAGATGAGGGACTGGGCTTGGGCGGGGAGCTGATCCAGTTGCAACAGGGTGTCGAATTTGCACTTGTCCTTTTTGTTCGAGCCGACATTCTTGATCGTCAGGCTCCCCGGCCCGTGGCAGGACTCGCAGTTGACCAGCGGCAGGCCGGTATCGCTGGCAATCTGTTCGCCATGCACGGACCGGCGGAAATCGTCGTGGATCGGCTGATGGGAATGACATTTTCCGAGGCAGTTTTCATCCCCGACGTAATCGGCGTCGAGGCGACCGACGATCATCTGTTCGTATTCGCGAACGGGCAGCAGCGGATTGTCGTTCCGCAGGTGGTGCAGATCGGAACATCCGACAATACCGAGCAGACAGGCCGGCAGCAGCAATCGAGCGATCACGATGGAATCTCCAATAAACGGGAACAGCAAAAAAATTTTGTTTATGCAAGAAACATGAAAACTCACCCCCCTTGCGTAAAAGGCTAAAGCCCGGGGACTTCCATCGGCCTGACCCCGCACCGGTAAAACGGGTCCGCCATTTCGCGCAACCGCTTCGGGGGATATAACCGAGCTGCGCCGCGACTGACACAGCCGAAAGAAACCTTTCGCCGTAGATCATTCCCCAAACTGAGTAAAAATGCCCAGGCACAAAGCGCCTGGGCATTTTTACTCAGTTTAGAACAAGGTACCGACCACCGTTCCCAGAGCGGACACCGGCCCCGCGTCACTCATGCCGTCCATGGCTTTTTCCACCTTGCGCAAGGTGGTGACGGCATCCCGGTAGAGGCTATCCTCGTTAACCAGCCGCCCCAGGCTCCCCTCGCCGCGATCGATCTTGGCGGCAATGCTGTTGATGCGCTCGACGCTCGCCAGAACTTCCTGGTAGAGGGCCTCGTCATTGACCAGTTTGCCCAGGGAACCGGTGCCGTTGTTGGCCTTTTTCGCGACCTCGCCGAGATCAGCGACGGCGGCGTTGGCTCGTTCATAGAGCTGCTTGTCGGTGAGCAGGCGGCCAAGTGTCCCTTCCCCGTTTTTCAGACCGTCGGTGATTTCGCGCAAGTCAGCCACCACCCGAACCGCGTCATCGTGCAGGGTCGCATCGGTAAGGAGCCGCCCAAAGGTGCCTTCACCGTTGCGCAACCCTTCAAGAAGCGTCTTGAGTTCGCTCAACGAGCCGCTGAAATCGTCATAGAGCCCGGGGTGATTGACCATGCGGCCGAGGCTGCCGCTTCCCTCGTCGATTTTCATCAAGATGCTTTCCAGCCGGTTCGAGGCGTTGACGATGGAATCGCGGCTCTGTTCCATCAGGGAGCCGATCTGGCCGAAAACCCGTTCCTGATTGCGGTCGAAACTGGTAATCAACTGGTCGATATTGGCCCGTTCCACCGAAGGCAAGGCACTGCCCTCGGGCAGGGCGGAACTCTGCGGCGAGCCGAATTCCAGGCCGAGAAACTGTCCGCCCAAGAGATTGGTCTGGCGGATTTCGGCGACGGAATCCTCGCGCAGATCGGTTGCTTCGGTAACGAAGAAATCGATGCGCACCCGCGAGTCGGCGAGGGAAATGTTAAGGATTTTACCGACTTCGACGCCGGCCATACGCACCGGATCACCCAGCTTGAGACCCACCGCCGTGCGAAAAAAGGTGTGATATTCCTTCTGCTTACTGAAAGGGCGCCAGTCCTCGGCCAGCTCGATCATCACCGCGAGAACGCAGAGGGTCAGCAGAAAGAAGATTCCTACCCGTTTTTCCGTCGACATAGCCATGATCAGAATTCCCCTTTGATTCCCTTGGTGGTGGTGTAGAGAAATTTCCGCACCACGGGGTTTTGACTGTTTTTGATTTCATCCGGCGTACCGACCGCAACGATCTCCCCCCCGTCGATCATGGCGATGCGGTCGGAAAGGTAGAGAGCGAAGCTCAGGTCGTGGGTGACGATGACCGTGGTGAGGTTGACTTTGACCTTGAGGTCCATGATCACCTGGGCCAGTTCGTCGGAAGTGACCGGATCGAGTTCGGCGGTCGGCTCGTCGTAAAGAATCAGATCGGGATTCATCGCCAGGGAACGAGCGATGGCCACCCGTTTTTTCATCCCCCCGGAAAGCTCCGATATGGATTTGTCCTCATGGCCTTCCAGTCCGACCAGGGCGAGTTTTTCGGCGACGATGGCGCGGATGCGCTCCTCCGGGCAGACCCGCTTCTCCCGCAACCAGAGCCCGACATTCTCCCCCACGGTCAAGGAATTGAAGAGCGCCGAGGTCTGGAAGACCATGCTGTAGCGATAACTCAAAGCGCCTTTACCGGCGTCGTAAATATCCTCGCCGTCGATGCGGATACTCCCCGTATCGGGCTCGATCAGGCGCACGATATGTTTGAGCAGCACGCTCTTGCCGGTGCCCGAAGGGCCGATGATGGAAAAGGTCTCTCCCGCCGCGATATCGAGGCTGATGTCGCGCAACACCACTTGGCCGTCGAAGGCTTTGCTCAGCCCCTCGATGCGTAGGGCAACCCCGCGCGGCTCGGCATAGTTGGCAACTCCGTGCGGCTCGGGAACAAACCAGTCGGCGAACAGTCCGCTGAACATCTCTTGGCACCTCACATCATCAGCCGGCTGAGGAAGTAATCGGCCACCAGAATCATGACAAAGGACATGACCACGGCACGTGTCGTCGACTGGCCGATGCCGCGTGCCCCGCCTTTGGTCTTGAAACCGACATAGCAGCCGACATGAGCGACAATCCCGCCGAAGACCGTGGCCTTAGTCAACCCCTTGAGAATCTCTTCGTAACCGATGGCCCGGATCATGTTTTCGTAATAGACGTTGTAGGGCACATTGATCAGGGGATTGACGTCACTGATGAAGGCCCCTCCGGCGATGCCGACAAGCATGGCAAAGATCACCAGGCAAGGGACCGCCACCAGGCAGGCAAGCAGACGGGGCATGGCCAGATAGCGCACCGGGCTGATTTCCAGGGTGCGCAGGGCATCGATCTCCTCGTAAACCTGCATCGCTCCCACCTCGGCGGCCATCGCCGAGCCGACCCGCCCGGCGACCAGCAAACTGGTCATCACCGGCCCCAGCTCCTTGACCATGGAAAGACCGACAATCGCTCCAATGACCTCTTGGGTACCGTAGAGGGCCAACTCCGATCCGGTCTGCAACGCCAGCACCATGCCCACAAACAGGGCCAGCACCAGAGCCACCGGCAGGGTGCCGATGCCGACTTCGGCGGTCTGCCGGAAGATTGCCGGCAGATTACGGGGCGCCTCGCGAAAGAAATAGACGGTCTGGGCAAAGAGCCGCACCATCTCGCCGGTGGTCTGGGCCAGATTCAGCAGTTGTCGGCCGATCGCCTCGATCATATCCCCACCCCGGCTTCCATCCTGTCCCCCCAGGCCAGGGGCCAGGGGAGATAGAACAAGTTGATGCGTTTGCCGTCGCCGGCGTGGCGGTAGCGAAAAAGACCCTTGAGCAGGCTCAGGTCTGTCCCCGAGTCGCTCTGGCGGGTGTAGCGAAAGAGGGGAAAGAGTTCCATGGCCCGATCCTCGCCGCGCCGTTCGTGCCAGTAGAGATTCCAGAGAAAGCTGGAGACGCTGTTGCCCGAATCATCCCACTTGCGCTGATAGAGCCGCCAGAGCGGCGCCCAGTTCCGTTCGATGCCCGGCTGCTCAGGAAAGATCGGCTCCAGCAGGGAAAGCAGATGCAGATGATTGACGTTGTTCGCGCGGCGAAAGGAGACAAGCGGCCAGAGATCGATGCGCCGGCGATCGGGGATGGACTCGGCAGCCAGGGTTTTCTGTTGTTGGGAATAAAGAAAAAAGAGCACCTGATCTCGCCGGAAACGGTAGTTATCAGAGCGGTTTTCTTCGATTTTATAAAGCGGCCAGAGAAACCAGCGCTTACGCCGGTCGCCACTGCGTTCGTCAGCAAAGAAGGGGAGCAGGCGCAGCCCCTGGCGATCCTTCCCCCGGGTAATACGCACCAGGGGCATGGGTAGATCCCATTGCTCGTAGTTCCGCCGCCGGTCAACAACATGGCCGAAGAAGGGCCAGAGGACGGTATGCCGGGTAAATTCCGGCGACTCATCTTCAAGATAGAATGGAAACGCGGCGCGAATCCGCCGAGGGTTGTCTCCGTCGAGATGAAGATCTTCGGAAAAGAAGATCGGCCAGAGCAGGTAGCTCTTGCGATAGACCCCTTCCTTGCGGCTGCCCCCCCACAGGGGCCAGAAGTCGAAGCCCGACTCGTCGGGACCGTGAATGCGGGAAAAAAAAGGCCACAGCCAATGCTCGGTCGAGGTTTCGTCTTTTTTCGTCCGGGCATGGAGGGGAAAAAGCGTGAAGTGAATTTCATCCCGTCCAAAGCGTTCCAGCAGGGTGCCGCCGAAAGGGAAAAAAGCGAAATAATCCGGCTTCTCGGTATCTCCCCGCCGGGAAAAGAGGAAGGGGAACAACGTCAATGAACTCGCTTGCTCCTCCGCCTGGGGGGCCCGGCGATAGTTGAGAAACTGCAGGCCGCGCCAGTTTGTTTCCGCGTCCGAACGGGACGTGGTCAGCAGCGGATAGAGCAACTCCGAAAAACTCTCGACCGGCCCCTCGGCGGCACGATAAAAGAAGGGGCGCAGGGCAAATTCCGCTTCCGTGCCTTTCTTCTCCAGCTTGATGAGGGGGCCGAGAAGATGGGTGACCTGATAATCGGTCTCGACGGAAGAGCGATAATCGAGCAGGGGCCAGAGAGTCACGATCCGGCCGCCCTTTTCGGCCGCCACTCCCCAAGGCCAGAGCAGCAAGAAGCACAGCAGTACCAGCAGGCGGCGCGACAGCAGAATGTTACCCAAAGCTTCCTCGCAAACTCAAAGACACTTCAATGAAAAAGTGCGCCGATCCCAGTATGGGGCGGGTTGAAACTCAAAGCGGCCCCGGTGACGGTTACACCGGCCGCGGGGACTGATCAGTGTGATTTTCCCGTCTCCAGCAGCCGGTCCATGGCTTCCCGGGCCTCGGTATAATCGGGATTGAGCTCCAGCGCCTTTTCCAGCGCCTCGAAGGCGCCGCCGGTATTGCCCATCCGACTGCGGCACATTCCGAGGAAATGATAGAACTCGCAGCAGGGAATCTCGGCGGTAAACTGGCCCCGTTCTTCGATGATGTCGAGGGTGGTGACCGCCTCCTCGTAATGCCCCTGACCGTACGAATCCATCGCCGCGCCGATATATTCGTAATCGTCGATCAGCGGCGTTTCCGGCGGCTCTTGACCCTGCAGGCGCGCCGCCATTTCGCTTAAGGAATCGCGGGCCTCCCCTGGGGGAAGCTTATCGACAACCTGCCGCCAGCGGGCGACGGCTGAGGGATAATCGCCGAAGAGATAATCAATGCGCCCAAGCACGTTAAGCGCCTGAAGATTTTCCGGGTCCGCCTTGAGGACCTCCTGAAGATAGCCCATGGCCTTAAGCAGAGAAGACCGAGCGTCGGCAAACTCGCTGAACATCTGGGAAAGCTGGTAATATTCGATGCCCAGGCGCAGGCGCAGACCGGAATTCCCCGGGTCGAGCAAGGCCAAAATCTTCATGTAGGAAATCTTTTGCCGAATGGATTCACTGTCAACTTCCCGGTGATCGATCAGGAGGATCTGTGCGCCGAGGTCGGCGAGGTAGTGAGGATAGGCGTCGCGCAACAGTTCAGCGTATTGGCGGTTGCGCAGGCAGTCGGGAAACTGACGCAGATAGTCGTTAACCCCTTCGCCCATGGCATTGGCGGAAGGATTGCCCTCTTTGAGGGCTTCGGGATGAATCGGCAGCGGAATCACCGGCAGCGGGACGGGGGTCTGCTCGGGGCCCACCGGCACGGTCATGCCCCGCTCGGGAGCCCACAGGGTGAAGTGTTGAGGGTCGAGGGAAAGTTCTTTGGAATAAGGTGACATGGCCTAAATCCTTAAAGTGGTGAATGAGAGATTTTCGATCAGAACAAACGTTCCGGAAAGGTGTCGATTCCCGCGTTCACGCCGACGGTCTTGTAGATTTTTACCTCATCCCAGGGACAAGGGAGAATGCCGTCGTGAATTGCCCAGCTGCGACCGCGCACAGTCTTTTCCATACCCGGTTGCCGGAAGGGGGTCGAGCCGTCGAGGCGCCGGAAGAGCTCGCCGCCAGGGTGGAATTCCTGATTGATCCAGAGCATCAGTTGCTTGCCGGTGACGTAGTCGAAACCGTAGCGTTCATAGCGAATGGCATTGCTGTAGGAGAGGGGTTCGGCGACGATGATGTCGACGCCCAGGGAAGCGACGAAGGCCTCGAATTGGCGAAAAAAACCGGAAAACATCTTGAGTCCGCGCCGCACCTGATTGGGAGAAAGGCCGGCGGTCATGGCTTTGATCTCTTCGTCGCGATTGCGGCGCAAGGTGCCGAAACAGTTGTCCCGCCCCTGCTCGTCGCGGTCGATGTCGAAGCGGGGTCCGTCGGGGTCGTTGATTAGGCAGAAACTCAGCTCGATCTGCCGGAAAGGAGTATCCGCGACCTCCACGAAAAAGAGGCAATCGCGGTCCCCGGGGTCGCGTCGGACCTCGATGCGCAACAGGCCGATGCCGTCGGGACAGATGGTGGTGATGGATCTCCGTCCGTCGGGACCGGCTCCCGTCGCCCGGTCGATAGGGAAGCGCTCGAAGACCGCCTCGGGAACGAGGCGGCGATAGATCCCCTCCTTCACCTCGAAAGGAAGGCGGTTGATGTCCTTCAGGCTGAAAAGGGGAAAGCCGTCGGGATCGAGCAGATGGCCGCCAGCGGCATTCATCGCCCACCTCCAGAGGGAATGCTGTGCAGGGGAAAGAGCTTGCGTTCAAGTATCCGCAGATTCTTTTCCAGAGCCTCTTGGGCGCGGGCGAAATCATTGGGTTGGGCCAAGTGCGGCAGATCGCGCAAGCGCGTGTCGGCGTAGCCCAGATCACGAATCAGGGCGACGAAGTCTTCAGGAAGATGGTCGGGAACCTCGACGCCGACGATAGTGGCCCAGAGCAGTGCCCAGGCACGGGCCACATTGAGCTTTTCGTAGCCGCCGCCGCCGATGCAGACCCAGGGCAGGCCGGTGGCGAGAAACTCCCGGGCGGCGTATTCGATGACCCCGGTGGTCATTTCCAGGCGGCTGAGAGGATCGGTGCGCAGGGTATCGACGCCCATCTGGGTCACCAGCACGTCGGGGGCAAAAGCCTTCAGCATCGGGAGTACCACACTGCGAAAGCCCTGTTCGAAAATCAAGTCATCGGAGTGGGCGCGAAAGGGGAGATTCACCGAATAGCCGTATCCCTCCCCTTCCCCAAGTTCCTGAGGGAAGCCGGTCTGGGGGAAGAAGTTCTCGCCGGACTCGTGCAGAGAGATGGTCAGCACCCGGTTACTGGTATAAAAGGCCTCCTGCACACCGTCGCCATGATGGGCGTCTATATCCACATAGGCAACCCGCAGTCCCCGGTGCACCAGTTGCTGAATGGCGATCACCGCGTCGTTGAGATAGCTGAATCCGGAAGCGCGGGCGGCGTGGGCATGATGATAGCCGCCGGCCAGGGAAAACGCGACCCGGCAGCCCTCGTCAACGACCTGACGGGCGGCCTCCAGAGTCCCGCCGCAACCGAGCAGCGACCACTCGTAAACGCCCTGGAAAACAGGATTTTCCACATCTCCCAGACCATAGCGAAAATTTGCCCGGGGGGTGCTGTCACGGCTGAATTCCTTGAGTGTCGCCAGATAGCCGGGCGCGTGAAAACCGCTCAGCAACTCCTCCGGTGCGAAGGGGCACTCGACTTGGCGCACGCCAGGCAACTCCAGCAGGCCGAGGATGCGCATGAGTTCATAGGTCAGTCGGTAGCGCGCGACCTTGAAGGGATGGTCTTCCCCAAAACTGAAGTCATCAAAACGGCGGGAATAAATCAGCGCCCAAGAGTCTGAATTGGCAACTGTTTTCGGCATGCGGCTGTTTTACACCGGGCGCTTGCAAAGGTCAACCCGGGATTCTCCGGAAAACCGCGTGAATACAGGTTTCCCTTGATTCTTCCCCGGCAGCTTTCTATAATACGGCGATTTTACGGGAAGATTGGAATCGATGGCCTTTTTTATCACGTTCGAGGGCGGCGAAGGCTGCGGCAAATCGACCCAGATCGCGGCCCTGACGGCGCGTCTGGCCGCCCGGAGGATCCCGGTACTGGCGACCCGTGAGCCGGGCGGTTGCGCCATTTCCGACGCCATTCGCCGGATTCTCCTCAATCCGGCCAACGCCGCCTTGGTTCCCCGGGCGGAACTCCTCCTCTACGCGGCGGCCCGCGCCCAGCATGTGGAGGAAGTCATCCTTCCGGCCCTGCGTCGGGGCACCTGGGTGCTCTGCGACCGTTTCAGCGACGCCACCCTTGCCTACCAGGGAGGAGGACGGGAGTTGCCGATGGCCATCATCGAACCCTTAAACCGGATCGCTACCGCCGGCCTTCAGCCCGATCTCACCTTCCTTCTCGACCTGCCGGTGGAAGAAGGACTGCGCCGCGCTATCGGCCGCAATCATCAGCACGGAACCGCCCACGAAGGACGTTTTGAGGCGGAAACCCTGGCCTTTCACGAGCGGGTGCGCGCCGCTTACCGGAAACTCGCCGAAGAGCAGGAGCGCTTTCGTATCGTCGACGCTTCGGGGAAAATCGAAATCGTGACGGAGCGGATCGATGGGATGCTCGACGCTTTTTTGGTGAAACGGGGCGAGAAACCATGACCTTCAGCCAGATTATCGGCCACGAGCGGCAAAAGGATATTCTCCGGCGGGCTCTTGCTCACGGTCGCCTCGCCCATGCTTATCTCTTCGAAGGACCCGAGGGGGTCGGCAAGCGGCTCATGGCCACCGCTCTCGTCCGCGCCCTCTTTTGTGCCGAGGGAACAGGCTGCGGCCGTTGCCCGGCCTGCCGCAAAATTGACCATCATAACCACCCCGACCTGCATATTCTCGAAGCCGATGGCCAGACGATCAAGATTGAGCAGGTGCGGGCCCTGCAGAAAGAACTGACCTTCCGCCCCCTGGAAGGGCCGCGCAAGGTCTGCCTGATCGACGGCGCCGAACGGATGAACGCGGCGGCGGCCAACTCCCTGCTCAAGACTCTGGAAGAACCGAGCGGCGACGCCCTGCTAATCTTGCTCAGCAGCCGCCCCGAAAGCATCCTGAGTACCATCCGTTCCCGTTGCCAGCGTCTCCCTTTTACCCGCCTGCCCCAGGCACGGATCAAAGAGGTACTGCTGGAACGCATGGAACTCGATCCCACCCAGGGGCACATCCTGGCGGCTTTATCCGAGGGGAGTTTCAAGAAGGCCCTAGGCAAGGATCGCGATCTCTACCTGGAAAAGCGTCGCGAACTGCTCAAGTCCCTGACCGCTCTGGCGCCCAGCCGGGTTCTCCCCCTCTTCGAACTGGCGAACACCCTGGCCGAGGAAAAGGACCGGCTCTTCGAGATTCTCGATATCTTTCAGGCCTTTTACCGGGATCTGCTCCTTTACCGGCAAGGTCGACCGGAAGATGAACTGGTCAACATCGACCTGGCTGAAAAAATCCGGCGAGTCGCATCCCGGGAGAGTCTCCCCTCACTCCTGACCAAGCTCGACGCCATCGAAGCCGGCCGTCGTCACCTGGAACGCAACGTCAATCGCCAGCTGGCCGTGGAAGTGCTGCTGATGCGGCTGGCCGCCTGATCAAAATTCAACCGGAAGGTTCGCATACCCCATGCCGAGAATCGTTTCCCTGAAATTCCGCGATGCCGGAAAACATTACTTCTTCAACCCCCTTGATCTCGAACTGGCCAAGGGTGATCGAGTTGTGGTCGAAACCGACCGGGGGCGGGCATTGGCCACGGTGGTGGCTCCGCCGGAAGAACGCCCTGAAGACCAGCTTCCCGCCGATCTCAAAAACGTGATCCGGATCGCCGGCGACGACGATCTGGCCATGGCCCAGGCCAACGTCGCCCGGGAGCGGGAGGCTTACATCTTCTGTCAGGAACGCATCCAGAAGCGGACCATGGAGATGAAACTGGTGCGAGCCGAGTATCTCTTTGACGGTTCGAAAATCATCTTTTATTTTACCGCCGATGGCCGTGTCGACTTCCGTGAGCTGGTCAAGGATCTGGCGCATCATTTCCACACCCGCATCGAGATGCGCCAGATCGGCGTACGCGACGAGGCCAAGTTGATCGGCGGTATCGGCATCTGCGGCCGGGAGCTCTGCTGCTGTACTTTTCTCACCGAATTCACGCCGGTTTCGGTGCGCATGGCCAAGGAGCAGGGACTGGCCCTCAATCCGACCAAGATTTCCGGTCAGTGCGGCCGATTGCTCTGCTGTCTGAGCTACGAATTCGATACCTACTGCGGACTCAAGAAAAGCCTGCCCAAGTGCGGCCGTAAAGTTCAGCTCGACGGGATCAAGGGCGAGGTCGTCAATCAGGATGTGCTGCGCCAGAAGGTGCTCGTGCGCCTCGAAGATGGCCGCAGCGTCTCCGTCACCGCCGACCAGATTGAACAGGGTAAGGGTCCGACTCCGGTTCTGGGTGAGGAAACCTCGCGTCGCAATCGCCCGGCCCCCTCGGGACGCAGCCGGTCGGGACGTGGCGAAAGTCACCCCCCATCCGCCGCCGCGCCGGCGAATCCGCCGCCCAAGCCCGCCAAACCGGCCCCGCCCGCCGAAGTCAAGCCCCAGGATCCGCCGGCCGAAGGCGAAGAAGCCGCGAAAACCAGTCGCAAGCGGAGTCGCAGCCGGCGCCGCCCCCGTCGCAAATAAGCCAAGGAGAACGCCTCATGGACAGACGTTTCTACATTACCACGCCCATTTACTATGTGAACGATGTTCCGCATATCGGGCATGCCTACACGACCCTGGCCTGCGACGTTCTTGCCCGTTACAAGCGGGCGCGCAACTATGAGGTCTTTTTTCTCACCGGCACCGACGAACATGGCCAGAAGGTTGAAAAAGCCGCCATCGCCGCCGGGGAAACGCCGCTGGAGTTGGCCGACCGGGTGGTCAAACGCTTTCAGGCCCTGTGGGAGAAACTGAATATCTCCAACACCGACTTCATCCGTACCACCCAGGAACGGCACAAAAAGGGGGTTTCCGAACTCTTCCGGCGCATCGAGGCCAAGGGGGATATCTTTCTCGGTGAATACGAGGACTGGTACTGTACCCCCTGCGAAACCTTCTGGACCGAAACCCAGCTGATCAACGGCGCCTGCCCCGACTGCGGGCGTCCCACGGAAAAGCTCAAGGAAGAATCGTACTTTTTTCGCATGAGCAAATATCAGCAGGCGCTTCTTGACCACATTGAGGCCAATCCCGACTTCATCCAGCCACGGGGACGGCGCAATGAGATCATCAGCTTTCTCAAGGAAGGACTGCGCGATCTTTCCATCTCCCGCACCACCTTCTCCTGGGGAATCCCGGTGCCGGGCAACGATCGTCACGTCATCTACGTCTGGTTCGATGCCCTGACCAACTACATCACCGCCCTCGGCTTCCCCGACGACGCCGAGGGAAATTTCGCCAAGTTCTGGCCGGCGGATGCCCATGTCATCGGCAAGGACATTCTCCGTTTCCATACCGTCTACTGGCCGACCTTCCTCCTCGCCGCCGGGTTGCCCCTGCCGAAGAAGGTCTTCGCCCACGGCTGGTGGACGGTGGAGGGGCAGAAGATGAGCAAGAGCCTGCGCAACGTCGTCGAGCCGAACATGCTCATCGACAAGTATGGTGTCGACGCCATCCGCTACTTCCTGCTGCGGGAAGTCCCCTTCGGCCTCGACGGCGACTTTTCCCACGCCGCCCTGGTCAACCGCATCAACTCCGACCTGGCCAACGACCTCGGCAATCTGGTCAGCCGCTCCACGGCCATGCTCGGCAAATATTTCGGGGGAACCCTGCCGGCGCCGGCAACCGACGACGCGGTGGACGATGCCTTCATCCGGCGCTTTCCCGCCGCCATCACCGCCGTCGACGAACTGATGAACGAACTGGCTTTCAACAAGGCTTTGCAGGCCATCTGGGAACTGGTCGGCGCCGCCAACAAGTATATCGACGAAACCGCCCCCTGGGCCCTGGCCAAGGAGGAGAGCCTGCGTCCGCGCCTGGCCACGGTCATGTACAACCTACTCGAAGGCACCCGGATCATTGCCCTGCTGGTTGCTCCTTTCATGCCCGAAACCGGTGCCTCGATCCTCGCCACCCTGGGCATCCCCCGGCAGGAGCTGCGACTTGACGGTAACGACGCCTGGGGACAACTGGTGCCAGGAACCCAGGTCGCCAAAGCTGCTCCCCTCTTCCCGCGCATCGTGACGGAATAATCCCGGTTCCAGCCATCCCCTTGTCCGGAATGGGGCGCGCCGCGCCCCATTCCTTTTTTGGAGAAGAACCATGCCAGAGCCCCTGCCCCTGCTGATCGACACCCACGCCCATCTTGATCACGCCCAGTTCGACGAGGACCGGGATGCAGTCATAGCGCGCGCCTTAGAGCAGGGCATTTCCCGAATTCTCAGCGTCGGCTGCGACCTGGAGAGCTCCGCGGCCAACGTCCGTTTATCCGCGGCCCATGCCCAGGTCTTTGCCGCCGTAGGCATTCATCCCCACGACGCCCCCCAAGCGGATGACGCGGGACTCGCCTTCCTGGCGAAGCTGTTGCAACAATCGGAAAAGGTTGTCGCCGTCGGCGAAATCGGTCTCGACTTCTATCGCGACCGCGCCCCCCGGGATACGCAGCGCCTTGCCTTCCGCCGCCAGATCGCCTTGGCCCGGCACGTGAAAAAGCCGATCATCGTTCACGACCGGGATGCCCACGACGAAGTTCTGGCGATCCTGCGCGAGGAAGGGGCCGCCGAGGTGGGCGGCGTACTGCATTGTTTCAGCGGCGATACGACCATGGCCCGCGCCTGTCTCGATCTCGGCTTCTATCTTTCCTTTCCCGGAACCATCACCTATCCGAAAAATGATGCGGCTCGCGAGGTGGTGCGCGCCATCCCCATCGATCATCTGCTGGTGGAAACCGACTGCCCCTATCTCGCCCCGCAGGCCTTTCGCGGCAAACGCAATGAACCGGCCTACATCCGTCACACGGCAGCGATGATCGCCGAAATCAAAGGCTTAAGCCTTGAAGATGTCGCCCGCATCACCAGTCGCAACGCCTGCAAGCTCTTCGGCATCGGCGATATCGACCAGAGCGGCAAGATCGCCTACCGTATCCGCGATTCTCTCTATCTCAACCTGACCAACCGCTGTTCCAATGCCTGTACCTTCTGCGCTAAATTCAAGGAATTCGTGGTCAAGGGACATGCCCTGAAGCTCGATCACGAACCCGACTTCACCGAGGTCATCCGAGCGATCGGCGATCCAACCCGATATTCGGAGGTGGTATTCTGCGGTTACGGCGAGCCCCTGCTGCGTCTTGATCTGGTCAAGGAAGTCGCCGCCTGGCTGCACCAGCAAGGAGTGAAGGTCCGTGTCAACAGCGACGGTCAGGCCAATCTCGTGTATGGGCGCGACATCCTGCCGGAACTCGCCGGACTGGTCGACACGATCTCCGTCTCCCTCAACGCCGCCGACAGCGAAACCTATCTGCGGATCTGCCGTTCCCCCTTCGGGGAACGGGCCTACCCAGGGGTCAAAGAGTTCTTGCGGCGGGCGTCGGCACACATCCCCGAGGTCATCGCCACGGTGGTGACGCTGCCGGGGATCGACGTCGCCGCCTGCCGTGCCATCGCCAAGGAATTGGGAGTGAAGTTTCGCGAAAGGGAATACAACGAGGTAGGATAAAAAAGGAAAAGGCCGGATCTTTGTCGATCCGGCCTTTTCCATCTGTGCCTATTCCCCATCCAGATCGGGCAATTCGGCTTCGCCGAAGAGTTTGGGGGCAATATAGTCCTTCACGCCTTCCACATAGGGGCAGTCGGCTGGGAGGACTCCAAGTTGGACGATTTCGGGGGTCAGGGGAGTACAGCCGGGGCGGGCATGGATACGGTCGGGGTAAACGGTACAAAGGCGGGTCTGCAGATCGAGTTTCTCACAGGGAATATCCGTGTAGTAGATCACCCCCTCGTATTCGATCTTTTCGAAACAGCAGCGACCGCAACGGCGGCACCGGGCTTCCCATTCCGCTTCCTCAACGGTCAAGGCTACCTCCTTAAAAAAAATGAGAGGTGGAGCTTTTGACAAGCTCCACCTCCAGGGTGGTACGCCCAAGGGGATTCGAACCCCTGTCGCCGGCGTGAAAGGCCGGTGTCCTAGGCCGGGCTAGACGATGAGCGCATAAATTGTTTCGAGCGGTAACCGCTGAATATCCTTGGCTGGGGTGCTAGGATTCGAACCTAGGGATGACGGAGTCAGAGTCCGTTGCCTTACCGCTTGGCGACACCCCAAGAACGGAAGCTGTTTTTAACAGAGAAGCCCGGGGCAGTCAAGAAAAAATGCCGGATTTTTTTCGAAAGGATCCTCTTCACGATGAATCCCGGCTCGCAGGCTCCTATTCTAGGCTGAAAAAGGGGTTCAACCTTTGGATGAGATCTCAAAAATTCGTGAAGTCGATTCGGCCAAGACTTTGCCTCCGGCTTCGATCCGGGCCTGGACGAAATAGATTTTTCTTTTTTGTTCAAGAACTTCGGCGGAAATAAGAAGTTCGGTCTCAACCGGAACGGGTAATTTATACTTGACTGTCAGTTCTGCTGTGACAAAATGCTCGCCGGTTGCGCGGCAGGCATATATACCGGCTTCGTCCAGAAGCGCCGCGAGAATTCCCCCATGAACCAGCCCCTGCCACCCTTGAAATCTGCTGGGGATAGGTAGCGTGCAATGAGCGCGATGTTCTTCTTTATCCACGATAAAATCCGCGTGCAACCCATGTGAGTTGGCAGGTCCGCAAACAAAACACTGATCGTCCGATAAAATTTCCATGATCTAAGCTTCTCCCTGGCAAGACAAGAAACGGTTGTCCAAAAAAAATTTAATGGTAGAATGCCTACCATTGCAAATCAACCCTAACAAGACAAAAAAGGAGAGAGTAGATGAAAAGAACTGCCCTGCTTGTCGGTTTATTGGTTGCGTCCATGTCATTTGTGGCCTGTAGTAAAAAAGAGGAGGCCCAAACGCCGGCACCGGAAACGGCTGCGGTAGCCGCTCCTGAAAAAGCTGCCGAACCGGCCACTGAAGCCGTAACCGAGAAAGCCGCCCAAGTTGTCGCCCAGGCGGAAGAAAAAACTGCCGAAGTTGTCGCCCAGGCCGAGGAAAAAGTCGCCGAAGTCGCCACCGCGACTGAAGAAGCCGCTCAAGCGGTGACCGAGCAGGCCGCCGAAGTCGCCGAGGCTCCCGCCGCTGCTGTTGAGCAGGCCGCCGAAGCGGGCAAGGAAGTCGTCGCCGCCGGCGCCGCTGCCGTTGCCGGCGCGGTAGCCGCCACCGAGGAAAAGGCTGCCGAAGTCGCCACCGCCGTCGAGGAGAAAGCCGCAGAAGCCACCCAGGCCGCCGCAGAAACCGCCGCCGCCGTTACCGAAGCCGCTTCCGGTGACAGCATTGTCATTGAAAATACCTACGGCAAGGTCACTTTCAATCACAAAGTTCACTCCGAAGCCTTCGACTGTGCCCTCTGCCACGGCGAAAGCGAGCCCGGCGCCCTCGATATGGGCAAGGACAAAGCCCATGCCACCTGCAAAGGCTGCCATCAGGAAAAAGGTGCCGGCCCGGTCAAGTGCTCCGAGTGCCACATCAAGTAGTTTTTTTAAGCAGTTCAGTCTGAAAACAGAAAGGGGAGCCTGCAATCGGCTCCCCTTTCTGTTTTCAGAGAAATTGTAACTGAACGAGGTGGAGGGAAGCTGGGAACGGGGTTGGTTGAGTCAGGGTTGGGGCGCCGCTACTTTGACTTCGAGATAGCGACCGTTGCAGACGAAACGGATGCGATCTTTGAAAATGCGGTCGACCCGCGCGCCGTCGATATCTACCCCTTCGAGCACCGGCAGGTCGTTGACCACCGCGAGACGGTCCTGGGCGGCAGGTTTGTAGTGAATTTCGCTGACCCGCAATTCCGGCGGAAGGGCTTTTTCAGCGCCGGGCAGAACCCAGCCGGGAGTGCGGGAAGCGATGGCGACCGGGGCTGAGGTGGCACGGACGGGAGTGGGAAACGGGAGTTGTCGGACGACCGGACGCACCGGCTTTGCCTTGACAACGAGAGTTGCTAGAGGAGCGTTTCTGACCGAGGATTTTCCCACTGAAGAAACCGCCTCCTGCGGTGGTTCAACAACGGGAGCCTTGGCCGTCGTCACGGCTTTTGCGACCGGTTCCTTGGTTCGGAGCTGCGGGACGGAGGACTTCACCACGGCAGGGGGCAAAGCCTCGAGGACTGGCGCGGAAGCCTCCTTGGGCGGAACCGACGGGAATGACTCCGCAAGTTCGTGTGAGAGCGGGACAACAGGCGGTTCGGGATCCTTGATCGGTTCAAGGGGGGAGAAGAAACTGGGTAAAGATCCTTTAGAGCCGGAGGGCATAGGCACCGGCGTTTGCACATGTTCGACGATGCGCTGCTCTGCCGGCAGGTTCTGCCGCCCCAGCCACACAGCCAATCCGCTCCCCGCAAGGAGCAGGGCGATAAGAACCAGCAGCAAGGGTGAACGGGAACGACTGGACACTTCCGCCCGAGACATTCCCTCGAAAATTTCCCGCGATAGAGGGCTCTGCCCGACCGGCGGCTTATGCCGTTCGTTTTCAAGTTTTTTCAACGCTTTCAGAATCGAACTCATCGCTTTTATCTCTGCTCAAGATTTCCTGAAAAACCCCGCCGCAAAAAGCCGCCTTACCATCTCCAGAAACATAGTCGCCGCCACCCACGCTGCCCCGGCTCGCTCAACTCGCCGATGGCCTGGTCCGCCATCTTCGCAGTAATCATCCGCTGTTCTCGGGCATAGCCCAAAAGCAGTGCTCGGCCGCAGGCCAGGTTAATGAGGCGCGGCAATCCCCCCGAAAAGCGGTAGATCTTCCTGAGCGCGGCAGGAGTGAAGATCTCCTCGTCGCCGCCGGCAACGCGCAGGCGATGACGCACATATTCGCAGGTGTCCTTCAGATCCATGGTGCCAAGATGATAGCGCACACAGATGCGTTGATTGAGTTGACGCATGGTGCGTCGCCTGAGCAGTGCCCCAAGTTCGGGCTGGCCGACGAGGACGATCTGAATAAGCTTGTCGGTCTGGGTTTCGAGATTGGAAAGAAGGCGGATCTGTTCTAGGACCGCCGGATCGAGATGCTGGGCCTCGTCGATGACCAGAACCACGGTACGCCCTTCCCGTCGCTGCCGCAGCAGAAACTCGTTGAGCAGATGGAGCAGATCCCCGGCTTCAGCGGCCGGACCTTCGATGGCGAATTCACGCTGAATCGCCCGCAGCAGATCGAGGGCGCTGACGCTGGGATTGAAGATGAAGGCCAGGCGATGGCGGTCGTTATCGAGATCTTCAAGGAGGGCCCGCAGCACCGTGGTCTTGCCGGTGCCGACCTCGCCGGTGATAGCGATGAAGCCGCAGCCGTCCTCGATGCCATAGAGCAGATGGGCGAGAACTTCCCGGTGATTCCGGCTCAGATAGACGAACCGGGGATTCGGCGTGAGGGTGAAAGGTTTTTCCTGAAAGCCGTAAAAATCCAGATACATGAATCGGTTCGCGAGCTCCGGGGCCGGGGTGAGCGAGGCACGTCGCAGAACTCTCCCACAGGCGGCGCCCTTTTTCAAGACCAAAGTCGCTGGAAAAGACTGGGGAAAACCTGGCATCGGCGGCGATTTTTGCTAGCATTATAGTGTTATCGACCAGACGGATGGGAGGACTCATGCACACGTGGAAGCGTTTCACCCAGGAACCGCGCATCGCCTATTTTTCCATGGAAATCGGAATCTCCGCCGATATTCCGACTTATAGCGGCGGGCTCGGTGTGCTCGCCGGCGACACCATCAAAAGCGCCGCCGATTTAAAACTGCCGCTGGTGGCGGTGACCCTGGTCAGCCGTCACGGCTATTTTCGCCAGAGCCTGGATGAAGCGGGTCGGCAACATGAAGACCCGGTCGTCTGGAACCCCGGCGCGGTCATGGAACTGCTGCCGGCAAAAACCCTGGTGACCATCGAGGATCGTGATGTCAAGGTTCAGGCCTGGCTCTACCGGGTCACAAGCCCCACCGGTGGCGTCGTTCCCGTACTCTTTCTCGACACCGACATCCCCGGCAACGTCGAAACCGACCGCCATATCACCGACGATCTCTACGGCGGCGACCTCGCCTACCGGCTCAAACAGGAGATCGTCCTCGGCATCGGCGGCGCCCGCATCCTCGACGCTCTCGGTTTTACCATCAAGAAATATCACATGAACGAAGGGCATGCCGCCTTTCTGACCCTGGAACTGCTTGACCGCGCCCGTCACCCCCTGGAAAGTACCTGGGACGAGCGCGCCGCCTGGGATACCCATCGGGTCATCGAGCAATGCGTCTTTACCACCCACACGCCGGTAGCGGCCGGACACGACCGTTTCTCCTATGATCTGGCCCGGCGGGTGCTGGGGGAACCGGTGCCCATGGGGCTGCTGAAGGAGCTGGCTGGAGCGAACGAGCTCAACATGACCATGCTCGCCCTCAATCTGAGCAGCTACGTCAACGGCGTAGCGAAAAAACACGGGCAGATTTCCCAGAACCTCTTTCCCGGTTTCGAGATCCACGCCATCAACAACGGCATTCACGCCTTTACTTGGGCGTCGCCCTTCTTCGTCAGCCTCTTCAACAAGTACATCCCCAGCTGGGCGCATGAGCCGGAACTGCTGGTGCGAGTCGACAACATCCCCGACGAGGAGGTCTGGGACGCTCACTGCGGTGCCAAAGCCTTTCTCTTCCAGTATATTGAAGAGACGACCGGGCGCCGTCTCAACCCCGATCTGCTGACCATCGGCTTTGCCCGGCGCGCGGCCACCTACAAGCGGGGCGATCTGATTTTCAGCGATCTGGAGCGGCTGGTACGTATCGGCGGCGGCAAGCTCCAGCTGATTTTCGGCGGCAAGGCCCATCCCCAAGACGAACCAGGCAAGCGCATGATCGAGCACATCATCCACGACGGCGAGCAGTTGCGCGGCAAGATCGAGGTCGTCTATCTGCCCAATTACAACATGGAAGTCGCCTTCCAGCTCATCCCCGGGGTCGATCTCTGGCTCAATACCCCGATCCGCCCCCTCGAAGCTTCGGGAACCAGCGGTATGAAGGCGGCGCTCAACGGCGTTCCCAATTTCAGCGTCCTCGACGGCTGGTGGATCGAAGGGCACATCGAAGGGGTCACCGGCTGGTCCATCGGCCCGCCGGCGACGGAAACCTCGGTTACCGAGAATCACAGCGCCGACGACATGGAAAACCTCTACAACAAACTTGAAAAGGTCATCATGCCCCTCTATTATCAGGACCGCCCGGGCTGGATTCGGGTCATGAAAAACGCCATCGGCAAGAATGCCTACTATTTCAACACTCACGTCATGATGCGTCGCTATGTAACCGAAGCCTACATCCGCTGAAATTTCCGAACGCCAACCGCCCGTTTCGACCTCGGCACGACGGCGGCCGGATAATCCTCGGCCATGAAACAGAACCGCCCGCGTCGAATACTGACGCGGGCGGTTCTGTTTCTACGATGGAAAGAAAATCACCAGGAACGGAACGGACCGGTATCGATGTGGACGAACTCCGAGCCGGGGTAGAAACCGACCCCACCCTGCTTCATCGCCAGGGCGACCTTGCGCACGTCGCGCAGATCCCGTCCCGGGATACGTAAATCGATAGCCTGACCCTTGGTGTGGAAACTCTTCTTGGCCACCCCTTTCGACTTCTTTCGCAACTGGGCATTGCTCTTCTGGGAGCGGTATCCGGAGATGATATGCAACGGTTCCCGAACCTGCAAACGGCTCTGTATGGTAAAGAGCATATCGAGCAGTTCGACATCGATCTTACGCACCTCACCGGTACGGTGGTCGCGCAAGATGTGGTTGATTCGCCGCAAACTTTCGGGAACATAACGGCCATCGGCCCAATAGGCCACGCGCTTGAGCTGTTCGCCGGTATGCGTGTTGTAGAAGGAAATGGAACGTTCGGGAAGGGATTTTTTGGCCAGTCGGGCCAGGGATTCGGTGGGTAGGGCCGCGCCGGCCAGCAGAATCAATCCGGATTTTAGCAGGATGCGGCGCGAAATACTGTTGTTCGGAGACCCTGGCAACAGGATGTCGGTCATCAGCTACGATCTCTCTTTTCGGTTATTTTTGAACCTCTCTTCAGTCGAGACTGCGACTTTATAGCAGAGCCCGGAGGTCGCTGACAACCCCAAAAACAACCAGAAAGCGAGGTAACTCCCTAACTTGTCGAGATTATTATCGGTTGAAGGAAAGAAAAAGAGGGGTTCTCAAAGGCTGGGAGGGGAATGATCAAATCTCTCCGGCGCGGAAAACTCTCTTTTTTTATGAAATGATCACCGGCTCATGGAGGCCGGAAATTCCACCGGCACACGACGTTCTTCCCCCTGGTAGTCATGCCCCCGAGAGAAGCCGCGCAGGGGATCCCGATCAATCCGCACCCACCCGTCGGCACGACGAAACCCCTGGATTTTCCGCTGCGCCAGCAGGGTTTCGAAAGCCCAGCGCTTGACCATGTCATAGCGGCCATCGTGATAGACAACCCGAATCATCATAGCAGAACCTCCATATATATTATTTTTTCGATTTATAAACACAAAATATCAAACGGGCAAGAGTTTTTGCCGTCTCTTCGGATTTTTTTTAAGACATCGCATGGCCGGCGACCTGTCCGTTCTCTTTCACAGGAACGATCCGTTTACCGATCGTTTTGAACAGACTCCGGAATTTCTTTTATGAAACGATAAAAAACATCATTTCCAACGAATTCCTCCTATTCCATCGCACCGAAAGCATGCTAATGTTTATCAGATTTTCAACCGTCTGCCCGGCTCTACCGGCAGGCGGTTTTTTGGTCCGCAGCTTTTTCTTTCGGGGTTTTTCCATGGGGCTTTCACAGGAACGCAAAGGACAGCTTATCGAAGAAAATCGCGCGGAATACGGCGAGGGCTATGACCTGCTGCGCTTCGCCGACCCGGACCGACTCGCCGCCGCCACCGCCGAGCGCGAGCACCTGCTGACCGAACTGAAGGAACTCGGCGCGGTGTGCGGTTACGGGGGGACCAAGCTCGACTGCCGCCGTCTTTCTCCCGGCTGTATCGAGTGCGGCGCCGGAACCTGGTCATGCCTTTTTATCAGCGGAAAGTGCAACCGCGACTGTTTCTACTGCCCGACCGCCCAAGACGAAATCGGCCTACCGACCACCAACACCGTCAGCTTTCGCCGGCCCAGCGATTACGTGGCCTATCTGGAGTGTTTCGGCTTTCGCGGGATGAGCATCAGCGGCGGCGAACCCTTGCTGACCCCCGGCCGCACCCTATCCTTTATCGCCGCCGCTCGTGCCCATTTCGGTGCGGGGCTGTATATCTGGCTTTACACCAACGGCACCCTGCTCGACGGGGAGATGCTGAAACGGTTGCGCGAGGTCGGTCTCGATGAGATTCGTTTCGATATTGGCGCCACCGACTATTCGCTGAAAAAAGCGGCCCTGGCGGCGGAATTCATCCCTAACGTGACGGTGGAGGTTCCCGCCATCCCTGAGGAGCTTTCCCTGATGAAGGGAAAGCTGGTGGAAATGCGGGGGGTCGGCGTCAGCCATCTCAACCTGCATCAGCTGCGGCTGACCCCTTACAACTTTAATAAGCTCATCCAGCACGACTATACCTATCTGCACGGCGAAAAGGTGACGGTGCTCGAATCGGAACTGACCGCCCTGCGCCTGCTCCGCCATGGTTTGGAGCAGGGCATTGATCTGTCGGTCAACTATTGCTCCTTTGTCTACAAAAACCGCTTCCAGAAAGCCGCCGCGCGTCGCCGCAACGCCCTTTTCATCAAGAAGGGCTTCGAGGATCTGACGGAGAACGGCTATCTGCGCACCCTAACCCTGATGGGCGATGCCGGGGAGATCGCCGCTCAGGTCGAACGCTTTCGGCAGGCGGGCACCGCCGCCGAACACTGGACCTTTGGCAGCACCAGGGATCGCCTGAGTTTCAGCGCCAACCTGCTGCCACTGATCGCCTGGGGGGCGTTTCGCCTGCTGGTTGGCTACGGTGAAGCGGCGCAGATGTCGGCGGTCTCCTATCGTCATCCTTTCGTCGAGGTCAAGTTGACCCCCACCCAGAAGCTGGTCATCGAAAAACGTCAGGTCTGCCGTGATATCGAAGTGCCGGGGGAGGTCGCCGCCGCATTCACGGCGGTTCTTGCCGGCGGAAGCCCCCTGCCGCAAGACGAACTCTTCGCCAACATCCGCCGCTACGAAGAGATCGCCCAAGGACTTCAGGAATATTTCTGAGCTTCGACCAGGCCCGGGAACGGCACCACGGGCCTGGGTCTAGGCAGTTTCCCCTTCCCCGCATCATCCCCGCCCTTTTCCGCGGCACCGGCCGCCTGCTACCGTATTTTTTTACATTGCCTATTTCTTGCCCGATGCTTTAATCTTTTCTTATAGATACCTCCGTCCTGGTCGCAATCGTCGTTTTACACCCAAAAGGTTTCCGTATGGATCAACGCATTCTCATTGTCGACGATAGCCCTTCGATTCTGAAAATCCTCAATGATGCCTTGCACGACGACTACCAGATCAGTGTCACCACCAGCGGTAGGGACGCCCTGGACGTCGCCGCCGCGCAGCATCCCGACCTGATTCTGCTCGATATCAAGATGCCCGACATGGACGGTTACGAGGTCTGTCGCCGCTTGAAACAATCTCCCGAAACGTGCGACATCCCCATTCTCTTCGTCACCGTGCTGAACGACACGGAGGACGAAGCCAAGGGGCTGGAATTGGGCGCTGTCGACTATATCACCAAGCCGATTGCCCCCGCCGTCGTCCAGGCCCGGGTACGGACGCATCTGCGCCTCAAACGGCATCAGGATCATCTCGAAGAACTGGTTCGCGAACGGACCCGGGAACTGGACGAGGCCCGCGCCCGGGCCGAGGAGGCAAACCGCGCCCAAGGGGAGTTCATCACCAATATCAGCCATGAAATTCGGACGCCGATGAGCAGCATCCTCGGCATGACCGATCTGTTGCTGGAAAGCGAACCGACTCCCCGGCAGCGGGAATACCTGGGAACCATCTCCGAGTCGGCGACCCAGCTGATGCGGCTGTTGAACGATCTGCTCGATTTCTCCGGTTTCGAAACGGGCAAAATCGCCATGGAAAAGGCTCCGTTCGAACCGCACAAGATCTTTCTCCCCCTCTGTCTGGAGTTTCTGGCCAAGGCTGAAAAGCGCGGGCTTTCCTTCTTCTGGAAGATCGACCCGCGCATCCCGGCGACGCTTCTCGGGGATGCCGAACGACTGAAACAGATTCTGGCGCATCTCCTCGACAACGCCCTGAAATTTACCCCCGCCGGCGCCATCGACCTGAAATGCCTGCGCGACGACAACGGGGCGCCCGGCTCACCGGTGCTGCTGCGCTTTTCGCTGACGGATACCGGCATCGGGATTCCCGATGAAGAGAGAGAGAAGATTTTTGAACCCTTTTACCAGATTGACAGCAGTCTTTCGCGGCGTTATGCCGGAACCGGTATCGGGTTGGCCATGACCCGCCGCCTGGTGGAGATGATGGGCGGAAGCATCCGGGCGGAGTCGGTCCCCGCCGGGGGCAGCCGTTTCACCTTCACCGTGCCCCTGGAAAGAGAACGGGATAGAGCTGTCGCCACTGTCCTTCCCGCCAAGAACTGGAGAGACTTGCGGGTGCTTGTCGTCGAGGATAACGAAGCCAACCGGCGCTTCTTCCAGATTCTTCTGGAATCCCAGAAATGTTTCGTGCGCGTCGCCGAAAATGGCCGCAAGGCTCTGGATATTCTCGAAAAAGAACCTTTCGATCTGATCCTCATAGATATCCAGATGCCGGAGATGGACGGTCTGGAAGCCACCCGACGGATTCGCGCCGCAACCGGGGAGCAATGGAATCCCGCCGTTGCGATCATCGCCCTGACCGCCCACGGCCAAGTGGGGGACCGGCAGTTTTATCTTGACGCCGGAATGAACGATTATCTCGCCAAGCCCTTCCGCGCCCAGACGCTTTTGGACAAGATTGAGCGGTTGATCCTGAATCCCCCGCCGACGGAAACGGGTGATGTTTTCTGAGCCGGGGGAACGGCCGAGGATTCTCATCGTTGACGACGCCCCACAGAACCTGCGCCATCTCAGCGGCCTTCTGCGTGGCACATACCGGATCAGCGTCGCCGTTTCCGGCCGCGAGGCGCTGGCCCTTGCCGCCGAGCGGCCGCATGACCTCATCCTGCTGGACGTGGTCATGCCCGAAATGGACGGTTACGAGGTCTGCCGCCGGCTCAAGGCGTTCCCCGCGACCCGGCAGATTCCGGTGATCTTCATTACCGGCCTGACGGCGGAGGAAGAACGCCCGCAGAGCCTGGAAGCGGGCGCGGCCGACTTTATCGCGAAACCGATCGATCCCGAGAAACTGCAAGCCAAGATCAGGGACTGCCTCAGGCATCCGGATGCCGGAACGGAGAACGGCGGATGATTCGGCTTTGGGGTATCCTGCTCTTTTGCCTGCTGATCCAGGGGGTGTCTGCCTTCGCCGCCGGCGTGCCGAAGCCGCTGGTCATCGCCTGCACCGCCGAATCGGCCCCGTTCTACTTTCGGGACGAACGGGGAGAACCCGCCGGCATGTTCGTCGATTTCTGGCGACTGTGGTCAGGAAAAACCGGCATCAAGGTGGATTTCCGTATCACCAGCTGGGATGACAGCCTGCGCCTGATGCGTGAGGGGAAGGCGGATATTCACGCCGGGGTCTTTTACAGTGAAGAGCGGGACGCCTACCTTGATTATGCCGATCAGCTCTATGAAAGTGAAACCCACATCTTTCACCATCACAGCGTTTCCCAGGTCGCTTCTCTTGAGGATCTGAGCGGCTTCCGCGTCGGCGTCATCGCCGGCGATCTCGCCGTCGGCTACCTGCGCAAGCATCTGCCCGAGGTGACCTTGGCGATCTATTCTGATAACCAGGCTCTCTTCGACGCGGCGGCGCGGGGAGAAATCCGCGTCTTCATCAAGGATACGCCCATCGCCCTGCACCATCTGCGTCGCCTCGGGCTGCTCTCCCAGTTCGAACATCACCCCGCATCTCCCCTGTACAGCAATCACTTCCGCGCCGCTGTGGGTCAAGGCAAGACCGAGCTGCTGCAACAGGTGAACGAGGGGTTGCGGCGCATCACCCCGCAGGAGCGGGCCGCCGTGGTTCGGCGCTGGATGAGCGAGCCGGGCGAAACCGGGGACGACTGGCTGATCGTCGGCCTGCCGGATGACGCCCTCCCCTTTTCCGGGCGGAACTTCCGGGGTGAACCGGCGGGGATGTTCGTCGACATCTGGAAGCTCTGGGCGGAAAAGAGCGGCCGCGACATCGATTTTCGCCTCGCTTCCTGGCCCCAGCTTTTCGAGGCGTTGAAACAGGGAGAGATCGACATCCACGGCGGCTTGTTCACCTCGTCCGAGCGCGGGCGCTGGATTGATTTTTCCCAGCCTTTTTACAAGGTTACCGCGGAAATCTTCTACCCTGAACGGCTAGGACGACTCAAGGGGAGCGAGGATCTCAAGGGCTTCAAGGCCGGGGTCATTTCCGGAACGGTCTACGGATCCCACCTGCGCACCCATTTTCCCGCGCTTCAGGTATTCGAATACACCGATAGCGAAGCCCTGATCGCGGCCGTGTCCAAAGGGGAGATCGATCTTTTCCTCGACGAAACACCGATCGTTATGGCCCTTCTCGACCGGATGGGGGAACGGGGCAGCTTTCGGCACCTGGGCGGGGTGATGGACCCGCATTCCCGGCACGCCGGAGTCGTCAAGGGATCGCCGCTGCTGGAAGTTGTCGACGCCGGATTCGACAGGATCGAAGAGTGGGAACTGTCGAGGATCGAAACCGGCTGGATTGCCCCGAAGGATGGCGCTTCCGCCCCCAAAGCCATCCCCGAAATCCGTCTGACCGCCGCCGAACAGGCCTGGATCGCCGAACATCGCAACCTGCGTCTGGGGGTCGATCCAACCTGGCTCCCCTTCGAATATTTTGACGACCAAGGGGAATACCGGGGAATAGCGGCGGACTACATCGCCCTTCTCAACGAGCGCCTCGGCCTCTCGATGAATGCCGTTTACGGCCTGACCTGGGCTCAGGTCGAAGCGGGCGCCCGCGAACGCTCCCTCGATGTCCTCTCCTGCCTGGCCGAAACGCCTCGGCGCCGCGAAGCGCTCCTTTTCACCCAACCCTATCTTTCCTTCCCCATGGTCGTCATCATGCGCGACGAAGCTCCGTTGATCACCGAGGTCGCGGATCTGCGGGATAAGGAGATCGTGGTCGTCGAGAGCTATGCCATTCATCAGTATCTACGCGAAAAGACCCCCGAAATGAGGGTCAGGACCGTCAGCGCCCCGCTCGATGGCTTGCGCATGATTTCCTTGGGCCAGGCCGATGCCTATATCGACAATCTCGCCGTCGCCACTCACCTGATCCGAAACAACCACCTGACCAACCTCAAAATCGCCGCCCCGGCCTCCCAATGGAGCGACGATCTGCGTCTGGGAGTGCGGTCGGACTGGCCGGAACTCGTGACTATTCTCAATAAGGGTTTGGCAAGCATCACGGCCGAAGAACACAATGCGATTCGGCAAAAATGGCTTTCGGTGCGCTACGATTACGGCATCAGCCCCGCCGAGGTCCGCCGCTGGGGAACCTACGCCGTGCTGCTGACGACCCTGCTGATCGCCCTTTTTCTGTTGCGCAACCGCTACCTGCAACGCTGGAACGCTCGCCTCAGCGCCGAGATCGAAGAACGCCTGGCCGCTGAGCGCCGGGCCGAGGCGGCCAATGAGGCGAAATCGGAATTTCTGGCGAACATGAGCCACGAAATCCGCACGCCGATGAACGCCATTCTCGGCATGACCCATCTCACCCTGCAGACCCCCCTCGACATCCGGCAGCGGGATTATCTCGAAAAAATCGAAATCTCAGGACGGATGCTGATGCGGGTAATCGACGATATTCTCGATTTTTCCAAGATCGAGGCAGGTCGGCTCGACATGGAACAAGTTGCCTTTGCCCTCGACGACGTTCTCAAACATCTCGCCGATCTGACCGCGGCCAAGGCCCAGCGCAAGGGCCTGGAACTGGTCTTTACCGCCGCTCCAGAAATTCCTCGATATCTTCTCGGCGACCCGTTGCGCCTTGAACAGGTGTTGCTCAACCTGGTGGACAACGCCGTCAAGTTCACTCCGTCGGGAGAAGTGGTGCTGACCGTGGACCGACTCTCCGCCGAAGCGGATAATATGGTGCTTTGCTTTACCGTACAGGATACGGGCATCGGGTTGAGTGCCGATCAGATTTCCCGTCTCTTCCGCCCCTTCAGCCAGGCCGACAACACCACCACCCGCCGTTTCGGCGGCACCGGTCTGGGCTTGGCCATCAGTCGCCGCCTGGTGGAGATGATGGGCGGGGAAATCGCCGCCGAAAGCGAAGAGGGCAAAGGCAGCCGCTTCTATTTCACCGCGAGTTTCGGAGTGGTGGCCGCTGAACCGAAAACCTCCCCCGATCCCGATCTGCGAGGATTGCGGATTCTGCTCGTCGACGACAACGCCTCCAGTCGTCACGCCCTGCGCCTCATTCTCGAATCCCTGACCTTCGAGGTGAACGAAGCGGCATCGGCCGACGAGGCCTTGGACCGTTTCGCCGAAAGTCCGGCGCCGAAACTGATCCTGATCGACGAAAGCCTGCCGGAAATGGACGGCTTGGAGCTGGCCCGACACATCAAGGAAGCTTCCGGGGAACAGCGGATCGTTCTGCTCGCCTCGACAAGCGAGGGGGACGATATTCGCGCCCGCGCCTTGCACGCTGGCATCAACTGGCTGGTCTTTAAACCGGTCAACCGTTCCGCCCTCTTCGACGTCATCATGAATGCCTTCGCCCGGGTCTCGCCACGGGAATCGGCCGCGCCCCAAACCCGACGTTTTCCCCTGGGCGGCGCCCGGGTGCTGGTCGTCGAGGACAACGCCATCAACCAGCAGGTGGCTCGGGAACTGCTGACGACGGCGGGAGTGGAAGTGGAAGTAGCGGATAACGGCGTCTAGGCCCTGGAACGACTCGACCAGGAAAGTTTCGACCTGGTTCTCATGGACATCCAGATGCCGGAGATGGATGGGCTGGAGTGCACCCGTCAGATCCGCGACCGGTCCGCCCTCAACCACGCTCTGCGCAATCTGCCGATTATCGCCATGACCGCCCATGCCATGGCCGGCGACAGGGAAAAGAGCCTGGCCGCCGGAATGAACGACCATGTCAGTAAACCCATTGACCCCGAACAATTCTACAGGGTGTTAACGGCCTGGCTGGGAAATCGCTGGCGGGGAGCCTTACCCATGGCGACGCTGAGCGACGATGCCGTCGTCCTTCCGGACTCGGTTCATATCGATACCGCCGCCGGGCTGCGCTGCGTAGCTGGCAAACGGCGTCTGTACCGGACCCTGCTCCACGACTTTTACCGGGACAATCGCACGATCGCGGAAAAAATCCGGGAAACGCTGAATGCCGGGGAACGCATGACGGCACAACGTCTGATCCATACCTTAAAGGGGGTGGCGGGGAATATTGGAGCCAAGGGGGTGAGCGAAGCGGCCCGCGAACTGGAACTGGCCGTGATCGCCGGGGGAGAGGGGATCGAAACGCCGCTGCGTGAGCTGGAAAAAAATCTGGCGCCGGTTCTGGAGACCTTGGCCACCTTGCCCGAGGAAGTTCCGCAAAACGCCGCTCATGCCCACGGCGAGATTGATTTCCCGGCACTGACCCGGGATATAGAGACCCTGGCTGACTATCTGCGCCAGAACGATACCGATGCCGAAACCCTTTTCACGTCGATCCGGGAGATTCTGAACCGCCTCTGCCCGGACATGACGGTGGCTTTCGAGGAAAATCTGCTCATCTACAACTTCAAAGGGGCACTGGAAACGCTCGAAAAAATGGCACGGTCCCTGGGAATTCCCCTGTCTGAAAAGGTCGATTAGCCGGGGAGAATGTTGCCGTGGAAACTCCCTTCATTCGCATCTTCGCGAGTTGGTTTCAGGCGCGAGGGACGCGGGTCTTTATCGCTTGAACGGACGAACCAAAACGCCGTCACCGGAAGCGTCACCGGCACCTTTGCTAAAGGTCTCCCTATGTCTCCCGGTCTGCAAAATTAGAAGGGACAAATCGCTATGCCGAACAAAATCTATATCGTCACCATGTACCGGTGGGGACGACGCGAAGCACGCATCTATTTTTTGGATATATGGAGTGATTACGTCCACACCGTGCAAGCCGCTGAAGACGAATATCGCCGGCGACACGCCGGGAAATATGCCGCCGAAATCGTCTGTTGCGAGAACGGGCAGGTGACGTCGGTGATCGGGATTTCCGAAGGGTCCGGTGCCGCCAAGGTTCCGGTTCTCGATCGGCTTGCCAGCCTGCCTGCCGAGGTCATTACGAATTGTCCGGCCTTTTCGTATTGTGTGAATTGTACCGGGACCGCGATTGAACTTCTGGAAACGCTCACCAAACGCAATCTGATGGTCGGGTTTCGCTCATTCCCCTCTCTGTTGACGGGTGAGAACCTCCTAGCGGGGGAATGTTATTGGTTCGACATCCATTCGGCGGATCGAACCTGGTATGCCCTTGGTACCACCATCGCTCAGAAGGTGTACGGTACAGTTTCAAGGATAAACGCCCATGCTGTTTGAACATCTTCCCGACGACATTTTCAAGCCCCTGGCCGGCCCGAACGCCCGGGTGTTCGAGGACGTCCTGCGGATGCTCCACGTCTTCTTCTCGGATGAGGAGCTGTCCAACGAAGGCCTGTCTCCCCGGCGCAAGCTGGTGATCGGGGAGATCGAAGAACTGCTGGCCCGGAAAGGCCGGGTTCTCCGGGCGGATGAGGATAGCGAGGAAGGGGACGCCGACAGCCCGCAGCGGGCGGCGAACTACGTCTATCGGCGGTTGCGGGACACCGGCTGGCTCGAAGAGGAGCCGGACGGATATAACATCAATGTCCAGATGCCGCCGGACGCCAGCACCCTGCTGGATGCCCTGATGGTAATCACCCTGGGCGAGCGGAAGAACTACGGCGGCGCCGTGGCGTCGATCAATTTGCAACTTGAGGCGATCGCCAATGCGCCGAACGATCATGCCCGCGCTTTTATCGAAGTGGTCCGGGCCGCCCGGGATTTTACCCGGCACCTGCGGAACATGTTGGCCGGGATGCGGGGTTTTCAGGAAACCATCGCCCGGCACCGCGATCCCCGGGTTGCCCTGACCTCCTTTTTCGATGATTTTGTCGAAAACCTGCTGATCTCCGACTACAAGACCCTGCAATCCGAGGATAACCCCTTCCGGCATCGAGCGAACGTGATTCGCAATCTGGTGATGATCGAACACTCCCCCGCCTGTCGGGAGGCGTTGGCGAAGGTGTATGCCGAAGATAAAAACCTTTCGTCGGCCAAGGCCGCCGATGTGGTCCAGCACGATATCCGGGTGGTCCAGCGAATATTCGAATCGGTCGACCGACGGCTGGCGGCGATCGACAGCTACCGGAGCCGCCTGGAATCTCGGGTGGCCGAGATGGTTCGGTATCTTGACTGTTCGGTCCCCGAGATCACCACGCGCAGCCTCGATCTGATTCGCCGGCTGGCGGCGATGGAGACGGAAGAAACCCCGGCGACCCGGTGTGTCCAGGTCAAGCTTTTGAGCCTCAAGAGCTTGCACAAACGCAAAAAACGGCGGGTGCCGGCTCCCGTGGACATCCCGGAAAAGGCCGAGGTCAGCGAGGAAGCCAAGAAACTCCGGGAGGCGCGGATGACCTATCTCCGGCGCCGCCGGATGTCTCCCGAGGGTGTCCGGAAATATTTGGAAGCCCAGATGGACGGGAAGGACCGGGTGACTGCCGGGGAACTCCGGATCGAAACCGTGGAAGATGCCGTGGCGTTTACCTTCATCCCCCTGATGACCCGGCATAAGGGGGTGCTGAAAAAATTCGAGGTCCGGTTGACCGGCGAGACCTTGGAAAACGACTGGCTCGAAGGGCCGGACTTCGTGATCGCAAAAAAGTGAGGGACCGATGCTTCATGAACTTGAAAAACTGACCGGCAAGGAAGGTGGCCCAGAGCCGGATGAACTCCGGCGGGCCGCGGAAGTCTTACTGAAACGCCAGTTCCTGTATGCGGACAGGACCCGCGACAAGGGGGCGTACACCCTGGCGGTGCGCTGTCAGGAATATTTCCGCAATCTGTTCGACGCCCTGAACCTGGATTTTCTGGTGGATGTCCGTACCGGTTTCGTGGGGATACTCCCTCGGGGGAACGCCCTGCCGGCGGTGCTGGACGCCGCCAATACGGTGCTGTTGCTTTCCCTGCGGGTCATCTACGAAAACGCCTTGCGGGAGTTCCGGGTGGAGGAAGGGGGACAAGCCCAGATCGACAACCGGCAACTGGATGATTTTTACCAACAACATGCGGGGGTTCCCCTGCCGCCGTTAGGGAAACTCAAGGAGATGCTTTCAGGGTTTTCCCGGCAAGGACTCGTGGATTTCACCACGACGGATGACCGGGAAGTCCTGATTACGGTGCGCCCGGCGATCCGTGAGATCGTTTCGGCGGGGTATCTCGAAGCGTTGGAAGACTATGCGCACGGGGGGCCGGAAGAGCCGGAAACCCTGACTGCCGGGGGGGATGATGAAGAAACTGAGTAGGGTGGTTCTGGTCCAGTGGTATCGGTTTGAAGCCGAGGATGTTCCTATCCTCGGGAACGTGGCGGTGGTCGGCGAAAACGGTGCCGGGAAATCGGCTTTCCTTGATGCCGTCCAGACCGTCTTGACCGGCGGGAACAAAAACCTGCTGGTTCTGAACCGGGGGAGCAACGAGCAGTCGTCCCGGAAGCTCCGGGAATATGTTCTCGGGTTTCTCGGCGATCCCAATGTCCCGCCCCGCCCATCGGCCAACTGCTACCTGGCCCTGAATTTCTACGATGACGAGAGACAGGAGACCACCTGTATCGGCGTGGCGATTTCGGCTTCGCTTTCCGAGCCGGATGATCGGATCGAGGGCCGTTTCATCGCGCCCGGTTTGGTCGGCGGCAAGGACTTGTTTCTTGGACCCGGCCCCGGTGGACTGGTATCCCTGCCGTGGAATCAGGTCAAGGACCGGTTGGAAAGGGCTTGTCCGGATGTTCGTTTCGCCCACTCGGCCGACAGCTTCGTGCGCGATGTCTGCGCCGTCCTGAGCGCCGATCCGACGGTCCCGAACAACCACCGGGACGTCATCAAAGCTCTCCGCGCCGCCCTGCGGCTGGAGAAAATCAGCGATCCGAGTGAGTTCATTCGCACCTACATGCTGGAGCGGGACGACTTGCAGGTTCAGGAGCTGCGGGCGTCCTTGCAGAATTACCGGGATATCGAAGAAAAAACCCGATCCGTCAAGGAACGCATCGGCGAGTTGACCGAGATCGATGGGCTGTGCGCGAAGATCGAATCAGCCCAGGAACGGATGCGCCTGCTCGAATGGGTTTCCCTGAGTGCCCGGCAGGAAACGGAGATCGAAAAAGCCGATCCTTTGCGGGAGCGCATCCAGACCAACGAAGAGACGCTATTGACGTTGGAGACCCAGCGGAAGACCCTGCTCGACGACCAGCAAGGGTGCCGGGACATCCTGTCCGCCAAAAGATACGAGAAGGAAAACCTCGATGTCACGCTCAAAAAAGACCGGTTGACCCTCGATCTTCGGGAAGTCCGGCAGAAGTGGGACGAAAGCAACCGGGATATCCAGTCCGTTCTCCGGCGTGCCCGGGAGTTTGAAAAGCAGAAGCTCGATGGTCTGCCCCCGGAATTAAGCGAAGCCCTGCGGGGTGCCGTCGGCTTGCTGCCGGCGGACAATCTGCTGGAAATCCAGGCGTGGCCTCGGGATCCGGCCCGGCTGGATCGGACCTTGGCGGCGGTGGCCGCGGCCTCTGCCGCCAACAAGACCGCCGTGGAGACCAACCACGAACGCCTGAGCGCCCAAAAGCACGACCTCGATCAGGAATTGACCCGGCTGACCCAGGAAATCCGGGCGCTCGAAGGGGATAAAGCGCCGCTGTCGGCAGATGCCCGCGGGATGATCACCGCCCTCCAGCGCATGGGCATCGAGGCACACCCTCTTTGCTCGCTGGTGGATGTTTCCCACCAGGAATGGCGGGAGACGATCGAAAGCATCCTTGGGGGGCTGCGGGAAGCCTTGGTTGTTGACCCGAGCCAGGTTGAAGAGGCTTTGGCCTTTTTTCGCCGGGAAGGACGCCAGGAGTTTCCTTCTTGCCGGATCGTGACCACCACCCAGACTCCCCAATGGCTTGACCGGATGCAGGCCGGTTCGCTGGCGGAGTATGTCACCACGGAAAACCCCCATGCCCGGGCGTTCATCAACCGGCAGTTGGGCAACATCATGCGCGTGGAGACCGAAAAAGGTCTGCTCGCCCATGACCGGGCGGCTACGGCGGACCGCATGCTGACCACCGGCGGTTACAGCAGTTCGCTGAAACAAGTTCCGTCCATGCTCGGCAAGGGTTCCCGTGAACATCACTTGGAATCGCGGCGGAAAACCCTGGACACCTTGGGGGCGAAAAAACGCCGGGTGGAAGAAGACCAGCAGCAGGCGGCCCGGTTCCTCCGGGTCATGGACGCCCTGACGGACACCGGGTTCCCGTCCATGGTCAACCTCGCCGAGGCGCGGGAATCCGCCAAGAATCGGGAAGACGCGATTCACCAGGAGATCGAAGAACTGAACCGGGATACCCGGTTGCAGGCACTGGCGGTGGAAATCGCCGCGCTCAATGGGCGCATGGCGGAAATCGGCACGGCACTGACCGGGCTGGACACCCGGATGCGAGCGATCGACAAGGAGACGCGAGATGCCGGTGCCGCCCTCGACCGCCTCGAAAATTCTCTCAAACAGCTCGACGGGTTGCTTGCAGCCTCTCGCCGGGGGATCGATACGGCCAAGGGTGCCGATATGCTTGACCGTTACCGGGAAGCCGCTGCCGGCGACATGGAACAGGTCAGGAATCGAGCGGACGGCGAATGGCGAAACGCCGAGGCGGCGGTCGGTAAGACCGGCCCGATCTTCGCCCGGATGAGCGAGTACGCGCTGAAATACCAGAGCGAAGAAGGCCCGGTGGATGCCCCACTGGAAACCATCGAGCAGATCGCCGGCGTGGTCCGGGAGAAAAGACGGCGGCTGGAAGAAACCACCTTGGCCGAGTATCAGGAAAAAGCGGAAAAGACCACCCGCGACATGGAGGAAACCTTCCGCGCCAAATTCGTTGGGCGTCTGGTGGACAAGATTTCGTCAGTCAAGCATCTGATCCTGCACTTGAACAAGACGTTGGAAAAGAACCCGTTTCATGGCGGAGAGGTCTATCGGTTCTACTCCCACGCCAACCCCGAGTTCAAGCACGTCATTGACTACGCCAATGCGGTGCAGGCCACGGCTGGGGCGAACGAGTTCGGCCTGTTCGATCCAGCCAACACCGCCGATAGTCCTCATGCCGCTGCGCTCGAAGCGATCAAGAACGCTTTGATCGACCCTCGCGAAGCGGAACGGTTCCAGGACTATCGGAACTATCTGGTGTTTGAAGTCAAGATGTTCCGGGATGGTCAGGAGGTCGGAACGCTGGACGAACGGATCAAGAAAGGCTCCGGCGGGGAGACGCAGACCCCCTTCTATGTCGCCATCGGTTCCTCCCTAGCTGCCGCCTACCGCATTCGCCACGGCGGGGATTCTCCGGTCGGTGGCATGAACCTGGCGATTTTTGACGAAGCCTTTTCCAAATTGAGCGTCCATACCTGCCAGCAATGCGCCGGGTTTCTGGAGCGCATTGGCCTGCAACTTCTGTTGGCCGCCCCGGACTCCAAGGCGCCGGAGATGGCGGCGATCATGGATCAGGTTCTCTGGCTGGATCGGGACGGTGGGAATGTGGAAATTCTGAATTACCGGATTAAGCCGGAGTTGCGGGCGTTGTTGCAGTCGGATAACCCGTATCGGCAGTCCGTGGGGGAGATTGGCGATGACCAGTTCGGCGAAGAATAACGTTCATGTTCTTCTGACCCGGCTGTTGGATTTCTGGCAAAAGCAGCCGGACAGAAAAATCCGGATCAAGATCTCCAAAATCCGCGCTCCCGAGTATTTTGTCGAGGACGCTGAGGTGCGGGAAGAAATCCACGCCATCCTGACGAACGCCGAGGCTGCCGGAGCCATCTGTCTCGAATGGGGCAAGGGGTATGACCGGCACCTGCTGACCCGGATCGAATTGGTTTCCCCGAAAAAGCTGGCGGCGTTTCTCGGTATGCCGCTGGCCGTCGATGTGGTTTCCTCCTGCCGGGGAACACTGGAAGAGGCAATCGCCAGCACTTTGCCGTGGATTGAAAGTTGGGCGATCGAGCTGATGTCGTCCTGGGGGAAAAACCGCCGCTATAACGGACTCCCCCCGGGTGACATTGAAAACGCCCTCAATCTGGTGCGCATGTTCGATCTGGTGGAATCCGGTGCTCACGGCAACCTGGATTTGCGCACGTTCAGTGTCCGGTGTTTCGGGAACTCGAAAACCGTGGAGGGTCTGCTGTCACAGTTCGCCACCGGCTGGCGGCGCTTTCATCCCACCGAACTGTCCGGCGATGAGCTGTTCGATTCTCTCGGCCTGACCAAGTTCCCTCATCCGGTTCTCCTGAAAGGACCGGTTACCCTGGATATCGGGGAGGTCCCGGTTGATTGCCGGAACCTCCAGCCGTATGTGGGCTTCCCGCCCCAGGCCATCCGGAATGTGACCGGGATTCCCGAGTATATCCTGACCATCGAGAATCTGGCGAGTTTCAACCGGTATGCCGGTGAAATCCGGGACGGCGGAATGGTCCTTTACTCCGGCGGTTTCCCCTCGCCCAATTTCTGCCGGCTGTACCAGCTTCTGGACACCCGGATGCCGAAGGTGACCCCGTTTTATCACTGGGGGGATATGGACGAAGGGGGCGTCAAGATTTTCGCCTTTTTGGAAAAACAGTTGCATCGGCCCCTCCGGCCGCACCTGATGACCCGGGAGCTTCTGGCGGAACGGGGAACTTCGAGTCCGCAGGTGCGGAAGCGGGGTCTTCTGAGCGCCGGAAATGGTTCGACCACGGCTTCCGGGCTGGCCGGGATGATTCTTGAGACCGATCCCCCGAATACCCTGGAACAGGAATTGGTGGACCCGGTATCGCCGGGATAGCCTGGGGAGAAAAAAAGCACAGACCGCTTCGGTTCCCCCATGCGGTTTTTTTGTGACCGAATAGCGAGCGCAAGCCCCTGACTTTAAACATGAGGTGGTTCAGAAAAGACGTCTGACCAACTTCGACAAAGAGGACAATATCGCCCCTTGTCTCGAAAACGCGATCGTGGCAATCAAGGCGGCGACCCCGGTGTCGGAAGAAATTAAAGCCGGGGCGCAAGCTTTTAGCGAGAAGGATTGCCAATGAAGTAAGGGTGTGTAGCGACATCAAAGCTTCGACGGTGGAATGGGGTTCCTTGGGATGGGAACCGCAGTATTTCAGCGAAGTCGACCCCTTTCCATCCGCCGTCCTTGCGGTCTCTCCCGCGACCGCCCTTGCCGAACACTATTGTAGATGTGGGGATATGACCCGATTCAAGGTGTGGAACGATGCAACTCTCGATGTCCTCATTGGAGGCCCCCTCTGCCAGATCTTCTCCGTCACCGAACTCCGAGAAGGACTGGATAACCCGCGTGGCAACCTCATGCGCACCTATCTTGCCATTGCTGACCGATATCGGCCCCGCTGGCTGGTTTAGGAAAACGTCCTCTGTTGGAAGATAGGACACTGGGGAAGGGATTTTGGCACCTTCTTCGGGTGTTGGGGTAACTCGGTGCTTCACCGCTTACAGATTCCAGCCCCAGTATTTGAGAAATACGGGGAAGTTGCGCAGGTCCGAGGGCTGCCGTGCCCAAGGCTTGAGGCTGGTATAGAAAAGGATGCCGTCCTCTTGGTCGCGTCCCAGTTTTTTGTCCTCGCCGACCCGCCAGTCGAAGGCCCACCAGCTCATGAAAAGCCGTTCCCAGGGTTTCCGGCTGTCCTTGACGTAATCGCGGCGGCCACCCTCGGTTTCGTAGAAGGAGGTCGAGGCGCCGTCGGGCAGCCCCAGTCCCTCCAGAACCTTCAGCGGCTTGACCGGAGTGGGAACACGCTGATAGTCCGCGGGGTTTCGCCCGTCCGCCAGCCACAGATCCATTACCCGGTGGGTGTCCTTCTGCAGCAAAAGATGCAGGCGCGAATGAGTCGGTGACCCTTCGCCGTAATCCAGATAGCCGGGCAGGCTTTCGCCGTGAACCTTCCGCCGTCCCCGCTCCCAGCCGGGGGGAAAAGCCGCTTCATCGAGGTAGGAGGTGGGGGTGAAGGCGAGAGAGCAACCGCAGGTGTGCAAGGTGGTGAAGAGTACCGGTTGCCCCGACTCGTTGAGGGTGACGATCACCAGCAGACCGACATTCCTCCCCCAGCCGAGATGGGTTGCGGGCACCTTTTCGAAATGCACCCGGTAAGTCAGGTTCGTATAGCTGCCGCGCGCCGTTCGGAAAGAGGTCTGGCGAGCATACAGGGTCGGCTGTTCGCTGTCGACGTAGACCTCTTCCGCCCCGTCGCTGATTCGCGCCGCCACCGTACCGATGCGGTTATGGGAGCGGCCGGGTTCTTCGACAACGAAGACCGGTGCCTGCCGGCTGAAATGCCAGGAATCGGTCTGGGCGACGTAAGCGCGCAGGGAATCGGCGCGGGGATGCTGAGGCAGTCCCGACGCGCAACCGACCAGCAATCCGCTCCAGAGCAAGATGAGTTTCAGCGATAAGCGCATGGCCCGTCTCCCGAGGAATTTATTTTCAAGATCATAGCCGATACGGCCGCTTCCGCCAAAGAGGAACGTCATCCGCGGTTCCCGGTTTCGCTGGTGCCGGTCCGGTCCCCTGGTTCAATCCAGTAAAACTGCTTGTGTCCTCCGCGACTCAACTGGGTGAGTTTCGCCTCGGCCTCCTCCCGTCGGGGATAGCGCCCGACCAGAAAACGCCCGCCGTTATCATCCTGCCGCCAGAGTTCGAACCGCTGCGTCATGTCTTGACCCCGATGTACGAAAGGGGCGTTAAAGAACGCCCCTTTCGTAGATTCATGCTGTCGCGCGGGATTACTTGCCGACCACCTGGGTGCGGGTGAAAACGGCGCGCAACACCATCCCCTGCCCTTCGATATTCTCCCGGGCGCCTTCTTCGCGGTCGACCAGAGTGACGATACCGACCACTTCCAGCCCTTCTTCCCGGGCCCGGTCCACCGCTTTCATCGACGAACCGCCGGTGGTAGTGACATCCTCGACGATCACCACCCGCGAGCCCTTGGGCAGGTTCTTGCGCCCTTCCAGCCACTGGCCGGTGCCGTGACCCTTCGGCTCCTTGCGGATGATGAAGGCAGGCACCGAGGTGCCGTCGAGCTGGGCGGCGATGGAAGTGGCGGTGGCGATGGGATCGGCACCTAAGGTCAGTCCACCGACGCCGTGGATCGGCCCGGCGAAGGTCTTGATTTCCTGCCAGAAAGCCTTGCCGACCAGCAGGCCGCCCCGGGCGTGGAGAGTGGTCTGCTTGCCGTCGAAATAGAAATTGCTCTTGCGTCCCGAGGCGAGGGTCACTTCCCGTTCTTCATAGGAAAGCTCCCGAATAATCGCCATCAGTTCGTCTCTCTCCGCCTGTGTCATAAAAATCCTCCGCATGGATAAAGAATCGGGCGCCGCCATGCGCCACTCGTTTTAAAAAAATCTCGAAAAACTCATCCGTTAAGGCCGATCAAAACAATCCCAACTGACTGTCGTCCTTGAGGCGCGGAAACCGCACCGGATAGCTGCCGCTGAAGCAGGCGTCGCAATAGCCCTTGCGCCCGCCGATGATCGGTGCGCCGGCGGCGGCGTGCATCCCCTCCAGGGAGAGATACCCCAAGGTGTCGGAGGTGATGTAACGATTGATCTCCTCCACGGTGTGAGAGGAGGAAATCAGCTCCTTGCGGGTCGGGGTGTCGATGCCGTAAAAGCAGGGGAAGCTGGTCGGCGGGCTGGAGATGCGCACATGCACCTCACGGGCGCCAGCGTTGCGGATCATCTTGATAATCTTACGGGCCGTGGTGCCGCGAACGATGGAATCGTCGATGACCACCACCCGCTTCCCCTCGATGATCTCCCGCACCGGGTTGAGCTTGATCTTGACCCCGAAATGGCGGATTGATTGTTGCGGCTCGATAAAGGTGCGTCCCACGTAGTGATTGCGGATCAGGCCGAGTTGGAAGGGAATGCCCGATTCCTCGGCGTAACCAATGGCCGCCGGCACCCCCGAATCGGGAATGGGAATGACCAGGTCGGCCTCAACGGCGTGTTCCCGGGCCAGTTGCCGGCCGAAATCCTTGCGTACCTGGTAGACCTGCTGGCCGAAAATGGTGCTGTCGGGACGGGCGAAATAGATATGTTCAAAGATACAGGGGGATGGCTCGGTCTGGGCGAAGGGGCGGAAGGATTGCAGGCCGGTCTTGTCGATGAGAATCATCTCCCCCGGTTCGATCTCGCGGATGAACTGGGCCTCGATGAGATCAAGGGCGCAGGTTTCCGAGGCGACGATGTAGGCGCCGTCGAGTTTGCCGAGAACCAGCGGCCGGAAACCGTTGGGGTCACGCACCGCCAGCATCCGGGTTTCGGTGAGAAAAACCAGGCTGTACGCCCCCTTGACCTGGTTCAGGGCCATGGTCACCCGATCGGTGAGGGAATCACACTCGGAACGGGCAAGGAGGTGGATGATGACCTCGGTATCGGCGATGGTGGAAAAGATTGAGCCTTTGCGCTCCAGGTCGTTGCGCACTTCCTGGGCGTTGACCAGGTTGCCGTTGTGGGCCACGGCAATGCTGCCGCGATGGTAATCGACGAGAATCGGCTGACAGTTCTTGAAATCGTTTCCTCCCGCCGTCGAGTAGCGCACATGGCCGATGGCGCTCTTGCCGGGAAGATTCTCGAAGACCGAATCGTGCTTGAAGACGTCGGCGACCAACCCCATCCCCTTATGGGCATGAAGCCGGGTGCCGTCGGAAGCGACAATACCGCAGCTCTCCTGGCCGCGATGCTGGAGAGCGTAAAGGCCGAGATAGGTCAGATTGGCGGCTTCAGGATGGCCATAAATGCCGAATACGCCGCATTCATCGTTGAATTTATCAAACATGCGCCAGGAAAGCTCCTCGGGACGACCCGTTAAAAAATTGAAAAAAGTTATTATTTGAACGGAGGTTAGAACCACATTGACGATATCACGGATGAACTTTTGAAAGCGACCCCGCCTAGAGCAGTTCCGCGCGGATGAAGTTCACGGCGTTGCGGTAGAGCCACAGCCCCATCCCCTCTTCCGGCAGATGCTCCTCCCGGGTCCAGCGAGGATGATGGGTACGGTGGACATAGGCCTCGGGATGGGGCATGAGTCCGAAAACCCGCCCACTGGGGTCGCAGACGCCGGCGATGGCATGGGTCGAGCCGTTGGGATTGAGGGGATAATCCATCGTCGGCACGGCGTAATCGGCGTCACAATACGTGAGCGCCGCCAGATGAGCGGATTCGATACGCTCCAGAACCTGGGGCACGCGTACCAGAAACTTGCCCTCGCCGTGGCGCACCGGCAGGTAGATGCCGGTCAGCCCCCGGGTATAGACGCAGGGGGAAGCGGGGTCGACCTTGAGATAGGTCCAGCGATCCTCGAAACGGCCACTATCGTTGTGAGTCAAAGTCGCGGTTTGGGTGCGAAAATCGCCGTCCAGGGCGGGAAGCAGCCCCATCTTCACCATCAGCTGAAAACCGTTGCAGACCCCCATAACCAGCTTGCCCGCTTCGATAAAGCGATAGAGCTGGTCGGCCAGGCTCTCCGCACTCCCCTTGACCGGGGCATGGCGCAGGCGGTTGGCCCCGGCCTTGGCGCTGCCCAAGTCGTCGCCGTCGAGAAAGCCCCCGGCGAGATTGAGAAAATGGTAGCCGTCGAGTTTGACCCGGCCGGCCAGCAGTTCGGCGATGTGGACGATATCGGCGACCTCGGCTCCGGCCAGGCGGCAGGCATTGGCCACCTCCCGCTCACAGTTGGTGCCGTTACCGGTAATGACTAGGGAACGAACCTCTTTCGCCATCTTACAGCTCCCGCAGAGGCGCCTGCCAGGCCTCTTTCAGTAGATTATTGGAGACATCGAGCAACATCCGTCCGGCGCGACGCAAGACCAGACGCTGTTCTTCGGTCACTTCGCCCAGGCAAGCCAACGCCTGGCCGGCGAAAAGGCTCTCGAAGCGCCCGCGCTCTTCGGGACGAATCGTGACCAGCAACCGGCTTGGCGATTCGGAGAAGAGCAGGGTGTCGTCGCGCAGCTCGCCCTCGGCAACGACGGCGTCGAGTTCGACGCGCAGGCCAAAGCCGCCCGCAAAGGCCTTCTCGGCTAAGGCCACGCCAAGACCGCCGTCGGAAAGGTCATGGCAGGAGCGCACCAGGCCCTCCCGCTGGGCGGCGTTGAGGGTCCGGTAACGGGCCAGGGCCGCCTGTGCGTCGACCTTGGGCACGTTGCTCCCCAAAAAACCGAGTTCCGAATAGTATTCGGAGCCGCCGCACTCGTCGCGGGTTTCGCCGAGCAGATAGAGGAGATCGCCGGGACGTTTGACATCCATGGAGACCGCCTTACGCACGTCGGCAATCTTGCCGATGACGGAAAAGAGCACCGTCGGCGGAATGGAGATCTTGGTGTCGCCGATCTGGTAATCGTTCTTCATCGAATCCTTGCCCGAAATCAGCGGCACACCGAAGGCCAGGCAATAGTCGTACAGGGCCTTGTTCGCCCGCACCAGTTGGGCGGCCTTGTATTCGCCGTCGGGTGTTTTTTCGCTTTTGACCGGGTCGCACCAGCAGAAGTTGTCGAGACCGGCCACATGCTCGATATCGCCGCCCACCGCTACATAGTTGCGCAGGCCTTCGTCGATGGCGCAGGCCATCATGTGATAGGTGTCGATATCCGAATAGCTCGGACAGATGCCGTGGGAAACCACCACCCCTTCGAAGGAATCGAAGAGCGGGCGGAAGACGGCGGCGTCGGAGGGGCCGTCGTTGGCGACCCCGACCAGCGGCTTGATGACCGTGCCGGCCTGAACCTCGTGGTCGTAACGGCGGATGACGCTCTCTTTCGAGCAGATATTGAGCCGTCCGAGAAGCTTGGCCAGTTCGGCGCCAAGGTCGGCGGGGACGGGGAAGACCGGCTCGACCGTTGACGGCGGCGTCCATTTGGCGGGAATAACCATCTGTGGCACGCCGCCGTGGAGAAACGCCATAGGCAGATAGGCCACGGTTTTCCCTTCGTAGAGGCAGTGGAAATAACCGGAATCGGTGAAGACGCCGAGAGCGACGGCTTCCACATCCATCTCCCGGGCGAGCTGGATGAATTCTTCCAGCTTGTCCGGCGGCACCGCCAGGGTCATGCGCTCCTGAGCTTCGGAGATGAGAATCTCCCAGGGCTGGAGACCGGGGTATTTGAGCGGGGCGCGGTCGAGATGGAGCTCGAAACCGCCGGTGTCCTCGCTCATCTCCCCCACCGAGGAGGAAAGACCGCCGGCGCCGTTGTCGGTGATGGAATTGTACAACCCGCGGTCGCGGGCGATGAGCAGGAAGTCGAACATGCGCTTCTGGGTGATGGGATCGCCGATCTGCACGGCGGTTACCGGCGAGCCTTCGTGCAGCTCCTCCGAGGAGAAGGTGGCGCCGTGGATGCCGTCCTTGCCGATGCGGCCGCCGGTCATGACGATGTGATCGCCGACCTGGGCCTGTTTCTCGTGGCAGGGCTTGCCGTTGAGGATGCGGGGCATGAGCGAGGCGGTGCCGCAATAGACCAGGGGTTTGCCGGCGAAACGCTCGTCGAAGACGATGGAGCCGTTGACCGTGGGGATGCCGCTCTTGTTGCCGCCGTGCTCGACCCCTTCGACCACCCCCTCGAAGATCCGCCGGGGATGAAGCAGCCGGGGCGGCAGGGGTTTCTCATAAAAGGGCGAGGCGAAACAGAAGACGTCGGTATTGAAAATCAGCCGGGCACCCATGCCCGTTCCCATGCCGTCGCGGTTGACCCCGACGATGCCGGTCAGGGCGCCGCCGTAAGGATCGAGGGCGCTCGGCGAGTTGTGGGTCTCGACCTTGAAGACCACGCTCCAGTCGCGGTTGAATTCGATGACCCCGGCGTTGTCCTTGAAGACCGAGAGACAGAAATCCTTTTCCCCCTTGGCTGCGCGGATGTCGCGGGTGGCGCCGACGATGTAGGTCTTGAAAAGGGAATTGATGCTTTCCTTGCGCCCCTGCTCATCCTCGTACTCGATGCGCGCCGAGAAGATCTTGTGCTTGCAGTGTTCGCTCCAAGTCTGGGCCAGCGCTTCAAGCTCGACATCGGTGAGCTTGGCGCCAAGGCCGACGTCGGCCCGGACCCGGGCAAAGCCGGGGTCGGCGACATGGGCCTGGATCGTCTTCATCTCGTCGAGATTGAGGGCGAGCATGCCGTCACGGCTGATCTGCATAAGCGCCTCATCGTCGACGTTAAGATTGATCTCTCGCACCTCGGGACGGGCGTCGCCGGTGACTTTGGGGGTCGTGACCCGCACTCCCTTATCCCGATTGAACTCGGCGGCGGTAACGATATCCCAGCGCTGGATCAGGCCGTTGCCGAGAAAGCCCGAGGCGATGCGCTCGGCGGCCGCTTTATCGATTTGCCCCTTGAGCAAATACTGCACCGAGGTGTAGACCGCCTCGCCGGCGGCGAAAGGACGACCGGTGAGATACTGGATCGCCTCGCGGGCGGTGCGGCCGACGTTGTCGGTCACGCCAGGGCGGAAGCCGACCTCGATGAGCACGTCGAAATCCCGGGCCAGCGGGCGGTTGACCGCATAGTGCTGGATCACCGGATCGGAGAGGGGCCCGGCGGCGGCCGCCTCGATTTCGGCCTCGGCCAGGGCGGCGTCGACGGTATAAACATCCAGGGTACGGACCTGCTCCAGTTCTATGCCGAGATGCTCCCTGATTTCGCGCCTGACCCGCTCACCGCGAGGGTCTTTGACGTCATCCAGCAATCCGACTACGATTCTCCAGGCCATGAATACTCCTCGGGCAACCTTCGTTAAAACAGGCACGGGCAGGACGCGTTGCCGCCCTGCCCCACAATATTTTTCCGGAATTGGCTTACGCCGACAGTTCCAGGCAGGCGGTCGCCTCGTCCTGCCTGCCGATCACCACCTGCGGCGCGCAAAGATTCTGGGTGGCCAGGACGTGGGCGATGGTCGCTTGCGCCAGCTCGGGACGATTATTTTCAAGACTGAGATGGGCGAGAAAGACCACTTCGAGCCGGTCGGAAACCACCTCGCCGAGAAGGTCGGCGCAATCGTCGTTGGACAGATGCCCGTGATGGCCGCGAATCCGTTGTTTCAGCGGCCAAGGGTAAGGGCCATCGCGCAGCAGCAGCGGGTCGTGATTGGCTTCGATCACCAGGGCCCGGCACCCTTTCAGCCGTTCCCGGACCAGGCGCGTGGCGATCCCCAGATCGGTGGCCACGCCGACCTTCCCCGCCGCCGTTTCGATCAGGAAGCCGACCGGCGCTACGGCATCGTGAGTCACGGGGAAAGGGGTAATCCGCAAACCCTTGCAGTCAATTGCTTCGCCCTCGGTGATTTCGCGCAGATCATCAATCCGGCCAAGGTTGGGCAGAGCAGCGCGAGTGGCATGATGCAGGTAGACAGGCAGGGAAAAGCGACGGGACAAGGGACCGACGCCAAGGCAATGATCGCCGTGTTCGTGGGTCACGAAGAGGGCATCGAGTTCGTCGGCACCGACGCCGATCCCTTCCAGGCGGCGGGTCAGCTCCCGGGCCGGCAACCCGGCGTCGATGAGAATCCGGCTCTCGTCTGACTCAAGGTAGAGGGCATTCCCCCGGCTTCCGCTGGCTAACAGGCAAATCCGCACGCATCGCTCCCCGTCCCGGGCTTGGGCGCCTGACTATATACCGTAAATGTCAGGGAAGTCGCAAGGGAAAAACCGGTTTTCATCCGCCGTTGGTTCAGCTCTCGGCGGAGATGGGCAAGATGAGATGGAAGGTGCTTCCGGGGAAGCGATCGGGGTCGCAACCGGGGCTCTCCACCCAGACTTCGCCCCCGTGCATCTCGACGATTCCCTTGACGATGGTCAGGCCAAGACCGGTCCCCTTCCCTTTGAAAGCGACCTTGCCGGTGGAATGTTCCTCGATGATGCCGACCTCGTAGAATTTCTCGAAGACCCGCACCTGATCGGCGTCGTCAATGCCGATACCGGTATCGTGAATGAGAATTTCCACGAAGGGCGCCGGCGCTCGACCGATACGCCGCCAGGAATCGTCTTCCGCCTCGTCCCGTTCGCCGATGTATTTGAGATAGTAGGAAAGGCGCGTCTCTACGGTAATGCGCCCGCCGTCGGGGGTGAACTTGATGGAATTGACCACGAGGTTGGTGATGGCCTGGACCAGCCGGTCGGGGTCGCACATGATCTCCGGCAAATACTCGGCAAGACGCAGTTCGTGACTCTGCTGGCGAACCGTGAAGAAGTATTCGATCTCTTTGAGGGCCTGGCGAATCACCTGGTTGATGTCGACAACCCGGCGGCGCAGGCGCAGGGCGTGACTGTCGAGTATCGAAACATCAACCATATCGCGGACGATGTTGGAAAGGCGGTTGGTGGCCTCGTCGATATGGCGGATCATGAGCAGGGCCTCTTCGCCGATCTCGTCCGCCAATTCGTCAAGCAGGATATCCGCATAGCCGAGAATGACCGTCAGCGGGGTTTTCAGTTCGTGGGAGGCCAGGCCGAGGAAGGAATCCTTCATCTGGTTAAGCCGCTTGAGCTCGGCAGTGCTGTGTTCGAGATTTTCGGTAATCTCCCGTTCCCGGGTGACGTCGCGATAGGTCATCTGCGTCATCCGTTTGCCGTCGCGACCCACCACCGGCGAACCCTTACCCCAGGCAATCAGCCGGGTGAGGTCCGTGGGACGGGTGAAGCGCACCTCGGCTTCATGGAATTTGCCAAGAAGAATATTCTGGTGCATTTCGTACTGGTCATCCACATTTTCACACGCCAGACGCTCCCAGAAGGCGAAGAGATTGGTTCCCTGCACGGCCTGGCGGGAGACGCCGAAAAAGGTCTCGGCCGCCTTGTTGAGCAGAACCAGCCGGTCCTCGTCGTCACTGACGAGAATGGCGTCGGAGGCATCCTCCAGCAGCGAGCGGTACATCTCGCGGCTACGCCCCAGTTCGGTGCCGATCTGTTCCTGACGTTCGTAGGAAAGCTGAAGCTCGCGGTTGGTCTCCTCCAACTCGCGGTAACTCTCGCTTATCTGCTCGTCGCGCTGACGCAGCGAGGCCGCCATCTCCTGCAACGCCGTGCCAAGTTCGGAGAAATCGGGGGTGGACATGGGCGGGATGACGACCTTGAAGTTCCCGCCGGCGATTTCCTTGGCGACGTCGCACAGGCGGTGAATGGGGCCGACCAGATCGCGGCGGGTAAAGAAAAACACCAGTGCGAAAATCAGCAGAAAAGCGAGCCCGAAGATAAGAAAGGCCCGTTCCAAGGCCTTGTCGGTGCGTGCTTCCAGAACTGAATCGGGGAAACCGATGCGGATGCGCCCGGCGAGATTGCCGGACGCGTCGAACACCGGCAGGGAGAGATCAAAAACCTGCCCCCAGCGCGGAGTCATGAGCAGCGAAGTGGAGTCGGAGATGGCCTTGATGAACTGGACACCGGTGAAAAAGTGGAAGGAAGGATCGCTGGAATAGAGCGGCTGTCCGACGGAATTTTCAATCAGACAATAATTGATTTCCGGGTCACCGCCGACAATCTCCTGACATCGGGCGTTGATCCCCTCCAGTTCGTCAAGGGGCAGGCCCAGAGCCAGAACTTTTTCGACGGCGGCCTTCAGTTCGGTAGCGACACTCTGGCAGCGCAACAGCAGGCTGTCACGGTAATCGCGGCGAAACCCCTCGATGTTCAGAACGGTGTTGATCCCGATGGTTAAGCCGAGAACCAGAAAGACGAAGATCAGGATGCGCTTTTCGAGTGTACTTTTCATTATCGCGACAAACTGCCGTCCTTACGAGGGATCATGACCGGCACCGGCGAAAGGACCGGGCCGATACGAACAGAACACCTGAACTTCAAGATAAAAAACGCGAATGTGGCAGGAAAAACCAGTTGCCTTTTCGACAGTCTCGGGTAGACTCTGGGACTCGCAATGTGGCCGTTTTCGAATCAGGAATGTTGTTCCTTCTACCATAGCCCCCCTTTCCAGTTCAATAAATCATTCATGCCGTTCCAATGAAAAAAGGTTGACGCGGCCCGTGACTTTGACTATCATGCCGCACGTTTGACCTCTTTAAGTATCCGTTTTAGAAGAGCTATCCAAGTCAAGGCACAATTATTAAAAAGTCTTCGCCCCCAAAGGAGAGCACCCATGGCCATCAAGGTAGCGATCAACGGCTTCGGACGCATCGGCAGAAATTTCTTCCGGGCGGCCGCCGCCGCGAAAACCCTCGATATCGTCGCCGTCAACGACCTGACCGACGCTGCGACTCTTGCCCATCTGCTCAAATATGATTCGGTGCATGGCGCCTTCAAGGGCAAGGTCGAGGCCGGCAAGGATGAAATCATCGTCGACGGCAAGGCGATCAAGGTTCTCAAGTCGACCGATCCCGCCGCCCTGCCCTGGAAGGAACTCGGCGTCGAGATCGTCATCGAATCGACTGGTCGCTTTACCGATCAGGAATCCGCCGGCAAACATCTCAAGGCCGGTGCCCGGAAAGTCATCATCAGCGCCCCCGGAAAAGATGTCGATCTGACCGTCTGCATGGGGGTCAATGAGCAGGATTACGACCCGGCCAGGCATCACGTCGTCTCCAACGCCTCTTGCACCACCAACTGCCTGGCGCCGGTGGCTAAAGTGCTGCTTGAGAACTTCGGTATCGTCAAGGGGATGATGACGACCATCCATTCCTATACCAACGACCAGATGATCCTCGACCTGCCCCACAAGGATCTGCGTCGGGCCCGCGCCGCCGCCCTGTCCATGATTCCCACCACCACCGGCGCCGCCAAAGCCGTTTCCCTGGTGCTCCCATCCCTCAAGGGCAAGCTCGACGGCGTTGCCGTGCGCGTTCCTACCCCCAACGTCTCGCTCGTCGACCTGGTGGTGGAAACCGAGAAGGCGACCAGCGTTGCCGAAGTCAACGCCGCCCTGAAAAAAGCCGCCGATGGGCCGCTCCAAGGGATTCTCAACTTCTGCGAGGAGCCGCTCGTCTCCTGCGATTTCAACGGCTGCCCGGCCTCTTCGACGGTCGATGCCGATTCCACCAACGTCATCGGCGGCACTCTGGTCAAGGTCATGTCCTGGTACGACAACGAATGGGGCTACTCCAACCGGGTGCACGACCTGGTCAATTTCATCGCCGCCAAGTAACCCGTTTCCGCCGAACACAACAAAAGGCAGGATCAAGCGATCCTGCCTTTTGTTTTACCCATCCCCCTTTGGAGATTTGCGTATGTTCGACAAAGTGACCGTTCAGGATCTGGATCTTAAAGGCAAACGGGTCTTCTGCCGGGTCGACTTCAATGTCCCCCTCGACGACCAGCGCAATATCACCGACGACACCCGCATTGTCGCCGCCCTGCCGACGATTCGCCACATCGTCGACCAGGGCGGTCGCCTGATTCTCGCTTCCCATCTCGGCCGCCCCAAGGCCCAGGTCAATCCCAAGTATAGCCTGGCGCCGGTCGCCCCCTACCTGGCGAAGCTGCTCGGCCGCGAGGTGCGCATGGCCCCGGATTGCATCGGTCCGGAAGTGGAAAAGATGGTGGCGGCGCTGGCCGACGGCGACATTCTGCTGCTGGAAAATGTCCGTTTTCATGCCGGCGAGGAAAAGAACGACCCGGCCTTCGCCAAACAACTGGCGGAACTTGGTGAAATCTACGTCAACGACGCCTTCGGCACCGCCCATCGTGCCCACGCTTCTACCGAAGGGGTTGCCCACCTGCTCAAACCGGCAGCGGCTGGCTTTCTCATGGAGAAGGAACTGCGCTACCTCGGCCAGGCCCTGGCCGCACCGAAACGTCCCTTTGTCGCCGTCCTCGGCGGCGCCAAGGTCAGCGACAAGATTACCGTGATCGAAAATCTGCTCGTCAAGGTCGATGCCCTGCTCATTGGCGGCGGCATGGCCTACACCTTCCTCAAGGCCCAAGGGATCGCCGTCGGCAAATCCCTGGTCGAGGAAGATCGCCTGGAACTGGCTCGGGAATTGCTGGCCAAGGCCGAAGCCCGGAAGGTGCGTCTGCTGCTTCCCGTCGACCACGTCATGGCCGCCGAATTCAAGGCCGATGCCGAACCGGTTGTATCCGCAGGAGTCGCCATCAGCGAAAACCTGATGGCCCTGGACATCGGCCCCAAGAGTATCGCCGTCTACACCGAAGAATTAAAGCAGGCAGCCACCGTCGTCTGGAACGGCCCCATGGGCGTCTTCGAGTTTCCCGCTTTCGCCGCCGGCACCATGGCTGTCGCCCAAGCCCTGGCGAAAAGCGACGGACTTTCCATCATCGGCGGCGGCGATTCGGTCGCAGCCGTCAACCAGTCGGGCCTGGAAGCGCAGATGACCCACATTTCCACCGGTGGTGGCGCCTCCCTGGAGTTTCTTGAAGGAAGAGAACTTCCCGGCGTCACCGCTCTCACGGATAAAGTCTGATCTTCAATGAGGACCGGCTGAACGGCCGGTTCCTGCCCCCTTTCTCAAGGGACCACGGAGGATTTTCATGCGCAAACCCATGATTGCCGGCAACTGGAAGCTGCACAAAACCATCGGCGAAGCCCTTGATCTGGCCACCGTCATTAAAAAAGAAACCGATACGATCGAGGACATCGACATCGTCATCGCCCCGGTCTTCACCTCCTTGGCCAAAGTCGCCGAGCAACTCGTCGGTTCCAATATCGGATTGTCCGGACAGAACTGCTATCCCGCCGCGAGTGGCGCCTTTACCGGTGAAGTCTCCCCTGCCCTACTGCGAGATGCCGGCTGCCGTTACTGCATCGTCGGCCATTCGGAACGGCGGCAGCTTTTCGGCGAAAGCGACTCCTTCATCAACGAAAAAGTCCAGGCCTTACTTGCTGCGGGACTGGGCGTCATCTTCTGTATCGGCGAGACCCTGGAAGAACGGGAGGACGAGCGGATGTACGAGGTTCTCGCCGCCCAAGTCCGCGACGGTTTACGGGACATCACCGCCGAACAGATGGCCCAGGTCGTGGTTGCCTATGAACCGGTCTGGGCCATCGGCACCGGCAAGACCGCAACCGACCAGCAGGCTGAGGAGGCCCATGCCTTTGTTCGTGGGCTGCTGCGGGGGTTTTACACCGAAGAAGTTGCTGACGCGACCCGTATTCTCTACGGCGGCAGCGTCAAGCCGGATAATGTTGACGGACTCATGGCACAAATGGATGTAGACGGCGCCTTGGTCGGCGGCGCCAGCCTCAAGGCCGAAGATTTCCTACGTATTATCCGCTTCCGGCGAAGCCCCTCCCTGGAAGATTAATGCTTTGCGGACGGCGCGATTCGTGATAATGTTCGTGGTCTTGTAACGTCATCTCAAGGAGCTTAACGAATCATGACCACTTTTCTCATTGTGCTGCATATCCTCGTCTGCCTGGCCCTGATCGCTATTGTCCTGCTTCAGGGAGGAAAGGGCGCCGAAATGGGCGCCTCCTTCGGCGCCGGCGGCAGTCAGACGGTATTCGGCGCTTCTGGCGGCCAGAGTTTCATGGGCAAGCTGACTGCGGCGGCGGCCATCATCTTTATGCTGACCAGCCTCACCCTCGCCTACTTCTACGGCCAACCCGGAGGCGACAGTGTCATGCCTTCCAGCGTCGTGACCGCTGCTCCTCAGGCCGAACCCGTTCCGACAACAGCCCCGACCCCGGAAACCGACGCTGCCCCGACCCCGGAAACCGCCCTTCCGGCGGAGACTCCGGCGACCGGCGAGGCCGCGCCTCAAGCCGCTACGAATGCGGAAAAAAAATAGCAATCCGCCGATTTAATGTTGACACAAACAGCCTGAATCAGTATAAATACATCCGCTTTGCCGAAGTGGTGGAATTGGTAGACACGCCATCTTGAGGGGGTGGTGACCAACCGGTCGTGCGAGTTCGAGTCTCGCCTTCGGCACCAAATATCAAGGTAACCCGCGATCACAGATCGCGGGTTTTTTTGTTCAAAAAAAGAGAGGACGTTCGATGACCGACACTCCTCTCAAACTCGCCAAAAAATCCTATGATCGGAGCGTGAAACCAATTTTACCTTGATTTTCTTCCATCCCTTTAGTAATATTCCCTCATTGCACCCTTGGTCCCCAAAAAAACCAAGGGTTTTAGCCCCGTGATACCCCTCCTTCACGGGGCATTTTTTTATCTTCGCACCAAGCTCCCCCTCTTGCCAAACAACCCGACATTGCTAGACTCAGGAAAACCATTTTCCCGGAGCCAGCATGCGTAACCATCCCCCCCTTACCCCTCCTGAACACCTGGCCGTTCTGTCCAACCGCCTCATCCATGAAAAAAGTCTCTACCTGCGCCAGCATGCGGGCAACCCCGTCCACTGGCAACCCTGGGATGAAACGGCCTTCGCCTTAGCTCGGGAATATAACCGTCCGGTCTTTCTCTCCATTGGCTATGCTACCTGTCACTGGTGCCATGTCATGGAACGGGAATCCTTCGAAAATGCTAAGGTTGCCGAGGTGATCAACACCTCGTTCATCCCGGTCAAGGTCGACCGAGAAGAACGACCCGATATCGATCAGATCTACATGACCGCCTGCCAGATGATGACCGGTCAGGGAGGCTGGCCGTTGACCTTGGTCCTGACCCCGGAGAAGGAACCCTTTTTCGCTGCGACCTACCTCCCCCGGGAAAGTCGCCATGGTCAACTGGGTGTGATCGAGCTGCTGCGACGCATCACCGAGGCCTGGCGAAGAGACGAACCGGGAATCCGTCACAGCGCCGGGGAACTGCGTCAAGCACTTAAAAAGATTCATGATCCGCAGAGAAAGATTGAGCCCCTTAATGACAAGCCGTTGCGCCGTGCGCTGGAAGAATATCGTCGGGACTATGATACCGCTTGGGGCGGTTTCGGCGCCGCGCCCAAATTCCCCGCTCCTCACAATCTCTCCCTGCTCCTGCGCCTGGCCCGCCGCTTCGCCGCTCCCGAAGCGGCGGAAATGGCCCTGCATACCCTGCGTGCCATCCGCCAGGGCGGCATCTACGATCAGATCGGCCACGGTCTCCACCGTTATGCCGTCGACCGGCAGTGGCACATTCCTCATTTCGAGAAGATGCTTTACGATCAGGCGACCTTCATCCTCGCCGCCGTGGAAGGCTATCAGGCCGGCGGCGGGGAAGATCTCCTCGGCGCCGCCCGGGAAACCGCCGGCTATCTGCTTGACGAACTGACGGACGAGCAGGGCGCCTTTCATTGTGGGGAAGATGCCGATTCCGCGGGAAAGGAGGGAACCTATTATCTCTGGCAAAAGGAAGAGATTGAAAGAATCCTCGGTCGCGAAGAGACCGCCCTCTTTCTCGCGGCCCATCCCCTGGAGGAAGATGAAAGCTTGCCCGGCGGTGGCCAGTTACAAAGAGCCGTAAACCTGGAAACATTAGGCAAACGTTTTCAACTTGATGCGACAAGCCTCGCGAATCGCCTGGAAGATGACCGCAAACGTCTTCTGGATCACCGCCGCAAGCGGGTACGCCCCCTGCGTGACGACAAGATTCTCACCGGCTGGAACGGCCTGGCCATTGCCGCCCTCGCCCGTCTCGGCGCTGTCGCCGACGATCCCGTCATGCTGACCGAAGCCCGCCGCGCCGCCGTCTTCATCCGCAGGCAACTGTGGCGGGAAGATGGTCGCCTGCTCCGCCGCTGGCGGGAAAACCAGGCGGCCATCCCGGCCTTTCTCGAAGATTATGCCTTTTTGGCCTGGGGCCTTCTGGAGCTTTTTCTGGCGGAATTTCGCGGCGAGGATCTGGAGGCCGCGCTGGCTCTGACGGAAGAAATGCTCAAGCTTTTCGATGACGGTCTGGGGGGACTCTTCGATGAAGGAGCTGACGCCGAAAGGATTCTCGACCGATCGGCCAATCTACTCGATGGCGCCCTCCCTTCGGGCTCGGCCGTTGCTGCCGCCAACCTCCTGCGCCTGGGGCGGATCCTCGCCCGCCCTGATCTCGAAGAGCGGGGAGAAACCCTGCTGAAAAAGGGGATGGCGGAATTCGCCCGCCATCCTCGCGCTTATGCCCAGCAGTTGTGCGCTCTCGAACTGGCTCTTTCCCCACCCCTGGAAATCGTCCTGGCTTCCCCCGGCCAGGGGGAAGAAGGGCACATGATGCTCCAGACGGCCCGGCGCCGTTTCCTTCCGGAAGGCGTTATCCTTCTCACAACTCCGGAGAACCCCCTTGCTCTTCCCACCATGAGCGGGAAGAATTCCCTTGAGGGTAAGACCGTTGCCTATCTCTGCCGCAACCGAAGCTGCCAGGCTCCGGTCCGGGGATTGGACGACTTCAAAAGTTTGCTGGAAAATCTCTAACGTCGGCTCCCGTCAATAAACAGACTCTGCCGAAGAACCGGTCTATGTCGCCAAGAACCTCACCGAGCGCAAGCTGGCGAAACGGGCAGGCAGCAACGGTTACCACTTTCTTTTCCGATAGGAGCGAAGAAAATCCCCAGAATGAGGCCCTCCTTGTCCAAGATCGCTCAGGCTCTTTACTTCAGAACGATCTCGCTCGCCAGATAGGCATTGTAACCGAGATAGGTAAAGAGCAGAGCGCCACCTTCCCAGCGGTTGATTCGTCCTGGTCCGCGAAATCCCCAGCCGAAAACAAAGAGCGAGAGTGTCAGCACCGTCATGACCATGAGGTCGCGGGAGAAGACTTCCGGACCGACGGTCATGGGCGAAATGCTCCCGGCGATACCGACCACGGCCAGGGTATTGAACAAATTGGAGCCGATGATATTGCCGATGGCGATATCGTGCTCCCCCTTGCGAGCGGCGATCACCGAGGAAGCCAGCTCCGGCAGAGAGGTGCCGATAGCGACGATGGTTAGACCGATGATCAGATCACTCACCCCGAGCCGATGGGCGACTTCCACCGCGCCCCAGACCAGCATGCGAGAACTGGCGATGAGCAGTAAAAGGCCCGTCACCAGCCATAAAAAGGACCGACTGACCGGCAGAGCGTGGACCACGAGTTCCTGCTCGATTTCGTCAGCGAGGGGATCCGGTCGCCTCCGCAAACCCTGCCGGATCGTCCAGCTCATCTGGCCGACGAAGACCAGCAGCAAAACCAGCGCGTCTAAGCGGGTAATCGAACCATCCCACAGCTGCCCCGCGGCAAGGGCGGTCATGGCTGCAAGAATCGGCAGTTCCTTGCGCAGCACCTGAGAATGAACCGCGATCGGGCTGATCAAAGCCGTCACCCCGAGAATCAGGGCAATATTGGTGATATTCGAACCGTAGGCGTTGCCGAGGGCGATACCCGGATTGCCCTGAGCGGCAGAAAGAGCGGAAACCACCATCTCCGGCGCGGATGTACCGAAGCCGACGATGACCATGCCGATAAGCAGCGGAGGCATGCCGTAATGTCGGGCGACACTGGCCGAGCCTTCGACGAAGCGATCGGCACTCCATACCAGCAGCGCGAGACCAGAGACGATAGCGAAAAACGGTAATGCCATAAACTGACTCCAGAGTTTTGGGGAACTGGCAATCGCGAAGAAAGGACGGCCCAGAGTTACAAGGCAAAGGCAAAATACACTATCGATAAAGGAGGGACAAAGGGAATCGGGAGGGAATGACGGGGGAAGGACTCGGGCTATGCCGATGGTGATTTTTCCAGAAGTTCTTTTTCAAGCAGACGGGAAGATTTGGCCAGGGGGGTCATGGGCAGGACGCGAAACTGGTGATCGATGGTGTTTTCAATCAGGGAGAGAGGCCCCTGCCGCTCAAATTTAAACACTTCCCGCGCCCGGCCGATGGCAACGATCACCCCTTCGAAGAGCAGGGATTTGATATTCACCTTGCCGTTCGCCAAGTTATCGTCTTGTCCCTGCAGGGATTCGATGCAAGCAAGCAGCTCCCGGCGCCGGGATTCGCTCTCGTCGAGTTTACCCGTAAGTTCCACAATCCGCGCCTTTTCCAGGTCACTCAAGGGCAAACCGCTCTTCTGGCGTTCCTTCAACGTGCCGAGGATGCCGTTGATTTCCTGAATTTCGCCGTAAATATCATGTAGTTCGGCGCGGGCAAGGCAGAGTTCTTCCCGTACCCGGTAATCGATTCCGGCCTCTAACTCGGTGCGTAACCCCGATGGCGCGCCAACCTTGTTCGCTTCGATGCCGCCTAGGGCGATGCAGTCACCTCCCGTAATCATCCCCTTGGGCAGGCTGACCACCCCCAGGGCCTTGATGAAAGAATTGCGGATTTCATTCTGCACGAGCACGTCTCCAGCGCACTCCACTTCGACATCGTTAAGAAAATGCGCCACCAGATTGCCTTGGCAGATGATCTTTCCCGTCCCCTTCCCGGCCATACCGCGCAGTTCTACATCCCCTCCGGACTCGATGTCACAGGCCCCGACGATGCCAGTGACCTTGACACCGTGCCGGGCCTTGATCCGGAAACCGTCAGGAACATCGCCGCGCACCTCGACGTAACCGATGAAATCGATATGGCCGGTTTCCAGATCGAGATCCCCTTCGACGAGATATTCTTCGCTGACCGCCAGGGTCGTCCCATCAAAGACCACGCGCCCGTCCCGCTCGGAATAGATGTGTCCTTGGCTATCGGGACTGCGGACACCCTCGCCTGGGACCAGCGCCAAAGAGGCACCCGCCGCAGCCGGAATGATTTCCCCACGCACATCCTTGCCGTCGGTTCCGGCGGTGGCCGGGCGCAGGGTGCCAATCAGCTGTCCAGCCTGGACATTGCCGTAAACATTCAGGGTGCGCAAATCCACGGAGCCATCTTCTTCTTCCTGAAAGGCGGGCTTTTCATGGTAAACCCCAGGAGCGAATTCGACAAAACCGTCCCGGCCGGCAAAAGGCAGACTGCCCCGGGCAAGAAGGAGATTGGAACGGGATTTCCCTTGGCGAACCGCATAACAGAGTTCGAGGCACTGTTGCTTGACCAGGCCATGACGAATGCCGAACTCCTTGAAAAGGGTGAGCAAATGTTCGGGGGAAAGTTCCAGACTAGGCTTCTTGACTACAACCACGCCCCGGCACTCCAAACCGCCTTTGCCCACGGCCAGACGCAGGACATAGCTGCCGTCGCTGCCCTGAATCGTTATGGAGTTCGCTCGCACTTCCGCCGGTTGGGTCATGGCCTGTCCTTGATTGCGGTCTTTTCACCGTTGATTTCATCATTCAGGGTGATTTCACCGGATTGTATCCCGATATTCAGGTTTAAATTATAAAAAGCAAAGATCATGCCCTTGAATTGAGGATAAGAGATATCAGTCGATTATTTTCCCCGTAAATGGGGTGTGGAAGGCTAGAGAGGTGCTCAGGAGTTGGGAATTCATAGAGCTGGAGCCGGCACCAAGATCGGCCGGAAGCAGAGAAAGTCATCGGGAACGGGAGCGTGGATGGTCAGGATCCGACGACTGCTGGGAGAGAAAAAAACAAGGCATGACGCATGCAGAAGATAGCGCCGAAGATGAAAGAAAGCGCCCTTTATCTGTAAACGCTCCGGTCCTCCGTAAAGCCCATCCCCCAAGAGTGGGTGACCCAGTCCGGCGAGATGGACACGAACCTGATGGGTCCGCCCAGTCTTCGGTCGGGCCTCAACCAGAGCGAAATCCGCCCCGCGGGCAAGGGTCCGGAAATGGGTCTCGGCCTTTTGGCCGCCGCTGGTGACGGCGATGGTTCGGCCCCGCACCCCGGCCTTGAGATAGTTGCGCACGGAGAAAACCTCCGGAGGGATGCCCGCGACCAGCGCCAGATAGGTCTTTTCAATCTGGTGCTCGGCGAACTGACGGGCCAGGGCGCGATTGGCTTCGGCATTCAAGGCGAAAAGGAGCACGCCGGTGGTGTCCCGGTCGAGACGGTGGAGAAGGATCGGATCCCCCCCTTCCTCTTCGGCTAGTTTTTCCCGCACCAGATCGAGCGCATTGACCCGGCCGGCGACGGTGGGATGGGAAGGGAGTCCGGACGGTTTGTTGATGGCGAGCAGACCCTCCTGTCGATAAAGAATAGTCAGGTCGGGCTTCGTCTCCGCAACGCTCTCCCCCTCAAAAGTGAGCAAAATCCGTTCATCACCGCGTATCGGGTAATTGGCGCGATGCTGCACCCGGCCGTCGACGAAGACGCGACCGCCGTCCAGAGCCCGCTTGATCGCCTTACGCGAAACCTCCCGAAGGCGTCCAGCCAGAAAGAGATCGAGGCGACATCCATTATCCGTGCCCTCGGCGAACAATTCCACCCGTCTTTTACTCATTCGGGCGTCCCGTGCAAGAACCCGTCCCGCCACGCCTCAACGGCAACGGAGAGGCGCCGGCCGGCAAGGTGCCTGGAACCGGGGAAAAGGACATTCAAGTAGTTGCGGCTCAGACCCCGGCATTCCCCCCTACCCCCTCCTTTTTCGACCACCACCTCCAGGGTGCGCCCGATAAAACGCTGGGCGAACTCCCGGTGCTTTCTGTTCCCCAGTTCCCGCAACCGCGCCGCCTGCTCCTTGACGATTGCGCCGTGTACCTGTCCGGCCATGGTCACCGCCGGGGTACCGGGACGGCGGCTGAAGGGGAAGACGTGGAGATGGGATACCGGCAGATCCTCGACCAAATGCAGGGTGTTGGCGAAGGCCTTTGCGCTCTCGCCGGGAAAACCGGTAATCAGATCGAGACCGATGGCCGCATCAGGAAGGAGGCGGTAAATCCTTGTCACCAAGTCGCTAAAGAAGTGGGTATCGTAATGGCGATTCATCCGTCGCAGCACGGCATCGTCCCCCGCTTGCAGGGGAATGTGGAAATGGGGGCAAAGGGTCGGGGAGTCGGCCATCCGTTCGATGAGAGCATCGGGGATTTCCGTCGGTTCCAGCGAACCCAGGCGCAGGCGCGCAAGGTCGGTTTCCTCTTCGATCCGCCGTACCAACTCCAGCAGGGTGGTGACAGGGGTGAGATCATGGCCGTAGCCGCCGATGTGGATGCCGGTCAGTACCACCTCGGCGTAGCCCCGCGCCGTCAGCGTCCGAATCTGCGCGATCACCTCGTCCGGCCGAACCGAGCGGCTGCGTCCCCGGGCATAGGGAATAATGCAGTAAGAGCAGAAGGCGTTGCAGCCGTTCTGGATCTGCACAAAGGCGCGACTGCGTTCAGCGAAAGCGGTCAGAGGCAAGAGAACCGCTTCGGTCTCGGCGGTAATATCGGAGACGGCAACGCGCGTCTGTGCCTCCCCCTCTTCAAGGTAGTCAAGAAAGTTCTTCTTTTCGGTATTACCCAGAACCAGCGCAACGCCGGGGATGGCGCTCAGGGCCTCGGGATCGACCTGAGCATAACAGCCCGTCACCACCACCCGGCAGGCAGGATTGAGGCGCCGGGCCTTGCGGATGAGGTTGCGCGACTGGGCATCGGTAGCGGCGGTCACCGTACAGGTGTTGACGATGACCAAAGAGGCGCCGGCAGCGAATGGAACAACGGAGAACCCCGCCGCTTTCAGGCGTTCCTCCATGGCCGCCGATTCGAACTGGTTGGTCTTGCAGCCGAGGGTGGCAAGAGCGACGGTCCGTTTCACGCGATCCATCCCCCCCCCACAACCCGATCGCCATCGTAGAAAACCGCCGCCTGGCCAGGGGTTACCCCCTGCTGGGGTTGATCGAAAACGACTTTTGCGCTGCAGGCATCAACGGGCGCCACCGTCGCCGGCACTTCGCGATGGCGATAACGGATGCGGCAGGCGACGCGTATCTCACCTAGCGGCGGCGCTGGGTTCCAGTGGACCTCACTGAGGCGCATTTCGCGCACCGCCAGATGCTCCTTTTCCCCAACCAACACCCGTTTGTTCGCGGCGTCAATCCCAACCACGTAGAGAGGTTCGGACCAGGCCAGTCCTAGACCTTTGCGCTGACCGATGGTGTAACGGTAGGTTCCCCGGTGGCGGCCGAGAACCTGGCCCGAAACATGGACGATCTCGCCATCCATCCGTCCAGCGCCGCATTCCTCCTCCAGAAAACGCACGTAGTCGCCGTCGGGAACAAAACAGATATCCTGACTTTCCGCCTTTTCCGCCACCCGCAACTTGAATCGGGCGGCATGGGAGCGCACCTCATCCTTGCTCAAATTGCCGAGAGGAAAGATTATCCGCGCCATCTGGTCCTGAGTCAAAGTAAAGAGAAAATAGCTCTGATCCTTGGCCGGATCGAGCCCCTTGCGCAACACAAAGCCCTGTGATTCCCGCTCGATACGGGCGTAATGGCCAGTAGCGAGCAGATCCGCTTCCAACTCCCGAGCCCGGCGCAAAAGGAGCTCGAACTTGAGCGACTGGTTGCAGAGCACGCAGGGATTGGGGGTACGGCCCGAGAAGTAGTCATCGCAAAAGCGGTCAATGACCCGGCGCTGGAATTCCTCTTCAAAATTCACCACAGAAAAAGGGATGCCAAGGCCTTCCGCGACCCGTCGGGCATCGTAAACATCGTCATGGGAACAGCAGTTGCCGCAGCCCTCGCCGTTCTTCCCGGCAAAGGAAGAAGCGTTCCAGATGCGCATGGTCATGCCGATCACCTCATGCCCCTGTTCCTTGAGCAGGGCGGCCGTAACGCTGGAATCCACGCCGCCGCTCATGGCGACGACAATGCGTTTTTTGGCTTCACGCATCAATGCGCCTCCCGCGATGCAAAGAAGAAAAGAAAAAAGCCGTCTTAACGAAAAAGGAAAAGTCATAGCAGCCACACCCGGCGAGCATGGCGGCTTTGACTTTTTGGGAAAACGAAGGGGGGAAAACTAGCGCAGGTAGCCGATGATCGTCTCGCCGGCAACGGTACGCTCGCCAAGACGCACGATCACTTCCGCATCGGCCGGGAAATAGACGTCGACCCGGGAACCGAAGCGGATCAGACCGTAACGTTCCCCCTTGTTCAGCAGGTCGCCAACTTTGGGATAGGTGACGATGCGCCGCGCGATGAGACCGGCGATCTGCACGAAGAGCAGGCGCTTGCCGTTGGCCGCTTCGAGGATGATTCCCCCTTGTTCGTTATCCAGGCTGGCCTTGTCCAGGGAAGCGTTGAGAAACTGTCCCTTGTTGTAGAACATGTCGACGATCTTGCCGGAAAAAGGCACCCGGTTGACGTGGACATTGAAGATCGACATAAAGATGCTGACCTTGACCGCCTCCCCGTGGAAACAGCGCTCATCATTGACCTTGCCGACGAAGACGATCTTGCCGTCGGCTGGGGCGACCACCGCCTCGGCGTCGCCCGGCACGACCCGTTCGGGGTTGCGGAAGAAATAGACACTGAAAAGCGTCAGGCAGAGCGCCAGGAAGGTCAAAAAGGCCCAGCCGAGCAGAGCCAGAACCAGGGTTACGAAAGCGAAAAGGCCGATAAAGGGATAACCCTCCACGGCCACCGGCTGATTGTGATTTTTCATGTAGGTTGTATCTCCTAAAAAACCCGGCGGGCGATCCGTTCCGCCCACCGGGTCATGCGCGTCAAACTCGCTTAGTTGCGCTCTTTGTCCACCATCTTGTTCTTGCCGATCCAGCTCATCATGCCGCGCAGACGCTCGCCTACTTCCTCGATCTGATGGGCGGCACCCCGACGACGCAGAGCGTTGAGCACCGGCTTGTTAGCCCGGTTTTCCAGCATCCACTCACGGGCGAATTCGCCGTTCTGGATCTCTTCCAGAATCTTTTTCATCGACGCTTTGGTTTCGCTCGTGACGATGCGGGGACCGCGAGTGAAATCGCCGTACTCGGCGGTGTTGGAAATGGAATAGCGCATGTTGGCGATGCCGCCTTCATACATCAGGTCGACGATCAGCTTGAGCTCGTGCAGACACTCGAAATAGGCCATTTCCGGAGCATAGCCGGCTTCTACCAGGGTCTCGAAACCGGCCTGGACCAAGGCGGTAGCGCCGCCGCAGAGAACCGCCTGCTCACCGAAGAGGTCGGTCTCGGTCTCTTCTTTGAAGGTGGTCTCGATGATCCCGGCGCGGCCGCCGCCGATGCCGCTGGCGTAAGCCATGGCCACGTCCTTGGTGTTGGCCGAGGGATCCTGCTCCACCGCGATCAGACAGGGAACGCCGCCGCCCAGCTGGTATTCATGGCGCACGGTATGGCCGGGACCCTTGGGGGCCACCATGAAAACATTGATGTCCTTGCCGGGGACAATCTGGCCGTAGTGGATATTGAAGCCGTGGCCGAAGCCGATGTAGCTGCCCGGCTTGAGGAAGGGGCCGATTTGCTCGCGATAGATGTCGCCCTGCAGCTCATCCGGCAGCAGAATCATGATGACGTCGGAGGCTTTGACCGCCTCCTGGGTCATCATGACGGTGAAACCGGCCTTTTCGGCCTTGACCCAGTTCGCACCGCCCTTGGGAGCTTCGGCGATAATGACTTCGATGCCGCTCTCCTTCAGGTTGTTCGCATGGGCATGACCCTGGCTACCGTAGCCGATGATGGCGATCTTCTTGCCCTTGAGTACACCCAGATTGGCATCCTTGTCGTAATAAACCTTCATTGTTCTCTTTCCTCCTCATGGCGGGGCCTTTCAGACCCCGGAAAATTTGACCTATACTTATAACATAGCGCCAGGACGTCGCGCCATGATTTTTCCAGGAATGCTTGGGTTGCGTCGCTTCGTTCCTGCCGTACCTGTGCTCAGCTGTTGCGCCAGACCTTGGGGCCGCGGCCGAGAACCACCGGTCCGCTGCGTACCAGTTCCTTGATCCCCATGGGGCGCAGCAGTTCGACGACCGCGTCAATCTTCGACGGCGACCCGGTGACTTCGATGGTATAGGAGCGGGGGGTGACATCGACGACCTTGGCGCGGAAAATATCGACTATGCGCAATACCTCGGCCCGGGTACCTTCCTCGGCGGTCACCTTAATCATCCCCATCTCCCGTTCGATGAAATCCTGACCGGTGAAATCGATGATCTTGATGGTGTCGATCAGTTTGTTCAGCTGTTTGGTGATCTGCTCCAGCACCTGATCGTCGCCCGTGGTGACGATGGTCATGCGCGAAATGGTGGGATCAAGGGCCGGCGCCACGGAGAGGCTCTCGATATTGAAGCCCCGTCCGGAAAAGAGACCGGCAACCCGGCTCAGAACCCCGAACTCATTCTCCACGAGCACGGAAATGGTGTGTTTCATGGCAAAAAACTCTCCTCAAAAAAGGCTGTCGGGTCCGGCTCAGGAAGCCAGCACCATTTCGTTAAGACCGGCGCCGGCCGGCACCATCGGCATGACGTTCTCCTCGCGACTGATCTTGAACTCCATGATCACCGGTCCCGGGGTGTCGAGCGCCTTGCGAATAACCTCTTCGACTTCCTCGGGCTTGGTCGCCTGAAGACCCGTGGCACCATAGGCCTCGGCCAATTTGACGAAGTCGATGGGCAGTTCCATGCAGGTCTGGCTGTAGCGATTATGGAAGAAGAGGTGCTGCCACTGGCGAACCATTCCGAGGAAATTGTTATTGAGGATGACGATCTTCACCGGTAGACGATACTGCACCAAGGTCGCCAGTTCCTGGGAATTCATCTGGAAAGAACCGTCGCCGGAGATATCGATGACTTGCCGGTCGCAGAAGGCTGCCTGTGCGCCCAGAGCCGAAGGCAGACCGTAGCCCATGGTGCCGAGACCGCCGGAAGAGAGGAAGGTGCGCGGCTGGGTAAAATCGAAAAACTGCGCGGTCCACATCTGGTGCTGACCGACTTCGGTGGTGATGATGGCGTCATCCCGGGTCAGTTCACGCAGTTTCTCGATGACGTACTGGGGCTTGATAACCGTCTTCGAGTGCTTGTAGCTCATAGGGTGCTGTTTTTTCCAGGCATCAATCTCCTGCCGCCAGCCTTCGGTGGTATCCACCAAGGCGGAGATATCCTCCTTGTGTTCACCCAGCTTGCCGAGGAGCTTCTTGAGAACATCCTTGAGGTCACCGACAATCGGCAGATCGACCCGCACGTTTTTCTTGATCGAAGTCGGATCGATGTCGATGTGAATGATCTTGGCATGGGGAGCAAAAGTAGCGATCTTGCCCGTGACCCGGTCGTCGAAACGGGCGCCGATGGCTACCAGCAGATCGGAGTTGGTCACCGCCATGTTGGCATAGTAGGTGCCGTGCATGCCGAGCATCCCCAGGGAGAGGGGGTGCTTCTTGGGGAAGGAAGCCATCGCCATCAGCGTGGTAGTAACCGGCGCCTGGATCAGCTCAGCCAACTGCATGAGCTCTTTCGACGTATTGGAGAGGGTGACGCCGCCGCCCACATACAATACCGGCTTGCGGGCCGCCATGATCATCTTGACGGCATTGTCGATCTGCCGCGCGTTGCCGCTGTACGTCGGTTTGTAGCCGCGCAGTTCTACCGTCTCCGGATATTCGAACTCGGTCGTGGCGATCTGCACGTCCTTGGGCAGGTCGACCAGAACTGGGCCGGGGCGACCGGTCCGGGCGATGTAGAAGGCCTGTTTGATGATCCGGGCGAGATCCTTGACGTTCTTGACCAGGTAGTTGTGTTTGGTGATCGGCCGGGTAATGCCGATCAGGTCCGCTTCCTGGAAGGCATCATTGCCGATCAGGGGCGTCGGCACCTGTCCGGTGATGATGACCATGGGGATGGAATCCATGTAGGCGGTGGCGATGCCGGTGATGGTGTTGGTGGCGCCGGGGCCGCTGGTGGCGATGGCCACCCCGACCTTGCCGGTGGCCCGGGCGTAGCCGTCGGCGGCATGGACCGCGGCCTGTTCATGACGGGTCAGGATGTGCTTGATCGGGAAGTCCATCAAATCATCATAGATATTGATGACTGTTCCCCCGGGGTAGCCGAAGATGGTTTCCACCCCTTCCAGGCGCAGGCACTCGAGTAAAATTTGCGAACCGGTCTTTTTCACGAAAAGATCTCCTCCAGGGTTTTAAAAAGACTATCGGAAACGGCCCGCCGCTTCCCCGACGGCGGGCCGTTGACTCAATCAGCTTTACAGATGGCGCCGGTATTGGCCGAGGTCACCACGGCGGCGTAGCGGGCCAGCCAGCCGGTCTTGATCTTCGGTTCGGGACGGATCCAGCGAGCGCGGCGCTCGGCCAGCGCGGCATCGCTGACTTTCAGGGTAAGCGCGCGGTTGGGAATGTCCAGTTCGATGGCATCGCCATCCTCGATCAGGGCGATGGGACCGCCCACCGCCGCCTCGGGAGAAACGTGGCCTATACAGGGACCGCGGGTACCGCCGGAAAACCGGCCGTCGGTGATCAGGGCGACACTGTCCCCCAGCCCCAGGCCCATGAGGGTCGCCGTTGGCGCCAGCATCTCGCGCATGCCGGGCCCCCCCTTGGGCCCCTCGTAACGGATGACAACGACGTCGCCAGCGACCACCTTTCCGCCCATAAGCGCGGCCATCGCCGCCTCTTCCGAATCAAAACAGCGCGCCTTGCCGGTGAAACGCATCATCTTTTCGGAAACCCCGGACTGTTTGACGACGGCGCCGTCGGGAGCGAGATTGCCGGAGAGGACGGCGATGCCACCCTCGGGGCGGATCGGAGAGCTGACCGGATGCACCACCTCTTCATCAACATCGGCGACACTGGCGATAATCTTCTGGGTTGAGATGCCGGTCAGGGTCGGATTGTCCTGAATCAGATCGCGCAGCTGATAAAGGACTGCGGCCACGCCGCCGGCGGCATCGAGATCCTCCATGAAATGCTTGCCGCCGGGGTTCATGGAAGCCAGTTGCGGTGTGGTGCGGCCGAGGCGGTCGAACTCTTCGAGAGGCAGCTCAACCCCAGCCTCGCGAGCGATGGAGAGCAGATGCAAGACAGTGTTCGTTGAGCCACCCAAGGCCAGGTCGACGCGGATGGCGTTTTCAAAAGCGGCCTTGGTCAGAATCTGACGGGGAGTGATGTTGTCCCGAACCAGTTCCATGATCCGTTCACCGGAAGCAAAAGCGATGCGTTTTTTCAGGGAGGAGACCGCCAGGGCGGTGCCGCAGCGCAACAGACTCATCCCCATGGTCTCGGTGAGGATGGCCATGGTGTTGGCGGTGAAGAGCCCCTGGCAGGAACCGGCGGTGGGGCAGGCATTCTCCTCGCACAACATCAGTTCCTTTTCGTCGATGACCCCGGCTTTGTAGCGTGCCATCGCCTCAAACGTATCGGTGACGAAGGAGAAACGCCGCCCCTGACGGCCGGCTCCGGTCATCATCGGTCCGGCGGTGACGACGATACAGGGAATATCAAGACGGGCGGCGGCCATGAGCATGCCGGGGGTGATCTTGTCGCAGTTGGTGAGAAGTACCAGACCATCGAGGCGATGGGCCTCGGCCACCGACTCGATCATGTCGGCGATCAGTTCCCGGGTAGGCAGGGAGTAGTGCATTCCCTTGTGGCCCATAGCAATGCCGTCACAGACCCCGGGGATGCCGAAGAGGAAGGAGTGGCCGCCGCCGGTGTGAACCCCTTTTTCGATGAAACGCTCCAGTTCACGCATGCCGGTATGCCCGGGAATCAGATCGCTAAAGGAGGTGGCGACGCCGATGAAGGGGCGGTTCATGGAACTGTCGGGAACACCGGTCCCTTTGAGTAGCGCCCGGTGCGGAGTGCGTTCGAAACCCTTGGTGGTAGCGTCACTGCGTTTGGCTGTCATAAAGAAAAATCCTTCCAACACTATATATGGGAAAAACAAAGTTACGGAGCCGCCAATCCACAGTATAGCCCCGACAAAAAATATTCGAAATGGATAAACACCTCATGATACAGGAAAGGGTTCGAGCCAGAGACTCGAACCCTTTTCCGGACATAAGCGCGAAAAAGCGTCTATTGGCGATGCTGGCTGATAATCTGCTCCATCTCGTCCTTACCGGCCAGTTTCAGTTTTTGCACCTTTTTTCTTTCCAACTCTTCATCGGGGGTCAAATAAGCTTTCTGGTCCAGCTTTTCCAGTTCCTTTTCAAGCAGCTGATGTTCCTCGTAAAGAAGCCTGAAACGAGGATGGCTGTCGAAAAGTAGCTGGACCACATCCTGATGCGCCTGACCTTTTTCCTCCATGGGACACCTCCCGAGCAAGGGTTGATATAGGGCGAAAACGCAATTTTAAAATAACCAATGAATTTTTCATTGTCAACAATCTATCCACCGCAAATCGCTTCGCCGGTGCCCGCTGTCAACACCCCGTCAATCCGCTCACGGCAAGTTCCGCCTCGGAGGGTCGGATATAGGTGGGAACCAACACTTCAAGCGGAAGATGCTCCCCCTGCCGTAACGCTTCCAAGGCCAGGACCAGAGCATTGGAGGCCCGACAGACATGAGTCGGCCAGGGGGCGAAACGGGCCCCGGCCCCAAACTGCCCGTCAATGACAGCGCGATAACGCCGGGCGCCGTCGCCGACAAAGAGCACATCGCCGGAAAGCCGCGCCAACCACCTTTCCGGCGACTGCACACAGGGGGAAAGAAGGGTTTTGAAAGCGGCCTCCCGCCACTCGTAAAGAGCCGCGTAGACCTCGCCTTTGCGGGCATCGAGCAGGGTGCAGACCGGCAGCGCAGCGAAGGGAAGGCGCCAGGCCAAAGCGGCCAAGGAGGAAATACCGACGACCGGTTTGCCGGTCGCCAAAGCCAATCCCTTGACCGTCGCCACCCCGACCCGCAGTCCGGTGAAGGAACCGGGGCCGAGAACCACGCCGAAGCCGTCCATTTCTCCGAGGGTCAGCCCTACCCCTTTGAGCAGAACATCGATCGTTCCGAGAAGATGATCGGTATGATTGGCGGGCCCGGTAAGGAGAATCTCGCCGAGCAAAGTCTCACCGCAACTGACGGCCACGCTTCCGGTCAGGGTTGCGGTATCGACCAAGAGCAAGCGCTCGGCCATCATTGCCCTCCAAGGAAGATGCGCATGATGTCGTTGTAGAACGCCAGGATCATCAGGGAAAGCAGCAGCACCAGGCCGACCTGCTGCATGACCTCGCGGGCGCGCAGAGAAAGAGGACGACGAAAAACGAATTCGTAGAAATTGAAGAAGAGATGACCGCCGTCGAGAATCGGAATCGGCAGCAGGTTGAGAATCCCCAACTGGATGCTGAGAAAAGCCAGCACCGTCAGAATACTGGAAAGATCGGTCTGGGCCGCCTGCCCGGCGATCTGCACCACGGTAATAGGACCGCCGATACTCTTGGTGGAGACATGGCCGGTAAACATTTTCTGAATGAAGACCAAAGTCAGTTCAATCAACTCTACCGTCCGTTTCGCCCCCGCTTTGATGGACTCCAGCGGCCCGAAACGCTTGAAGACACTCTCCTGGAACGGGCTGATGCCGACCAGGAACGCTTCGCCGTTGGCCTCATCCCGTTCCGGCTTGATCAACAAACTGAGGGTCTGATCGCCTCGTTGCAGCTCAAAGGTCTGCGCCTCGCCGCTCCCCCGTTGCACCGCGCCGCGAAGATCGTACCAAGAACGGACCGGAATGCCGTCGATAGCCAGGATCCGGTCGCCGACCTCCATCCCCGCCGCCAGCGCCGGCATCCCCGGAGCCAGGCCCCCAACCACCGCCTCCTGGGGAGGAAGCAGGCCCAGGAATTGCAGTCCTTCCAGGGCACTCTCCTCAGGGGAGAGCCGCAACGTTACCGCCCCCCCCTCGCGACGGACAGAAAATTCCAGCGCGGAACCGGCATTGGCAATCAGTAGTGGTCCGGTATCGGTCCAGTCTTTCACCGCCTCGCCGTTGATCGTCTCGATACAGTCGCCGGCGGTGAAACCGGCGCGCGACCCGGGGCTGTCGGCCACCACGTAACCGATACAGGGGGGTTCATCAAGAAAAGCCGGCAGATTGACCCCAACCATATACGCTACGGGCAGCACGATAAAAGGGAGGATCAGGTTCATCAGCGGCCCGGCGGCAACAATGGCGGTTCGCCGCGACACCGGCTTGCGGGCGAAGGAACGGGCTTCATCCTCGGGGGTTAACGGTTCTTCTTCCCCCCCCTCTCCACTCCCTTCTCCAAGCATCTGCACATAGCCGCCAAGAGGAATGGCGCAGATCAGGTATTCGGTCTCCCCCCACTGTCTGGAAAGGAGCTTGGGTCCGAAGCCCAGGGAGAATTTGAGTACTTTGACGCCGCAGAACTTGGCCACGGCGAAATGACCAAGTTCGTGGATAAAGACAAGGATGCCGAGCATGATGATGCCGGCGACGATGGTAATCATGAATGCAGCCTCCGTTTAAACGGATGGATGGATCAGTTTCCGCGCCTCGTCCCGCGCCCAGCGGTCGGCCCGCAACACCTCGTCGATGTGAGTCAGAGGCAGAACACGATGATTGGCAAGAGTCGCGCGAATGATCTCGGGGATAGCCAGGAAGGGGATCTCCCCGGCGAGAAAGGCTTCGACGGCCACCTCATTGGCGGCATTGAGCACGGCAGGCGCGCTCCCGCCGTCACGCAAGGCTTCGTAAGCCAGATCCAAACAGGCAAAACGCCGGGTGTCGGGCGGCTCGAAGGAGAGAGAACCGAGGCGGCAGAGGTCGAGGGGGGGAAGGTTCAGGGGGAGACGCTCCGGATAGGAGAGCGCGTAGGCGATAGGCGTTTTCATATCGGGAATGCCGAGCTGGGCGATCACCGAGCCATCCTGATATTCGACCATGGAGTGCACCACGCTCTGCGGATGGATGTGCACGGAAATTTGCTCGCCGGGCAGATCAAAAAGCCAACTCGCCTCGATCACCTCCAGCCCCTTATTCATCATCGTCGCCGAATCGATGGAAATCTTGCGCCCCATGCTCCAGTTGGGATGGGCCAGGGCCTCGGCCGGAGTGACCCGCTGCAGATCCGCCAGGGAACGGTTGCGAAAGGGACCGCCCGAGGCGGTGAGAATCAGGCGGCGCACGTCGCCGCGCCGGTGACCAACGAGCGACTGGAAAATCGCCGAGTGCTCGCTGTCGACGGGGAAGAGTCGTACCCCTTTGCGCGCCACGGCCGCCATCACCAGAGAACCGGCGGTGACCAGGGTTTCCTTGTTGGCCAGGGCGATATCCTTGCCCGCCTCGATGGCGGCCAAGGTCGGGATCAGCCCGGCAGCGCCGACGATGGCCGACAGAACCATCTCCGCCTCTTCGTGGCAGGCGCAGGCGATCAACCCTTCAATCCCGGAAACGATCGGCGGCGCCGAAGACCCGAGCATGGCCTTCAGTGTTTCGGCATCGGCAGGATGAAGCACCGCCACCAGACTCGGCCGGAAACGGCGGATCTGCTCTTGCAACAGTTCGAGGTTGCGCCCGGCGGTCATGGCGACCACCCGGAAACGATCGGGATGTTCGGCAACGATTTCGAGGGTATTGACGCCGATGGAACCGGTGGACCCGAGAATACTCAGATGCTTCATGACAAAGCCGCCCCCGTTCCAAACCAGAGCGCGTAGTAGTAAGCCGGTGCAAAGGCGAAAATCAGACTGTCCAAGCGGTCGAGAAGACCCCCATGCCCCGGCAGAAGAGTGCCGGAATCCTTGACGCCGAAACTGCGCTTGATCATCGATTCGAAGAGGTCGCCGATCTGCCCACACACCCCCAAGAGAAGGCCGAGGAGCAAGGTATCGAAGATCCCCAGGGAAGCAAAGAACCAGAATTTGAAGAGCAGCGCACCGGCGACCCCTCCGATCACCCCGCCGATGGCGCCTTCCACGCTCTTGTTGGGGCTGATCGCCGGGTAGAGCTTGCGCCTGCCCAGGCTCACTCCGGTGAAATAAGCTGCCGAATCGGAAGACATGATGATGAAGAGAACCAGGAAGACCCAGTACTTGCCGTCGGGCAACTCATGCAGCAGCGCGAGATGCCCAAAAAGCAGGGGCAAATAGAGAAACCCGAGCAAAATCAGGCCGAGCCGGTGGATAACCGACGTCAGATCGCAAAAACGAAAGAGGAGAAAGGTAGCAAAAAAGAGGGTGCCCATGGTCAACGCCGGAACCACTGTCGCCGGCTCGAGGACGAACGCCAAAGTCAGAAGAACGCCGCAGGCAACGGCAAGATGGCGATTTCGCCGCGGTTCGTCGGGCAGGGCCATGCGGTAGAATTCGGCCAGAGCGAGACCGGTCACCGCAACGACGAGCAGGTCGAAGAGAAAAAGGGGCGCATAAGCGACAAACAGAATCAGCAGCGGTAAACCGATCAACGCGGTATAGATACGTTGTTTAATGACTGTTCTCCTCGAAAGGGCCGTCCCCTTCGGCAATCTGTGCCGAGGTCAACCCGAAGCGACGCTGGCGGCGGGCAAAGACGGCGAGGGCCTCATGCAGCTTTTGTCGGCTGAAATCGGGCCAGAGCTCCTCAGTGTAATAAAGTTCGGCATAGGCCAATTGCCAAAGCAGAAAATTGCTGATGCGCATCTCGCCACTGGTGCGAATGAGCAGATCGGGATCGGGCATACCGGCCGTATCGAGAGCACCGGCCACCCGCGCCTCGTCAATCTCCTCCGGCGCGAGGCGGCCGGCCGCCACCTCCCGGGCCAGGGAACGCATCGCTCGGATCAGTTCGTTGCGCGAACCGTAGGAAAGGGCCAGAGTCAGCACCATACTGGTATTGCCCGCAGTCCGTTCCATGGTCTCGCGCAGCACCCGCACGACCTCGGCGGGCAGGCGCTCGATCTCACCGATCACCCGGAAGCGGATGGAGCGAGCGCAGAGATCGTCAAGTTCCGAAGCCAGGTAACGGATCAACAACCCCATCAGGGCGTTCACTTCGTCTTCGGGACGCCCCCAGTTTTCCGAACTGAAAGCGTAAAGGGTCAGATAGCGGACGCCGAGGGTCCGGCACTCCGAAACCACCTCCCGCACCGCCTCCACGCCACGATGATGCCCTGCGATACGCGGCAGATGCCGCCGTTCTGCCCAGCGGCCGTTGCCATCCATGATAATGGCCAAATGTTCAGGTATGCGTATGCGCATAAACGGTCATTATTCTCTTCTTTAGATAGACGTCAGGGATCGAAAGAGGCGTTAAGCTACCATGAAACGAACTCGCCAGGCAAGCGTCGAACCGTCGTTCAACGGGAAGCAGCGGAAAGCAGGCGCAACGAACGCAGCATGCAGCGCGCTTCGGGATAATCCTCCGGATCCTTGCCCGAATCGGTGTAATAGAAGAAAAACCACGCATCCCCGGCGAAACCGATGAGGCCGTAAAAGCGGGTGGGAACGTCATGCTTGCGATAGGCGGCGTCAAGGCTGTAGGCATAATCGGCGCCCTTGACCCGCACCCGTCGAACCCGTTGGCTGACCTCAGTCACACCCTCCTCGCTAATCAGACTCTGCGCCGCGAAACGGGTCGAATCGGCAACCATGGAACGCGACGGGGCACTCTCTCCGGCCGCCAAGGGGCTGAAATCGATATCGAGATGAGCACCGCTGACAGGGTTGAAGATGTAGTGCTCGTTGGCCGCGAGGCGTTTGTCGACGGCGGCCTGGAGGGCGGCTTCATCCACCTTCTTGTCGTGCGCTTCGAGATCGTGGGCCAGATGTTCGGTCATCTCCTCGATGAGAAACACGGGAGCCTGAGGGGAGTTTTGCCACCGCTCCGGCGGAATCCGGATCGTCAGGGTTCGCCCAGGGGAAACGTCCAGAACATGATCGGGCCAGGGGCGTTTCGCGCAGGCACAGAGAAAGAGCAGGGACAAAATCAGCAGAAGACGGACAAAGCGTCGGGGCATGGGCTCCTCCCTTGAAGGGCAACGGCCGGGATTAGCCGTTGGATGAAGGAATATACCACGCTTCTCGACCAACAAAAGGCGGGGATGAAAAATGCGGCTTTATACGGGTAGGCGCAGGGAAGTCAGGCTTTCGGTATGGTAGGTCTGGGGGAAGAGATCGAAGGGACGCGACCATTCCAGGTGATAACCGCCATGCAGCAGCGGGACGAGGTCACGGGCCAGGGTCGGCGGATCGCAGGAAACGTAAAGGATGTGCGGTGGTCGCAGACGGGAGAGTTCCTTGGCGACGGTGTAGGCTCCGGTACGCGGCGGATCGAGGAGGACCAGATCGAAAGGTTTCTCGCGGCTGAAAAACTCCGCCGCTCCTTCAGCCGGGCGGGCGTGGAAAGAAACGTTGTCCACGCGGTTTTTGGCAGCGTTGTCGCGGGCCTTGACGATGGAAGGGGCATAATCCTCCACCCCCACCACCTCGGCGACACGGCGGGCCAAGGGCAGGGAGAAATTACCCATGCCGCAGAAAAGATCGAGCACCCGCCGCGGCGGATTTTCGCCGAAGGCGGCCAAGACCTCGGCAACCAGACGCCGGTTCTGGGCCAGGTTGACCTGGGCGAACCCTCCGGGCCCATAGGCCAGGCGCAAGTCGCTGCCGGGTTCGGGATGGATGTACAGATCCTCGGTGCCGGTCACCAGTTGCAGCGAATCCTTGCGTCCGCACTGAAAAAAAAGGGCGTAACCGACCGTTTCCGCCAACGGTCGCAGATAGTCGGCCAACGCCCCTTCCCGCCCGGCGAGGACGTGAACGACGACCCGCACTCGCGCTTCGTCATCAGCCGCCATATCGACCTGGGGAATCTTTTCAGGGCAAGGGGCAGCCGAAAGCCATTGACGAAAATGGGCCAACGCAGCATTGATCGCCGGAGCGGCGATGGGGCACTGGACGACGTCAATGACATAGTGGCTGCCACTGCGGTAGAAGCCCATGACGAAGCCCTTTTCGGTCATGCGGCATTTGAACTGCACCCGACTGCGGTAGCCCCATGCCTCGGGAGCATCAACCAGCGGAAGAACGCTCTTGGCGGAGATTCCCGCTTGGCGGACCAGGATCTCGCGGAAGATTTCCTCCTTCCAGCGCGCCTGCTCGGCATAGTCCAGATGCTGCCACTGGCAACCACCACAGAGACCGAAAACCGGACAAGGCGGGGTGCACCGTCCGGGACCGGCTTCCCGCAAAGCAACCAGTTCCCCTTCGGCGTGACGTTTCTTTTCGCGGACGATGCGGCAGGAGATAAGATCGCCGGGAGCGGTGAAGGGGACGAAGATTGCCTTGCCGTCGTGCCGGCCGATCCCCGCGCCGCCGTAGGCGAGGCGTTCGATGAGCAAGGCTTTGATCATTTCACCACCCGGAAGGGCCGACGGGCCTGTTTGCGTTTTTCCAGTTCGGCAGCAAGCAGTCTGGTTGGGAATTGGGGGGCGCGTAGATAGGCAAAGGTGCTGGCAGCGAAAGCGTCCATCAGTTCGGCGCGCACGGCGGCAAGATCGGCCGTCGCCACCCCCATGCGCTCAAGAGAACGGCTCCACTTCAGCTCCTCGCCGAGCAGTCCGCGTACGCGGTGGGTCTCCCCTTCGGGATCGACCGCATCGGGAAAGAGCGCCGCGGTGAGGGCGACCCGACAGCGCACCTCGATGCGCAGGCGGTGGTAATCGCCGAAATAGCGGTTCGAACCCTCGACGAATTCGAGCCGCACCCCGTTATCGAATTGTTCATTGCGCAGAATGGTTTCCATGCGGCCTCCTCATCATTTTCTGCGCTCGGCCTCGACCCAATCGATGCGACTGAAGAGGCCGTGAAGAATGCGCGTCTCCCGGTCGTTGAGTCCGGCGCGGCCGAAAATGCGACGGAAGGAACGGAGAATGTGCTCGGGGTTCTGAGGATCGAGAAACTCGATGTCGAGCAGGGTACGGCGCATATGCGCGTAGAGTCCCTCCAGGGTCCGGTTCTCGGCGAGCTTCTTGCGCCCGTGTTGGCGACCCTCCAGTTCCCCTCGGGCCTTGGCGGTTTCGTAAAGGCAAAGGGAGACGGCCTGGGCAAGATTCATGGACGGCAGGGCATCGGCGGTGGGAATGGTGATAAAGCGCTGGCAGAGATCGAGCTCCGTCGTCAGCAGCCCGGTATCCTCGCGGCCGAAGACCAGGGCCACGGGGCCGTTCGCGGTCAGCGGAAGCACTTCCCGGGCGGCCTCGTCGGGATGAAGGAAATCCTCCCGGTACTTGCCGAAGCGACGGGTGGTGCCCAGCGCCAGGCGGCAGTCGGCCAGCGCCGAGGGAAGATCCGCGAAGATCCGCGCCGCTTCCAGCAGGGTTCCGGCCTTGACCGCCATGCGCCGGGCCTCGTCGGAGAGGTGATCGGCGCTGGGGTTGACCAAACGCAGATCGGCAAAGCCGAAGTTCATCATCGCCCGACAGACGGAACCGACGTTTAACGCTCCCTGGGGTTCGACCAGCACCACGGCGATATTGGCAAGATTCATGGCGACTTCCATTAGCCTAAGTCCCCCAGGGCGTATTGCAACAGCGCCGCGCCGACGATGGCCGCCGTTTCGGTACGCAGAATCCGTCCGCCGAGAGAGACCACCAAAATCCCCGTCCCTTGCGCCTCTTCGATCTCCGCCGCGGTGAAGCCCCCTTCCGGGCCGACCAGCAGGGCGATGCGTTCCGGCCGCTGGCCGCGTAGCGCTTCCTTGAGCGTCCAGCCTGCCTCCCCCTCGTAGAGCATCAGGCGCAGCTCGCTTTCGGCACATTCTCCCAGAACCTCTTGCCAATGGAAGACCGGGGCCAGTTCCGGCAACATCCCCCGGCGGCACTGATAGGCGGCGCGCCGTAACACCTGAGGCCAACGGTGGGATTTCTTCTGCGCGGCGTCCCGCTCATCGAGGGTGGCACTGCGCTGCGAAACATAGGGAACGATGCGGCCGACGCCGATTTCAGTCAGTTTCTGCAGCACCAGTTCAAAGCGTTCCTTTTCCGGCAGGGCCTGGTAGACGATGATTTCTACGGGACTTTCAGGGGGAACGGAGAACTTCCGGAAGGGAATGAGAACACGTCGCCCGGCCTCTTCATGCAGCCGGACACGATGAAAAGCCCCGCTGCCGTCAACCAGGGTGAAGATCTCGCCGGATCGAGCCTGCCAGCACGCCAGCGCCGCTTCCAAAGACTCACCCAGGGGGATTTCCCGCTCCGGCGTCACCCGCCCCGAAACGCGCAGCAGGCTTGCCGCACCTCCTCCATTAACGCATGGACGGGGCAAAACCGGCCTCCCGAAAGCGGGCGAAGCGGCGACGGGCGGCCTCTGCCAGAGCATCGTCATACATTTCGGCGAAATCGATGATTCGCTCGAACTGGCCCGTGAACTCAAGGGAAGCGGGACGCCCCATGATCAGCACCCGTGCCCCATTGGGGTTACGCTCTTCAACGGCGATGACCACCGGCTCGTCAAGACAGTCGACGGCGCCGTTGGCGAAGGCGTGGGGAAGAAAGGAGCCCTTTTTCCAGGTCCACATAAAGCGGTCGAGGGTCACCGCCTGGTTGTCGTCGTGCACCAGAATCAACACCCGCTCCCCTTCGGCGAAGAACTCCTCGGCCAAGCGGCACAGATGCAGGGCTTTTTCCTCTTTCTTCAGCTTAACAAATTCAACCTTGGGCATAATACCGGACCTTCGCGAGCCAGGGCGCAGAGGGTCAGGCGGCCGCGTTCATCGCGGCGCGGGCACGGGCGGCACCGAGGTCGATAGCCTGGACGTTGAGGGGAATGAAACGATGATTGCGCTCCGGCAAGGCGTCGGCAAGGGCCGCCTTAAGGGCGTCGAGGGAGACGGCACCGGTCAGTTCGGCGTAGGCACCGATGGCGATCATGTTGAGCAACCGGGCATCGCCAATTTCCAGGGCCATTTCGTTGAGGGGCAGACGAAGCACCCGCAAATCGGAACGGCTGTCGCCGCAATCCTCAATGAGGGAGCTGTTGATGATACACAAACCGCCGGAACGCACCCGACCGAAATATTTTTCCATGGAGAGGGGATTGAGCAGAATCGCCGCGCCGGGGTTGCCGATGACCGGCGATCCGACTTCGCCGTCGGCGACCACCACCGTGCAGGTCGCCGCCCCGCCCCGCTTCTCGACGCCGTAGGCGGGAAAGTAGGAGGCATTGCGCCCTTCGCGGATGGCCGCGTAGGCGAGCAGGTTGCCGATCAGCAGAATGCCCTGGCCGCCGAAGCCGGCCATGAAAACTTCATGATTCATTGTCTTCTCCATCAACGCGCCCGATTCAGGCGGCGCTCGTATCCTTGAAGGTCGCCAGGGGGAAGTAAGGGATCATCTCCTCGGCGATGCGGGCATTGGCCTTGAGGGGATCCATCCCCCAGTTGGTCGGGCAGGCCGAGAGGACTTCGACGAAGGAAAAACCACGCCCCTGAAGCTGGGTCTCAAAAGCCTGCTTGATCACTCGCCCGGCCTGCATCACGTTTTTCGGGGTATTGACCGCTACCCGGGCGCTGAAAGCCACGCCTTCGAGTTGGGCCAGAAGTTCGGCCATGCGGATCGGATAGCCGTCGTTGCCGACGTTGCGTCCGTAAGGCGAGGTCGAGGTCTTCTGATTGGGCAACGTGGTCGGCGCCATCTGCCCGCCGGTCATGCCGTAGGTGGTGTTATTGACGAAAATGACTGTCATCCCTTCCCCCCGATTGGCGGCGTGAATGATTTCGCTGGTACCGATGGCCGCCAGATCGCCGTCCCCCTGATAGGTGAAGACGAACTTGTCCGGGCAGGCACGTTTGACACCGGTCGCCACCGCCGGTGCCCGGCCGTGGGGCGCTTCGACCACATCGATGTCGAAGTAGGCGTAGAGAAAAACGCTGCAACCCACGGAAGCGACGCCGATGGTCTTCTCCTGGACACCGAAATGATCCATCGCTTCGGCGACCAGCCGATGGATGGTGCCGTGCTGGCAGCCGGGGCAGAAATGGGTCTGGACATCCTTGAGGGAAACGGGATGGGCGAATACCTGTTGCATGGCGGTCGACATGATCAATCCTTGTAATACGTGCGAATCTGGGCCAGCAGCTCTTCCGGGGTCGGCAGGGAACCGGCTCCCGGCGGACGACCGTAGAAAAAGACCTCGGCATCCCGAGCCACGGAGAGGCGGACATCCTCCACCATCTGGCCGGTGTTGAGCTCGAAGCAGAGTACCCGTTTGGTGCGCGCGGTAGCGTCGGCAAAGGCCTTGTCCGGAAAGGGAAAGAGAGTGATGGGGCGCAACAGACCGACCTTGAGCCCCTCTTCCCGAGCCATGCGGATGGCGGTCTTGGCGATGCGGGAGGTGACGCCAAAGGCCGTCACCAGCAGCTTGGCATCGTCGAGTCCGGCGGTCTCGCAACGCGTTTCCCGCTCGCGAAGCTCTTGGTACTTACGGTACAGCTTCCAGTTGTGGGCTTCGAGCTCGCCGTCGCCAAGGTAAAGGGATTTGACCACCCGCTGGGCGCGGCCGTCCTTGCCGGAAACGGCCCAGTCCTTGGCCGGAAGATCGGCGGGAGCAACGTAGGGATGAGGAATCAGCGCCTCCTTCATCTGCCCGAGGACGGAATCGCCGAGGAGCATGGCCGGCACCCGGTAGCGGTCGGAGAGATCGAAGGCGAGCATGGTCAGGTCGTACATCTCCTGTACCGAATGGGGGGCGAGAACAATGGTGTGATAGCCGCCGTGGCCGCCCCCTTTGACCGCTTGGAAGTAGTCGGACTGGGAGGCGTCGATACCGCCGAGACCGGGACCGCTGCGGGAGATATTGACGATCAACCCGGGCAGCTCGCTCCCCGCCATGTAGGAAATTCCCTCCTGCTTGAGGGAGATGCCGGGGCTGGAAGAGGAGGTCATCGCCCGCATGCCGCAAGCGCTGGCGCCAAGCAGCATGTTGATCGAGGCGATTTCGCTCTCGGCCTGGATGAAAGTGCCGCCGACCTTGGGAAACTCACGGGATATGTATTCGGGAATGTCGCTTTGAGGGGTGATGGGATAACCGAAATAGAAGCGGCAGCCCGCCTCGATGGCCCCCATGGCGACGGCTTCGTTACCTTTGACTAACAGACGTTTCTGCAAAACGACCTCCGGACGCACCGTCCCTGCCGCGGCAACTCCGGGCACGGTCGGTGCGCTTGATTATCAGGCGACTTTTACTTTGACTTCTTTGAAGATGGTAATGGCCACATCCGGACAGATCCGGGCGCACATGGCGCAGGAGACGCATTTTTCCTGATCCTCATCACTGATGACCGCCGGCAGAAAACCCTGGCGATTGAGCTTGTCGCTCATACGGATCAGGCCATGGGGACAAGCGGTGGTACAAAGTCCGCAACCCTTGCAGCGCAATTCATCGATCACAACCTTTTGCACGATGGATGTCCTTCCCGGGGAAAACAGAACCTTTTTGGGCGTTTCAATCAAGTTTTCAAAATTAACAAACGGGGCCTTCGGGCGTCAACGGAAATTTTCTCCCGCCCCGTCCGTGCAAAGGAAGGGGCGATCCCCACCCAGGGACCGCCCCGACAACGATCTCCGCAAAACGGCCTCAGCCGAGCAGACGGCTCATCATGACGTGCCCTTCGCGGAGGTGCAACCCGGTGGCGGCGGCAGCTTTCTCCCCGTACCCCTCCACCTTCCCTACCGGTGGGAACTCCCCGGCCGACCCAAAGAGGATGTAGGGGACGGGATCAAGGGTATGGGTCATTTTGCGTACCGGGGTAGGGTGATCGGGGAGGACCAGCACCCGGTAATCGCCCAGTGCGGGCAATCCGGCCAGCACCGTGCCGACCACCAGCTCGTCGAAAGCCTCGATGGCGGCGATTTTGTCCTGGAGATTGCCTGAATGGGCCGCCTCGTCGGGGGCTTCCACATGCAGGTAGACGAAATCCCGGCTTTTAAGCGCCTCTAGGGCGGCCTCGGCCTTGCCCCGGTAGTTGGTGTCGAGATAGCCGGTAGCCCCGGGAACCTCGATAATATCGAGCCCGGCGCAAACGCCGATGCCCTTGATCAAGTCGACGGCGGAAATCACCGCGCCGCTGATTCCGTACTTCTCTTTCATCGTCTGCATGCGCGGCGCGCGGCCGTGCCCCCAGAGCCAGATGGAATTGGCCGGGGCCAGGTCGGCATCCATCCGCCGGTCATTGACCGGATGCCTCTTGAAGAGCATCTGCGACGAGGTCATCAGATTGATCAGGGCATCAGCCCCTTCCCCCCTGGGGAGATGCTCCTCAATGCTCTGGTGGGTCAGGTCGTGGGGCGGCGTAAAGGTCAACTTGTCGCTCCCGCCTTTCCAGACCATCAGGTGCCGATAGGAAACCCCGGGATAGAACTGGAACTCGTCACCGCCGAACTCCTCCTGCAAGTCGGCGATCAGCACCCGTGCCTCGGCAGTGGTGATATGTCCAGCGGAAAAATCCTCCATGTAAAGCTTGCCGTAATGGGGAAGCAGAGTCACCAGATTGAGCCGGAAGGCAACATCGTCCGGTCCGAGCTCCACCCCCATGCTAGCCGCTTCAAGGGGCGAGCGGCCGCTGTAGCAGGAAGCGGGATCGTAACCGAAAACGGAGAGGTTGGCGACATCGCTGCCGGGGTGAAACCCCTGGGGCACGGTCTCCAGCAGGCCGACTTCCCCCTTGCGGGCCAAAGCGTCCATGTTCGGGGTGCGGGCATGCTCCAGAGGGGTGCGCCCGGAGAGTTCCTCCAGGGGCTCGTCGGCCATGCCGTCTCCCAGTAAAACGATATATTTCATGATCTCCTCGCGATGAAATGATTTCCCGGTTTCGCCTTCGCTCAGCCCCGGGGATGATGCCGCTCGTGGATTTGCCGGAGACGTTCCCGGGTGACCTGAGTGTAGATCTGGGTGGTAGAGATGTCCACATGCCCGAGCAGGGTCTGCACCGAGCGCAGATCAGCGCCGTTTTCGAGCAGATGGGTAGCGAAGGAATGGCGCAGAGTGTGGGGGGAAATCTCTTTTAATATTCCGGCCTCGGCAGCACGGCGCTTAATAATCTTCCAGAAGCCCTGCCGTGTCAACCCCTTGCCGGCACGGTTGAGAAAAATGCGGGGGTCGTTGCCGCTTCCGGCGAAGTGGGGACGGGATTCGACCAGATAGAGGCGCAACTCATCGCTCGCCGGCTCCCCAAGGGGGACGATGCGCTGCTTGCTCCCCTTGCCGAAAACCCGCACATAACCCACATCGAGCTGCAAGTCGGAAAGTCTCAGGCCGACCAGCTCGGATACCCGCAGGCCGGTGGCATAGAGGACCTCCAGCATGGCCCGATCGCGCCGGTCGCGAGGCTCGATCCCGGCCGGCGCGGCGAGCAGGCGCTCGACCTCGGCTGGGGAGAGGGCATGGGGAAGCAGACGCGGGGTCTTGGGCGCTTCGATGAGAGCGGCGGGATGGCTCGCCGTCATCCCCTCGACGAAGAGGAACTTGTGGAACATGCGCACCGCGGTGAGTTTGCGCGCCCGACTGCGCGGTGCCAGCCCGCTTTCCCGCAAATGTCCGAGATAGCCGAGAATCGCGGTCGGGGTCACGGCCTCGGGGTCACGTATGCCTCGTTGGGAGAGATATTCCAGGTAATGGGCAAGATCCCGCCCGTAGGCATCAAGGGTATGGGCCGAGAGCCCTTTTTCCACCAAAAGCAGGTTCAGGAAGTGATCGAGAAGTGCATCCATAAGCGGTCACCGGCACCTATCCGGCGCTCTTCTCCTCGACCTCCAGCTCCGCCAATCCCGCCAGCAACCTTCCGCGAATCTCCTCCAGCTTCTCCGCTGCGGTCACCTTGTGACCGAAAATGTCCTGCACATAGAAGGTGTCGGAAACCTGGTCGACCTTGGTGGAAATCTTCGCTACACCGATGTAGAGACCCAGTTCCTTGAGGGCTTTGGTGATCCGGTAAAGCACGCCGACCCGATCCTGGGCGTAGATGTCGATAACCGTGTATTCGTCGGAAACCTCATTGTCGATTTCCACCCGGTTGGTGAACTTGGGGCGGGGGCGGGAGGGGGGAAGATTCGAGCGGTGGCGCTTACGCACCAGTTCGTCGACCCGTACCCGCCCCTGGATCACCGCTTCGAGATCTTCTTCGACCTTGCGCCACTTCTCGTCATTTTCCACCAGATCGCCGGCGGCGCCGCTGACCTGAAGGACATCGATGGCAATGCCGTTATTCAAGGTGTTGATCTGGGCGCCGAGGATGTTGATGCCGTTGGCGGCCATAACTCCGGCGATTTTTGAAAAGAGTCCGGGAATATCGAGAGTTGAGATGGAAAGCTGGGTATAGCTGCCCTGGGGCTCCTGCTCGACCTTCATCGCCAGGGTGCGGTTCTTGCGGCTGAAGGCCAGCCGCAAATGTTCGGCAATGACCGCCGAACGGTTGGAGAGGACGTAACGGGTCGACATCTCCTTGAGAGCATCCTGTACGACACGCTTGCCAAATTCTTCCTCGAGCAGACCTACCACTTTGCGCTTGCGGTTGCGGACCTTTTCCGAACGCTGCTCCAGCTGAAAATTGCCCCGTTCCAGCACCTGATAGGTCTTTTCATACAGTTCCTTGAGGAGAAAGCCTTTCCAGTCGGACCAGACATCGGGACCGACTGCGCGCAGATCGGCGAAGGTGAGCAGATAGAGCATGTTGAGGTTTTCACTCATGCCCATGGTCCGGGCGAACTGCATGATCAGCTTATCGTCGTGCAGGTCACGGCGCTGGGCAATATGGGACATGTCGAGATGCCGGCGCACCAGGAACTCGAGGCGAGCGCTGTCCTCCTTGTTCAGCCCCATGCGCCGGGCGAGAGTCGGAATCATGTCCGCCCCTTTGTTGCAGTGATCCCGCCCTTCCCCCTTGCCGATATCGTGCAGCAACACCGCCAAAAGCAGCAGCCCACGCTTTTCGATTTCCCCGGCGACCTTGGTCAACAGCGGCGCCGTCTCCCGATATTCCCCGAGCCAGAGTTTGGCGATCTCCTCCACGGCGAAAAGGCTGTGCACATCCACCGTGTAGATATGATAGGCGTCGTACTGCACTTTGCAAAAAATTCGCCCGAACTCGGGGATGAATTTGTTGAGGAAGCGCAGGTGGTGCATCTCTTTGAGGGTGGCCGCCAAGCCTTGGGGATGGCGCAGAATTTCCAGGAAATCTTCATTGATTGTCCGGCTTCGCCGTACCCGGTCGTTGATATGCCTGAGGTTGTCGCGAATCAGGCCTTTCAGGGCTACGCTCAGTTTGACCCCGTGCCGCTGGGAAAGGAGAAAAGCGCGCATCATGCGCGCCGGATCCTTCTCGAAAAGATCGCCCTGGCTCACCTGGAGTTCGCCATGCAGGATGAAAAAACCGGGTTCCACGGTGCGCCGGGTGAAGTAGCCGAAGATCCCGGTTTTCGGTTCGCTGCCGCGCACCGCCTTGCCGAGCAGGCTGGAGGCGATGTGCTCGGTCTCGGTGGCGTGGGCGTAAAAATCCTGCATGAACTGCTCTACCGCCAGCCCCTTGCGGTCATCCTTGTAGCCGAAAAAGCGGGCGAGCTTTTCCTGCTTGTCGAAATGCAGTTGCTCGTTCTTGCGCGGCGACAGGAAGTGAAGCTCGTTGCGCACCCGCCAGAGATAATCGAGGGCCGCCTCATAGGCCTCCCCCTCCTGCTCGCTGATCACTCCTTTAATAATGAGATCGCGCAGGGAACGGGCCTTGAACTTGACCCGCGCCACCCAGAGGGCGGTTTGCAGGTCGCGCAATCCTCCTTCTCCCTCTTTGATGTTGGGTTCGAGCAAATAGACGGAGGAACCGTACTTGTGCAGACGCCTCTCGTTCTCCTGCAGTTTCTCGTCAATAAAAGCGCGGCTGTTCTGGCTCAGCACCTTCTGGTAGACCTTGCGCTCGTATTCGCCATAGAGTTCCTCATCGCCAACCAGGAAGCGGGAATCAAGCAGGGCGGTACGCGCCGTGATGTCCTTGGCCGCCATGTCGAGACAGTCCTGCTCGGTGCGCACGCTGTGCCCGGGCGGCAGGCCAAGATCCCAGAGTAGATAAAGCATACGTTCGGAAAGGAGTTCGGCGAAGGAGCGATCCTTGCCGCTGTAATAGAACATCAGGTCGATGTCCGAATGGGGGTTAAGTTCCCCCCGACCGTAGCCGCCGATGGCGATAAGGGCGCAGGAACCGACCTGCGCCGCCGGTACGTCAGCGAGAATGCTGCGGTAGAGGTTGCGCAGCAAGGTGTCGGTCATCGAAGTGAGACTGCCGACGACCTGCCGTCCCGAGCCCCCCCCTTCATGCTTCGCGCGGATACGGGAACGGTGGTAATCGAGATAGGCACAGCCGGCGATCAAGAGCAAAGAGCGCCGCTCCTCATAAGGGATGGCCGGGTCGGTGAGCAGTTCCCGGGAGAAAAAGGACTCAGTGCGTTCGGTAGGTTCGAGGGTCATCTGCCGGCCACCTGTCTGAGAGCCGAGGCGTAGTTGCGCACTCCCTTGACGATTGCGGCGCTCGTCTCTTGCTGAAAGTCACGACTGGCCAGACGCGTTTCCTCCCGCTTGTGGCTGATGAAGGCCGCCTCCACCAAAACCGAGGGCATGGTCGCACCGACCAGCACGTAAAAAGGCCCTTGCTTCACCCCCAGGTCACGGATATCCGGATAGTGCCCCTTCAGGTCGCGGACCAGGGCATTCTGGATCTCCGCCGCCAGGCGACTCGACTCGTTGATCTTGGCATTGGCCATGAGGTCGAAGAGGATCAACTCGAGATCGCCGACCTGTTTGAGGGAGGTGCCGTTTTCCCGGGCAGCGACGGCGGCGGCCTTATCGTTCTTGGAAAAATTCAAATAGTAAGTCTCCACCCCGTAAGCGCTCTTGTTGTGGCTGGCGTTGGCATGGACGGAGATGAAGAGATCGGCGCCGACCTTGTTGGCGATAGCGGTGCGCTCCTCCAGGGGAAGGAAGACATCCCGGTCGCGGGTCAAAATGACCTCGCAGCCCAGTTCCCGCTCCAGCTCGGATTTGAGCAGCTTGGCGATGGACAGGGTGACCTGCTTTTCTTGAAGACCCGACGGGCCGATGGCGCCGGGATCCTTGCCACCATGTCCGGCATCGACGACGATCCGTCGCAGTCCCTCGACCGGAACCGGCGCGGGCGCCTTGCGCGGAACCTTCACGGGCTTGTGCACAACCGGCGGTAAAATTTTCGCCGGCGGGGCAACCGGTTTCTTCTCCGGCGGCGAGAGGGCGCGCAATTCCGGTCCGGGTGCGGCGCTCAGCATCGCCTGGGCGTCGCCGTAGACATCAATGACGATGCGATAGGGATCGGGCAGGGTAAAGGTTTTGTAGCTATGGTAGGCGACCAGGTCGAGAACCACGCGCATGGTCGTCGGATCGAAGCGGGCGGCCCGCACCTGACGCAGTAAACCGTCCTCGACCTTGATCTGTTCCACCAGATTCGCCGCCGGACTGACTTTTTTGATGTCGAGATAGATTCGGGGCGGCAGACCGTTCTTGGCATCGGCGGGAAGGACGTTGGTGGAAAACTCCGGCTGTCCCGCAAGGTCAAGAACAACACGGGTATAGCCCGGCTTCGACCAATAACGCAGACCGTTCAACTGCGCCACGCCGGCCTCCGCTGGGACAGGCGCGGTCGCCGGAGAAGGCGCCGGCAGCTCAGCGCTCTTTGCCGGAGCCGATGCAACGGGAGCGACATCGACCGGAGGCGCCGGCGGTGCAAAGGCGATGAGCGCCACCGCCCGGCTCCGCGCCCGGGGGAGCATATCGCCTTCAGGATAGCGCTCGACCACCGCCTGATAGCGGAGGTAGGCCAAATCTTTCTGTTCAAGGAGCGTTTCGTAAATGCCGCCTGCGGCGAAAAGGGCGTCGTCGGCCAAGGACGATGCCGGATAGCTTTCCGCCACCTGCTCGAAGAGCCGAACGGCGGCACCGGCATCCCCGGGATTGCGGGAAACATCATAGAGTTCGCGGGTAGCCCGGGCCGCCATGAAGAGGCCATCAGCGCCGTGCGTCCCTTGCGGATATTTTTCCGTGACCGCCTCGAAGCTACGGATCACCCCCTCCCACTGGTCGCGATGGAGCTTCTTCCGGGGCGAATCGACCAGCCGCGTGTAGTTCTCCCTGGCCTTGACGTAGGCCGCATCGGAGGCATCCCCAAAAACCTGGGCGGGAAACAGGAAAAGACTGAGCAAAACCGCGAAAAGCAAAGATCTCATGGATTACACCAGAGCCTTGAGTTCATCCAACAGATTGAGGGCCTGCAAAGGGGTCAGAAGTTGCACGTCGAGTTCCGCCAACCGTTGTCGCAAGGGATCGGCGGCACTGTCAAAAAGGGAAAGTTGAGGCGAGGCCGCGACCTTTTTACGCCCCTTGCCCCGAGCCAGGCGCGGCTCCCCTTCCCTCTCGAATTCCCCCGATTCGAGATTTTTCAACACCTCACGGGCGCGCTCGATCACCTGCCGGGGGAGCCCGGCGAGGCGGGCGACCTGGATGCCGTAGGAATGGCTCGCCCCGCCTTCGACGATCTTGCGCAGGAAGATGATCTGCTCGTTCCATTCCTTGACGGCGATGTTGCAGTTCCGCACCCGCTCGCGGGTCAGGGCAAGATCGATCAGTTCGTGATAATGGGTGGCGAAGAGGGTCTTGGCCGCCACCTCGGGGACGTCATGGAGGTATTCGGCCACCGCCCAGGCAATGCTGAGGCCGTCGAAGGTCGAGGTGCCCCGGCCGATCTCGTCAAGGACGATGAGGCTGCGCGGGGTGGCGTGACGAAGGATATTGGCCGCCTCGGTCATTTCCACCATGAAGGTCGACTGACCGCGGGCCAGGTTGTCGCTCGCTCCGACCCGGGTAAAGATACGGTCGACTACCCCAATGCGGGCGGTTTTCGCCGGCACCAGACTACCCATTTGCGCCATCAGCACGATCAACGCCACCTGGCGCATAAAAGTCGACTTGCCCGCCATGTTCGGCCCGGTAATAATGAGAATCTGGTTTTCACGGGTATCCATCAGCACGTCGTTGGCGACGAAACGCTCAGACAGGCTCATCGTCTCGATGACCGGATGGCGCCCCTCGCGAATCTCCAGATCGCCGCTTTCACCCATCTCCGGCCGGACGTAGTTGCGCTCGTGAGCGAGATCGGCGAGGGCCGCGAAGACATCGAGCTCGGCAAGAGCGGCGGCGGTCGCCTGGATGCGCGCCCCTTCAGCCGCCACCTGTTGGCGGATTCCCTGAAAAAGATCGAATTCGAGCTGGGTCAGGCGCTCCTCGGCCCCCAGCACCTTCTCCTCATACTCTTTCAGAGCCGGGGTGATATAACGCTCGGCGTTGGCCAGAGTCTGGCGGCGCTGGTAATCCTCCGGCACTCGGGCGAGATGGCTGCGGGTGATTTCGATATAGTAGCCGAAAACCTTATTGAAGCGAACCTTGAGCGAGGAAATACCGGTACGCTCCTTCTCCTGACTCTCCAGGCGGGCGATCCAGCCCTTACCCTCCCAACTGACGGCGCGCAGGTCGTCCAGTTCAGCATGGAAACCGTCGCGGATGATCCCGCCTTCACGCAGGACGAAGGGCGGATCATCGACGATGCCGGTGGCAATGAGGGCGCGCAGATCCTCCAGAGGATCGATATTCCGCCGCAACTCACCCAGACGCGGACTTTCGCACACGGCGAGAAGATCGATGAGGTTAGGGAGCCGCTCCAGGGAAGCACGCAGCGCCGTGAGATCCTTGGCGTTGGCATGGGCCATGGAAATTTTGCCGTTGAGCCGCTCCAGATCGTAGACGCCATCCAGGGATGCGCGCAGTTCGTCACGAAGCAGGCTCCTCTCCACCAACTCCGAGACGGCGGCGTGCCGGGCCCGGATCGGCTCGATGCGCAGCAGCGGCTGGTTGATCCAGTCTTTGAGCAGGCGCCCGCCCATGGCGGTGACGGTACGGTCAAGCACGCCGAGGAGCGAGCCCTTGCGCCGCCCGTCGTGAAGGGTGGCGGTCAACTCCAGATTGCGGCGGGTCGCCTCATCGAGAACCATGAAATCGCCGCCCTGGCTGGTGGTTGGCGGACGCAGATGGGGCAGAAGCCCTTTCTGGGTTTCTTCCAGATAATGGAGAACGCCGCCGGCGGCGCGAATCGCCCCGGTCAGCCCGGCGCAACCGAAAGTTTCCAGCGGGACGTCGTCGAAGGCGGCGTGCAACATCTCTTCCGCCCGGTCGGGAGCGAGCACCCAGTCGGGGAGCCATTCGATGCGCCGACCGTCGAGGATCGTGCCGAGCTCCTTGCGCAACGCTTCCCCCTCTTCCCCGGCCGCGAGCAACACCTCCCGGGGATTAAAGCGGGCCAGTTCGCCGCGCAGCCCTTCCCCTTCGGAAACCTCGGTCAGACGAAACTCACCCGTGGTGATATCGACCGCAGCCAGCCCGAATCGCCCCGGACGGCCCCCGGCGATGGCGAGCAGGTAGTTGTTTTCCTTGGGTTCGAGAGTGTCGGTGTCGACCACCAAGCCGGGGGAGACGACCCGCACCACTTCGCGGCGGACAATGCCCTTAGCGGCCTTGGGGTCTTCCACCTGTTCGCAGATGGCGACCTTGTAGCCTTGCTCGACGAGACGGGCGATGTAGGGCTGACAGCTGTGATAAGGGATGCCGCAGAGGGGAACTTCTTCAGCCGCTCCTTTGTTGCGAGAAGTCAGGGTGATGTCAAGGACGCGGGAAGCCGTAACCGCATCGTCGAGAAACATTTCGTAGAAATCGCCAAGGCGGAAGAAGAGGATGGCATCGGGGTACTGTTCCTTGATTTCCAGGTACTGCCGCATCATGGGGGTGGTGCCGGTCATGCCGCTGTCAACCTCGCCGTGCTCGAAGGGTTGGAAAGGCCGGAACATTTTCCCGCCTTTCTTTCCCGCAAAAAATTAATCTTGGGTATGTTAGCAGAGGCAGGGAACCCTGTAAACTTTTTCCAGGTCGCTCCAACCCCCTCATCCTTCCGCAAAAACCTTGACCGGGGCCGACCGGGATGCTAATAGGAAACGCCAACCCCAACAGGAGTTTTCATGTCCAGCGCCGCAAATTTGACCGATTCCTGCCTCAATCGAGACAGTTACCGTCTCGCCGGCCTCGATGACGAAATCCGCGCCGATCAACTCTGTCACGAGCTTTTGCGCCATTGCTATCTGCATCTCGTCGAGAAACACGACCTTACCGCCGAAGAGGCCAGCCACCTCTGTTACGGCGTCAGCTACTTTCTCTGCGAATACCTCATTCCCGAAGCCCGCATCAATCCCTTCGACCTCGGTGCCCGGGACGTGCGCCGCTTCGCCGGTCACTGGTACATTATCCGCAACATGGAACCGAATCTGATCGAGCTCACCGGTATTCTCGAAGGCATCCTCGCCTTCGCCGCCTTCTGCCGTGATCGGGAACTGATGACCGACGAACAGATCGCCGCCATCGAAACCGCCTGCGCCGAACTCGACTACTACCGCGAGCGCATCAATAGTTTCTGGGCCATCGAGAAAGAGGGCTATGACGCCTGGCGGGCCGCCTGCCCCCTGCGGGACTGACTCCGGCCATGGAGTACGCCCGCCTCAAGCTGCGCGCCGCCCGCACCTCCATCGCCGTCTCCTTAAGTCTGGCGCTGCTCAAGCTTGTCACCGGCATTCTCACCGGCTCGATGGCGGTCCTTGCCTCGGCCGTCGACAGCCTCCTCGACATCCTCATGTCGGGGGTCAACTACCTGGCGATCCACCAGGCCGACCAACCGGCGGACCAGGATCACCCCTTCGGTCACGGCAAATACGAAACCCTCGCCACTATCATCCAGGCCCTGATCATTACCCTTTCCGGCGCCTGGATCATCCTTGAATCGGTGCGCCGTCTCATCGCCGGAACCGCCCTCACCGCCCTCACCAGCGGCATCCTGGCGCTGCTGGCGAGCACGGCGGCCTCCCTCGCCATCAGTCGCTACCTGCGGCGAATCGCCCAGCAAACCGACTCTTCGGCGCTCGCCGCCGACGCTCTGCATTTCGCCATGGATGTCTACTCCAACCTGGCCCTGTTCGCCGGACTTGTCATCATCCAGTTTGTGAACGTTCCCTGGCTCGACCCGGTCCTCTCCCTGCTGGTCGGCCTCTACATTATCAGCGAAGCGGTGAAACTGCTGCGCCACGGGCTGCGGGACGTACTCGACGAAGAACTGCCGCCGGAGATCCGCGACCGGATCATCGCGCTGATCGAGAGCTATCCGGACGAACGGATCGACTACCACAAGCTGCGCACCCGCCGGGCCGGTTCCCAGAAAATCATGGATTTTCACCTCAACGTCTGCAAGTACCTGACCGTGAAGGAGGCCCACGACATCGCCGACCGCCTGGAAAAAAGGATAAAATCGGAAATTCGGGGCGCCGACGTCACCATTCACATTGAACCCTGCCAACGCCCCGACTGCCCGGGACGCGCCGCCTGCCAAAAAGAACGGGGCGCCTGAAGCGCCCCGCATGGTTTATCCGTTTTTCCCCCCTGCTCCCGCTCAATCCTTCTTCTCCTTGAACCACTTGTCGAACCAGCTGCGGTGATCCTTTTCTGCGAGGGTTTGCAGATCTTTGGGGCCGAGCCAGATGCCGCCGCAGCTGGGGCATTTGTCGAGGGGGACGTCCCGGAAGATCATGGGCTGAATTTCGTCGCCGCACTTGGGACAACGATTGTGACAGTAGGAGCGGATGAGCTGTTCGCGGGTTTCCTGCCTGAGCTTCTCGATCTTCTCTTTTTCTTCATTGTAGAAATACTGATTTTCGAGGGCCTTTTTGCGTTCGTCCCAGAGATCGGTCATGGTCGCCTCCATGGGTTGCCGGTTTTATTAATCATATCAGGCAACCGCCGGCCAACAAGGGCGAGGCTTAGGGAATCTCTTTAATATTCAGGTGGCCCGCGCCGTAGGTTGCGCCCTTCCCCAGGTTGAGCAAGGAGGCGAGACGGAGCAGCCAAAGCAGCTCCGCCAACCCCTCCCCACCGAGGTCGAGCCGCCCCACCACCCCGCCGAGTTCCCGGCATTCTTCCCCCCCCTCCAACACCCGCCAGTCCCGCCAGCGCAGCCGTCCATCCAGCACCTCGACCCGGTGTGCAGCGTCGAACAAAGGGGCGGGATCGTCGAACAGCTCCACCTCACAGTGGGCATGCACCATAGAGCTGACACGGCGCAGGATGAAAGGGAAGAGGCTCTCCCAACCGGGGTGAAAGAGCGGGCGACCGTTGGTGAGAAGCCGCGCCGGGGTATGCAGGGTCAGGCGCAGCCGTTCCGGTGACGGCAGACCGTCGTGCCACCAGTCGGCGCGGATCAGCACCAAGGGCAGAGGGGTGGCGCAGGCCAGAGTCCAGAGGGGGGTTCGGTTGCCAACGAGATCCTCGGCCAGCACCGCGTTCAGGGTGAAGCGCCCCTGCCCCCGGTCAATCCCCCGCTCACCGAGAGACAACCACACCCGGCAGAGGCTGCCCAGCAGCCGCGCCCCCCACCCCAACAGCAGCAGCGGCAATTTGAGGCATTCCCCCGCCGCCAGCTCGCACGGCAGCTTGACGGGGGGATGCAGCACAAAGGCGGGGCCGGGGCGCTGATAGCGGCGTTGGGCGTAAGGGTCGGAAGAAACGGGGGGGTCGAAAAGCGCCGCGATCTCTTCCGGCGAAAGACCCGTGCGCCGGGCGGCCCTGCGCAGTTCACCGCGCAGGTTCGGCAGCACCGCCTCAGTGAAGGTAAAAGGCTCGCGGAATTCGAGCACCAAAGCAGCGCGGACGAATTCGATGCGGTCTCCCTGAGGGATGGAAAAAGGGACACTCACGACCGTCGCCCCTGGGTGCGCCGGCTGAATTCTTCTTCCACCAGACGCTTCTGACCGGGGGCCAGACGCCGTGACGAAAGCAGCCCGCGCAAATCGGCGGTGATAAGCCGGGGCAGATGGACAGTGAACCAGACCGCCGGGGTGCGGGGATTCTTCAGCAGGGCCAGGCGCACGTTGGGACGCTGTTGCCAGCGGGGGTGGCGGGCGATGCAGGAGATGGTTTCGGGAGCGGCGACAGGGCCGTTGAGAAACTGGAGGATGGAGACCTCGCGCAGGCGATGATTCTGCAGGCAGGCCTCCATCAGGCGGAGATCCCCTTCCTTGAGCAGAGCATCGACCAGAGTCGCCGTCCCCCGCCGGGCCAGGGTCAGTTTATTGCCGATAGGAACGGTCGGCAGCCGTTGCAGGATGATCCGCTCGGCGGCGACTTTCTGATCCGGGGTCACGCCCGGGAGGTAGCAGATTTCCAGCAGCTCGAAAAGGTAGAGCTGACCGAGCAGCCCTTGCAGAACCACCCCCGGAGTGCCGGGATGGCGGCTGAGGGCGACCTTGAGGCGATGACTCGTCTCCGTTGCGCCGAGGCGGGAAATCTCCTTGAGCAGATCCTCGGGCAGATCCCGGCGCTTAAGCAGAGCCAACAGGTGGTCCTCGCTCAGCCGGGGATTTTTCAGCAGGGTCCGCAGCACCTCGCCCGAGGGGTCTTGCAGCACCGTGAAAAGCTCTGTCCCCTCGGCGGTCAGCGCCCGCTGCAGACGCCGGGCGAGATCGACGCTGAAAGCCTCCTCCGGCCGCTCGGACATGGTTTAAATCCTTCCCTTTCTAATCCCCGTTGTTTCCGGAAAAGCCGTAGCTCCCGAGGAATTCGCTCTTGAACGCCTTGAATTCGTTACGCTCGATGGCGACCCGGGCCTGAGCCATCATATCCAGATAGAAATGGACATTGTGAATCGCCGAGAGAATCGCCGAGAGGATCTCATTGGCGTTGAAGAGATGATGGAGATAGGCGCGGGTGAAGTTGCGGCAGCAGTAGCAGGAGCAGGAAGCGTCCACGGGATAGAAATCGCGCCGGTAACGGCGATGGGTCAGACGCAGCTTGCCGCGGCTGGTGAAGAGGGTGGCGCTGCGCGCGTAGCGGGTGGGGATGACGCAGTCGAACATGTCCATCCCCCGCTCGACACTTTCGAGGATATCCTCGGGCAGACCGACCCCCATCAGATAGCGGGGCTTGTGCTCCGGCAGAAAGGGCGCGGTGTAGTCGACGACCTTCTTGAGCAGCTCCAGCCCCTCGCCGACGCTGACCCCGCCGATAGCGTAGCCGGGGAAATCCAAAGCGGTCAGGGCTTTGGCGCAATCGCGACGGAGATCGTCGTAGACGCTCCCTTGGACGATGCCGAACAAAGCCTGATCCCGACGTTTGTGCGCCTTCAGGCAGTTTTCCGCCCAGCGCAGGGTTTTTTTGATCGACTTGGCGGCGTAGTCGTGGGTCGCCGGATAGGGAATACACTCGTCGAAGGCCATGATGATATCGGCGCCGAGAGCGTTCTGAATAGCCGTGGCCTCGGCTGGACCGAGAAAGATCTCGTTGCCGTTGACCTCGTGTTTGAAGAAGACTCCCTCTTCGGTAATCTTCTTTTTCGGCAGGGAAAAGACCTGAAAGCCGCCGCTGTCGGTCAGGATCGGCTTCTTCCAGTTCATGAAGGTATGCAGCCCGCCGGCCTTTTCCACCAGACCCTCGCCCGGACGCAGATGCAGGTGGTAGGTGTTGGAAAGGATGATCTGGGCGCCGGTCTCCTCGACCTGGGCTGGGGTCATCGCCTTCATCGCCGCATGGGTGCCGACGGGCATGAATATTGGTGTTTCGATGACGCCGTGGGGGGTGTGCAGACGACCGCGCCGGGCCGCGCTGTCGGAATCGGTGTTGAGCAGGGTGAACTGGAACATGCGTGATGGCTGCTTTCTTTGTTCGAAAAAAAGGCGCCGGGCTACTCGAAAGCCACGATGAAGGCGCCGGGATAATTCATCTGTTCAAAATGGATGCGGGCCGTTTCCGCTTCCTCGATGGTCCGGTAACGGCCGGCGCGCACCCGGTAAAAACGCTTGCCGTTGATGAGCTCTTCGCGCACATCCGCCGCGCCGATCTGGGTCTTCATTTCGGCGGCAAGACGTTGGGCATTCTCCGGCAGGCTGAAGGCGGCGAGCTGCACCGCGTAACTGCCGATGTCGTAGCTCGGCAGGGGTTGATAGCTGACCTGTCCCCGGGCATCACGCACCTGTGTGCCGAGAGCCTCGACCCGCACCGGCGCCGTACCGGGACCGGCGACGCCAAGGGCGTGGGCGGCGGCGTAGGAAAGATCGATCAGCCGTCCCTTGACGAAGGGCCCCCGGTCGTTGACCCGCACCACCGCCTCGCGATTGTTGCTGAGATTACGCACCTTGACGAAAACCCCCAGGGGCAAGGTCTTGTGGGCGGCGGTCATGGCGTGCATGTCGTAGATTTCGCCGTTGCTCGTCTTGAATCCGTGAAAATCGGCGCCGTACCAGCTGGCGACGCCCTCTTCCACATAGCCGCGATGATCGAGGAGCGGATCGTAACGCACGCCGTTGACCGTGTAGGGGCGCTGATAGGGCTTGAGCTCCCGCGCCGGAACATTCCTGCCGGTCGCGCCGCGCACTGACTCGCCATGGAGCACCCGCACGTCGTAGCGTGGTCCGCCGCAGGCGGCCAGTAACAGCAGGATGCCGCCCGAAAGAAGGCGAAAAATCATCCGTTTCATCATGGGTCTCCGCACGCTCGCGCTCAAGGCTTCGCCGTCAAGTCGTGGTTCGCGGGGATCCCGGGCGACGGCTTGGCAGAGATCCCGCTCCGCAAGACAGTCAGGGCGGCGGCCAACGGCCCGCCGCCCTAGTAAATAGAATCGTCCCCTTCGACTTTCCCGAAACCGGTCGAGGCGAGTTCGGTCGCGCTTGATCAAGAATACTCGGCCGCCGAACGCCGGTACCTATTCCTTGACCCGGGTCATGGCCCGAAACTTCTGATAACGCTGCTCGACCAGTTCCTCACGAGTCAGGCTCTTCAGTTCGTTGAGGTGCTTTTTCAGGTACTGCTTGATGTTGGCGGCCGCCTCCCGGGGGTTGTTGTGCGCCCCGCCGAGAGGTTCGGGGATGACGTCGTCAATAACGCAGCCGAGTTGGGCGATGTCGGTCGCCGTGAGTTTTAGAGCTTCGGCGGCCTGCGGGCCCATGGTGCCGTCGCTCCAGAGAATCGCCGCGCAGCCCTCCGGGGAGATGACCGCGTAGACCGAGTATTCCATCATCATCACCCGGTTGCCGACGGCGACGGCCAAGGCGCCGCCCGAGCCCCCCTCGCCGGTGACGGTGACGATCACCGGCACGGTCAGGGCCGCCATTTCCCGCAGGTTGCGGGCAATAGCCTCAGCCTGGCCGCGCTCCTCGGCGCCGATACCGGGAAAGGCGCCGGGGGTATCGACAAAGGTAAAGATCGGCAGGTTGAACTGCTCGGCCATCTGCATCACCCGCAGCGCCTTGCGGTAGCCTTCGGGGTTGGGCATGCCGAAGTTGCGGTAGACCTTCTCCTTGGTGTCCCGCCCCTTCTGGTGGCCGATCACTGCGCAGGGTTCGCCGTCGAGGCGGGCGAAGCCACAGACCAGCGCCGGGTCGTCACGGAAATTGCGGTCGCCGTGGACCTCGAACCAGTCGGTGAAGATGTACTCGACGTAGTCGAGGGTAAAGGGCCGATTCATGTGCCGGGCCAGCTGGGTGCGCTGCCAGCGGGTCAACTTGGAGAAGATCTCCTCCCGCAGCTTGGCGGCCTTCTTTTCCAGTTTGAGAATATCGCTGGCAAAGTCGACCTTTTCCGTGGAAAATTCCCGCAGGTCGCGGATTTTCTGCTCCAGTTCAACCAGGGGCTTTTCAAAATCGAGATAAAACTGCATTTCTGTAACTCCTGCCAAAATACGGTTTTCAATAGAAAACGCTAGAATATCCAAGAGGATGGATCAAAGCGACGTTGCGCCGGATCACTCGAAAGTGACGACATTATAGCCAAACAACTTCTCGGCGGCATCCATTATTTCGTCACAGGCCGCGACTTTCCGGGATTCGGGCAGGCCGATGACGGTTTCGCTGCGGTTGGGGATGACCAGATGCAGCAGCACATCGCAGTTTCCCCGGTACCGGTCGATGATATCCTTGAGCGCCGTCAGTTGACTTTCGGAGAGTCCCGGCGTGGTCAGCCGGAAATGGACTTTCTTCGTCAGCTTTTCCTTGACCTCGCGCAACGGCAGCACCTCCGTCGCCAGCAACTTGCAGGACTCCTCCCCCACATCGAGGGTGCCGCTCACCAGCAGCGGCTCTTCGCTTTTGAGAAACTCCATGGCGGCCTGATAGGTCTCGGGAAAGACGACCATCTCGACGAAACCGGAAAGATCCTCCAGGGTCACGAAGGCCATGCGGTCGCCTTTTTTGGTGGTCAGCTCCTTGAGTCCGGCGACGATGCCGCAGACCTTGACCTCGGACTTGTCGGGGCGTTCGTGCAAACCGGCGGTGTCGCAGGTGGCGAAGCGCTTGATCGCCGCGCTGTGCCGGGCCAGGGGATGGCCGGTGATGTAGAAGCCGAGAGCCTCCTTCTCGAAACCGAGCAGGACATTTTCCGGCCATTCGTCGATATCGGGGAGTTTGCCGTAGCCGTTCCCCTTGTGGTTGACGATCTCTGCCGTGCCGAAGAGGGACTCCTGGCCATGCTCCCTCTCCCGCTGCATCTTCTGCCCCACTTCCATGGCCTCTTCAAGCACCGCCATGAGCTGGGCGCGCTTGCCCTTCAAGGAATCGAAGGCGCCGCATTTGATCAGGGCCTCGACCACCTTCTTGTTGACCTTGCGCAGATCGACCTTCTCGCAGAAATCCTGCAAAGAGGCGTATTCCCCCTTGGCGCGCTCGTCGATGATCGATTCGAGAGCCGCCGCCCCCACCCCCTTGACCGCACCGAGCCCGAAGCGGATGGAATGACTGTGGACAGTAAAAGAGCTCTCCGAGGCGTTGATGTCCGGAGGCAGGACCTCGATCCCCATGGAGCGCACCTCGGCAATATTCTTGATGACCTTATCGGTGTTTTCCATGTCCTCGGTCAGAAGCGCGGCCATGAATTCCACCGGATAGTGGGCTTTGAGATAAGCCGTATGGTAGGCGACCAAGGCGTAGGCGGCGGAGTGGGATTTATTGAAGCCGTAGGCGGCGAACTTCTCCATCAGGTCGAAGACAGCTTCGGCCTTCTTCACATCGAGCTTGTTCGCCTTCGCCCCGGCCATGAACTTTTCCCGCTCCTTGGCCATCTCCTCGGGCTTCTTCTTGCCCATGGCGCGGCGCAGCAGATCGGCGCCGCCGAGGCTGTAATTGGCCAGCACCTGGGCGATGAGCATGACCTGCTCCTGGTAGACGATGACCCCGTAGGTGTCCTTGAGGATCGGCTCCAGTTGCGGGAAGGGGTAATCGAAGTTCTCCTGGCCGTGCTTGCGCTTGATGAAGGAGTCGACCATCCCCGAACCCAAGGGACCGGGACGGTAGAGGGCGACCATGGCGATCAGATCCTCGAAGCACGAGGGCTTGAGCTTGATCAGGTATTCCTTCATCCCTGAGGATTCAAGCTGGAAGACGCCCGTCGTCTCCCCCTTGGAGAGAAGATCGAAAGATTTCCGGTCGTCGTCGCGGATCAGGCGCAAGTCGAACTCGGGATCCTTCCCCGAGCGCACCAGGCGCACCGCTTTGTCGATGACGGTCAGGGTCTTCAGGCCTAAAAAGTCGAACTTGACCAGGCCGATCTTCTCCACGTAGCTCATGGCGTACTGGGTGACCTGCCCCCCCGACTTGGGGTCGGTATAGAGGGGCAGATACTCGGTGAGCGCCTTGGGCGTCACCACCACCCCGGCGGCGTGGGTCGATGCATGGCGGGTCAGCCCCTCCAGAGCCAGGGCGATGTTGAAGAGCTCCTTGATCTTGGCGTCCTTGTCGATCAGCTCCTTGAGCTTGGGCTCCTGGGCCAAGGACTCCTTCAAGGTGATGTTGAGGATGCCGGGGATGAGCTTGGCGATCTTGTCCGTTTCGGCAAAGGACATGTTGAGCGCCCGGCCGACGTCGCGGATAACCCCCTTGGCCTGCATGGTGCCGAAGGTAATGATCTGGGCAACGTTCGCTTCGCCGTAGCGATGACGCACATAATCGATGACCCGCTCCCGGCCATAGATGCAGAAGTCGACGTCGATATCGGGCATCGACACGCGCTCGGGGTTGAGAAAGCGTTCGAAGAGCAGATTGTAGGGCATCGGGTCGATGTCGGTGATGCGGATGGCGAAGGCCACCAGGCTGCCGGCGGCACTGCCGCGCCCGGGACCGACCGGGATGTCGTGATCCTTCCCCCAGTTGATGAAGTCGGCGACAATGAGGAAATAGCCGGGAAAACCCATCTGCCTGATACAATCGAGTTCCGTCTCCAGGCGCTCGCGGTAACGGGCCTCATCCTCGGCAGTCAGTTCGCGCAGTTTGCGGATATCGGCCAGGCGCTCATCCAGCCCCTTGCGGGACATCTCGGCCAGAACCTCGTCAAGGGTCTGCTCGGCGGGTTTTTCGTACTGAGGAAAATGGTAGGTTTTGAAGTCGAGCTCCAGATTGCAGCGCTGGGCGATCTCCACCGTATTGGCCAGGGCCTGCGGATAATCCTTGAAGAGCGTCGTCATCTCCGCCGGGGTCTTGACGTAGAACTCATCGTTGGAAAAGCGCATGCGCTTGTCGTCGTCCATGGTCTTGCCGGTCTGGATACAGAGCAGCACCTCATGGGCGTGAGCCGACTCGCGGGTCAGGTAATGACAGTCGTTGGTCGCCACCAAGGGCAGGGAAAGTTCTTTGGCGATTTCCACCAGGCCCCGATTGACCGGGGTCTGCTCGGGGATGAAGTTTTCCTGAAGTTCGAGATAAAGGCGGTTGTTGTCGAAGATCTCGGCCATCTGCCGGGTCCGCGCCAAGGCCTCGTCCATGCGCCCGGCGCCGAGCAGCACGGGAATCTCTCCACCCAGGCAGGCGGTCATGGCGATCAGGCCCTCGTTATTCTCGCGCAACAGTTCCCAGTCGATGCGGGGCCGATAATAAAAGCCTTCGCGGTACCCGGCCGAGACCAGCCGGCAGAGATTGCGGTAGCCGGTGCGGTTTTTACAGAGCAGGACGAAATGATAGGAGGCCTCGGAGGAGCCCCGGGCGTTGGTCTTCTCGAAACGACTGCCGGGAGCGATATAAACCTCGCAGCCGATGATCGGTTTGATCCCGGCGGCAATCGCCTTGGTGTAAAACTCGATAGCGCCGAACATGTTGCCGTGATCGGTCACGGCCACCGCCGGCATCTTGTATTCCTTGACCCGTTCGATCAGATCGGGAATCTTGATCGCCCCATCGAGCAGGCTGTACTGGCTGTGCAGGTGCAGATGAACAAAATTGCTGTGTTCCATGAAATGATTCAGCCTTCGATGAACTTCGGGAAAAACCGCGGTGAGCCTTCCAGGAAAAAAGACCTAAGACTCTACAGGGATGCAGGGGAGACAAGGGCTGGAGCCAGGAGAATTTTATCCTGTTTGTCCCTTTCATCCCTGTGGTTGCGGAAAAAGGAGGTTGGATACTACCACCGGGAGGATTAACCGGTCAACTCGGTTCCATGCCACCGGAAGACTTCACGATCAATGGGTCTCGCCCAGGCTGAGTTCGGGGTAGTAACCGAAGATCAACTCCAGGCGCAGGAGAATGCCGGGGGTCGCTTCGTAATCCTCGTCCCGAGGAAAGCTGACCTGGGGCACGACTTCGTAAAAAAGCCAGTCGCGCCAGATGCGCTGACGGTAGCGCAGGCTGAGGGTGACATCTTCCAGGCGATGGTGGGGGTGGGTGACGAAACTGTTGGACCAGCCGTACACCAGGGTGCGCCGAAAGCTGAAGGGCTGAAAGAGAGAAAAGCTCGCGCCGTAGGCATAGCCGTGCTCGTCCTTGTCCCAGACCCCTTCGGCGGAAGCGCGGAAAAAGAGTTTGTCCCCTACCTGGCGGTCGAAATCGAAGAGCGTGCGGGCGCGCAACGTGCCGTCGGTGATGGTCGTCAACCGCTGGGTGAAACGAAAGTTCCAATCATCAAGGGGGATGGTGCGCCGATAGCGGGGTTCGAGAAAAATGGCGGGCATGCCGTCGCGCCAGCGCAGACCGCTGCGCAGGCTCAGGTGACGCAGAGCCTTGCGTTTGATAAAGTAGCGCAGGGACAGAGAGAAATCCTCTTCGTTGTCGACCACGGTCGGCGAAGCCCCTTCCGCCCCGGAGATCGTCCGGTAACCTACCTCCTCGTCCGGATCCCCGGCAATCAATAGATGCAGACGCTCTTCAAGAATGGGCAGATCGAGGCGCAACCCGGTGCGCACATCGTATTCGATATCCGACTCGTCCTCGGCGAAGAGGGAAAAACGGATCTTGAGGCGGGATTTCCCCTGCTCGCTTTCAAAACGCGGATCGGAGAAAAAGTTGTCGAGCCAGCGCGCCGTAGCGAGCAGGCCGCTGGAGGCGTTACGGTGAAACTTATCGACCCTGGTCTCTTCCTCGGCAAAGACGGCGCCGGCCGCAAGAAAAAGAAAAAGCATGATGCAAACAAGAATTTTCCGGGGAAAACCGACCGATCGCGTCATGGGCAGGGAGTTCCTTTAGGGGATATTCCGGCTGAACCATCCTTCCAATTATTGAAGTTTAACAGAAAATGACTCGTGATAAAGGCCTGAAAAACAGGAAAAAATACGTGAATATTACCCCGACAACGTTTTTAACGATTCATCGCCGTTGCAATAAAGAGATAGTGATCCGAGGAAACCACCTCACAGAACCTCGACCCCGAACTGTTCGAGCATGGCGGTCAGGCGGATCAGGGGCAGGCCGATGAGGGCGGTGTAGTCGGAGCCTTCCATACGTTCCATCAGGGCGATGCCGAGGCCCTCGATCTTGAAGGAACCGGCGCAGTCGACGGGGTTTTCCCGTTTCACATAGCGCACCAGCTGCTCCCGGTTCAGATGGCGCAACGTCACGGTGAAGGTCACGACATCCGTCAGAACCTCGTGAGAAAGGCTGTCATAGACCGTAACGCCGGTATAAAAGGTATGGCTGCGCCCCGCCATCTCCCGCAACTGCGCCACCGCCGCCTCGACGGAGCCGGGCTTGCCCAGCACCTTGCCGCGCGGGTCGGTGAAGACCTGGTCGGCGCCGATGATCAGGGCCTCGGGAAAACGCTCGCCGAGACTCTTGGCTTTGTGCAGGGAAAGGTGCCGCACCAGCAGATCGGGCGCGATATCCTGGTCGATACGCTCCTCGAAGAGCGGCGCGGCGACCTGAAAGGGCAAACCCAGCTGCCGTAGCAGCTGCAAACGATACGGACTGGTCGAGGCAAGAACGAGCGTGCGCATGAGTAAATCCCCCGGATAAAATTTTTCATCTTTTACCCTAGGGACTGTCCGATTGCAAGGCATGGCGCAATACCCGCCCTCTCCTTTCAGGCGACCGCCCGCCAGGTCGGAGCCGGTTCCTGAACCCGCCCGCTTCGCTCCATCCGCCGCCCGCGCGGAGAGCGCCCGCCGCCGCTCAATTCCGCCGCCAATCCCGTTGCCAGCTCGGTCAGGGCGACGTCCACCCGCTCCCGGTCGATGCGAGCGGCGAAAGAAGAAAAGTCCGCCCGCGCCAGCCAATCGTCGACAAAGGTCACGGCGGGATTCTTCCCGACCTCGACGAGAACCTCTCCTTCATAACAGCCGTCGCCGAGCAGACCAGACACGCTGAAACCGGCGCCATCCGCCGCCGGGCGCCGTTCGATCCGATCCGTCACAAAATAAAGGGCGCTGCCGTCATTCCCCGTCACATCCAGCCAAACCATAGGTCACCTCCCAAAGAAGTTGATTACCGATGGGATAACCTTAGCGGAGTCCTGCGACAGAATAAGTCACAAGGTGTCGAGATCCAAGCCACGGCGCAGCCCGGCGGCGAAGGCCGTTCGCAGGGATTCGGGTGCGAGCACCCGGACATGAGGGAGATAAGAGTAGAGCCAGGCCAGGATTTCCTTCTCGCCACCGGCGTTGAAGGCGAGAATCAAGGAACCGTCCGCCTGCTCTTCGATACATTGCGAAGGATGCCAGGTGCGTTCGCGGATAAGATGGGCGATGTCGGCGGAGAACCGGACCCGGATATTGAGCGGTGTCTCGTCGATAAGGCCGAAGGCGTGACCGAGCAGATCGTCCACGGAAAAATCCGTTGGTACCTCGAAGCGCTCGTCCAGCCGTTCCAGAGTCCGGATGCGGTCGACGAGAAAACGCCGCAAGTCTTGACGGTTGTGGGCGTAAGCCGCGAGATAGAGGGAATCCTTGTAAAAGACCAGGGTGTAGGGATCAATCAGGTAATCCGCGGCCGGACGGCGCGGAGGTGCATAAGAAATGCGGCAGGTGTACTGGCGCAACAGCGCCTCGCGCAGGGTTTCGAGGATGTCCCGTTGCGGGGCGTAGTCGCGCAAGCCCTGAAAATGCGGGGTCGCCGCCTGGGCCAGACGTTCGAGGTGGGCCAGATTGCGCGGAGGCAGATTGGAGCGGATGCGGGCAAAGACCGCGTCGAGATCCTCCTGAAAAGGGGTACCCTGCAAAAAGGCGAGTTGCCCCCGGCAGAGATAGAAGGTCATCAGTTCATAGAGGGAGAAGGTGACCGGCAAATATTCCTTGAACTCGGCCATGAAGCTGTGCAGCACGGTGCCGTCCGGCTGGTTCTCACGAATCAGCGGATAGCCGGCCTCATCCAACGCCTTGAGATCGCGATAGACGGTACGGCGGTTGACCCCGCACTCCTCCGCCAGTTCCTCGACGGTAGCGCCGAAACGCGCCCGCAGAATGCGGATGACATCATGCAGCCGCGCCGCCTGGCTGTATTTTTTCGCGGGTTTTCCGGGTTTGTTCGGCCCCTTGCCCATAAGCCCCATCCTATAACTCCTCCCCCGCCGCCATTTCGCGCAGACCGTGAATGGTGCCGCTACCGTGGGGGCTGTCGATGCGGCTAACGGAGAAGAAGAGTTGCAGTCGGCCGCCGCTGACCACCGCCGCCTGTTTGCCGGAGAGGCGCACCCCGGCCAAGTCGAGGCGGCTGCCGGAAGCCGCGACCGCCGTCGGCGCGGAGATCTTCAGGCCGTTGGCGGTCAGGGTCGAGCCTTCGGCGCGCAGTCCGACTTCACCGCCGCTGATCTCCCCGCCATCGAAAACCGCCGTGGAGCGGCGCAAGGTCACGGAGCGGGCGCGGATGTCGCGGAGGTGAACATCCCGGCAATCGACGATCTCCAGGCTCTCATAATCTCCTTCGAAAACCATGCCGCTCGTCCCTTCGCACCGCCCTGCCCTCTGACCGCCCTGTACGGGTCGTGCCGCAGGTCGGTAATCACCCTGCAGGGCTTCGGAAAAAGCGGCGGCGAACAGACGCGGCTGTTCATCCATCGGCATGTGCCCGGCGCCGGGGATGATGCGCAAAACAGCTTCGGGCAGATTAGCTTCAAGCAGGACACCGGTACGCATCGGTGTGACCCGGTCGTGTTCCCCCCAGAGAATGGCGGTCGGCGCCTTAATGCGAAAGAGATAGGGGCTGAAATCCTCTTGGATCAGGGCGATGGCGGCGATTTTTTCCGGATCGCCGCCGAGCAGTTGTTGCCGAAGCAGGTCATTGTCGAGCATGAGATCGAGATCGAAGAGGGGATTGGGCAGGCCGCCGACCATATTGCCGAGAAAGCTGTCCACGCTGCTTGGCACCGAAAAATTTTCCGCCAGAACCCCGAGCATCTCCTTGGTGTAGACCCGCCGGTCGAGTACCCCGGCCACGTCGATCAGCACCAGCCGGGTCAGGGCCTCGGGGTAGGTTCCCGCGTAGCGCAGGGCGATGGCGCCCCCTAGGGAATGACCGACGACGATCGGCGCCCCGCCGATAAAAGTATCAACCACCCACTTAACAAAGGTAGCGTAATTGCCCGGAGAATAGAGGGAATTCTGTTTTTGTGAACGACCGAAACCGGGCAGGTCGAAGGTTACGACATGATAGACCCGGGCCAGTTGCGGCAAGAGCCCCTGCCAGGTTCCCGAAGCCAGATCGCCCAGCCCGTGGATCAGCACCAGCGGCGGATTCCCCTTGCGTCCGGCCTCCTGTATCAACACCTGGCCGCCAAAAACCGGCTCACGCACCATCCGCTCCCGGACCTTGCCACGCTCCTCGGCGGGCAGGGTCTGGACCGAAAAGATCCAGAGCAAGAGGAACAGAAACACAACCCTCACATTGATGACCAACCGACGTACACCCACCCCAATCCTCCAAAATGAGAAATCCGCGATCGACCAGGCCACTATAAGGCAAAAAAGCCATCCGGCATACCCTGTTGCAAAGTCCCCCGCCAAGTGCGAAGCGCCAGGGGGGAGAGGAATGCGATAAAAGATCTTCACAAGCAGCGCGTCTTTTTATAAAGTCTGATCCATGGATAACGATGAAACAACTCTTAGATCACGAGCAGAAGATTCTGGTTTTTCTCCCGAAACGCCGATGCGGTTTGACCGGGGACTGGGTCATGTGACGCATCCCGGTCTCGGAGCCTGACGGTGGAACCGATCTCTACGACCTACGTCGCCGTCCTGCTGTTGGCCTCGCTATCCGTGGTTACCACGCTGGCGGGGGTTGCACTGGCGATCTACATCGGCAAGAACGAGCGAGCCATTGCTTTGGGAATCGGTTTCTCCGCCGGCATTATGCTGCTGGTCTCTTTCCTCGAACTGATGCCGGAAGCGACGGGTGAAGCCGGACTGGGGCGTGCGGTCACGGCCTTTACTCTGGGCGTGCTGATCGTCGCGGTGTCGCATTGGGTAATCCCGCATACCCACCTCGTGGAAGAACATGGCGCGTTCGCTCCAGGCCTGGTAAGAACCGCTTACCTAGTGGCCTTCGGCCTGATCCTGCACGACATCCCCGAGGGCTTCGCCATGGCCAACAGCTACATTGCCTCACCGTCCCTGGGCGTATTGGTGGGACTGGCCATTGCAATCCATAACCTCCCCGAGGAGTTCGCCATGGCGGTCCCGATCGTCATGGTCAAGAAAAAACGCTTCCTCTACGCGGCCGCGTTCCTCTCCGGGCTCGCCGAACCACTGGGCGCCATGATCGGCCTGGTGGCGGTGCACTTCCATCCGATGCTTAATCCGCTGTTCATGGCTTTTGCCGCCGGGGCCATGGTTTTCGTCTCCGTACATGAACTGCTGCCCATGGCCCGGCGCTATCACAAGATCGCTTTATTTGCCCTGGGGATGGCGATAAGCGTGGTGATCTACGCGCTGCTGGCCTTGGCTATACCGGAATGAATGCCTTGGCAGCGCTGTTCGGAGCCTGCGAGATCTTTATCCCCGGGAGTAAATAGGAAGCGAGAACGGCTAGCATGAGTCTTGAAATCATCGGTGCGGAATCCCTGGGCGTGCGCAGCCTGTGTTGCCGGGTGACCTTGCCGGATCGACGCATTGTCATCGATCCGGGCGTGGCTCTGGGTTACGTGCGTTACGGCCTGCTGCCCCACCCTGAGCAGATTGCCGTGGGGCGGCGCATACGGGCGCGAATCCTGAACGTGCTGGAGAATGCCACCGATGTGGTGTTCAGCCATTTCCATGGCGATCACGTACCCTTGGTGGACGCGAATCCATATCAGTTAGCGGTTCGTAGCCTGCCTCACGCTTTTCGGGAATTGCGGGCCTGGAGCAAATCCGGTGACGACCTCACGGGGGAGGTCAGCAATCGATTTCAGGATTTGGTCGATCTGCTAGGCACCAACATGCAGGTTGCAGAAGGGCAAACGGCGGGGAGGCTGTCCTTTTCCCGAGCCGTGCCGCATGGTACGCCGGGCAACAACCTGGGAACCGTGATGATGACGCGGGTGGAGATGGAAAACGCTGTCTTCGTGCACGCCTCGGACATCCAGCTATTGGAGGATTCGACCATCGATCTGCTGATCGACTGGCAACCGGATATCGTCCTGGCTGCCGGGCCGCCGCTCTATCTCAATCGCCTGAGCAACGCCCAGCGTGAAACGGCCTGGCATAATGCGGTGCGACTGGCGCAACACATTGACGTGGTCATTCTCGATCATCATTTGATGCGCAGTCGAGAAGGTGCGGACTGGCTGGATAGGCTATCCCAAACCGTTGGTAGGCAGGTCTATTGTGCTGCTGATTACATGCGTCAGCCGCGGCGGTTACTGGAAGCGGAAAGGGCGCGGTGGTACGAAGAGATGCCTGTGCCGGAGGGTTGGCACGATGAGTATGCCCAAGGCAAAGTGGATATCGACCGTTACCTGAACCAGTATCTTCTTCGTGGTTCGCAAGGCTAGATTCAAAACTGTTTGGACAACGACCGATCGGTACGGCGACCAGAATGCCGCTGCCAAGGGCGCACCGAAGTTACGGCCGTCTAACCCTCACCACGACAAACGCCCCCCGCCCGTAGCCGCTGCTCAAGGATTCGATCTCGCATGTCTCCTCCAGCGTCTTTGACAGGGTTTGCACCCACACCGGTTCGGTGAAACCGGCGTCGTTCAGCAGCAGATCCACTTCCTCCGCCGAGAAGAAGGTTGCGTCACGGTAAAACATACTCTCTGTCTGGTGTGCCAGATAGTGTCGACCGAGTGCGCTGGTGCGATCGATAAAGCCGATTACCAGCACGCCGCCAGGCTTCAGTACGCGCCAAGCCTCACTCAGCATGGCAGCGACGTCGTCCACGAAACAGATGGTGGTCACGCACAGGGCGCGGTCAAACAGACCGTCCGCGAAGGGAAGCGCTTCGGCAACCGCCTGCACAGCGGAAATGCCCCGCTGGGCTGCGTAGCTCAGCACGGCGTGGACCGGGTCGATGCCCACCTGCACGCCCAGCGGGGCGGCAAAACGACCGGTGCCGACCCCGATCGACAAACCCAATCCGTGCCAGGGCAGCTGGGCGCGAACCGCCAGCAGCTCCGAGTAGTAGGCCGCCGCGTGGCGCACGAACCAGTCGTCATAATGGCGGTGATGGGACTCAAACGGCGCGGTTTTTGGCATGGTTAGAGCAACTCTCGCAGGGCTTGGACGACGCGCGCATTATCGTCGGGCAGCGCGGTCGTTACGCGCATAAAACCGGGACCGAGGCTTGGATCACTTAATGGCTTGATGAAGATCCCGCGGTTCTTGAGACTGTTGGCCAGTTCGGTTGCGTCATGGGGCGCGAAATCGGCGAGAAAGAAGTAAGTCTGAGTCGGGAAAGTCCGCACACCAAGGGCGCAAAGTTCGGCAGCCAAACCTTCGGTCCAGGTACGCAGACGAGCCGCTCGCTCGCGGATTTTGTCTTCGTGTTGCAAGGTGGCAAGGGCCGCTGCTTGACTAGGCCGGGTCAGCGGATAAGCATCGTTGTGGGTGTTAAGGTCGTCGGCCAAGTCCTCGGGAAGGATGGCATAACCTACGCGGAAACCGGCCAGACTGTGAGCCTTGGACAGAGTGCGTGTAACCAGGAGGTTGGGATGGTTGGGCACCCAGTGGGCAACCGAGTTGCCGGCAAGGCCGATGAAGGCTTCGTCCACCAGGAATCGGGTAGCAGGATAGCGGCGCAGCAGTCCGGGCAGTGGGGTCATGTCGAAGCTGCCGCCATTGGGATTATTGGGATTGACGATGACCGCAAGGGTCGTGCCGTCAGGGATCATCAGTTCCCCGAGGTCAAAGGCGAAATCATTCTCCGGCAAGAGCCGAGTTTCGGTGTAATGCTGCGCGATCTCTGGAAACAGCGGGTAGGTGGGTGTGAGCAGATGCACATGTTGACCCAGCCTTTCGAACAACTGGCGCAGGATCAATTCAGAGCCGGCATTGATGTGCACCAGCCGTTGCGGCAGATTCAGGCTGTCCGCGATGAAGCGCCGCAAGGGTTCGGAGTAAGGCTCGGTGTAGTAATTGCTGCGCGGCACCTCGGCCTGCGCGGCGGCAATGGCCTCATCAATAGGAGGTAAGGGGTTTTCGCACAAAAGCAGCTTGATACCTTCGGACATACCGCCGCCCTTTTCACGTATCGATGTCATAGGCTAACTCCTTTAATGCCGTAGATATCCTGTTCAGGAAGACACTTTTTCGGATGCGCCCGGACTTTTTTTGCCGCTTCTTTGTATGCTCTTCTTGGACCAACGCAGAGGGATACTGCCTACCGCGTCACCTCAATGACGGCGCCTAAGCCGCCCTCCATAAAGTCATCCTGCCAGGCCTTGCGAAACAGCTCGATTGCATTATCCCCGGTGCAATGGCTCGGCGCGACCTTCCTGACGCCCAGCGCTTTCAATCGCTTGATAATCGCGTGAATCTCGGCATCACTGCTGCCGCCCAGGTGAAATCCTCCCATAAGCAAATAAATGTTTTTACCCAGATAAGTTCGTGCCTGCTCCGCCATATCCGCCACGTTGGGATGGGCGCAACCGGTAATCACCACAAGCCCGCGTGGTGAATCCACAATCAGGGCTTGTTCCTCAATGCCGTGGCTCATTTGCATTTCACCGGTCGAATAGATGTTATCCAAGAGCCGTCGTGGTCCGGACACGGTTTCAACCGCTGCGCCGAGTCGCATGACCTCTCGCTGGAACGATACCGGAAACGATTCAGGCAGGTATACGGTAACATCCGGATTGTGCGCCAGAAACGTGTCTAATCCGCCGACATGGTCGTCGTGGATGTGAGACAACACAACAGCATCAACCGCTTCGGCATCCAGACCGAGCCGTTGCATGTTCGCGAGCAGGATATCGCCGTTGCCGCCCGTGTCGAACAGGACGGTTTTATCCAAACCTTCGATCAGGCAGGCAAACCCCCAACTGGTCCTCAATCCCGCCTTGTAGGGCAGATTGTTGAACACGACATGGAAGCGAATCTTAGCTTCCGCCGCTCCCGCAGCGTCTGCCGCAATGATGGATTGTGTCATAAACAGGCTCCACCCCAAGAGTAGCATCAGCGAAATATTTCTTGATATACGCATATATGCACAAGGACGTGTTGCTCATTCTAACACGTAGGTGGGCGCCGCAAACAGATCGTCATCCTCACCGGTCCTGGTGGGGCCAGTGGGAGCAATGGGGAATCATTCCCACTCAATTGTCGCCGGCGGCTTGCTGGAAATATCGTAAACCACCCGGTTGATCCCTTTGACCTCGTTGATGATACGGTTGCTGATCTGGGCCATGTCCGCATAGGGGAGCGGATACCAGCCGGCGGTCATAAAGTCCTTGGTCTCCACGGCGCGCAGCGCCACCACGTATTCGTAGGTGCGGCCGTCGCCCATGACGCCGACGCTCTTTACCGGCAGAAAGACGGCGAAGGCCTGGCTGATCTTGTCGTAATGGCCGGTGCTGTAGAGTTCTTCGATGTAGATGGCGTCGGCCAGGCGCAGGATGTCGGCATACTCTTTTTTCACCTCACCGAGAATCCGTACCCCGAGGCCGGGACCGGGGAAGGGATGACGCCAGACCATGGCATGAGGCAGGCCCAACTCCTCACCGATAGCGCGGACCTCGTCCTTGAAGAGTTCGCGCAAAGGTTCGAGCAGTTGCAGCTTCATGGTGTCGGGCAACCCGCCGACGTTGTGATGACTCTTGATGTTGTGGGCCTTGCCGGTCTTGGCCCCGGCCGACTCGATAACATCGGGGTAGATCGTCCCCTGCGCCAGCCACTTGGCGTCGGTGAGCTTGTTCGACTCTTCCTCGAAGATGTCGACGAACAGACCGCCAATAATCTTGCGCTTGCGCTCGGGGTCGGCAACCCCGGTCAGAGCCGAAAGAAAACGCTCCTCGGCATCAACACGGATGACCTTCACCCCCATGTTGCGGGCGAAAGTGGCCATCACCTGATCGCCCTCGTTGAGACGCAACAGGCCGTTGTCGACGAAGACGCAGGTGAGCTGATCGCCGATGGCGCGATGGATGAGCGCCGCCGCCACCGAGGAGTCGACCCCGCCGGAAAGGCCGAGGATGACCTGGTCGCTTCCAACCTGCTCGCGGATGCGGGCAACGGCGTCGTCGATAATCTGCCCCGGGGTCCATTGGCCGGTGCAGCCGCAGATGTCACGAACAAAGGTGTCAAGCAGTTGCTGACCGTGGGGGGTGTGATTGACTTCCGGATGGAACTGCACGCCGTAGAGACGCCGCGCCGTATTCTGGATGGCGCAGACCGGGGCGTTGCCGGTACCGGCGACGACCTCGAAGCCTGCCGGGACCGCTTCCACATGGTCGCCGTGGCTCATCCACACCGGACTTTTACCCTCGATGAAAAAGCCGGCGAAGAGCGGCCCCGGTTGTCCCTGGGCAAGGAGTTCGGCATGACCGAACTCGCGTTTTCCCGCCGGCACCACCCGCCCGCCGAAATGGCGGCTCATCAGCTGCATGCCGTAGCAGATGCCGAGCACCGGCACGCCGAGTTCGAACAATTCCTCGGCGATGGCCGGCGCGCCCTCCTCATAAACCGACTTGGGCCCGCCGGAGAGAATGATCCCTTTGGGGGCGAAAGCACGGATCGCCTCGATGCCCATATCGAAGGGATGAAGCTCGCAGTAGACGTGGGCCTCCCGCACCCGGCGGGCGATGAGCTGGGTGTACTGGGAACCGAAGTCGAGAATCAGGATTTTTTCGCTGTGGATGTCGGACATAAAGGCTCTCCTGTAAGGGCTAGGCACCGCCTCGCCCTGGGCGACCCGGCGGGTCGCTCCTTCCCTACCCTTGCCGTTCGACCCGGTAGTTGGGGGCTTCGTGGGTGATGGTGACGTCATGGACGTGGGATTCACGCAGGCCGGCGTTGGTGATGCGCATGAAGCGGGCCTTTTGCTGCAACTCGGCGATGGTGCGGCAGCCGGTATAACCCATGCCGGCGCGCAGACCACCCATCAGTTGATGGATGTTGCTGGAGAGGCTACCGCGGAAAGGCACCCGCCCTTCGATCCCCTCGGGAACAAGTTTAACGTCGCTGTCCACATCCCCTTGGAAATAGCGGTCCTTGCTCCCCTGCTTCATGGCGCCGAGGCTGCCCATGCCACGATAGGTCTTATAGGTTCGGCCCTGATAGAGGATGGTTTCGCCGGGGGATTCGTCGGTGCCGGCAAAGAGGGAACCGATCATGATAACGTCGGCGCCGGCGGCGATGGCCTTGGGCAATTCGCCGGAATATTTGATGCCACCGTCGGCGATGAGAGGGATTCCGGCCTTGCGGGTCACCTCGGACACGTCGGCGATAGCGGTGATCTGCGGCACCCCGACCCCGGCGACGACCCGGGTCGTGCAGATGGAACCAGGACCGATACCGACTTTGACCGCGTCGACCCCAGCCTTGATCAGGGACGCAGCCGCCTCGGCGGTGGCGATGTTTCCGGCGATCAGTTGCAGGTCGGGATAGGCCCGTTTGGTGTCGTGCACGGCGTCGAGCACACCCTGGGAGTGGCCATGAGCGGTATCGATGACGACGACATCGACCCCAGCCCTGACCAGAGCTTCGAGACGCTCCTCACGATCGCCGGCGACCCCCACCGCCGCCCCGACCCGCAGTCGACCGAAGTCGTCCTTGCAGGCGTTGGGATATTTACGGACCTTTTCAATGTCCTTGATGGTGATCAGACCTTTGAGGTTGTAGCTGTCATCAACGACCAGAAGCTTCTCGATACGATGCTGGTGCAGATGGAACTTGGCTTCCTCCAAGGTGGTGCCGGGGGGAACGGTGACCAGTTTGTCCTTGGTCATGACGTTGGCGATAGGTTGATCGAGTTTGGTCTCGAAACGCAGGTCGCGGTTGGTGAGAATCCCCACCAGCTTGCCGTCCCTGGTGATCGGCACCCCGGAGATGCGGTATTTTTCCATCAGCTCCAGGGCCTCGTAGATTTTCTGCTCGGGATGCATGGTGATCGGATCGACGATCATGCCGCTCTCCGACTTCTTCACCTGGTCGACCTCCAGGGCCTGCTCGGCGGGAGTCATGTTCTTGTGGAGGATGCCGAGGCCCCCCTCGCGGGCCATGCAGATCGCCGTCCGGTTTCCGGTGACGGTATCCATGGCGGCGGAAAGAAGCGGGATATTCAGGCGGATGCGAGGGGTCAGTTGGGTGGTGAGATCGGCCTCCTTGGGCAGTACGATCGAATGGGCGGGAACGAGAAGCACGTCGTCGAAAGTGAGTCCTTCACGGATCACGGGATCCAGCATCGCCAGCTCCTTTTGTCTTGAGGGGGGGAGGAAAAATATTAATCGGTGATACTATCCAAGCCGATCCGCTTGCGTCAAGGTAAAATCCGTTAAAAATTCTCAAACAGGATTGGCCCGGCAACGTCCTGAAAGTCGTGCCGGGCCAGAGAAAAAGTCACCGGTCAGTGGGGAATAAACTGGCCGACGCTTTCGATACGGTACATGAGAGCGGCCAGAAGCTTAACGGTATGTTCCAGGTCGTCGAGGGAGAGAAGTTCCACCGGCGTATGCATGTAGCGCAGGGGAACGCTGACCAGCGCTGCCGCCGTGCCGCCCCGGGAGAGTTGGATGACGTTGGCGTCGGTACCGGTGCCGCGCGGTGCACCCAGCACCTGGTAGGGGATATTCTCGGCGCGGGCGGTGGCGACGAGCAGGTCGAAAAGAACCGGATTGACGTTGGGACCACGGGCAATAATCGGTCCCTTGCCGATCTTGAATTCGCCGATCTCCTTCTTGTCCATCTCCGGGTAGTCGGTGGCGAAACCGACATCGACGGCGATGCCGACATCGGGATTGACCCCGTAGGCGCTGGTGGTGCCGCCGCGCAACCCAACCTCCTCCTGGACCGTGGTGACGACATGGAGATCGACCGGCGCCGGTCCCCGCCGCCGCACTTCCTGCAAGACGCGAGCAACAACGAAAGCCCCCATCTTGTCGTCGAAGGCGCGGGAAATGACCCGATCCCCCTGGAGGCGCTCCAGCCCCACGGCGAAGGTCGCGGGATCGCCGATGGCCACCAGCTTCTCGGCCTCGGCCCGATCAAGGCAACCGATGTCGATGAACTGGTTCTTGAGTTTGACCACTGTCTCCCGGTCCTTGGTCTCTATCATGTGGATCGGCTTCTTGCCGACAACGCCGAGAACCGGTCCGGAAGCGGTGTGGACATAGACCCTCTGCCCCGGCACCAGATGGGCATCGACCCCACCGATGGCGGCGAAAAAGAGAAAGCCGTTGTCGTCGATGTGCTTGACCATGAAGCCGATCTCGTCGCAGTGACCGGCGAGCATGACCCGGGGGCAATGCTCCCCGGCTCCGGCAATGCGGGCGATGACGTTACCCATAACGTCCGTGTGCAACTCATCCGCCACCGGCTCGAGCACCCGCCGAATGACCCGCTGCGCCGGTTGCTCAAAGCCCGAGGGGCTGGGGGTTTCCACCAGTTCCTTCAAAAAATCGAAATCCGTCTGTTCCATGGTTACCAAATCCTTCAATGAGAAATTTCCCTTCAGCCTTCGGTCTTCAGCCTTACAACCTTACCCCCACCGCCCTGAAAACCAGCTCTTCCGAATTTCTCCGGCACTGCTCGAACTGATCTTCGCTGAGCCCGGCTCCGAGGGCGATTTTGCGGGCCATTTCCAGCGACACCAGATCACCGGGGGCGTGGGCATCATTATTGATGACCAGTTTCGCCCCCGCCGCCAGCGCCAGTTTGGCGACATGACCGTTGGTCAGCGAATGTCCTTTACGCGTAGTGATTTCCAGACAGACTCCGCCCTGGGCGGCAAGGGCGGCCTCCTCGGCGGTCAGCAGCCCGGGGTGGGCAAGGATATCGATCCCGGCCTCGATGGCCGCCCGGTTGGTGCCGGGGGCCACCGGCTCGACGATCGTTTCGCCGTGCAGGACGACCAGTTTTGCTCCGAGGGAACGAGCCTCGGCCGTCGCCTCGGCGATCATTGCCGGCGGGATGTGGGTCAGTTCAATGCCGGGGATCACCACCAGCCCCAGGGACTTGCCGAGTTCCTGGGCGATGCGGGAAAGGCGCGGAATGATCAGGTCCAGGTTGGAGAAATCCCCGTGATCGGTGATCGCCAGGGCGCGATAACCGGCCACCGCCGCACGGCGGGCCAACTCGAAGGGGATCAGTTCGCCGTCGCTGAAAACGGTATGGGTATGCAGATCGATCATGATTCCTCCCGTGCCGGCAGCGGCCGGCGGAATTGGGATGCGAAAAAAGCCAACAGCTCGTGAAAGTCTTTGCGATCCCCCTTTTTCAGAAGAAACGCCCCCGTTTTCGGCTCGTTGAAGGACACCATCGCCACCGGGGCCTGGGCGCGTTCTTCGAAAAATTTCCGGGCCGTCGCCATCTCCGCCCCTTCGGACAGACAAAGTACGCCGAAAAGGCGCCGCAGAAAGGGGGTCCACAGGGGAGCGGCCTCGCGGGTCGCGGGCAGCACGAAAAGACGCAGAGCGAAAGTCTCGTTGATCAGCAGCCGGCCGATATCCCCCAGACCCAAGCCCTCATCCCCAAGGAAGAAGTCATGGGCCGGGTCAAACTCGCCGATCCCCTGCAGGGTGCGCACGAAGCGCCGCACATCCTCGGATTCGGCGGCCAAGAGAAGCAGCTTGGCCGAAGCCTCATCAAGGAGCACCTCACGCTCGCCAAGATGATCCTTGATGAGGATAACCTCCTCGGAACTGAGCAGGGGGGTCCGTCCGGGATCCTCCAGTCCGCAATCCCGGCGCACATCAAGCAATCCTTTGTCGATGAGCACCTTGAGGATCTGCAGCACTTCGAAATCGGGACGAGGGCAGTGGTCGAGAATCTCCCGCACCTGGGAATAATACTCGGTCAGGACGAGAATTTCCTGGGTGGTCGGCCGCAAGCCCCGGGGCAACCGGTCACGGGGAATCTTCAGTTCGAGGCAGTCTCCCGGATCCGGCAAAACAGCGGACTGGGCGGCCATTTCATCCTGCTGCCGCAGCCCCTCGATGATCAGGTGATCAACCGGAACAGTGATGCGGACCTCCGTATCGACCCCTCCAGGCGAGAACCAGAATTCCCCCTCTTTCCAGCCGAGCAGGCGAAAGAAAGCCTTTTCACCGTCAACCCGGCCAAGACGGGCATTGACCACGCATCCCTCACGGAGAAAGATCATCCCCCGGGCCCCGGCGCTATGCAGGGAAAGAACCCCCTCCTTGCGGTTGACCCCAAGGACCTGCACCAGGTCGGTCACGGCGATCTGATCGAGATGGCCGCGAATGTCCTTCTCTTGACGTCCGACCTGGGCGGTCTTCTCCAGGCGATTGAAGTGGCCGAGTATCGCCGACAGAAGTTGCTCAGGATTAAAGGGCCGGGGGAGAAAACCGTCCTTGTGTCGGCGGAAGCCCTCCACTTCCTGACCCTCGCAACCGACATAGAAAAAGGCCATGCGCTCGGTACGGGGGTTGGAAAGAAGAATCTGGACCAGTCGCGTCGCCGGGAGGAGCGCCACCTCGGTATCGAGCACCATGAGATCAGGCGCCAGGGAGAGGCAGATCTCCAAGGCCCGCGCCCCGTCGGGGCAATGCTGGACCTGCAAGCCGTTCTGCCGCAACAGATCAATCATGCCGACCAGATCCGGCCGGTCGCCGGCGAGCACGATCTTGTTACACAACCTGGTCACGAAAAACTCCTGAAATTGGCGGAAATACCGCTAGATCTGCGCCTGAAGCTGATACTGTTCCTGAAGTTTGGCGATCATGTTCTCGACAAAGTAGAAGTCCGAGGTATGAAAACCGAGCAGTTCTTCCCCTCGGCGACGGGCAAAGAGGGCATAAGCACAATCTTCATTGAGATAAAGGATAAAGGGGATTTTCCCGAAAGCGTCGTCGTCCATATAGAGCGGGACGAGACGCTGGTAATCCCAATGTGCGCGAGTCCTGCCGCCGAGAAGGAAGATCGAGGTCGCGGACTTCTCCAGAGCCTCGACGTGACGCAGGGATTGCCGGACCTTGTCGAAATCGTCGCAGCCGCGATAGATGATCCCCCGTACCCGGCTCGACTCCACTACCTCGCGGCAAAAGGCGCGTATGATTTCGTCGAGACGCACGGCGGGCATACGGAAATAGCGGCAGCGCAAATCGTCCTCCTTCACCGACAGAGGACCGGATATCCCCCCCGTTTCAGTCGCGACGGAATAATCGCCGGGGGTGCCGAGCAGACGCTCGACCAAGGGCCAGAAGGGGGTTTCGGCGATGCCGGGGCGATGGAAAAGGCTCTTTTTCAGCCGTTCCAGGCGAAGACCGGCGACCGCCCGCAACTCTTGGAAAGTCGCTCCGTCCGCCGGATAGGCCGCCGATCGCAGATAGAGGGCGATCGGCAAACTCTTTTTCAGATCGCAGACGCTCAGCATCCCCTTGAGAGCCTTGCGGATCCGTTTCTGGGCGACCAGCGACCCCCAATAGTCGGTCTCCGGCAGCAGCATGTAATACTCGTCGAAAGCAGCCATGGCGAGGATGTCGGCATCGCGCAGGACCGAATTGATCGCCTCGATGATCCGCCTCATCGCCTCATCCAGTTCGTGGCCGCGAAAGTGGGCGGCGAGTTGGCGGTGGTTGTCGATGCTCAGCCGGATCAGGGACAGACCACGGCCGTAGCGGCGGGACTTGTGCAGCTCCTTGTCGATATGATCCTGAAAAAAGGTCATGTTGTAGGCCTGCCCCCGGGGAACCCGCAGGGTATTCTGTTCGAGATCGCGCACCAGCAGAACATTGTGCAAGGCGCCGGCGGCGAACTCGCCGACCAGGGCTGCGATCTTGAGATCCCGCCGAGTGAAGGCCTCGCGCGCCACCGGAGCCTCGATACGGATCAGCGCCGTACCCTCGCTGCCGACCGCCAGGGGCAGCCAGAGGTTCGCACCCTGACCGGCCGTTACCGGCTCACCGGTAAAGAGCAGGGCGCGCAGGGTTTCGTCGGGAGTCAGCGTCTCCTCGTCCGCGGCCACCTTGACCAGACCGCGCCGGCAACGGAGGCGGTAGTGCCGACCGTCGAAGCCGGGAAGCCAGAGCAGCCCCCCTTCCGCCTGCAAGAGCTCCATCAGGGTGTCGATGATCTGGTCCCCGAGCCGATCAAGATCGTGAATGCGCAAAAAAGCCAGACACTTCTGATAGTAACCCAAGGTCTGGTGAAACTCGATGTTCTCGTCGAGGAGCTTCTTGTGCTCGACCCGCAGAGCCTGGCGGAAAAGGATTTTTCCGACCAGCAGCAGAAACTCGTCGGGATTGACCGGTTTGAGCAGATAATCGGAGACCCCGCGTTTCATCGCCTCGACCGCGGCGGAGGCATCGTTCTTGTCGGTGACGACGACGATTTCCTGGGCGGGGTTGTGGCGACGAATGCTCTCGGTGATGTCCTCGTTTCCGACACCGGCGTGCAACTCGGTGACGACCAGATCGAACTCTTCGCGGCGCAGTGCCTCCATGGCGTCACGCACACCGGCGGCGGTACGCACATAATAGCCGTCGTTGCCGAGCAGCTCCTGATAGAGCGTCCGCGAGGCCCCGTCGTTATCGATGGCGAGAATTCGTCCTTTGGCCATAGCCTTAGCCTGCCTGTCAACCGTGCGAAGGGGCCTGATCCGTCACCAGACACCCGAGATGGGAATTACGATAGACTTGGGTGATGTGCACCGGCACCAGGCTCCCGATCAGATCCCGAGGGCCGGCGAAATTGACGATGCGGTTCCAGGTGGTCCGCCCGAAGAGTTGCCCCTGGCCCTGGCGGCTCTCCCCCTCGACCAGCACCTCCAGAATCGCCCCCGCGTCCCGCTCCCGCCATTGTCGGGAAATGTCCTCCTGTATCTTAAGCAGCCGATCGAAACGGGCCTGGCGTTCCCCGGCGGTCAGCGAGTCTTCGAGCTTGACCGCGGCGGTGCCGCTCCGGGGGGAATAGATGAAAGAGTAGATATCGACATAGTTCACCTCTTCCGTCAGGCTCAGGGTATCGGCAAAGTCCTCCTCGCTCTCGCCGGGAAAACCGACGATGATGTCGGAGGACAGGCGAATTTCGGGCCGCACCCGACGCAGGCGTCGCACCCGGTCCAGATATTGCTCCCGGGTGTAGCCCCGGTTCATCAGACGCAGAATCCGGTCCGACCCGCTCTGCACCGGCAGATGGATATGGTTGCAGAGCTTTTTCAAAGAACCGAAGCAGTCGATGAGTTCATCGGAAAGATCCTTGGGATGGGATGTGGTGAAGCGGATGCGGACGATGTCGTCGATCCCTTCCACTTCGGCCAGCAGCCGGGCAAAGGAGAGTTCCCCCGGCACCCCGACACCGTAGCTGTTGACGTTCTGGCCGATAAGGGTCACCTCGCGCACGCCGGAAGCGGCCAGTTGGCGGATTTCGTCGAGAATTTCCCCGCTCGGACGGCTGATTTCGCGGCCGCGCACCAGCGGAACCACGCAGTAGGAGCAGAAATTGTCGCAGCCCTGCGTAACCGTCACGAAGCGGGTCACGGCTTCGCCCCCGCTGCGCTGCGGAAAGAGCCGCAGGCGTGTTTCCCGGTCATGAAATTCGAGAGCGTGGCCGCGCCGGTGCCGGATTTCGACATCGCGCAACAGATCGGGAAGACGATGGATGTTATGGGTGCCGAAAACCAGGTCGAGATAGGGGATATCCTTGAGCAGTTTCTCCCCCTGCTGCTGGGCGACGCAGCCGCCGACCCCGAGAATCAGGCCGGGCCGGACGGCCTTGAGGGGCTTGTAGCGGCCGAGATGGCCGTAGACCTTGCGTTCGGCCTTGTCGCGAATGGCGCAGGTGTTGAGCAGAATCAAATCGGCATCCTCCGGTCGGTCGGCAGGGGCATAATCCATCCCCCGGAGCAGATCGACGATCTGCTCCGAGTCGACGACGTTCATCTGACATCCGAAGGTTTCGAGAAAAAAATGTTTTGGCATGATTATGAGGAATCGTCCTTGATGATTTTGATCGGGAAATGATAAGCGGATTGCTCCGCTTCCGTCAAACGGAATCAGGGATTTCCCTGAATCACAGGGTCGTGCGGTTCACTTCGTGACCGTTGCGTACCAACGCCTCTTCAAGCAAGGTCAGGAGCGCGGCGGGATGCTCGACGGCAAGGAAGCTCAGAACGGCACCCCCTTCCGCAGAGACGGCACGCACATGAGCCAGTTCCGGGCCCAGCGGTTTGACGCGAAAGCTGCATAGGCTCGCAAGTGGAATACTTTCGAGATGCGGACGAAAGAGGCCGCGACGAATCAGCAGACGCTGGGTGGTGACGGCATAGCCGACCCGGCTCCACTCCAGACGCGCCAAGAGCAGATGGCCGACGGCCAGGTAGAGTCCGGCGAGCCAGAAGGGGACCGGTATCAGGGCCGGCCAGGGCCAGGGCTGAGCCTTGGCGAGCCCACAGGCGATCACCTGCCAGTAAATGGCCACCGCCAGAAGCAGTACCCCGAAGAGGGAATGGACCCAGTTCCGGAAAGTGAAGGCGCGGGGCGCGGGGCGCCCTTCCCAGGTGAGGTTTTCCCCCAAAGCGAGATCGTCATTCCAGTTCATTTCTTTTACCTCCAAAAGCCGCAGTCGTTCGGCGGCAAATTGACTCGGTTTGCTGCGGGAATCGGTCTCCCTTATGAACAAGGGGTCAGGATAAAGGAAAACGGCGATCGGATAAAGGGCAAAGACGAGCCGCGAAAGAACAAAATCCTCCTGAACTTGCCGTTGATACGTTTTTTTCTGGTACAGATCGCATTGACTGGTTTATAAATATGCGGTTGTGCCGCATCACTTGCGCCACCTTTTCTGCCTTACCGTCCCCGCCACCGGCGCTCCCCACGAACCAATCTTCGCCGCCGCGGGTTTGAAAACCCCGAAAAAGCCAACCTCAGGAGCCAACGCTACACATGCCAGAAATGATTCGCAACATCGCCATCATCGCCCACGTCGACCACGGCAAGACCACACTGGTCGATGCCATGCTCAAGCAGTCCGGGGTTTTCCGCGAGAACCAGGTCATCACCGAACGGGTCATGGACAGCAACGACATCGAAAAGGAGCGGGGCATCACCATCCTCGCCAAAAACCTTTCGGTTCACCATAACGGCTACAAGATCAACATCGTCGACACCCCAGGTCACGCCGACTTCGGCGGCGAGGTCGAGCGCGTGCTGAAAATGGTCGACTCGGTCCTGCTGCTGGTCGATGCTTTCGACGGACCCATGCCCCAGACCCGCTTCGTCTTGAAGAAATCCCTCGACCTGGGGATCAAGCCGATCGTTGTCATCAACAAGATCGACCGCCCCGGCGCCCGCCCCGAGGAGGTCGTCAACATGGTCTTCGATCTCTTCTGCGAACTCAACGCCAACGAGGAACAACTTGATTTCCCCATCGTCTACTCAAGCGCCAAACTCGGCTTTGCCAAGCGCGAACTGAGCGACGAATCGAGCAACCTCGAACCCCTTTTCGAAATGATCCAGAAGCGGGTCGCGCCCCCCGTAGTCAATCCTGACGCTCCCTTCCAGATGCTGGTCACCAGCATCGATTACAATGACTACATCGGCCGTATCGCCACCGGCAAGATCTTCAACGGCCGAGTCAAAGCCGGCGAAACCATCGTCGCCATTGACCGCCAGGGCAAACAGACCCGCGGCCGCATCAGCAAGCTCTTGGGTTACGAAGGGCTCAAACAGGTGGAAGTGGACGAAGCCTACGCCGGCGACATCGTCACCATCGCCGGTTTCGAGGAGATCGGCATCGGCGAAACCCTGGCCGGACTTTCCGATCCCCAACCCCTGCCCTACGTCGCCATCGATGAACCAACCCTGTCCATGAACTTCATGGTCAGTGATTCGCCTTTCGCCGGCCGCGAGGGCAAGTACGTCACCAGCCGCAACATCCGCGACCGGCTGATGAAGGAGTTGCGCACCAACGTCTCGCTGCGCGTCGAGGAGACGGACAACACCGACACCTTCAAGGTTTCCGGACGAGGCGAGCTGCACCTGTCGATCCTCATTGAGAACATGCGCCGCGAAGGCTTCGAACTTTCGGTTTCCAAGCCCGAGGTCATCTTTCGCGAGATTGACGGTGTGCGCTGCGAACCGATGGAATACCTGGTGATCGACGTACCCGAAGAGTTCCAGGGGACGGTCATCGAAAAACTCGGCACCCGCAAGGCGGAGATGGTCTCCATGCAGCCGATGGATGGTACCAATCGCCTTGAATTCGTCATTCCCGCGCGGGGTCTGATCGGCTTCCGTACCGAATTTCTCACCGACACCCGCGGCACCGGGGTGATGAACCACACCTTCCATGAATACGCTCCCTACAAGGGGCCCATCGCCGGACGCAAAAACGGCGTACTCATCTCCATGGAAAATGGCGAAACCGTCGCCTACTCCCTCTTCAGCCTGCAGGACCGGGGGATTCTCTTCGTCGCTCCCGGGACGGACGTCTACGAGGGGATGATCGTCGGCCAGCACGCCAAGGAGAACGACCTGGTGGTCAACGCCTGTCGCGGCAAGAAGCTGACCAACGTTCGCGCTTCCGGCTCGGACGACGCCATCCGCCTGACTCCGGCCACCGTTCTCACCCTGGAACAGGCCCTGGAATATATCGACGAGGACGAGTTGGTGGAGGTTACCCCCAAATCGATCCGCCTGCGCAAACGCTTCCTCGACGCCAACGACCGCAAGCGCCAGGAAAAGAGTCGCAAATAAAAGAGCAAGCCTCGCCCTGTCGGCGGGGCTTTTTCATGACCAGCGATTTCGCGCCGATACGATCTTGAAAAGCCCGGGGATTGTTTTTATATTGATCCGGTCGAAAGTCTAAAGCCGAGACTCCCTGTTCAGGAGGAACCGTGGAAGAGACCCTTACCCCCAAGGAACAAGAGATTCTGCTCGCCATCGCCCGGCAGGCGGTGATCGACTGCGTGTGCGGCAACGGCGATTATGTCGAGCCGCGCGAGGAGCAGTCCTTAAATGTTCGCCGGGGCTGCTTCGTAACCATCAAACAACAGGGCCGACTGCGCGGCTGCATCGGCAATTTCCAGTCGGAATTGCCCCTCTTCAAGGAGGTTGCAGCCATGGTTCGCGCCTCGGCGACCTGTGATCCCCGCTTCTATCCCATGAAAGAGGAGGACTTGGCCGATTTCACCATTGAGATCTCGGTCCTCTCACCGTTGGAAAAGATCGACGACATCGAGCAGATCGTCATCGGCCGACACGGCATCTATCTGGAAAAGGGATTCTATCGGGGGGTACTCCTGCCCCAAGTGGCCACCGAACGCCAGTGGGACCGCCTCACCTTCCTCAAACAGACCTGCCTCAAGGCGGGACTGGCTTCCGACGCCTGGAAAGCCGAGGACTGCGAAATCTACCTCTTCGCCGCCCAAGTCTTCGGCGAAGAAGAGAACCTCTGCTGAAAGACCACACTATCAACGAAAAAAGGCGGAACCGTACGGTTCCGCCTTTTTTCGTTGATAGTCAGCCGGAATCAAACCGCACCGGCGAAAGAGTAATATTTCATGATCATATCGATGCGGGCCGCGTCCTCCTCGGAGATCTCAATGATCCGCAAACCGGCGTCGAAAAATTCACTATTGATCGAAGGGCGGCACCAGCGGCACTCCGCCGTGCAGTCCACCTGGGAGACTCCCCCCAATTTCTTGGGCAGCAGGATTTGCAACTGATAAAGACGGTTGACCGCCAGGGGATGCTCGTGGATCAGCATCAGACCTTCGGCGGTAAGATCGACCAGCCGACCGGTGGGTTGACCGATTTCCGCATCGACCACTTCCAGATAAAAAACTGTTTGTTTTCTCTGGCTTTTTCGCTGTTCCATTCCCGCGCCCATAGTTGACCTCCTGTTCCCTGCGATATCCTTGTCTCCCCGACAGATCGGGATATGGCACCATCCTACACGAAATCGCCGCTTATCTCCATCCTCCAAAGCGGAACAAACGACTGAAAAAATTCACCTGCCCCTCCCCTGCCCGTTTGCGGCGATTGTCTGACGAAGGCTTCGGTGATAAATTGTGTCTATGGCTTCCCTGTTCATAAAATACCGGCATCTTGCTCTTCTCGTCCTGGCGCTCCTGCTGCCGCCGGCGCCGTCCGGCAGCGAGGCGGAAGTCGCCATACCCACGTCACCCCTCGGACTCGGTGCCTTTGGCGAATCGGTTCGCGATTTTTCAAGCTTCACCCTGCTCCCCCTCGACCTGACGGCCTCGGCCCCCACTCTCAGCCCGCGCGGACATGATGAACCTCCCCTCGCCCTGGGTAAAGTCGGCGGCATCGCCGCCCTGCGCCTGAGTACCGAAAGTCCCGTCTCCCCCTATGTCGGTGCCGGACTGAACACGATCGAGGGAGAGCAGGAATCGGTTCTCGAAACCTTCGCCCATCGCGAGGAAGGAACACGCTATCAACTCGGCGCGGGGGTTGGCGTCGATCTGGGCAAATCGACCCGTCTCGGTCTCGATTACCGCTACACCCCCGCCGCCGACAGTTCCCTGCTGGACGCCGCCTCACCCGACGAAGCCGAAGGCGAACGCCATCGCATCTCCTTCGGCCTGGAATTCCTCTTCTGAAAAAGCCGTCGCTGCCGGTCTATCCTTGATGTTTCGCCAGAATCTCATCCATGTGCCGGAGCGGCAGGGAAAAATGTCCTTCGCCGGGAACCAGGTGCAACGTGCAATGAGGCAGATTCGCCGATCCGTGCCAGAGTTGCACGGGGAGATCCAGCGCGGACAATGGGAAGCCCCAAGTCCGATGATAAACGGCCATGTCGGCAACGGCGCCGCGTCCCTTTTGCGACAGGGCTTCCCGCAGCGATTGAGCCATCGCCGCAAAGACTCCAACATCCCGAAAAACCTCCCGGTCCTGGGGCGCGGCGCCAAGAAGCAACGCGCGCAGAACCCCCTCCGGATAACGGTGGATCAACCGCAGCAGATTGCCCCCTACCCCCTTAGAAAAATCCGGGAAACGCTGCGACACTGAGAGCGCGAGGCGCAAAAGCCAAGGCAGCCGGCGATACAATTCCGGAGCGCCCAAAGGCCCCAAGGGGCAAACCAGACTCAAAAACTCCACCCGCTCGGGAAAAGCAGCGGCACAGGCCAATGCAAAGGGGGCGCCGCCGGAAACGCCAAAAATGTCGAAGCGTTTTAGCCCTAGGGCATCAGCCAGCGCCGCCACATCCACCGGCCAGTCATCCAGGCGCCGGTCGGGCAGATCGTCAGAGAGGCCGTAACCCGGCCGGTCCAAGGCGAGCAAGCGAATCCCCAGACGTGCCGCCGCGCCGTCGGCCAGTGCCGCTTCCAGTCGGGAGCCGGGGAAACCGTGAAAATAGAAGAGCGGTCGTCCCTCCGTCATGCCGTATTCGGCATAGCCGAGCCTGCGTCCATCCACCAGCTTATGGATCAAAGCATTTCCCGCGCCCGTCATGATCCTTTCCCTTGCGCTCAAGGAGCGGCCAGCAAACCTGCCAACTTCTCCAACTTCTGCGCCACCGCTGCCCTGACCCGTTCATCGCCGAACATGAAGGTCAACTGGCCGATCATCAGGGTGACATCGGCCAGTTCCGAAATGATCTGCTCTTCGCCGATCTTGTCCCGCTTGAAATGCTTGAGCGCCGCAATCAGCTCGGCGCATTCTTCTATCGCCTGATCATATTGGGCCTCGACCCCCCATTTCTCCAGGGCCGCCCGATAGACTTGCTCCATTTTCTCCACCCGTCACCCTCCCTGTCGACCTTGTTAATCCCCCAGCCCTGTGTTAACCTTCCGCAACCGTTCCCATTAATCCACGAGGATCCATGATTTTCCGCTTCTTCGGAAGAGCCTTCGCGCTTTTGCTCCCGGTCCTGCTGGCCGGCTGTCTCACGACCGAGCCCCGCCGTCCGCTGTCGAAGGCGATCTTCCTCAAGGCCCCCCGGCCAACGGCCACGCCGACGGTGAAAGCCCCCCCTGCCCCCGAATCCGGCGAAGGAAAGTACGTTCCCAAAAGCCTCAAGCCGGCACTGGTCTGCGCCACCCCTCCCGTTCCGTTGAAAATCCTTGGCTACTCCATCCAGGTCGGCGCCTTCTCCAACCCCGACAACGCCGTCCGCTTCGCCGCCCTGCTCGAAAGCCGGGGGATTGACGCCTACTCCTTTTTACACGATTCGGGACTCTATAAAGTCCGTTTTGGCGATCACGACAGCTATGCCGCCGCCCGCGCCGAAGCGGAAACTCTGCAAAAGCAGAAGCTGATCGACGAGTTCTTCGTCGTGCGCCCCGAAGATAACGCGGTGGAGCGCATCCGCCGCAGCGGCAAGGGCGATCTGCGTGAGGAACTGGTCGCCACCGCCCGGCGCTTTCTCGGTATCCCCTACCTCTGGGGAGGAACCGACGCCCAGGACGGCTTTGATTGCAGCGGCCTGACCATGGTCACCTACCGCCTCAACGGTCTCAAACTCCCCCGCACCTCCCGCGACCAGTACTGCACCGGAAAACCGGTGGAAGGAAACAACGTGCGCAAAGGCGACTTGGTCTTCTTCGCCACCAACGACGGCACGAGCATCTCGCACGTCGGTCTCTATGTTGGCGACGGGAAGTTTATCCATGCCCCCCGGCGCGGCAAAGATGTCTGCGTCACCAGCCTGAGCAGCCGCTACTACCAGAAGCGATACATGGGCGCACGGTCGTATCTTTGAGCGGCTGCGATCCTCCTGCGACAATCCTGTTTTTACGCCCCATTCATCAGACTATCCTTTCGGACTGTAATGCCGCTTGAGCCAGCGGCTGAGACCGTCGAGGCCGGGGAAGAGGACGCGCTCGGTGATGTTGGCCTGATCGAGTTTGTCGCGGATTTCCCATTTGAGTTCGGCGGGGATGATGATCTTGCGCCAGATTTCCGGATGATCCGCGAGCCACTCATCGACCGGCCTGAGGGGGTCGGACATGATCGAGAAGAAGGCAAATTGGTTGACGATGCGGTCTTCCATGGAGGGGGGCTCGAAGAACATGACGAAATCCTCCATCGCCAGGTTACCGAGATCGCCCAGGGACCAGATCGATTCGGCCAGCATCTCGACGGTAAAGACATTGGCCCCCTCCCGCTCCAGGGATCCGCGCAGGCTGGCCGGCAGCATCTGGTGGGCGCGCACGTAATTGACCGCCCAGATGACGCCCTCGACATCGAATTTCTCGATATTGGCGGTGGCGAAATGCATGGCGACAAAAGGGGAATAGGTCCAGTCGAGCAAGCGGGTGGGCAATCCGAAATGCTGGGCCATAGAGAGCCAGTGCCAGATGGAATCGCCACCGGCCACCGAACGGTGGGCGTACTTCTTGAAGTTGCGCAGGATATGGCGCTCAATGTCGACAAAGTTGCCACCCAGCCGGATCAAGCTGGTGAGCAGCGGATAGCGGGCATCGGAGAGGCCGCGAAAGGCGTTGCGGGAACGAAAGCGCCCCAGGTGCGGGCTCCAGGAGTCGCTGAAGAGTTCTTCCTGCAGTTCGTTCCAACTGTTGATTCGTACCTCGTTACCTTGCATCATCTCCCCTTGGTCGTGTTTACGGCAGTCGATAATGGAACAGACAGGTGCCCTGATCGGGATCGACCTCGGGGAAATCCTCCCCCGGCGTCCGCACAGCGAGCCGTTCCGCCATCGGCAGCAGCGTCGCGACCAGGTTTTCAATGAAGCCCGCCGGCAGCCCCGGCCCGTTGCGGCAGAGCAGAAATTCTCCCCCCGGGGCCAGCAACTCGAGCAAGCGGCGCAGCAGTTTCGGCCAGTGTCGTTCGGCGGTAAAGCTCTCCCCCTGAGTCGCCGGTGGGTCGCAAATAACCAGATCGAAAGGTCCCAGCCGCGTCAGCTTGCCGAAACTTCGGAAGAGTTCGTGGGGCAGGTAGCCGACCCGCCGGGGATCGAGATCGTTGAGTCGGTGATTGAGACGGCCGAGTTCCAGGGCGCCCCGGTTCATGTCGAGATTGACCACCCGGCACGCGCCGCCGGCTAAGGCCGCCACGGAAAAGCCACACGTATAGGCGAAAAGGTTGAGAACGTCACGCCCCGCCGCGATTTGCCGTACCAGCCGCCGGCCGCCGGCCATGTCGGGGAAAAAACCGATATTCCGACCCTGCCCCAGGCGCAGCCGGTAGCGCAGACCGCCCTCGACGGCATCGACCTCGGCCGGGAGCTCTCCGGCCACTACACGACTGGGGGATTGCGGCAGATAACGTTCCTGCACCAGCACCGCGACCGTCCCGGCAACCTCTTGCAGCAAGAAAACAGCGAGATCCGTCAACCATGAAGACGGGCGCGGCTGATAGAGAATGACCAAGGTCAGGGGCCCGTAGCTGTCGATGGTCAGATCTTCAAACCCTGGGAAAATCCGGCCGCGGCCGTGAAAAAGACGGCGCGCCTCACCATCCCGCGGCAGGTGGCGACGGATTTCCTCGCGCACAAGCTCCATCGGGCTACTTTTTCCCGCCCTTCAGGTAATCCGCGAGCAGACTGCGGCTGTGTTCGTCGTCATGGCAGTAAACACAGAGATTTTCCCAGTTGCTGCCGTCGGCGGGATTGTTGTTGTGATTGCCGTCCTTGTGATGAACGGTCAACAGATGCAGGTTGTCCGCCTCGAACTCGCGACCGCACTTGGCGCAGATCCAGCCATGCAGCTTGAGGGATTTCTCCCGGTAGTTTTCCCCGGCTTCCATTTCGTTCTTCATCTTGCGCACCAAGGCGTCGGCCTCGGCTTGCGATTTGACCGTCACCGGCTTGCGCGGACGAAAGGTTTTTCCCATCTCGATAACCCTCCCCTCACAGATATTTCTCCCGCAAGGCCACCTTGTTAACCTTGCCGACACTGGTCTTGTCGATCTTCTCGACGAACCGGACCCGAAGCAGCACCACCTGTTTGGAAATCATCCCCTTTTCGGCATATTCCCTGACGAAATGCAGGATCCCCTTCTCGGCGGCCTTTTCCTCCCCCTCCTCGCGACGCACGACTAGGGCCAGGGGGCGCTCACCCCAGCGATCGTCGGGCTGGCCGATGACCGCCACCTCGGCCACCGCTGGGTCGTGGGCGATGATGTCCTCCAGTTCCAGGGTGGAAATCCACTCGCCGCCGATTTTGATCACATCCTTGCTGCGGTCGGTGATCTTCACATAGCCCCGGGCATCGATATGGGCCACGTCGCTGGTATGCAGCCAGCCACCGTCCCAGAGCTTCTCCGAAGCGCGATGATCCTTGAGATAGCCCTGGGTCAGCCAGGGGGTCCGCACCACGATCTCGCCGGAGGACCGACCGTCACGAGGAACGTCGCGCCACTGCTCGTCCACCACCCGCAACTGCACCAAGGGGAGCGGTACCCCGGTTTTGCAGCGTATCGCGGCCTGTTCTTCCGGAGTATCATCGAGCATCTCGGGAGTCAGTTGAGCCAGGGTCAGGATCGGGCAGGTTTCCGACATGCCGTAGCCGGTGAAGATATCGATCCCCCGGCGCATCGCTTCCAGACAAAGGGCTTTGGGCAGGCTCGCGCCACCAACGATAACCTTCCAGCCGGACAGGTCAACCGACGGCGAAACCGGTGATTTCAAGAGCATGTGCAAAATGGTCGGCACACAATGGGAAAAAGTGACCTTTTCCCGGTCAATGAGTTCGAGCAGTTGTTCGGGAACGTAGCGGCCGGGATAGACCTGTTTCAACCCCAGCAGGGTCGCGGCATAGGGCAGCCCCCAGGCGTGGACGTGGAACATCGGCGTGATCGGCATGTAGACGTCTTGACGGTGCAGCCGCCCTTGGAAAAGGGGGGTGCCGAGAGCCGCCACCACGCCGAGGGTATGCAGCACCAGTTGCCGGTGACTGAAGTAGACCCCCTTGGGCAGACCGGTGGTGCCGGTAGAATAAAAGGTGGTGGCACGGGTGTTCTCATCAAAATCGGGGAATTCGAAATGGGTGGCCGAGTCGGCGAGCAGAGATTCGTATTCACCGGCGAAGGGGATGGCCGATTGGGGAGGGGCCGGCTCGTCATTGATCAGCACGTAGCATTTCAGCGTATCGATGCGCCCCTTGATCTGATCGAGGATCGGCAGAAAATCGCCGTTGATCAGCAGCACGTCGTCCTCAGCGTGATCGATGGTATACAGAATCTGTTCCGGCGAAAGGCGAACGTTGATGGTGTGCAGCACGGCGCCGAGCATGGGGACGGCGAAAAAGCACTCCAGATAACGGTGGCTGTCGTAATCCATGACCGCCACCGTATCCCCCGTCTTGACTCCCAGGCGGGTCAGAGCATTGGCCAGTCGACAGATGCGTTCGCGCAAGGTAAAGTAATTACCGCGCCACTGGTTGCGATAGACGATCTCCTGTTCGGGCCGGTTTACCAGGGGAGCATAGAGCAGTTGTTTGATGAGCAGTTGATAGGAATGGGCCGACGCGGTGCGGGGGATGAGACTCTCGGGCATGAAAAAGACCTCCGTTGCGAGGAGAATAGCATCCTGAAACAAGACTGGTCGGCAGGATAGCATTGACGGTGTCGGCCGGAAACAAAAAATCCCCGGCAACGTCCGGCCGGGTGGGGTGAACGTACACTAAATATTGGACTGGGACGGGATATCCGGGTATAATCACCCAACTTTTCCCCCTCGGACAGGTTCTTTTATGAAACTGCGCGCAATTCTTTTCAGTCTTTTCATCGCCGGGCACACCCTCTTTCTTCTTCTCGGACCGGAATCGGTGCGCCATATTCCGGCAGGTTTCATTTACTGGCCCCTCAGCCTTCTCGCCTGGATCAAGCTGCCGGTCTTTTCCGCGCCGGTGGTCAACGGCTGGGCCGCGCCTTCCTTTTACGGCTGGTTCGTGATCCTCGTCTTCTGGAGCACCCTCTGGTGGCTGCTGGCGAGTCTCCTCACCCATCCCTTTCGCAATCCGGCATCACCCACCATTGCTGAAGCCAACCCCCTTTTTCGTCTCGTCGCCAACACCCTGGTCAACGGCATCGCCCTCTTGCTTTACGGCATCGGCCTCGCCGCCCCTCTGGTCCCAGCGGTCGGGCGCGCGACTTTCATCGAAATCCTGCTCTTGGCCGGGCTTCCCTGCGCCCTGCTCGTAGTCTGCGCAAGTAAATCGCGAAAACTGGTGAACAAAGGCTTCTTCCTGTTGCAAAGCGTACTTCTTGCCGGCTCCGCCATCTATTTCATCTATTTCTGATAGCAACCTTCTTGCCGCAACGAAAAAAAGGGATTCGGAACGTAAGCATTCCGAATCCCTTTTTTGTTTGCCCAGCGTAGCGGGCAAACCCGGCCTGTTGCAAGAGACAGGCGTCACCCCGGCCAGGGGGAAGACAATCCGAATCGCAAGGGCGTTGCTGGTAACGGCAGGGTCTGAAGGAAGCGA
>NZ_JAVESI010000077.1:0-7482 GCF_034006665.1 Trichloromonas sp.
CAGGCAACTGCCGAAACTGGAGCCGACCCGCGGTGGTCATCCTGAACCTTAATAAGGCCTCCCAGGATCGACTGCTGCTCAAAGAAAACGTGGCATGAAAATGCGACAACTCCCTTGACAACGACCGAAACTGCTGCCCAATTGCCGTGGTTTCATATCGTCACCCTTTTCACCAAGGTTTCCGACCCGGCGGAACGGGAGTGGTACGCTGTTCAGGCTGTTCGTCAGGGATGGTCCCGCACGCTCCTCGAAGCGCATATCCAAAGTCGGCTCCATCTGCGCCAGGGCAACGCCCTGACCAATTTCGAACAGCGGCTTGCCGCGCCTCATGCCGAATTGGCGGCGCAGATTCTGAAAGACCCGTATCACTTCGACTTTCTGGGGCTCGGCGACGAGGCGCACGAGCGGGATATCGAAAATACCCTGGTTCGTCACATCACCCGTTTCCTCCTCGAATTGGGGGCGGGCTTTGCTTTTGTCGGCCGTCAGTTCCGTCTGGAAGTCGAGGGGGATGAGTTTTTTATCGACCTGCTCTTTTACCACACCCGCCTCAAGTGCTACATCGTGGTGGAACTCAAGGCCGTAGCCTTCAAACCCGAACACGCCGGGCAGCTCAATTTTTATCTCGCCGCCGTCGATGCCCAGATCAAAGCCCCGGACGACAAACCGACCATCGGCCTGTTGCTGTGCAAAACCAAGAAACGTCTGGTGGCCGAATATGCGCTGTCCGGTATGGACAAGCCCATGGGCGTTGCCGAATATCAGCTTGTGCGCGCCCTGCCCGAACCGCTCGATACCTGTTTGCCGACCATTGAAGAATTGGAGGAAAACTTGTCCAGGGAACTGGACGCCGAGGGGGAGGCATGAGCGCGAGGATGATGCAGGGCGGCTGCCCCAAGGGTTACAAGCAGACCGAGGTGGGGGTGATCCCGGAGGATTGGGATGTTACGCCAATAGGCCACTTGAAACCCTTTGTCACAAGCGGGTCTCGGGGGTGGGCCGCATTTTACTCTGACCGAGGTTCCCCTTTCATTCGGATTACGAATCTTTCGCGAACATGCATTTATCCGGATCTCGAAGACTTGCGCTTTGTAGATCTTCGGGGAAATGAAAGCGAGGCGGCACGAACGCAACTTCAGGACGGGGATGTTCTAATTTCGATCACTGCTGATATAGGAATTGTTGGGCACGTTACGCCCAAGGTACCGAAGCCAGCATATATAAATCAGCACATAGCATTGGTCCGGTTTGATCCGGCACTTACCTGCTCAAAGTTTGTCAGCTATTTTTTAGCTTCAGAAAAGCCACAGAGGCTTTTTCGAGCATTGACAGACTCTGGGGCCAAAGCGGGCATGAACTTGACAACGGTTCAACAGATACGAGTTTCTCTCCCCCCGACCAAAGCCGAACAAGAAGCCATCGCCGAGGCGCTCTCCGACGCCGACGCCCTCATCGAATCGCTGGAGCAAATCATCGCCAAGAAGTGCTGGGTCAAGCAAGGCGCCATGCAGGAACTGCTCACCGGAAAAAGGCGGTTGCCGGGGTTCATTGGGGAGTGGGAGGTGAAGCGATTACAAGAGATCGCCGACTGTCTCGATAATTTACGTGTACCGTTGAATGAAGCTTTGAGAAACAGAATGAAAGGGGACTATCCATACTGTGGAGCAAACGGAATTGTGGATTACGTTGATGACTATGTTGTCGATGATGACATTATTCTTATGGCAGAGGATGGTGGATACTTCGATGAATATGCCTATCGACCAATTGCCTACCGTATGATTGGCAAGTGTTGGGTAAATAACCACGCTCATATATTGAAAGCGAAAGAATCACAAGATCAGGGTTTTCTCTACTATTCACTAGTTCATAAAAATATCCTGAACTACCTAGCTAGTGGCACCCGAGCAAAACTGAACAAGTCGGAAATGAACAAAATAGAAGTCCTTTCTCCTCGTGACAAAGCCGAACAAACCGCCATCGCCGCCATCCTCTCCGACATGGACGCCGAGATCGCCGAACTTGGGGCGAAGCTGGCCAAGGCCCGGCAGGTCAAACAGGGGATGATGCAGGAACTGCTGACGGGGAGGATTCGGTTGGTATGAGTTGGGGCAGCAGAGCGAGGGCTTTTATTGACTTTTATTTTGAAAACGATAAATTATCAAAATCAAGATAATCATTAAAAAACAAATAGTTGAAGAATCGCAAGGTCAGGCTGCATGAAAGTGGGGATATGAAAAAACTCGACGAAAAAACGATGAGCACCCTGGAGCGCCGGATCCCGGACCTGGCGGAGGGAGCGGTCAAGCAGGCCTATTACAAGACTTTGGCATCGGGTCGCAAGGTGGTTGAAGCTGTCGACGGGCGGTTGATCGAAACCCGCCCCGACGGGAGCACCCGAACGTTGAAGACGTTGCCTACCCCCATCCCGGTCACGCCGGGCCAGAAAATTAGGCGGAAAAAGAAATGAAAGCCGCCACTCCCCGTTTGCGTATGTTTGCCGGACCAAATGGCTCCGGCAAGAGTACCTTCAAGTCCGTCATCGGACCTGAGCTGCTCGGTGTTTACATCAATCCCGACGAGATCGAGAAGAAGATCGCCGACACCGGTTGTCTCGATATGAAGGATTATGAGGTGGAAACCACGGCAGAGGAAATCTCGGCATTTTTCACGCAGTCGCCCTTTCTTGCCGCTGTCGGGCTGGCGGAACAGGCGGTTGCTTTACGTTTCGATGGTGGGTGTCTCTTCTTCGATGCGGTGCCGGTAAACTCCTACTACGCTTCGGTTGTCGCCGATTTTATTCGCCGGAAACTGCTTGAGGCCGACGTTTCCTTTACCTTCGAAACGGTCATGTCGTCCCGCGACAAAGTCGAGTTCCTCATGAGAGCCCAGGAGAAGGGGTTTCGCACCTATCTCTACTACATGGCGACGGAGGACCCGGAGATCAATGTGTCCCGGGTTGAAAACCGAGTAAGCGAGGGGGGGCACGCTGTTCCCAAGGATAAGATCATCGCGCGCTACCACCGATCTTTAGCGCTGCTCGCCGATGCGGTTCAATATACGAATCGGTCGTACATCTTCGACAACTCGTCCTATGAAAAGGTGTGGATTGCGGAAGTCACGGAGGGAATCGAGATGGAATTGAAATCGGATACCGTGCCCTACTGGTTCAAGGCTGCGCTGTGGGACAAATTTTCCGCCCCCGGCGAGTCCACCCCATGACCCCTATCGGCCAACCGGAACGTATCACCCAGAACCGCGTCATCGCCCTGTTCCTCTGCGAGTTGGGCTACCGTTATCTTGGCGACTGGACCGACCGCGCGGGCAACAGCAACATTGAAGAAGATGTGCTGACGAGTTATCTCTCCGCCAAAGGCGGCTACAGCCCGGCGCAAATCGGCGTCGCTCTCCACAAACTCCGCACCGAGGCCGATCACCACGGCCGCACCCTCTACGCCAACAATCGGGAAGTCTACAAGTTGCTGCGCTACGGCGTGCCGGTGAAAATCGAAGCCGGCCAGGTCGCCGAAACCGTCCATCTCATCGACTGGCACAATCCCACCCAGAACGATTTCGCCATCGCCGAGGAAGTGACCCTCAAAGGGAGCCGGGAGCGGCGTCCCGATATCGTCCTTTATCTGAACGGCATCGCCGTCGCCGTGCTGGAGCTGAAGAACAGCCGCGTCTCCATCGGCGACGGCATCCGCCAGAGCCTGTCCAACCAGCAGCCCGAATTCAACGCCTGGTTTTTCAGCACCCTCCAGTTCATCTTCGCCGGCAACGATTCGGAAGGCTTGCAGTACGGCACCATCGGCACCGAGGAAAAATACTTCCTGAAATGGAAGGAGGACGAGGCCGATAATCGCCGCTTCAAACTCGACAAGTACCTGCTCAAGATGTGCGAGAAGCATCGCCTGATCGAACTGATCTACGATTTCGTGCTGTTCGACGGCGGCATCAAGAAGCTGCCCCGGGTGCACCAGTATTTCGGCATCAAGGCGGCGCAGGACTATGTACGGCGGAAACAGGGGGGCATCATCTGGCACACCCAGGGGAGCGGCAAGAGCATCGTCATGGTGCTCTTGGCCAAGTGGCTTCTGGAGAACAACCCCCATGCCCGCGTCGCCATCGTCACCGACCGCGACGAGCTGGACAAGCAGATCAAAGGGGTCTTCACCGAGGCGGGGGAAGTCATTCACCGCACCAGCAGCGGCCGCGACCTGGTGAAACGTCTGGGCGAGGCCAAGCCGCGCCTGCTCTGTTCGCTGATTCATAAATTCGGCCGGCGGGACGTGGATGATTTCGACGCCTTCATCAAGGAGTTGGAGGCCCAGCCCAGCTCGACCGTGGGCGAAATCTTCGTCTTTGTCGACGAATGTCATCGCACCCAGAGTGGCAAGCTCCATCGGGTCATGAAGGCGATGATGCCCAACGCGGTCTTCATCGGCTTCACCGGCACGCCGCTGCTCAAAAAGGACAAGCAGACGACCATCGAGGTCTTCGGCGGGTACATCCACACCTACAAGTTCAGCGAGGCGGTCGAGGACGAGGTGGTGCTCGACCTGGTTTACGAGGCCCGGGACATCGATCAGCATCTCGGTTCGCAACAGAAAGTAGATGCCTGGTTCGAGGCCAAAACCAGGGGCTTGAACGACTGGCAGAAGGATGAGCTGAAAAGTCACTGGGGGACGATGCAGAAGGTACTGAGTTCCAAATCCCGGATGGATCGGGTGGTGAGCGACATCATCTTCGATTTCAGCGTCAAGCCGCGTCTCGCCGGCGAGCGGGGGAACGCGATCCTGGTGGCCTCCAGCATCTACGAAGCGTGCAAATACTTCACGCTGTTGCAAAAGACGCCGTTCAAGGGAAAGTGCGCGGTGGTGACCTCCTATAATCCCCTGGCCAGGGATGTGACCAAGGAGGAAACCGGCGCCAACAGCGAAACCGAAAAGCAGTTTATCTACTCCACCTATGAGGAACTGCTGAAAGACGTCGTCCCCAAACCCAACATGACCAGGACCGAAACCTACGAGGAGTGGGCCAAGGAACTCTTCACCAAGGAACCGGCCAACATGAAGTTGTTGGTGGTGGTCGACAAACTGCTCACGGGTTTCGACGCGCCCTCGTGCACCTATCTCTATATAGACAAGTCGATGCAGGACCACGGCCTGTTCCAAGCCATCTGCCGCACCAACCGGCTCGACGGCGAGGACAAGGATTTCGGCTACATCGTCGACTACAAGGATCTGTTCAAAAAGGTGGAGAATGCCATCGCCGTCTACACCTCCGAACTCGACCGCGGCGCCGGCGGAGCCGACCCCGATGTGCTGATGCAGGGGCGTCTCAAGAAAGGGCGCGAGCGGTTGGATAACTCCATCGAGGCGCTGGCCCTGCTCTGCGAGCCGGTCGAGCCGCCCAAGGAGGAGCTGGAGCATATCCATTATTTCTGCGGCAATACGGAAATCCCCACGGATCTTCAGGAGCGGGAACCGCGACGGGCCGCCCTCTACAAGGGGACGGTCGCCCTGGTGCGGGCCTATGCCAACATTGCCGACGAACTGGAGGCGGCCGGATACGACAATGCCGACATCGCCCGGATCAAAAAACAGCTCGACCATTACCTGGCCGTGCGCGAAATCATCCGCAAGGCCAGCGGCGAGTCCCTCGATCTCAAGGCCTACGAGGCCGATATGCGGCATCTCATCGACACCTATATCGAAGCCGACGAGCCGCGCACCATCTCCCCCTTCGACGGGATGGGGCTGCTGGAACTGATCGTCAAGTCCGGGATCGCCCACGCCATCGCCACGCGACTCGGCGGGCTCAAGGGCAGCAAGGACGCGGTGGCGGAAACCATCGAGAACAATGTTCGCAGCAAGATCATCAAGGAACATCTCAACGATCCGGCCTACTACGAGGCGATGTCGGCCCTGCTGGATGAAATCATCGCCGCCCGCAGGGCCAAAGCCATCGACTATGAGGAATACCTGAAGCGGGTCGCGGAGTTGGCCCGGCGGGTCGAGGCAGGGCAGGGGGAGGAGACGCCGGAGCAATTGAACACCCCCGGCCGGCGGGCGCTTTACAACAACCTGAAACAGACCCATTCCCCCGGTGGCGCCGGGATGGCCGCCGACTCGGCCTCGCCGATCTGGCAAGGGGGGAAAGACCCGGCTCTGGAACTGGCGATTCGCATCGATGAGGCGGTCAAGACGGTTCGGCCGGACGGCTGGCGCGGGGTACAGTCCCGCGAGCAGGTCATCAAGGCCGCTTTGTACGGCATATTGCGGGATGAAGCCGAGGTGGAGCGCATCTTCCTCGTCATCAAGGCGCAGAGCGAATACTGATGACCGAGAAGTTCACCCTGGGCGATATGGAAGTGGAAGTGACATTCAAAGACATCAAGAATGTCCATCTGAGCGTCTACCCACCGGAAGGCAAGGTGAAAATTTCCGCCCCGGCGCGCATGGATCTCGACACCGTGCGGGTCTTCGCCATCGGCAAACTCGCCTGGATCAAAAGCCGACAAAAGAAGCTGAGGGAGCAGGAGAGGGAAACCCCGCGCGAGCTTCTCGACCGGGAAAGCCATTATGTCTGGGGAGAGCGCTATCTGCTCCAGGTCATCGAAAGGGATACGATGCCCCGGGTGGAATTGACGCCCGGGAAAATGCTCCTCTATGTGCGCTCCGGCACCAGCGTTGAAAAGAGGCGGGAGATTCTCGACGAGTGGTATCGCGAGCAGTTGAAGATCGCGGTTCCTCCCCTGCTCGCTAAATGGGAGCCGCTCATGGGGGTCAAGGTGAAGCGCTTCTTCGTGCGGAGAATGAAGACCCGTTGGGGAAGTTGCAACCCGGAAACCGGCGGCATTCGTTTGAACTCCGAGTTGGCCAAAAAACCGCCGGAGTGCCTCGAATACCTGGTCGTGCATGAGATGACCCACCTGCTGGAGCCGACCCACAACGACCGATTCATGGTGTTGCTGGAGAGGTTCATCCCCCGCTGGAAGTTCTATAAGGAAGAGTTGAACCGCCTGCCGGTACGGCATGAGGAGTGGGGGTATTGAGGGGGCGACGGCACCTTCCGTACCGCCTTTTTCAGCAGGGTTGAAGTCGAAAAATTTCCCATCGACTTTTGGAAAAACGTGCCCAACCCCGGCGGCACTTTTCTGTTTTTATGTGGTACAAAATGACGTAGAGTGTTCAACGGAGAGCTGCAATATACCGTTTTTGCGACATTTTATATCATTTAAACCCTCGCATTGAAGTGTGACCGCCATTTTGCCAAGGTTGAAGTCGCGAGTTCGAATCTCGTTTCCCGCTCCAAAAAAACAACGAAGGCCCGGTCGTTTGACCGGGCCTTTTTTTGTTTGGTGCGCCAGGCATGGCGCGTGGTGCGTAAGCACCAGATGATTGATCGTGGTGGTCAATCGTTGACTTGGAGGTGAAAGTCCTCTACGGACCCTGATGACGGGAACCGTTAGCTGAA
>NZ_JAVESI010000078.1:0-7263 GCF_034006665.1 Trichloromonas sp.
ATATTCTTTATTAAATTGTTCAAAATTTATTTCATTTTTAGATACTTTGTTCCATATATCAGAAACTTCTATTTGCATTTTCCATTCTTCTTCACCATAAAATTCTTCTAATTCGTTTAAATAATATATTTTTGGCATTTTATATCTATATTTTTTATGTATATATAAAAAATTAAATATCAAAATAAATTATAAAAACGTTCAGGTTTTAATTTATCCCTTAATCTGTTTAAATTATCTAAAAATTCATATTTGGTTAATACTGTTTTATAAGGATTAGTATTACCTATGGTATGGTTCAAATCATGTCCAATAGATTCTTTTAAATTTGATACAAATTCTTTATTTTTAAATAGACGATCATAAGAATATTCAATTAATTTTTGATATTCATTAGAATGTCGATTGATTTCCTTATTTTGCCAATACAAAGTTTGTTTTTCTTTCCAATTGAATTGTTGTCCATATTTCCATGCTAACCCACCTGATAATTTCCATAATTTTTGTTTATGATAAATATCATTAGTTTTTAACGATTGTAAAAATCCTTCCATTGATTTTATTATAACACCATCTATTTCAAATTCATAAGGGTATAGGTTTGATAATTTTTTTTCTAAATCAACCCCATTAAAACTAATATCTATCATCTTACCATATATAATTTATTATATCTATAATCTATTATTGCTCCATTTGCATTTAAAAAATCTGAACCTATTATACCAACAATAATTGAACCATCTTTTTTAAAATATTCATTGATATCACTAAGGTCTGCCCCAACAAAACTAACATGAAATAAATCAATATTATAATTATAAATAACATATATATCAGTTAATCCACCAATACCCATATATCTATTTGTTAAAAAAGGAATATATTTAAATCCATATTGTTCAGCTTTATTTATATCTAATACACATTTAGACGCACCAGTATCAATTAATAATTTAGCTCTATTATAATTTAGTAATACATCAATAAGTAACATATCATTGTATCTTACTAAATTATATTCCATATAATTATAAGGAATATTAATAGTGGATAAAGGAGTACAACTTGTAAATAAAAATAATATAAATATTATTTTTTTCATAAAAATTTTTACTATCTTTGTCATAAATTTTTAGGATTAAAATATTTAAAAGTTTTAATATAATACTAAGATACCTTTAAATAAAAATACCCTACTTAAAAAATAAAAAAAATATGCAAGTATTTGTTATTGATTTAGATGTAAAAAAATGTGCCCAATATCATTGTGATAGACACATTGTTAAAATGCCAATTGAATCTGCCCAATTATTGTGTTCTGCTCACCATTTAACTTCAGATAGAAAAGATATTCCGTATAAAAAAACACATATTAATCATCCTTGTTTAAAGTGGGTTATGGAAAGTAAATCCAATTATTATTGGTTACTGTCTTTATTAAAAAAACAATTAATAGAATATACATATAGATACGGTAGAAGACATAAAACAAATGATGTATATGACTGGTTAGTTAAAAATGATATTAATTTAAAAGATAATGGTTTAACTAAATTTGCACTAGCAATGCCAGATAAATATAAAAGCGATGATGCTGTTGATTCATATAGGAAATTTTATATTGGTGAAAAATTACATTTTTTAAAATATACCAAAAGAAACATACCATATTGGTTATTAGAACATTTAAAATAAAATTGGAAAAAAGTAAACATTTTATATTTTATATATTATAAATTAGAATGATTGTATTAAATACAAATATACCTCCTATTAAACCTGTTTTTATAAACAGCGAAGAACAATTTTTTCAAATATTTGGCAAACCTTATAATTATCTTATAGAAGTAAGAAAAGAAAAAATAATAAAAATAATAAAAAGATTTAATGATGCAGCATGATACTAATAAATGTAGAGAAAACATGATAGAGCATATTAGAAAAAATGATCATAAATTTAAACAATCTGAATATAATCGTATTATATCGAATTTAAAAAAATTACAAAGAATAGATAAACTAAATAAAATAAAAAATAAATTATAAAACTATGAGATTATCAGTCGTTGGTTCAAGAACATTTAACAATTATCAATTATTAAAAACAAAACTAGATGAAATACATCAAGAAACACCAATAACTTTAGTTGTATCAGGTGGAGCAAAAGGGGCAGATTCTTTTGCAGAAAGGTGGGCAAGAGAAAACAACATCGAAACAAAAATATATTATCCTGACTGGAAACTATATGGTAAAAAGGCGGGTTTTGTTAGAAATAGAGATATTGTTACAAATTCTGATAAAATGGTTGCATTTTGGGATAATATGTCTAAAGGTACGCTACATTCTATAAATATTGCAGATTACAACCAAATACCATATATGATTGTTAAATTTTAAAAGGGAAATATATTTAATATTTCCCTTTTGTTTTTAATATATAAAAAATATGAAAACAAAATTTATTAATTTTATAAAAGAAAGCAAATCTTTTACCTATAAAGTAGGTGATGTATTTACTTATGATGAACTACCAAGAGAAGTTAAAAAAGATGTTGTTACTGCTTTAATAACTGATGAAGTATTCGATGAAACTGATCCTGATCCAGATGAATTAAAATATGAAATTGTTCTCATACCATATGATGAATTAATGGAATGGTTAGATAATGTCTATGGTGCAGAATTAAATGATATGTTAGATGATGACTATATTATTGAATTATCTGAAGATATAAAAGAAAATGGTTTAAAATATCCAATTATATTTGGTTATGATAATTATAGAAGCGAAGGACATCATAGAGCATTAGCTTTCGCATTATTAGAAAAACCTATACCATCAATTAAATTTATTTATCCGAATAAATAAAAAGGGAAATATATTTTCCCTTTTATTTTTTTATATATACTAAAAAATATAATTAGTATATGGAAACTAAATTTACCAATTTTATTAATGAAAATTCTGATAACACCACCTATAAACAATTTATGGATGATGTTAGAAAAGCAATTATAGCAGACTTTAAATATGATAAACAACAAGCTATAGAGTATATTAAACTTTATAATAAACAATTTAAAAAACTATGGCAAAATAAATATACACCAAGGGAATCAATAGTTGCAACTTTAAGACCAGGTTTCAAAATTGATGATAATTACAATAAAAGTATTATTAATGATATAGATAATGATTATGAAGATCTTTTAATTAAGATAGAAAAATCAAAATCTGATAATGTTATTGTAGATATTCATAATTATTATGATAAATTTTCATCTACATCATATCCAAATATAATGGTAGCGAATAGACTAAAGAAAAATTATATAAATTTATTAAATAAATATAAAGAAAAATTTAAATAGTATGGTTAAAAATTTTATTGATTATATTAATGAATCTGTTGATTTAGAAATAAATATAGAAGAAGATAATAATTTAATTAAAGATATAATTAATAATTTATCATTTATTTATAAAAAAAGAAAGAATAAATATTTAAGACCAAAAACAATTAATGGTAAAATAAATGATATAATTGAAATAAATATATCTATGTACAATAATGATATAATTTATATTAAATATGAAAATAATACATTAAGAATTGATATAAATGGTAGTATGGATTATTATATGGATAATATTAAAAAGGATGATATACCATATAAAATATTTAATAGATATATTAAATATATAGAGAATAATAATTTTAAAGTTATTAGAAAAAATATAACATTATAATATGAATAAAGTTGATACATTTGTATATTTTATGTTTAGAAAAATATTTGATAATAAAAATAATGATAAATTACCATTAAGATTTTCAATTGCATTTAGAGAATTGTTAAGATCAATAGATAGTGATATATCTAGAAGATTATTGCGAATGGAAGGTGATTCAGATAAAGGAGAATTCACAAAAACATTTATTGATATTGATAATGATTCATATGATAAAATATCATTTATAATAGTAAATAAAATAAAAGATGTTTTACCAGAAATTAATGACATTAAGAGTAATTGGATAAGTTATGATGATCAAGAAATCATATATAATGCTAGACAAAGATCTACAATGAAAATAAATAGATTTATTAATGAAGTGTTTAAAAATGAATACGAGTCAGTAAAATTATCAGAAGAAGAAAAAGAGTATAATAAAGAGCATAGAATATTAACAAAACCACAACAACTTGAAGAATTTGTAAATAAATTCAAATCATTGAGAAAACCAGCTAAATTTGAATTACTAAAAGGTGATGACATAATAGATGCATATAATTATAAATCATATAAAAATTCTAATGGATCATTAGGTGACTCTTGTATGAGACATGATAGGTGTTCTGATTATATAAATTTTTATGCAAAAAATGATGAAAAAGTATCATTACTAGTACTAAAAGATAGAGAAGATGATACTAAAATAATTGGAAGAGCATTAGTATGGAAATTAAGTGTTCCAAAAGGTAGATATTTTATGGATAGAATTTATACAAGTTATGAGTTTGATGTTGAACATTTTAAAAATTATGCAAAAGAAAATAAATGGCTATATAAATATAGACAAAATATGTCAGAAAATGAATTTATTTATGATACTATTACAAAAGAAAAAGATTATATGGATTTATATGTATATGGTATCATGGATAATGGTACATATCCATACATGGATACATTGAAATATTATGATAGTAATAGTGGTGAGTTAACAAATGTTGAACATGACTATTTTAAAAAATTAGAAGATACGAGCGGCGGATATGAAGGTCGAAATATATATTCGTGGGAAGAATTAGTAGATATGTATACTGATACAATATTAGATGATTTTCAATACTATGCACAAAATTATTTTCCGGGTGACGTATGGTATCATATAAATGATGATAGATTTGTACAAGATTATATAGAAAGAGAAATTGATTACTATTATGAAGACTTTGAAAATATTATTAATGAAGATTATATTATAAAATATATTAAAAAATATGTAAGCGAAGAAGGATTAAATAAAGGATTAAAAATGGTATTAGATGATGATTATGATATTGAATTATCTAGTATAGAAGATCTTAGTAATGAACAAATATTTGAGTTAGTAGAAGAACTAGACATTAAATATGAAATATCAGAAGATTATACCAATGATAGGTACTCTAATTATAGTGCAAAAGATTTAATGGAAGAAATTTATGGATCTTCAGCAGTAAGAGATTTAGACGATTATGTTTATGACAATATAGAGAATTATATAGATATGGATGAATGTGCTAGAGAATACGCAAGAAGTGAGGATGAAAGTTATTTGAGGGAAATATATGAAGATTAAAAAATAAAAATAAATATGTCAAAAATTAAAAAATATAAAGATTTTGATGGTAAAGATAATTTATCAAAAGATATTATCATTCTATCAAAAGATGAAAATGGTAATTTTGAAAAAATTGATGAACCTGTTAATATCCTACAAATAACAGGTATAGTTACCGATAAAGAAGATTTAAAGAAAATAGAAGAAGCTTTCACTCTTGATACTTCTGTTGTCGTTAAAGATGTAAAAAGAGGAGATATATTATACCTAACTTGCCTATTAGAAAAAACCAGTAGTTCTGCAAGGAATGCACAAAACTGGGGAATATTAAAAGTTAGAGTTGTTGAATACTACTATGGGTTGAATAAATTAAACACACTAATAAAAAACAAATAATTATGATAACTAAATTTAATATGTTTAATGAAAATATCGATACAAGAGAAACAGATTTTGATTTTTATCTTAATCAGATAAATGATCCTAATAATTGGAAACCAATAACAAATGATCTATTTTATATGATCGAACAAGAAGGATGGGTAGAAGAACTAACACCAGAAATAGAAGATGATGATTATTTAGACACGATAGAAAAAATTAAAAGTAGATTTACATATAAAGAATTAAATTTATTAAACATAGATAAAAATGGAATTATTGAAGGAGAAGAATCATCAATAGAATTTTTTAATGAACTAGATATATTATTAAAATCAGACCAAGAATACCCATATAATACTTTAGATTTTATCGATTATGATAAAGGTAAGGTTTATATAATAAAATATAAAAACTCCTAAAAACATACTTAAAATGACAATGAAAAAATTTTTAAAATATTTAATTTTTATATTAATACTATTATTCATGAATAGTTGTTATATCACTAGAATACCAGGTAATTATACACCAGAAGGTGTTAAAAACTTTATCGAATCAGAAAAAAGAATATCAAAAGAAAAAAGAAGATACGAAAAGTGGCATAAAAAAAATAATAAAAGAATTAATAGATTACAAAGAAAATAAATTTAATTATTTTATTTAAATCAGATTTGCCCCCTTATGGTCCATAATAATTAATATATAAAGATAAAAATTATTATGGATTATTTTATTTATACACTATCCGATCCAATTGATGAAGAAATTAAATATATTGGGAAAACTAAAAATCTTAAAGATAGATTACAACGTCATATGAATCCCCATAACTTAAAACAAACATGGCAACCTAAAACCAAATGGTTAAAATATTTAAAAAATAATAACCTAAAACCAATAATGGAATTATTAGATATAGGTGATGAAAATAATATCGATGATTTAGAAATATATTGGATTTCACAATTTAAAACATGGGGATTTAAATTAAAGAATGATACAAATGGTGGTACGACACTAAGACAAAAAGGCACAAAATTAAAAGAACAACATATAGAAAAATTAAAAAAATCAATAAAAACAAAAAAACCTGTTGTTCAATATACAATAAATAATATTTTTGTTGCAGAATATGAATCAATATCAGAAGCGACAAGACAAACTGGATTATCACATATATCCAGTTGCTGCCGTAATGTAAGGAAAAGTACAGGTAATTATTATTTCCGATATAAAGATAATTATTTTCCATATATTGAACCAATAGATTATTGGACAGGATCTCACCATTCTAAACAAAGTATCGAAAAAATAAAAATGAACCACCCTTTAAGAAAAATAATATACCAATACAATATTGAAACAAATGAATTAATATCAAAATACGAATCTATTCATGAAGCAAGTGAAAAAACTGGATTACAAAGAGGTCATATATCTAAATGTTGTAGAGGGATTAAAAGCTTTAATAGTGTAGGTGGATACTATTTTAGATTTGAAGATAATTATTTTCCATTTGTTAAACAATATGCATCAATGGGA
>NZ_JAVESI010000079.1:0-7223 GCF_034006665.1 Trichloromonas sp.
GTGCACACGAGTATTGAGTATAGTCGAGATTGGTGGAGATGACTTCTGATATTGCGGTGTCAGGAGCCGCCTGCACAACGGGAGCAACACCCAGTCAGGTGGTGCAGCTGTCTTCTGAAAACGACAGCGAGGGCAACTACTTTTCGGGGAGTGCCAAAATCTCTACTTATGGCACTCTGAATTCTTGAAGAAAATGGAGAAAATAGCTTATTCGCACAGTGTCACGAAAGGCCATGACATCGTCCATGGCACTTGTCTTCACAGCCTTGCGGCAAGGCTTATTCATAGGAAAAATCACGAAAACGGGGATGAAACTACAGATTTTCCTCCACAGCCTCGAGATCGAGGCTTATTCATTCGTACCACGGCGTCCGCCCGCCCAACTGCCTATTGCCCTCTTCACAGCCTCGGAGCGAGGCTTATTCGTACAGATTCCCCAGTCTTCTTGCAACCCGGGGAAATCGTCTTCACAGCCCTGCGATAGGGCTTATCCGCACTCCTTCCCTCCTTGTCTTTCCTCTATATTCTCACGCAACTCTGATGAGTCAATAGGTTTTTTTGTTAGAATTGTTAGTGCGTATTCCGGCCGAATCAGGCCACGATTCCGACGGGAAAGCGTCCACCGTTCCGGCGGGAATCCGGCCGGCATTCCGATTCGATTCCGTCCACCATTCCGGAGCCATCCGGCCAGTGTGATGTGAGAGTGTAGTCGCGGGGTAACTCCACGGGTATCCTGCCGTCCTTGATTCCATCCGAGGAGGGCGTGATGCCGAGAGAAAGAGTTGCCATGCGAAAAATAAGTGAGATCCTGGGACTGGTCTGGGGCTGCAACCAGAGCCAGCGCGATGCGGCCAAAGCCTGCGGTGTCGGCAAGAGCAACGTGAACGATACGATAGCCCGGGCCATCACCGCCGGCCTTTCGTGGCCGATAGCCTTGGCGGGGCCTCCCCCTGGGCCTCGATGACGGCTAGGCGTTTTCCAGGTCGGCATAGTAGTGGCCAGATTCCGGCGGCCCTTGTAGGCCGGCCCGGATATGCTTCTTGAATTGAGCCAGACATGAAGCTCCCGACTGTGCCGGGAGCTTCGTATTAAAGGTCGGAGTTAGGCGTGCTTAGGCTTTTTTGCGTTCAAGGCACGGATGATAGGCCGGGAGGTCACGGCCGCATTCGGGGCATTTCGCGAGAAATTTCCACTGGCTGATCGTCATTTCTGCCGCGCCGGAGCACTCCAGGCAACACCCTGCCACGATCTGGCTTCCCTCCGCGTAGTCCTGATTGCCCATGTCGATGGCGAAGCCACGAGTGCACATTTTTTCAAGAAACCCGGCGCCGATTGCTTCCCGCCGGCACTCCCGACAGGACCGGACCCCGTTTTTCCATGCGTTCCACGTCCGATTGACGCGGTGTCCGCTCGTGCAGAGCATCGGCAGCAACTGGTGGGCATTGCGGTACTCGATATCTTCCTCATCCAGCGACCAGCCCTCTTTCATCAGTTCGTGGCGGATATGATCGAGGTCGTGACGGCTGCAACCGGCGCATTCGGGACACCAATGCCCTTTGAGGATAACGTGGGGATAAGGCGTCCAGCTATGGCCGTGTTCGCAGGTGACTTGCAGGGGCCGGGAGATGCCGAGGTAGTTCTCGGTGGCAAATGTTCCGCCTTTTTCCCTGACAATCTCCACAAGCATCTGATACGTCTCGTCCTGGCTCCGGTCGTAGATTTTCCGAGGATCAATCTCTACCGTCATCGGGTCGTGGGGCGGCACAAATCCGTGGACTGCCAGCTGCTCCGCGATGTAGCCCCGGGTTTCCAAAGCCCCAACATCGGTCACCGAGTGGGGAATAACGAGCAGGGTGATGCCCGCCTCGCGGCAGAGTTCGTGCTTTTTAAGATCGCGTTCCTGCTGCATTTGGAAATCCGCTGTCGATTTATGGAACATCGGGCTCTGTTCGTAGTGCTGGATGCCGTTCGCTTCGAAAGCCAAAGCCAGCTCAGCATTGAAGCCATCCAACTCCAGCCCTTTCAAAAAAGGCGGATACTGTCGGGGAAACGGGGTGTCGAATGATGCTTCCAAGATAGCCCGCACCAGATTTTCGCTCCGGCTGGTGTTGCAGGTCGGGCACCAGGTCCCAATACCACCGACGCTGCCGAGAGTCGCCTCCCAGGTGTGCCCCATGGCGCATTCCCACCGGAGGGGGTCGGTCGTGGAGATCAGAGGCTCCGTGGTCAGGCACTTTCCGCCGCGTTCGGCAGCGATTTGTTGAGCCTTTGCGAGGTTCTGGTTGACCGTCAAAACGGTCTTCCGGGCTTTTTCCAGCCGGCATTGCGCGCAGCTCTCCGGGCGCCGGATCACGTCGTGAGCCGTCTTGGTTGCCTCCCGTCCGCAGCCCGGGCAGTTCATCCAGACCAGCGACTCTTTGCTCGTAACCTCGCCGCCGAGGTAGAGGCCACCGTTGGCGGCGATCACGTCCTTGATCCGCTCGGTGGTGTAGCGGCGATAACTGCCGCAGACGCCGCAGAGGTTTTGGCGGCGGATCAGATTGCCGGCGCGGACCGAGTGCTCTTCCGCCCGGCAGCTATGGCAGCGGATGGACAGGAGGGCCTGATCGGTGGCGGCGGCCGGAACGTAGGTCAGCAGTTCCTGACCGCCCTGTTGCAGAAATTGCGACCATTCGGCTTCGTTTTGCGGGATTCTCATGCATGACTCCTTTCGGTTGAGGAAAGTGGAACAAAGTTGCTTGACGTGATTCCACGCTAACATTGGCCGAAAGGAAATCAATAGATAAAATTGCACAAAAAAGAACTTTTTTTTGCTATAAGAAATCTGTTGTCGTACTGCGACAATAAACCTCAACGGGAGTTCTTTTATGGAAATAAATGTTGCCGAACGAATCCGGCTGTTCCGTGTCCGAACAGGACTTTCACAGAAGGAGTTCGCGGAGCAGGTCGGGCTGGCGCCGGCGGCCATGAACCGGCTGGAGAAAGGGAACCGGCACCCGGATGTGGAATTTCTCGTCGCCGTGCGCAAGCTCTTCGGGGCCGATCTCAATGAACTGATTGCCGGCGAGCCGGACGGCCCGACGAAACATGCGCTTCCGCTGTTGGGGGACGATCAGTTGCAAGAGCCGGGTGGAGACGCCGCGCCCAGGGGCTGGGTCGGGTTTCCCGAGGTGGAGGGGATGAGCTTTGCCTACCGGATGCGGGACGAGAGCATGTTTCCCGTCATCCATTCCGGGGATGTGCTGCTGGTCCGGGACGAACCGGCCAGGCTGGGGGACCGGCTTCTGTGTCGCGACGAGACGGGGAGAATCCGGGTGCGGCAGCTGGCCCGTCGTACCGCGACCGGAGATGCCCTGCTTGCGGAAAACCCCGCCTATCCCGAAACGCCCCTGACCGGGGAGATCCAAGTGCTGGGCAAGGTCGAGGCGGTCCTGCGCAAACTTCCCGTATAGTGTCCGCCAGAGGAAAAGGAGAGAGGAGATGGACCTGACGACCGCCCGGGCAATCCGGGCCGGCATCGATGCAACCACGCTGGAAGGCCTGCGTAGGGATCTCTACCGCAAGGCGCTGGACTACGCCCATATCCGCGCGACCTGGGCCTTGCTCTCGACCGAGGAACGGCTCGAAAAAGACCGGGGCCGCACCCTCGCCCACAACGCCTTCATCGACGCCTGCAACATCCTCAGCCGCAACATGGCCAAGGCCGGGGAGAACAACGCCTGGCGCGCCCTGCTGACCGACGAGCGCAAGACCATCGGCGACTTCGCCTGCTGGCTGCACGCCCTGGTCGCCATCGAGATGCGCTGAGGGTGGGAACGGCGTGCCCCATCCTGGATTGGACCAACTTTTGCCGATTCCGCCCTGCGCACGGTAACGACAAGAAGGAGATTATATGATGGACAAACGGAACGGGAGTCGGACACGGACGTCAATGCCCGGTCAGGGCACGGAAAACCACCAAGGCACCATGCTACGGCAGGTGATCGTCGACCTGGGAGAACTCCCGGATGACGCGTCTTATTCGCAGATTAAAGCCATCCTCGACCAAGTGGCGCTTCGAGCCGTGCCGGAGGCTCTGCGGCGCCGCACGCTGGAGGTTTTCGGTGACGAAGACAAAGCCGGGGAGTGGTTGACGACGAAAATTGCGGTCCTGGGCGGACAGGCGCCGATGGACACCCTGATGCGGGCGGAAGGAGAAGAAGAGGTATTCAAGGTTCTTGGCCGCATTGAGCATGGGGTGGTTTCGTGACGAAGGGAAAACCTCGAGTTGGATTAATGCCTTGTCACGCGATGGGCGATCGGGGTAAGGTAAACTCTCATGATATGGCATTGACTGATTGGCGAGGGTGGAGATGACTCACAACCTAAGACCTCAGCACGCATAAAGGCCGTCCGGGATTTTGTACTCCCTGGGCGGCCTTGCTGTGTTTGGAGCTCCATATTCCTGGCAAGGTTGCCAAAGACAGCAATCCTCAGCTGCTATGATAGCTTGACGCTGAATTGAAATTGTTTTTATGGAGGAAGCCCATGCTGTTCGGTCGTTACCAGTTCACCTGCCGTTTTACCGAAGACGCCCTGTTGCCTCCTTACAAGGGGTCAACCTTTCGCGGGGCTTTTGGTGGGGCCCCTGAAAAAGGTCGTTTGCGCGGTGCGGGAAAAGGACTGCTCCCGCTGTCTGCTCGCCGCCCGGTGTGTCTACGCCCGGGTCTTCGAAAATGCCACTCCCGCGTCCGGCGATCGCTCCCGTCAGGTCGCTCCGCCCCATCCCTATGTGATCGAACCTCCCGCCACTACCCAAACCCGCTACGCCGCCGGCGATCTTTTTGAGTTCACGCTGCTGCTCTTCGGTGAGTTCACCGACTATCTCCCCTATTTCGTTTACGCCTTCGAGGCCATGGGCGAGCAGGGTCTGGGCGGACGGAGAGGGCAGGGGATGGGGCGCTATGCGCTGGATAGTATCTGCTGTGAGGGACAATCCCTTTACGACCCCTCCCGGCGGCAACTCACACCCCACCTGCCCCGGATGCTGGAGCTGGGTTCGGCAACCCCGGCCCAGGGAGAGCTGCACCTGCGTCTGCTCACCCCACTTCGGCTCAAGTTCGATAATCAGCTCAGCGCCGATCTCCCCTTCCATCTGCTGACGCGGGCCGCCCTGCGCCGGGTGAGCAGTCTCTTCGCCGCCTTCGGTGGCGGCGAGCCGGAACTTGACTACCGGGGTCTGGTCGCCCGCGCCCAAGAGGTGGAAATCCGCCAGTCCCGTCTACGTTGGCATGACTGGAAACGTTATTCCTCCCGGCAGGAGCAGACCATGCTCATGGGTGGGATGAACGGTGAAATCCTCTACTGGGGAGCCGTCGGCGAATACCTGCCCCTGCTGGATCTTGTCCATGAGCTGCACTTGGGCAAGCAAAGCGCCTTTGGTCTGGGGCGAATCGATTTCACGTTTTCTCCGGATCCAGTCGCATGAAAACCATCCTCCTCGCCCTGTGTGGTCTGACTCCCCAGGTCATCACCGAAACCCTGTACGCACTGCATCAGCAGGGGAGGACCGTTGATGCCATCCGGGTACTGACCACTCGCGCCGGCAAGGATGCCTGCCTGGCGCACCTCTTTCGTTCGGGAGATGGTCATTATTATCAGTATCTCGACGATCAGGGCCTGTCCCGTGAGGCCATCGACTTCGCTCCGCGCCATCTACTTGCCGTCACCGACGAGCACGGGGCCGAACTCGACGACATCGGCGGCGAGGAAGCCAGCGAGGCTTTTCTGCGCCTGTGCATGGAAACCGCTTTCGAGCTGACCGCCGATCCGCACACCCAGGTGTTCTATTCCATCGCCGGAGGTCGCAAGACCATGGGGGCCTCGTTGACTCTGGCCGCCCAGTGTTATAGCCGTCCCCAGGATCGCATCTACCACGTACTGGTCGAACCCGCCGAATTCGAAAACAGTCGCGAATTCTATTTTCCGCCCAAACAGCCGCGCACCGTCTCCGTGCTTACCCGCGACCGCCGCCCTTGTCACATGAACACCGACCAGGCCGAGATAACCCTGGTGCCCATGCCCTTCTTTTCTCTTCGTCAGCAGCTGACGCCGACCATGCTCCGCCAACCCGAAAGCCCTGCGGCTCTGATGCTCTCGTTGGTGCGCGAGGACAAGCCGCGACTGGTCATCGATCTGCCACAGAAGAAAGTCATCTGGAAAGGGGTGGAGTGCGATGTCCCGCCGTCGTTGCTGGCCTATTACGCGCTGCTCGCGCTGCACAAACAGGAAGCGGCCTGCGCCCGAAACCGCTGCGGCGAATGTGACGAGTGTTACCTGAGTACCGAGCAGATTCTGCAAAAGCAGGAGGAAATGACCCGGCTCTACCAGCGGTTGACCAGCCGCGAAGCGGTCGTCAGCGGGGCCACCGGCTTGGATGAGGAGTACGTGAAGCAGTACCGTTCCAAACTCAACCGGCTGATCCGCAGCACCTTCGGGGATTACGAAGCCCGCCTGCTGCAAGTCGGCGCTACCGCCGAACGCCCCGGAGTCCGCTACGGTATCGGCATGGAGAAAAAGGCGATCCGGGTGGTGATGTAAGGGGACGGCAAGGTTGCCGAAGTAAGTTTTGTCTAGATTGACAGTTTAAGATGGAGTTCAGCTTTTTACCTGGAGGTGGAACGATGGAGAAACGCGAGCTTTTAATTTTGGTGCTGGCGGCCCTGCTGCACGATGTTGGGAAGTTTGCCCAACGGGCAGGAGCGGGAAAAAGCCAGGAAATGGAGGGAGAATATTGCCCCAATAACAATGGGCGGTCGACCCATCTGCATGTGCTCTACAGCGATTACTTCATAGAAAAAAACCTGCCATTACCCAGAGAGTTGGATAACGATACCGTTCGTTCCCGTTTGGCCCGGCTGGCATCGTCCCATCATAAACCCCTGGGCGGAGATTTGTTCGAGCAGGCCTTATGCGTGGCCGATCGCCTTTCGGCGGGGACCGATCGCAAAGCCGGAGAAGGGGGGGAGGGTGACTATCGTAGTGCCCGGCTGTTGTCCGTTTTCGAGCAGTTGGATCTCAACGGAGCCCGGCCACTGGAAGAGTTACAAAAAGGAAAGGCGGTGTAAATGATTTTGTGTAAATGGTTTGGTTTTCGGTTATCAGTAAGCCGGCATCCTGTCTTCGAACAGGATGGAAAACCGGTTGAGGGCCGCCTTCCAGTCCCGGATCGGCATGGTCCATTT
>NZ_JAVESI010000031.1:0-42183 GCF_034006665.1 Trichloromonas sp.
AGCGGGGTTGGTCTCCTTAATTGACCACCACCGTCGCTTTCAGAACGTCACGTGAACCGCCGTGTACGGAACCGTACGCACGGTGGTGTGGGAGGACGGCGGGGGCAACCCCGCCTCCTACCCGATCAGAGGCCTGTTCGTGAATTTTTCGCCGATTTTCGTTTAGAAGGCTCGCTGACTATTACGTTATAACGCCTTCGACAAAACTATCATAAAAGTGAATGGTTTCAGGCTGTCCCGCAATGTAGCACCGTTCTTTCGCAAGTTCTTACGAATTTTTCCGAGAGACTCAAAATCCTGCTGGACGATAAGCAGAAGGTCATTCTGGTGGACATCCAGCCTGCCGCCGACTTTGAAACAGCATCTGCCCGCGTCCATCGAGACCAACGCGTTTCCCGACAAGACCGCCGGAGGACAAGGCGCGTCTGGACGAGGCGCTGGCGGTTGTTCAGGTGTCTGCTGATGCGGTCGTCATCCTCTGTCCCCGGGGGAAATCCGGGGCGCAAAACAGCTACGACTATTTGTGGCGGACCTGCTGGCCGGTTTCACGGACTTTTCCTCCAGCCCGACATCAGCGCTTCAACGTTGGCTCAATCGACTGAAGTTACAATGGGGGAAAATCATCTGAAACATCTGTGCCTGATCCTTCTGACTTGCTTGCTGGGGGTGTTGCTCCCTTCCGCTGCTTGGGCCGATGACCTGGTCGTTTCCCGTTTTGCCACGGAAGGGACTGCGGGTTGGGAAAGCAAGCGTTTCAAAGGGACAACCCGTTATCGCATCGTCCAGGCGGATGGCCGTACCGTGCTCGAAGCTCGGGCTGAAGCGGCTGCTTCTGGCCTGACCAAAAAAATAACGTTCAACCCTCGTACGCATCGCTACCTAAAGTGGCGCTGGAAAATCTCCGCCACCGTGCCCGGTGGCGATGCAAGAATGAAGCAGGGGGATGATTATGCCGCCCGGCTTTACGTGATTTTCCCGGATCGTTTCTTCTGGCGGACCCGGGCGCTCAATTACATATGGGCCAACAAACTGCCTGTGGAAGAATTCGTTCCCAACGCCTTCACGGCGAATGCTATGCTCCTGGCTGTGGAGTCGGGGCCCGCCAAGGCCGGTCGGTGGGTTGAGGAAAAACGGGACATCTTGGCGGACTTCCGGCGGGTCTTCGGGGAAGATCCCCCCGAGGCCGGCGGCATCGCCATCATGACCGACACGGACAATACGGGCGCTGAAGCAACCGCCTGGTACGGTGATATTCTGATTTCAACCGAGCCATGAATCAAAAGAAATGGATGATTCTGCTGTTGATCCTGTTCGGGCACTGGCTGGGAACCGTCTATGCGGTCTCGGTCGCCACCCTGGGAGCCGTTCTTTCGTTTTTGACGACACGTTAGCTTCTGCGCGAGGCGGTATTCCGGTGCTTTGGTCACCGACTGGAGAGGCTCAATGCCGAGCTTGACCAGCGTGGGCTCAGCTATCTGCTCTTTCTGCGGCTGATCCCTTTTTTCCCGTTTTTTCTCATCAATCTGGCTGCCGGTCTGACGTGGCTGCCTCTTCGCACCTTTATGCTGGGTACTTTCTTCGGTATCATCCCGGTGGATTTGTCTATGTCAATGCCGGCGTCGGTTTGGCCACCATTCATGCGCTCAGAGATATCGCCTCACCGCTTGTGCTCGGCTCCTTTGTCCTGCTGGGACTGTTTGCCCTGATCCCGGCGTTGTACGCAAAATTCAGAATCAGGAACGTCGCTTCTCATGACCTTTTACCCCTCCCGCTGGACCCGTTTTGCAGTGCAAGATGCCGCCATTTGGCTCTGCCCGGATCGGCCGGAGGTCCGGCCTTTTGCCTGCGCACAGCGAGACCGCAACCCTGAGTGCCTGGGCTGGGAATGTCCGCTGTGGCCTTGAATCTTTCCGTCGTCATCCCCGTATGGCACGAGCAGGAACGGATCAACGACCTGATAGGCCAGCTTCGCGATCAGGATGCCGCCAGCGAAATTATCGTGGTGGACGGGGATCGCGCCGCTTCCACCCTGGCGGTCATTGGGGATCCTGATGTCCTTCGGCTGACCGCGGTGAAAGGGCGTGGTTCACAGTTGGCTGCCGGTGTCGCGGCAGCCACTGGCGATACGATTCTGCTGCTTCATGCCGACTCCCGACTGCCGGACCAGGGCTTGTCCCTGGTTGGGAAGGCCGTTGTCCAAGGGGCCGCCTGGGGAGCGTTCCGCCTCGGGATTGAGGCCGGCGGGTTGCATTTCCGGCTTATTGAGCGCGGTGTTGATCTGCGCTGTCGGATTTTTTCCTTGCCCTACGGTGATCAAGGTATTTTTGTGCGGCGCTCGGTTTTGCATCAGGTAGGGGGGATCCCGCCACTGCCCATCATGGAGGATGTGGCTCTGGCGCGGCGTTTGCACCGGTCATGCGGCCCCTGCCGACTGCTGGCCGCACGCCTGCGAACCTCGGCCCGGCGCTGGCGGCGGGATGGCCCTGGGCGACGCACACTGAAAAACTGGTGGCTGCTACTGCGCTACCTGGCCGGCGCCGATCCCGTCGAGTTGGCACGGGAGTACCGATGAGCGCGTCGGCGGTCATCTGTCTTTTTGTCAAGCCGCCTGTACCGGGTCGGGTCAAAACCAGGCTGGCTTCCGATGTGGGCGTTGAGCCGGCTTGTCGGATCTACGTGCGGCTGGTTGAACGGATTCTGGCCCAGTTTCGCGCCGGCGGTTTGCCCTGGGCGCTGTTTTACGACGGGGACGATCCGGAAGAACTGCCCAAAACCTGGCGCTCAGACGCCGTCTGTTGTTGTCCCCAGGAGGGGGACGACCTGGGGGCGCGTATGCAGAATGCCTTTCGGCGCCTGTTCGCCGCGGGATATTCATCCGTTCTGCTGTGCGGCAGTGATGTTGTCGGCTTGGATGAGCCCTATTTGCGGCAGGCCGCCGCCGTTCTCGTGCGGGCCGGCATGGTGATCGCCCCGGCCGTCGATGGCGGCTATTGTCTGATCGGCTTTACCGCCGAGCACTTCAGGCCGCAGGTGTTCGACCGGATCGCCTGGAGCACCGGAGAGGTGCTGGCGCAAACCCTCGCACGATGCCGGGAGGTGGGATTGAAGCCCCTGTTGCTGGACAGGTTGCGGGATATCGATACGCTGGCTGACCTGATCCAGGCGCAACAGACCGAGTTGTTGACATTGGTCGAGGGGGACCGTCCCCCGACTTGCGAAGAGCGATGAATCGCGACTTTTCGCGGCATCACGTAAGGGGGAAAAACGTATCGAGATCTACCAGCGGGCCGAAAATTTGAATAGGGTCTTTGCCGAACCCGTGCCGCGGGATTGCGATGAACACGGAACACCGCCACACGATCGTCGCCGGATCCTGCGCACTGTGCGCAGATCAGTGCTATTCTTCAGAAAATCTTTTCTCTGTCCATTTTGAGGTGAACGATGAAACGTCTGGCTCTGTTGTTCGGGGTTTTTCTGCTGCTGGTGCTGGTGGGGTTCGGGGTCTGGATTTTCAGCCGGCCGGAGCGGGGCGAGACGGGGGCGGTAAGTACTCGTTTCCGCTGGCTGGGGCCGAACGATAAGATCGTCATCGATGGCTTCGACGACCCGAAGGTCGAGGGGGTGGCCTGTCACATCAGTCGGGCGCAGACCGGCGGGGTGAAGGGGGCCATGGGTGTGGCCGAGGATGTCAGCGATGCCGCCATTGCCTGTCGGCAGGTCGGACCGATCCGTTTTCTCGGGGAACTCAAGGACGGCGAGGAGGTTTTCGACGAGCGCCGCAGCCTGCTTTTCAAGGAACTGCACGTCGTACGTTTCTTCGACCGCGAGCGCAATGTGCTGGTTTACGTTGCTTACAGCGACCGGGTCATCGAAGGGAGTCCGAAAAACAGCATCAGTACCGTTCCCGTCATGCCCTGGCCGGGCAAGGATGAAGCCTCCGCGCCTTGACTTTGCCGGGGGTTTTTTCTAATTTTCGGGCGCTCCACCCTTCTTTTCCTCTCTTTTGAAAGGATTGTCGCATGCGCGTCACCGCGATCATTCCCGCCCGCTATGCCTCGACCCGTTTTCCCGGCAAACCCTTGGCCGAGATTCTCGGCAAGCCGATGATCCAGTGGGTCTATGAGCGTACCGCTCGGTCAACCCGGGTCGACCGGGTCATTGTCGCCACCGACGATACCTGCATTTTCGAGGCGGTGTCCGCTTTTGGCGGCGAGGCCTGGATGACCCGCGTCGACCATCCCACCGGCACCGATCGCCTGGCCGAGGTCGCCGAGGGGATCGCCACGGATATCGTCGTCAACGTGCAGGGGGACGAACCGCTCATCGACCCGCGCATGATCGACTTGGCGGTGGCGCCCCTTGTGGAGGACGCCTCTATCCCCATGGGGACGCTGATGACCCCCCTCGCTTCGGTGCAGGAGTTTCTCAATCCCAACGTGGTCAAGGTGGTAGTCGATGGCCGGGGTTTCGCTCTCTATTTTTCCCGAGCGCCCATTCCCCATCCCCGTGATCATGCCGAGACCCTGGCTGAGAATTTTCACGCTCTGGGCGGCTACAAGCACATCGGTCTCTATGTCTACCGCAAGGAATTTCTTCTTTCCTATCCCAAGCTGTCGGCCACCCCGCTGGAAAAGACCGAAAAACTGGAACAGTTGCGGGCGCTGGAGCACGGCTATAAAATCCGGGTGACGGCGACCGACCTGGTTTCCCAGGGGGTCGATACCCCCGAGGATCTTGAGCGGGTGCGGGATCTGCTGGCAGCGGGCGGAGGGAGTTAGGTTGGGGGAATTTGGGGTTTTCTTTTTGCGGGCGGCGGTGTAGTATCGGCACTTTGATTTTTCTCTCGCGGGGTGCTCTTCGCCTCCTGCGAGATCGCTAAAGGAGCCAGGATGAAAACCAAGTTCGTATTTGTCACAGGGGGGGTGGTTTCCTCCCTCGGCAAGGGATTGGCCGCTGCTTCCATGGGGGCGCTGCTGGAGGCCCGGGGGTTAAGGGTGTCGATGCAGAAACTCGACCCCTACATCAACGTCGATCCGGGGACGATGAGCCCTTTTCAGCACGGTGAGGTCTTTGTCACCGACGACGGCGCGGAGACCGATCTCGACTTGGGGCATTATGAGCGCTTCACTACCGCGACCCTCTCCCGCAAGTCGAACTTCACCACCGGCCAGGTCTACGATTCAGTCATCCGCAAGGAGCGCCGCGGCGACTATCTCGGCGGCACGGTCCAGGTCATCCCCCATATCACCAACGAGATCAAGGCGAAGATCCTTGAAAACGCCAAAGGGGTTGACCTGGCCATTGTCGAGGTCGGCGGCACCGTCGGCGATATCGAGTCGCTCCCCTTTTTGGAGGCGATCCGCCAGTTCCGCACCGATCTCGGGCATGAGAACACCCTCTACATTCATCTGACCCTGGTTCCCTATATCCCCACCGCCGGCGAGCTGAAGACCAAGCCGACCCAGCACAGCGTCAAGGAACTGCGGGAGATCGGTATTCAACCCGACATCCTCCTCTGCCGCTGCGATCGGGAAATCCCCCGGGAAATGAAAGCGAAGATCGCCCTCTTCTGCAACGTCAAGGAAGAGGCGGTCATTACCGCCCGCGATGTCGGCTCCATCTACGAGGTGCCGGTGGCTTACCACGAGCAGGGGCTCGATGAGCGCCTGGTCGATTACTTGAATATCTGGACCAAGACGCCGGATCTCTCCGAATGGCATCGGATCATCAAGCGGATCAAGGAACCGTCCTCGGAAACGACCATCGCCATCGTCGGCAAGTACGTGGAGCTGACCGAGAGCTACAAGTCCCTGGCTGAGGCGCTGATTCACGGCGGCATTGCGAATGACTGCCGGGTCAACCTTAAATATGTCGATTCCGAGTCCCTGGAGCGACACGGTATCGGCAACGCCTTCGACGGCATCGATGGCATTCTCGTCCCCGGCGGCTTCGGCGAGCGAGGGAGCGAAGGGAAGATCGCCGCCATTGAATTCGCCCGCCGGAACAAGATTCCCTTCTTCGGCATCTGTCTCGGCATGCAGATGGCGGTGGTGGAATTTGCCCGCCACGTCTGCGCCATCGAGGATGCCTATTCCGCCGAGTTTCGCGAAGGGGCGAAGAATCCGGTCATTCATATCATGGAGGGCCAGAAATCGGTCAAGGGCAAGGGCGGCACCATGCGTCTCGGCGCCTATTCCTGCGATTTGGCCGACGGCACCCGGGCGCGGCGTATTTATGGTCAGAAGAAGATTTCCGAGCGCCACCGACATCGTTATGAATTCAACAACGCCTACCGCAAGCCGCTGGAAAAATGCGGCCTGATCTTCTCGGGGATCAATCCTGAAGGGGATCTGGTGGAGATTGTCGAGTTGGCCGATCACCCCTGGTTTCTTGGTTGCCAGTTCCATCCCGAGTTTCGCAGTCGGCCGATGAGCCCGCATCCGCTCTTCGAGTCCTTTGTCGGTGCCTGTCTCAAACAAAAAGGAGATTCCTGACGTGGTGCGTGAAGTCTCCGTCGGCAACGTGATCTTTGGCGGTAATCGGCCCCTGGTGCTGATCGCCGGGCCCTGCGCCATTGAAAATGAGGATCTGACCCTGCGCATCGCTGCCTATCTCAAGGAGCTGACCAGCTCTCTGGGGATCGGCCTGGTCTTCAAGGCGTCTTACGACAAGGCCAATCGGACATCGGTCGATGCTTTTCGCGGACCTGGGATGGAAGAGGGCCTGCGAATTCTCGGCCGGGTCAAGCGTGAGTTCGAGCTGCCGGTCATATCTGATGTGCACGACATCAGCCAGGTCGCTCCGGCGGCCAAGGTTCTCGACATTATCCAGATTCCGGCCTTTCTCAGTCGCCAGACTGATCTGTTGGTGGCGGCGGCGCGCACCGGCAAGGTCGTCAATGTGAAAAAGGGCCAGTTTCTCGCCCCTTGGGACATGAAGAACGCCGTCGGCAAGATCGAAGCTGGTGGCAATCGCAATATTCTGCTCACCGAGCGAGGCGCTTCCTTTGGCTACAACAACCTGGTGACGGATATGCGCTCGCTGGTCATCATGCGCGAAACGGGTTGCCCGGTGATATTCGACGCGACCCATTCGGTGCAGCTGCCCGGCGGTGCCGGGACCGCTTCGGGCGGGCAGCGCCAGTATGTCGGCGCCCTCTCCCGAGCGGCGGTGGCGACGGGCATCGACGGCCTCTTCTGGGAAGTGCATGAAAATCCCGACCAGGCTCTGTGTGATGGTCCCAACTCCTTGCCTCTCGGCGATCTGCCCAGTATGTTGCGGCAGATGCTGGCCATCGACGCCATCGTCAAGGGGCGCTGAACCATGAGTGAGATGATCGAAACGGCCAAACATGTGCTCAGGGTTGAGGCGGAGGCGGTCCTGGCCCTGCTTGACCGCATCGATTCACGCTTTGTCACAGCGGTGGAAATGATGTTGGCCTGCAAGGGGCGGGTCGTCATCACCGGCATGGGCAAGTCGGGGCTGATCTGCCAAAAGGTGGCGGCGACTATGGCGTCTACGGGAACCCCGGCCCTTTTTCTCCATCCGGCGGAAGGGATTCACGGCGATCTCGGCATGCTCATGAAGGGGGATGTCGTGATGGCCGTTTCCAACTCGGGTGAAACCGAGGAGATCACCCGCATTCTGCCGGTGATCAAGCGCATGGGATTACCGCTCATCGCCATGACCGGCAATCCCGCCAGTACCCTGGCCCGGGCCGGCGATGTCCTGCTCGATATCTCCATTAAGGAGGAGGCCTGTCCCCTGGGGCTGGCGCCGACCGCCAGCACTACGGCGACGGTCGCCATGGGGGATGCCCTTGCGGTAGCTCTGTTGGAGCGGCGCGGCTTCAAGGAAGAGGACTTCGCCCTCTTTCATCCCGGCGGTACTCTGGGCAAACGGTTGCTGCTGCGGGTCGAGGATCTCATGCATATCGGGGAGGCCATTCCTCGGGTCTTTCCGGAGATGCCCCTTAAGGAGGCGCTCTTTGAGATCACCAGCAAAAAACTGGGGATCACCGGGGTTTGCGATGACCGGGGGGAACTGCTCGGGGTCTTTACCGACGGCGACCTGCGCCGTTCTATCGAGAAGGGGCTCGATGCCCTTAACCGGCCGATTTGCGAACTGATGGCGGTCAATCCTAAGCGGATCCTCCGTTCCAATCTCGCGGCCAAGGCCATGCAGAAGATGGAGCAGCATTCCATCACCTCTCTGTTTGTTTTCGAGACGGAAGAGAGCCGTGTGCCGGTGGGGATCATTCACCTCCATGATCTGCTCAAAGCGGGGGTGGTCTGATGCTGAAAAATCTTTCCGATATCCGCCTGCTGCTGCTCGATGTGGACGGCGTGCTCACCGACGGGCGCATCATCTACGACCATCACGGGGTGGAGACCAAGGCTTTCGACGTCAAGGATGGTCACGGTATCAAGATGATCCAGCGGGCCGGCATCGAGGTCGGCATTATCACCGGTCGCACCTCCGAGGTGGTTGAAATCCGCGCCCGGGAATTGGGGATCACGATTGTCCGTCAGGGCGCGACGGAAAAGCTTGTTCCCTATCGGCAAATTTTGGCGGAAAGAAATCTGAACGACGCCCAAGTGGCCTACATGGGGGATGACGTAGTCGATCTGCCGATTCTGTGCCGGGTTGGTTTCGCGGCGACAGTGGCTGATGCCGTCGACGAGGTCAAGCCGCTGGTCGACTATGTTGCCAGGCGGCGCGGCGGGCGGGGGGCTGTACGGGAAGTCTGCGATCTGCTTTTGAAGGGGAGCGGCGCCTGGGAGCGGATTACCGCTCGCTATTTCGGCGAAGCATAGACGTGATAACGGTTTCTCTTTCAAGTCTCGTGCCAATGGCCAGGTTTCGTCTTTACTCTGTTCCGGCGAGATGCTATACTGGCGAAAAGTTATGAAAAACAAGATAACTTCCCGAAATCTTTTAGGTTTATTTATCGCCGTGCTGTCGTCGGTGTTGCTGGTGACGGTCCTTGTCAATTACCGGGATCAGGCTCCCGAGGAACTGATCGCGTCCTTGCCGAAGGACGTCGATATCGCGGTTAAAGGGATCGATTACACGGAGACCAGCGACGGCGTCCGTCGGTGGCACCTGTTGGCCGATTCGGCCGATTACAGTGTCAAGGACGGATTCACGCTGATCCGCGATGTCTTTATGACCTTCTTTGATGACCAGGGGGCAGAGGTCGCTACACTAAGGGCGCAAACCGGAGAATTGTCCAGCGAAACTAAGGTAGTCAACGCCAAGGGGGAGGTTGTTATTGAGAGTGTGCGCGGTTATGTATTTTACTCCGACTCTCTCGTTTTTTCCGAAGCCGACCGTCTCGTCAGCACCGATGCCCCGGTTCGCATGCTCTCTGATGAATTGGAAGTGACCGGAACGGGGTTGAAGTTCGATGTAGACAAGCACGTCTACCAGATTTCCGGTCCGGTCAGGGCGCGGATCCAGAAGGTTGTCAAGCCATGAAAGCTTTCATTCCATTGAGAAGCCTGTTGTTGTGTCTCTTTCTTCTGGCCGTGGGTGCTGTTGCCGGCGCCGCCGAAAAGACTTCGGCTCTGGGTGCTTTCGACAATTCCCAACCGATTGAAATCACTTCCGATCGGCTGGAGGGAGATGACCCGGCGGGATTCGCCAAGTTCAGTGGTAGCGTCGTTGCCAAACAGGGGGATGCCACCATCTACGCCGATGAAGTGACAATCCATTATTCCCCAGGGAAAACGCGGGATATCGATCAGGTCGTGGCGGTGGGCAACGTGCGCATCGTCCAGGGTGAACGAACCGCTACCGGAAACAAGGCGGTTTTTTACAATCGGGAAAGTAAGGTGGTTCTGACCGGTTCTCCCAAGGTCCACCAGGGTAAGGATTCCGTCGAGGGGGATGAGATCACCGTCTTTCTCAATGAAGAGCGCAGCGTGGTCACCGGCAAGGAGGGGGGGCGGGTTAACGCCGTCTTTCATCCTCAGGGGGGGGGAAAGTGAAAAGCCGCCGTCTGAGTGCCCGTGAGTTGAACAAGGCCTATCGCGGGCGGCAGGTGGTGCGCGACGTCGATCTGGAACTTGTCTCCGGGGAGGTCATCGGTCTGCTGGGACCGAACGGTGCCGGCAAGACGACTTGCTTTTACATGATGGTGGGCTTGGTTCGACCTGATCGCGGGCAGGTCTTTCTTGACGATCTTGAGATTACCCAGTTTCCCATGTACCAGCGGGCGCGGGCCGGGATTTCCTATCTGCCTCAGGAAGCTTCGGTTTTCCGCAAATTGACGGTGGAAGAGAATCTGCTGGCAATTCTGGAAACCCTGGATCTGACTCCCGGTCAGCGGGTTGAGCGTGTTGCCGAGTTGCTGGAAGATTTCCGACTCGGGCATGTGGCCAAATCCTACGGCTACGCCCTCTCCGGAGGAGAGCGCCGGCGCTTGGAGATTGCCCGGGCGCTGGTTATCGAACCGGTTTTCATTCTCCTCGATGAACCCTTTGCCGGTATTGACCCGATCGCGGTCATGGATATCCAATCGATCATCACCTCGCTGCGCTCCCGGGGGATCGGGGTGTTGATCTCCGATCACAACGTACGCGAGACCCTCGGCGTTTGCGACAAAGCCTATATCCTCAACGAAGGGGCCGTTCTCGAATACGGTGTCCCCGAGGAAATCGCCGCCAGTTCCGCGGCCCGGGCCATCTACCTGGGAGAATCCTTCCAGTTGTGAAAACCGCGCAATGAACAGTCCCGTGTTTCGGCACCCATCCCGTAACCAAGCGAGTCGGTAGATGGCTTTAGAGATCCGTCAACAACTCAAGCTCAGTCAACAACTGGTGATGACCCCCCAGTTGCAGCAGGCGATCAAGCTCCTCCAGCTGTCGCGGATGGAACTGGTCGACATGGTGCAACAGGAGCTGGAGGAAAATCCGGTTCTCGAAGAAGCCACGGAAGTTCCCGAGGAAAAGGAGTTTGAAGAGGTCGCCGCCGGTGAAGTCTCCGCAAGCGATGTCCCCGTCGATGAGGTTCGGGAAGTGTCCGGCGAAAACGAAGGCGTCACCGATATCGACTGGCAGACCTATCTCGAAGGTTACAGTCTTGGTGGCTCGACGGCGGATTTCTATGAAGAAGACGAGGATCGGCCCTCTTATGAAAATCTGCTGACCAAGAAAGGGAGCTTGTCCGATCACCTTCTCTGGCAGCTCAACCTTTCGCGTCTGGATGATGAAATCCGTCGGATTGCCGCCGAAATCATCGGCAACCTCGATGATGACGGCTATCTTCAGGCGTCTCTGGAAGAGATCGCTGCGACCTCCGGCGCTTCCCCGGAAAAGGTCGGTCGGGCTCTAGAGGTGGTGCAGGATTTCGATCCTCCCGGGGTGGCTTCCCGCGATCTGCGCGAGTGCCTCCTCCGTCAGATTCGCTATCTGGGCATGGAAGGGAGTCTGGTCGAGGCGATTCTGCTCAACCACATTCCTGATCTTGAGGTACGTAAATACTCGGCCATTGCCAAGGCCTTGGGGGTGACTCTCGATGAGGTTCTCGGTGCGGCCAAGATCATCTCGGGGCTTGATCCCCGGCCCGGCAGCATTTATACCCAGGAGGAGGTCCATTACATCACTCCCGACATTTTCGTCTACAAAATCAATGACGAATATGTCGTCGTTCTTAACGACGAAGGACTCCCCAATTTGCGCATTAATGCGTTTTATCGCAATGCTCTGGCGGGCGGAGAGGGGATTGACGCCCAAGCCGGGGAGTACATTCAGGACAAGATGCGCGGCGCCATCTGGCTGATCAAGAGCATTCATCAGCGTCAGCGGACCATCTACAAGGTGACCAAGAGTATCGTCAAATTTCAGCGGGAGTTTTTCGACAAAGGGGTGGCTTATCTCAAGCCTCTGGTGTTACGCGATGTGGCCGAGGATATCGAGATGCACGAGTCGACTATCAGTCGCGTTACCACCAACAAGTATGTTCAGACCCCGCAGGGGCTGTTCGAACTCAAGTACTTCTTCAACAGCGGGATCAACACCACCGAGGGGGACTCCATCGCCTCGGAGAGTGTCAAGAGTAAGATCAAGGAGATTATTGCCGGCGAAAATCCCAAAAAACCCTATTCCGATCAGAAAATCGTCGATCTGCTACTGGAGCAGGGAATCGACATCGCCCGTCGGACCGTGACCAAGTATCGCGAGATGCTTGGCCTCGGCTCTTCCACGGAGCGCAGACGACATTTTTAATTCTCCAGGCTGGCTAAGCTTCCAGGAATCGATATACTGGACAACAAGCTGGTTTCACCGGGAGAAACTTAATCATCAGGAGGTTTCAACCATGCAGATTGATGTGACATTCAGACATATGGAAGTCAGCGAGCCGGTTCGCGCCTATGTCGCGGAGAAGCTGGAACGGGTCAAGAAATATATTGACGAGCCGATTGACTCCCAAGCCTTTCTTTCGGTGGAAAAGAAAATCCGTCATAAGGCGGTGGTGACGATCAGCGCCAAGGGCGTCACCATCAAGGCTTCCGAGGAAACCAACGACATGTACGCCGCCATCGACGCGGTGATCGACAAGATCGAGCGGCAGCTCAAGCGCTACAAGGAAAAGCTGAAAAAACACAAGCCGGCCGCCGGTAAGGAGCGGCAGATCCAAAAGACCGTTTTCGCCGCCGAGAGTATCGATCTCGGATCTCCCGAGCCGACCATCATTCGCAGCAACAGTTTTTCGGTCAAGCCGATGGCCGTGGAGGAAGCGGTCATGCAGATGGATCTTCTCCACAAGGACTTTATCGTCTTTACCGATTCGATTACCGACGAGATCAACGTTGTTTATCGGCGCAAGGACGGCAACTACGGTTTGATTGTCCCCCAAACCAAGTAAATTCCTGGCGCGGCCCGACGATGAAACGTTTATTTTTATCGTCGGGCCGTTTCCCGTTTACCAACCCGATATGAAGTGCAGGTCATGAAGATTGCGGAACTACTGAATCCGAAGGCGATTGCCGGCGAGTTGCGGGCATCCGGAAAGGGTGAGGCCCTTGGTGAGTTGACTGACGTTCTCGTCAGCGCTTCCGACAACCTGGACGCCGAGGAGGTTCTGCGCGTTCTCCATGAGCGGGAAGCTTTGGGGAGTACCGGTATCGGCGAAGGCGTGGCCATTCCCCATGGCAAGCTGGCTCGGCTTGACCGGTTGCTTCTCGCTTTTGGGCGCAGCCGCCAGGGGGTTGATTTCGATTCGATGGATGGCCGTCAGGCCCATCTCTTTTTTCTCCTGGTCGCCCCCGAAGAATCGGTGGGGGTGCATCTGAAGACCCTGGCCCGAATTTCCAAACTGCTGAAGAACCCTTCGGTGCGGCGTCGTCTTATCGAAGCTCCTTCGGAACAACTCTATGACATCATCGTCGAGGAAGAAGACCGGATGTAGCAGGTTTTTTCCCTTTTGCTGTTCATCGCGAACCCCAGGTTAGTTCAAAGGCATGGCTGGTCTGAGTATCCAAGAGTTGCTGGCCGAGAAAGAAGCCGGGCTTGATCTCGAATTGTTGGCCGGTGAGCGCGGTCTTGACAAATGTATCCAGGTGCCCCGCATCCAGAAACCCGGCCTGGCTTTCGCCGGCTATACCACCAATCTTCATCCCGACCGCATACAGGTTCTCGGTTCCACGGAATTAAGCTACTTGGATCAGCTTGATCCCCGGATCGCTGAACGTCATCTACGGCGGCTTTGCGAACTCGATATCTCCTGTTTTATCATCACCAAGGGGCAACAGCCCCCCCGGCTGTTGATCGATTGTGCCGAGCAGTACGCCATTCCTCTGCTGCGTTCGCGGCATCAGAGTTCCCGTTTTATCTCCCTGATTACCCAGTTTTTGGAAGAACGGCTGCTTCCTTCCACCACCGTCCACGGGGTTCTGGTGGATATCCTCGGCGTCGGCGTTCTGCTTCTGGGGAAGAGCGGTATCGGCAAGAGCGAATGCGCCCTTGATCTGGTTCTCAAGGGGCACAAGCTGGTGGCCGACGATGTGGTCAAGGTGCGTATGAAGCTGCCGGCCGTTCTTTTTGGCGAGGGCAACGACCTGCTTCATTATCATATGGAGATTCGGGGTTTGGGAATCATCAATATCCGCCACCTCTTCGGGGTTGCCGCCACGCGTGAGCGCAAGAAGATCGATCTGGCCATCGAACTGGTGGAATGGCAGGAGGGCGCCGCATACGACCGGCTTGGACTCGAAGAGTTGCGTTATGAAATTCTCGGGCTGGAAATCCCCTTGATGAAGGTCCCGGTGCGCCCCGGGCGCAACATTACCACCATTATTGAGGTCGCGGCCCGCAATCAACTGCTCAAGGAGATGGGCTACCACAGCGCCCGAGAGTTTCAGGACCGTCTCGAAAAACGTATGGCCGAAACCGCTTGGTTGCATGCCCATTCCATTATTGGAGACAACCTTGAATAACAACCGTAAACGGGTCATCATCATCACCGGGCTTTCCGGTTCCGGCAAGAGTTCGGCGGCTCGTGCCTTGGAGGACGAGGGCTTTTTCGTGGTGGACAACCTGCCTTTGGCGCTGTTACCCAAATTTCTCGGCCTGGTCGAACAGGGGGTGCGTTTTACCTCCGAAGTGGCGGTGGTCATCGACATCCGTAATCGCGGTTTTCTGGCGGAATTCGAAACGACTCTGGAAACGGTGCGACACGCCGGTTATGAACTGGAAATCTTCTTTTTTGAGGCTTCCGATGAGGCCTTGACCCGTCGTTATTCGGAAACCCGGCGTCGTCACCCTCTTGCCTTGGCGGGAGGAGTGGCCGAGGGGATTCGCCAGGAACGCCTTCTGCTGGCTCATTTGCGCGGCCGGGCCACGGCGATCATCGATTCCTCCCGTCTGACGCCCCATCAACTGCGGGATATGGTGGTGCGTCGGGTGCGTGGCACCGGGGAAGCCCTCCCTTTGGTGGTGCATTTGCAGTCCTTCGGCTTTCGCTACGGATTGCCTGCCGAGTCCGACCTGGTGATGGATGTGCGTTTTTTGCCGAATCCCCATTTCGTCCCCGAATTGCAGCCTTTGACCGGGCGCGATCCGCAGGTTCGCGATTATGTCCTCGCGCAGCCGGAGACTCGCGAATTTCTCGAACGATTTGAGTCCCTGTTCGCTTTTTTGCTTCCCCAATACCGGCGCGAGGGGAAGAGTTATCTGACCGTTTCCATCGGTTGCACGGGGGGGCAGCATCGCAGTGTCGCTATCGTCGAGACCCTGCGCGACCGTTTCGCCGCGGCGGAAGTTTCCCTTGAAGTGGTGCATCGCGATATCAGCAAAGGGCAGAAATAAGATGATAGGACTGGTAATCGCTACCCATGCCCACCTGGGTGAGGAGTTTCTTCGTGCGGCGGAGATGATTGTCGGGCCGACTGAACAGGCCCGCGCCGTCAGTATCGACATGGGCGACAGTGTCGATTCCATCCGGGAAAGGATCGCGACGGCGATCGGCGAGGTGGGAAGCGACGGCGAAGGGGTCGTCATCTTGACCGACATGTTTGGAGGAACCCCATCCAATATCAGCCTGGCCTTTCTCGAGCAGCAACGGGTTGAGGTCGTGACCGGCGTCAACCTGCCCATGGTTCTGAAATTTTTCAACAGCGGCGAGGGCCTTGCCCTGGAAGAACTGGCCGCATTGCTCAAGGCTTGCGGCGAACAGGGAATTTTTCTCCCCAGCGAGCTGCTGAAAAAGTAGCCGATGATGTGAAGGACCATGAGCATCGTTCTTGCCCGCATCGACAATCGTTTGATCCATGGTCAGGTTCTGGAATCCTGGGTGCCCCATGTGCATGCCGATTGCCTCCTTGTCGCCAATGACGGCGTCGCGGGTAATCCCATGCGGAAAATTCTTATGGCCGCCGCGGTTCCCAAGGGCCTTGGGGTCTTCATCGAAACCCTTGCCGGCGCCGCCGATCTCTTTGCCGGAGGCAGGCTGATCGACCGCAAGGTTCTGCTTCTTGTCGCCACGTCCGAGGATGCTTTGGCGCTTTATCGGCTCGGCGTGGCTTACGACAAGCTCAATCTCGGCAATCTCCATGGCGGAGAAAACCGCCGCCGGGTTTCCTGCACCATTGCCTTCGCTCCCGAAGACTTCATCAACCTTGGGCACTTGGAAGCGGCCGGAGTCCAAGTTGTCGCCCAGTGTATTCCCGCAGACCGGGAACGGGACTGGAAGAAACTCTCCCCGCAACGGGAGGGTTGAGATGGCCTTTTCGCCGGATTACCTTTACGCCGGACTGATTTCCCTGCTGGTCGGGCTGGATCGCACCGCCGTTCTGCAACTGCTCATCTGTCGGCCGATCGTCGCCGCGCCCCTGACCGGCTGGGTTCTGGGGGATTCCCAACTCGGCCTGCAGGCCGGAATCCTGCTGGAACTCCTGTGGCTGGGGCGGCTGCCGGTGGGAGCGGCGATCCCGCCGGATGACACGCAGATTGCCGTGGGGGGGACGGCTTTGGCCCTGGTGATGGGTGCCGGAGGCGTCGAGGATCTGCCCTTGCTTCTGCTCTCCCTTCTGGTCGCCTTGCCGTTGGGCAAGTGTGGTCAATTCTTCGACCATCTCGCCCGCTTGGGGAATGGCCGGTTGCTGGTTTGGGCGGAGAAGGATCTCCACCTCGGCCGCCCTCTGGCCGCGACCCGTTGGCATCTTTTGGGACTGGTTTTCTTCGCCCTGGCGTCCCTGGGAACCTATCTCGGGATTGTTCTCCCCGGCTCCCTGCTCCTGCCCTGGCTTGCTCCGTACCTTCTGCCCCAGGTCGGGGAAAGTGCTCCCTGGCTGTTTCTGGCCTTTCCGCTGGTGGGGACGGCGGTTTTTCTCGGTACCTTGCGCAGCCGGCGTATCCTGGCCCTGTACCTGCTGGCTTTTTTTGCCGTCTATCTGCTCCGGGAGGGGTTCTGATGCTCCCCCTCGGCGTTCGCGTGCGTGTCCTGTTACGTCTCCCCCTGCTGCAGGCGAGCTGGAATTACGAGCGCATGCAAAGCCTCGGTGTCCTCTACATTCTCTTCCCGGCCTTGCGGCTCATCTATCGCGACGAGGATCTGGTTCGGGCCTGCCAGAGGCATTTGGCCTATTTTAATACCCATCCTTTCATGGCCGCACCCCTTCTCGGTACGGTGCTCGCCCTTGAAGAGGGGGGAGAGACGGCCGTCGGGGGCGCTATGGATGTGGATGAATTCAAGGCGATGTGCATGGCGCCCTTTGCGGCCATGGGGGATGCCCTCTTCTGGGGTGGTCTTCGTCCCTTTGCGGCTGTGTTGGCCCTGTTGCTGGCCGTGAGCGGTTTCTGGTGGGCTCCCCTGGCCTTTCTGTTGCTCTTTAATCTCCCCCATGGCGTTGCCTTTATCGCCGGGCTGGGCGGCGGTTATCGGCAGAGGCTGGGAATGATCGAGCGGATTCAGGGGTATCGTCTTCCTGATCTGGCGGTGCGCTGCAAAGAGGGTACCGGTTTGCTTCTCGGCGCTCTGTCCGCCATCCTTGTCGGCGATACCTTGACCTTGGCGGAAGTCCCGCCGATCTGGGGGGCCGGTGTGCTTCTGAGCGTTCTTCTACTGGGCGGACTTGGCCGCTTGGGCGTCTCTACCCTGATTCTGATCCTGTTTATGTCGGCGGCACTGATGATCGTTTGCGGCTGATTCCGCCGGTGGACCATGTTGCTTTTGGGGATAAAAAAGATGAAAAAACAACGTTTTACCATTGTCAACCGCCTCGGTCTTCATGCCCGCGCCGCCGCCCAGCTGGTGCAGACGGCCAATCGCTATCAGTCAGACGTGACCGTCGAGAAGGAGGGCATGGAAGTCAACGGCAAGAGCATCATGGGAATTCTCATGCTGGCCGCCCCCAAGGGGTCTCAGATCGATATCAGCGTCTCCGGTCCCGATATGGAAGAGGCCTTCGCGGCCATTGCCCAGCTGGTGGAAAATGGCTTTGGTGAAGACTGACATCCCCGAGGATACCCTGCTCGTCGGTGTGGCGGCGTCTCCGGGCATCGCTCTGGGCCGTACCCACGTCATCGACCGGCAGCGTCTTTCCGCCATTGAACGGCGGGTCGCCCCCGGGGAGGTCGCCGGAGAGATCGCGGCGTTCAAGGCGGCGGTAGAAAGTTCCAGGCGCCAGCTCAACGAAGTTCGGGAAATGGCCTCTTCCCGAGAAATGGCCGAGCATCTCTACATCATCGATACTCACCTGCTGATTCTTGAGGACCGTCTTTTGCTGGAGGGCGTCACGAAGTTGATCCGGAACGATTTTCTCAATGCCGAAGGGGCGCTAAAGCGAACCCTTAAGAAGTTTCGAGAGGTTTTTGAGGCGATTGAGGATGAATATCTCCGGGAGCGGCGTTCCGATATCGACTCGGTGGGAGAACGACTGCTGCGCAATCTCAAGGGATATACCCAGCAGCCGATCGCCGTGATTTCCGATCAGGTGGTGGTGATCGCCCACGACCTTTCGCCCGCCGATACCATGCAGATGGACAAGGCCCGGGTGATCGGTTTTGCCACCGATCTCGGCGGGCGGACCTCCCATACGGCGATATTGGCTCGTTCCCTCGGTATTCCCGCGGTGGTTGGCCTGGAAACTCTTACAGTGCGCGTTCCCAGCGGACTCTCCGTCATCGTCGATGGTTTCCTCGGTATTCTCATTCTTAATCCGTCCTCCGCCACCATCGCCGAGTATCGTCGCAAAGAGCAGGCGCAGGCGCTGCGCGAAGAAGAGCTTCTCGGCCTCAGCCAATTGCCGGGGGAGACCTTGGATGGTGTTCGTATCCCGCTGCGGGGAAATGTCGAGCTGACCGAGGAACTGCCCCTGGCCCTGCGCCACGGCGCCGAGGGAGTCGGTCTTTTTCGTTCTGAATTTCTCTATCTTAATCGCTCCGCTCCTCCTTCCGAGGAGGAACAGTTCAATGCCTATCGGGCGGTTTTGGAAGCGATGGCGCCGCAGCCGGTGACTATTCGTTCCCTGGATCTCGGCGGCGACAAGCTGGCTCCGGAAATCAACATCTCCGACGAGCTCAATCCCGCGCTCGGACTCCGCGCCGTGCGTTTCTCCCTGAAGGAGCGGCGGCTCTTCAAGACCCAGCTGCGGGCGATCTTCAGGGCTTCGGCTTTTGGTCGGGCGCGGCTGATGTTGCCGATGGTCTCTGGCGTCGCTGAGCTGCGGGCCTGTCGGGAACTCTGCACCGAGGTTCAGGCCGAGCTGGCTGCGGAAGGGGTGGCGCACGATGCCGCATTGCCCGTTGGGATCATGGTCGAAGTTCCCTCGGCAGCACTCATAGCCGACCTGCTGGCACGGGAGGCCGATTTTTTCTCCGTCGGTACCAACGATCTGATCCAGTATTTTCTTGCCGTCGATCGCGGGAACGAACATGTCGCCTATCTCTACGAGCCGCTGCATCCCGCCATTCTCCGCGCTCTGAAGCTAATCTGCCAGGCGGCCCGACAGGCTTCGATCCCTGTGGGGATGTGCGGGGAAATGGCCGCCGACCCGCTCTATACCCTGATCCTCCTCGGGCTGGGTTTCGATGAACTGTCCATGAATCCGCCAAGTATCCCCCGGGTCAAGGAAGTGCTGCGTCGGATTCGGCGATCTGAGGGAAAGGAATTGCTTGAACGGCTCTTGAGCTTGACGACCGCTTCCGAGATTAATCGCTGCCTGGAGACCGAGATGACCCGACGTTTTCCCGAGCTGTTTCGCCCCCCGGAACCCTGACTGCCCGTTTGTAGTTGATTCTGATGCCGGAGCTTGTTATAAGACGTATTTTCGAACCGGATCATGAATTTCCGTTATTTCAAGGGAGAAGAAAGCCCATGGCTATGACCGATTTCCTTTTTACTTCCGAATCCGTAACCGAGGGGCATCCCGACAAGGTCGCCGACCAGGTTTCCGACAGCATTCTCGACGCAATCCTCGAACAGGATCCCCGCTCCCGGGTGGCTTGCGAAACCCTGGTCACCACCGGCATGGCGATGATTGCCGGTGAGATTACCACCAGTGCCCGCATCGACTATCCGGTCATCGTTCGTGAAGCCATCAAGGAAATCGGTTACAACGATTCGGCCATGGGGTTTGATTGGGAAACCTGCGCTGTTTTGACTTCCATCGACCGGCAATCGCCGGATATTTCCCAGGGGGTGACCGAAGGGGAGGGGTTGCACAAAGAACAGGGGGCCGGCGACCAGGGACTGATGTTCGGCTATGCCTGCAACGAAACCCGCGAGCTCATGCCCATGCCCATTACCTTTGCCCACAACCTAGCCAAGCGTCTCAGTGAAGTGCGTAAAAACGGGCTGCTCCCTTTTTTGCGTCCCGACGGAAAATCCCAGGTTTCCATCCAGTACATCAATGACAAGCCGATTCGCGTCGATGCCATTGTCGTTTCTTCTCAGCATGCCCCCGACGTCAGATACGAGACTCTCAGGGAGGCAATCATCGAAGAGGTCGTCAAAAAGGTTATCCCCGACAATCTCCTGGATGAAAAGACTAAATATTTCATCAACCCAACCGGTCGCTTCGTGGTCGGCGGGCCGATGGGTGACTGCGGACTGACCGGGCGCAAGATCATCGTCGACACCTATGGAGGCCAGGGTTCCCACGGCGGCGGCGCTTTTTCCGGCAAGGATCCTTCGAAGGTCGACCGCAGCGCTTCCTATATGGCGCGCTATGTGGCCAAAAATATCGTCGCTGCCGGTCTTGCCGATAAGTGCGAGGTACAGGTGGCCTACGCCATTGGCGTGTCCGAGCCGGTTTCGGTCATGATCAATACTTTCGGCACGGGCAAGCTCCCCTCCAATGAAATTGCCCGCATCGTCCGGGAAGAGTTCGACATGCGTCCCCGTGCCATCATCGAAACTCTTGACCTGCTCCGTCCTATCTATCGGAAGACCGCCGCATACGGCCATTTCGGTCGTGAACTGCCGGAATTTACCTGGGAACGCACCGACCGGATTGATTCCCTGCGCAGTCGTGCCGGCCTCTGATCGAGACCGGAAAGGAAACCTGAAAAGGCGAACCGCAAGGTTCGCTTTTTCTTTCCCCGTTTCCGCAGTTGATGCCGATCCCCTTACGTTTGGGGCATCTTGGTTTTTCGATTGTCGAAGCGGGGGAAGCTGCTAGACTTTAAAGATAAATGCGTTGATCACGAAGGAGGTCGATATGTCGCATATCAGGACAATCCGCTTGTTTTTTTTGCTCGTCATGTTTGCGCTGGGGGGGTGTGCCTCCTATAAGAGTCAGGAGGTTCCATTCCGTCCGCCCGCTGCTTATGCCGGTATGCAACTGGTGGCGGGAGCCCAAGTCGCCGCCGAGGCTTATGCCGACAGCGCCGTGGCCCGGGAAAATTTCGGCTTCGATATTCGTGGGGCGGGAATTCTTCCGGTGCAGGTCATCATTGACAATGTTGGTATCCATCCTCTGTTGATCGTGCCGGACCAGACCTTCCTGATCGACAGCGAGGGGCGTTACTGGAATGTCCTCGATAACCGCACCGCCTATGAACGTCTTGAGACCAGTTCCGAATTCGGTGAAATCGCCAAAGGCGTGGGTAAGGGTTCATTCATCGGCGCGGCCGGCGGCGCGCTGCTCGGTGCCGCCATCGGGATCGTCGCCGGGGAGAATGTCGGCACCGCCGCGGCTAAGGGCGCGGCTCTGGGCGCAGCCGGAGGTGCGGTCATCGGCGGTACCCAGTCGGGAACATCCGGCGATGCCGGTCGGCAGATATCCCGCGATCTCGCCAACAAGCATCTGGAAAACCGGAGTATCGCCGCCGGTACCCTGGGAAGGGGGTTTCTGTTCTTTCCCGCTGAGGCGACTTCGGCCCGCGAACTGCGGGTGCAGTTCCGGGAAGTGGATACCGGACAGCTCCACTCGCTGGTCTTGCCTCTGTGATGCTTCATTGATTCAACCGTTCCCGTTCAACATATAAAGGAGTTTCATGCGTAATGAGCGAAAAAAAAATGGATTTTAAAGTCAAGGATCTGCAACTGGCGACCCTCGGGCGTAAGGAAATCGAGCTGGCCGAGGTCGAAATGCCGGGTCTGATGGCTCTGCGTGAGGAATATCGCGGACAATATCCGCTTAAGGGGGCGCGAATTACCGGTTCGCTGCACATGACCATCCAGACCGCCGTGCTGATCGAAACCCTGGTTGCCCTTGGCGCCAAAGTTCGCTGGGCTTCCTGTAATATTTTTTCCACCCAGGACCAGGCGGCGGCGGCGGTGGCCGTCGGCCCCGAAGGGACTGCGGATCGCCCGACGGGAATCCCGGTCTTCGCCTGGAAGGGGGAAACCCTGAGCGAATACTGGTGGTGTACCGAGCAGGCTTTGTCCTGGCCCGATGGGCAAGTGTCGAATATGATCCTCGACGACGGTGGTGATGCCACTCTGATGGTCCTTGAAGGGGCTAAATGGCAGGAAGCAGGCGTTCCCGAAACGAGTCAGGATGATCCCGAGGACTGGGTCGAACTGATCAAATGTTTGCGTGCGTCGATCGCTGCTCGACGCAACGACTGGGTGGAAATTCGCAACTCCATCCGCGGCGTCACCGAAGAGACCACCACCGGCGTGCATCGCCTTTACCAGTTACAGCGCGATGGGCTGCTTCCCTTCCCGGCGATGAACGTCAACGATTCGGTGACCAAGAGCAAGTTCGACAATGTCTACGGCTGTCGCCACAGCCTGGTCGACGGCATCATGCGCGCCACCGATGTCATGCTTTCCGGCAAGGTGGTCGTCGTTTGTGGTTACGGCGATGTCGGCAAGGGATGCTGTCAGGCCCTGCGTGGCCAGGGTGCGCGGGTCATCGTCACCGAGATCGATCCGATCTGTGCCTTGCAGGCGCTGATGGAGGGCTACGAGGTCAAAACCCTGGAGGATGTGGTGGATACCGCCGACCTTTTCATCACCACCACCGGCAATCGTGACGTTATCCGCGCTGTCCATATGACGCGTATGAAGCATAACGCTGTTGTCGGCAATATCGGCCACTTCGACAACGAGATTGAAATGGCGGCGCTGGCTCGGGTTCCGGGGATCAAAAAGGTTAATATCAAGAATCCCAAGGAGCACGGTAATCAGGTCGACCAGTGGTACTTCCCCGACGGTCACGCCATCATTGTCCTGGCCGAAGGCCGGTTGCTCAACCTCGGCTGCGCCACCGGCCATCCCTCTTTCGTCATGTCCAACAGCTTTACCAATCAGGTTATGGCGCAGATCGAACTCTTCAATAATGACGGCCGCTATGAAAATCGGGTCTATGTGCTGCCCAAACAACTGGATGAAAAAGTCGCCCGGCTGCATCTCGGCAAACTTGGCGCCCGTCTGACTATCCTGCGCCCGGAACAGGCGCAATATCTTGGTGTTCCCGTGGAAGGACCGTATAAGCCTGATCATTACCGCTACTGAGATTGTTGTAATCCCAAACAAAAAACCCACCTCGTTGAGGTGGGTTTTTTGTTTGGGATTACATTCGGAGCTAATCCCGGGTCGAGAGGAGTAGCCAGACTGCCAGCAGAGTAAAGATCAAAAGTGCCGACCAGGCTGCGACGAAAGGGGGGACGACCGCTGAATAGCCGAGGGTGGTGAGCAGGGTCTGAAGGATGAAGAAGACCACGCCGACGGCTACTGAGAGGGTTACGCCGACGGCTAGGCTGGCAGAACGCCCCTTGCGCAGAGCAAAGGGGATGCCGAGCATGGTCATGGTCAGGCAGGTGAAGGGATAGGCCAGGCGGGCGTGCATATCCACCTGATAGTTTCGGGGGTTGTAGCCTTCGTTTCGCATCTTCTCAACAAGACTGCGCAGTTCGAAAAATCCAAGTTGCTCCGCCTTGTAGAGAGTTTCCGTAAAGTCCTCCGGCTTCTTGGCCAGGTTTATGGACTTTTGGGAAAATCTCGTTCGTTCGATAATCATGCTGGTGTCGGGGGCGTACCGGTAGCTGACCAGATTCTCGAAAATCCAGGAGCCTTCTGTGTAGCGGGCCAGAGGGGCGTCGCGGCGGCTGATCAGATGAAAGGATTCGTTGAATTCGAGGATGGTTACGCCGAGCAGAAGATTGTTTTCGGGTTGTGACTGGCGCACGTGGTAGATGGTGCCATTTTCCCGAAACCAGATATTATCTCGCTTGAAAAGGATCTCCTGCTTGCCGCGCAACTCGTTGCGCAAGAGATAGTGAATCTTCTTCTGGTTGACGGGGATCAGGAGCTCATTCACAAAGAAGAGTCCAATGGAGAGCAGCAGGCCCGAGGCGAGCAAAGGCAGCGTGATTCTCCAGATGTTGATTCCTCCCCCGCGCATGGCGGTCAGTTCATTGCTCTTCGACAACCCCCCCAGGGTGCCAAAGGCGGCAAGCAGGATCGCCAGGGGAATGACCTGGGCCGCGGCGATCGGAAACATGTTGAGCAAGTAAAGGATATAAAGGGAAGGCGCGGCGCCATGTTCGATAAAGTCGTCGACCTTTTCGAGAAAATCGACCAGCAAAAAAATGCCGACAAAGGCACCCAGGGACAAAAGAAGCAGACGGGTGAAAATGCTGAGAATGTAACGGTGCAGAAGACTCATGCCCCGACCCCCTTGCGTCCTTTCCGAAAAAGCAGCGGCAGGGTACCGAAGCTAAACGGTCGTTCCTGGGCGGCGCGCTGGAAGAGGTAAAGCCCGCCGACGAGAAAGATCAGACTGGGAACCCACAGGGTAAGGGCGACGGGAAAACCCGATTCGGCAACCAGGGTTTCCGCCAAGGAGAAGGAGAGATAGTAGCCGAGAAAGATCAGCAGTGCCACGGAGAAGTTGCCGCTGCGACCGGACCGCTGGGAATGTACTCCCAAGGGAACACCCACCAGAGCAAAAAGGAGCGGCGCCAGGGGGAAGATGAGGCGGCTGTGGAATTCAATGGAAAGCTTGGTCTTCTCTGACGGACTTTCGTTGTCGGAGAAGAGAACTTGCGCGAGCTCCCGGGAGCCGATCTCCGCCGGTTTCGGTGGCCGTTTTTCGGCTTGTTCCAGCTGCTGTCCCATGTTCAGATTCACGTCGTAGGTGGAAAAACGGATGATCTGATCCGCTTCTTTGCCCGGTGTGGCGCGGTGAATGGTCCCGTTTTCGATGCGCAGGGTGAGCATCAGAGCCTGGGGATCGGAAAAAATACGGCCCTGTTGTGCGAAGATGATCGATGGGCTGGAGCCGGTACGCTGATCGGAGATCATCACCCCTCGGAAGACGTTGCCCTTCTTATCGACGTCATCGATATAAAGAACAAGGTCGTCGAATTCGTCATTAAAGACATGAGGCTGAATGCCGACATTGGCCCGCTTGGCGGCGATATTGAAGATCTGCTCGCGAAAGGACCGGTTCCCGGCCGGCCCCAAAACAAGGGTGAGTAATCCGGTCGTCAGGGCCGTGAGAAAGGCCAGAACCAGTACCGGACGGAACATGTGATAGAGGCTGACCCCCGAAGACTTCAGGGCGATGATTTCACTGTCCGCACAGAGCCGTCCGAAGCCGAGCATAATGCCGAGCAGAAAAGCGAGAGGTAGGGTAATGACCAGAAAGGAGGGAATCAGAAACGAAAAGAGCTTGAGGATATCAAGCGCAGGAACCCCCTTGTTGATGACCAGTTCCATCAACTTGAGAATGCGCCCCATGAGCAGCACGAAGGTGAAGACAACCAGGGCGAGAAGGGTGGGAACACCGACTTCCCTAGCGATATATTTATGTATTCTCCGGATCGACATGGCTGCGAATCTTAGACCAACCGAAAGCGCTTGTAAACCTGATTGCAGGATTTTTTTCCTTGCTCCGACGGCGAAGGGCATGCTATAGACACCCGTTATCCAAAACATCACGCACGCTTCCGGACTTACCGGACGGTGTTCCGTCAATGGCTGACGGAAAATCCGGTGAGAAGGATGGAGGCGGAGGCATTCAACCAACGTCAAGAAGAAGGAGAAGTACCCCATGGCCCAGATTAGCATGAAGCAACTGCTGGAAGCCGGTGTCCATTTCGGACACCAGACCAAGCGCTGGAATCCGAAGATGAAGCCGTATATTTTCGGCGCGCGAAACGGCATCTATATCATCGATCTGCAGAAGACCGTTCGCTATTTCCGGACAGCTTACGACTTTATCAAACAGACCGTAGAGAACGGCGACAAGATTCTTTTTGTCGGGACCAAAAAGCAAGCGCAGGACGCCATTATGGAAGAGACCCTGCGCGCCGGGCAGTTCTATGTCAACAATCGTTGGCTTGGCGGCATGATGACCAACTTTTCCACCATCAAGGGGAGCATTGAGCGGCTCAAGAAGATCGAGGCCATGTCCCAAGATGGTACCTATGATCTGATTACCAAGAAAGAAGCGCTTCAACTCGAGCGCGAGCGCGCAAAGCTTGAAAAAAGTCTGGGGGGCATCAAGAACATGTCCAAGCTCCCCGGCGCCATCTTCGTCATCGATCCCAAGAAGGAGACGATCGCCGTCAAGGAAGCCCGCAAGTTGGGGATCCCCGTGGTGGCCGTGGTCGATACCAACTGCGATCCCGATGATATCGATTACATCATTCCCGGCAATGACGACGCCATTCGCGCCATTCGCCTTTTCGCTTCGAAGATGGCCGAGGCCTGCATCGAAGGGGGGCAGGCCCGGGAGAACACCATCCGCACCGACGCCGAAGGCGCCGATCAGGTCGAGGCGGCCGAAGTCGCGACCGAGCAGTCGGCCCAAGCCTGATTTTTACGCGTCATGATCGATATAAAGGCGCCCTTCGGGGTGCTTTTTTGAAGATTGAGCGATATATTACCGTTTCAACCAACCCGATTCTATCCTGTCCGCAGCAGGGACAGGTTGCTGGAGGATTGTCCGTGGCACAGATTACTGCATCAATGGTTTCGGAACTGCGCGCCAAAACCGGCGCGGGTATGATGGATTGCAAGAAGGCCCTGAGTGAGACCGGGGGCGATATGGAAGCGGCGATCGACTTTTTGAGGAAAAAAGGCCTGTCCGCCGCCGCGAAAAAAGCCGGTCGGGTTGCCGCCGAAGGGATGGTGGTTGCTGCCGGTCAGGGGCGCATTGGGGCGATCGTCGAAGTCAACGCCGAGACCGACTTCGTTGCCAAGAATACGGCCTTTCAGTCTTTTTCCGCCGGTGTGGGTGAGGCTGTTGTCGCCGGCGCTCCCAAGGATCTGGGTGAACTGATGGCCGCCACCTTCCCGGGGACCGGTCGTACTGTCGCCGAGGAGCAAACCCACCAGATTGCCACCATCGGCGAGAATATCAATATCCGCCGTTTTGCCCGCTTTGCCGTTGATTCCGGTGTGGTCGCCTCTTATGTCCATGGTGGCGGCAAGATCGGCGTCCTTGTCGAGTTGGCTACCGTCAGGGAAGATGACGAGCGGGTTCAGACCCTTGCCCGGCAGATCGCTATGCATGTGGCCGCCGCCAATCCCCAATATCTCGATCGTCAGGAGGTGCCCGCCGAGGTTATCGAGCGTGAAAAGGACATCATGCGCGTTAAGGCCAAGGAGAGCGGCAAGCCTGACCACCTGATCGAGAAGATTCTCGATGGCCAGATCAACAAGTTCTTCGGGGAAGTCTGCCTTCTTGAGCAGTCCTATGTCATCGACCCCGACCAGAAAATTACCAAGGTGGTCGAAGTGCTCGCCAAGGAACTCGGCGCGCCCCTCAAGCTGAATCGTTTTGCCCGTTTCCAACTGGGTGAGGGGATCGACAAGAAAGAAGGCGATTTTGCCTCGGAAGTCGCTTCTCTCGTCAAGTAGCATTTATCCTGACTCTATAAGGCCCCTCCTTCGAGGAGGGGCCTGGCGGAGAAACTATGACCGACGCAAAACCGGCATATCGAAGAATTCTTCTCAAACTCAGCGGCGAAGCTCTGGCCGGCAATCAGGGGTACGGAATCGATCCTGACGTCATTGTCAGCATCGCCGAGGAGATTCGCGAGGTTACGGCCTTGGGTACCCAGGTTGCGCTGGTCATCGGCGGCGGTAATATCTTTCGCGGGGTGGCCGCAGCGTCGAAGGGAATGGATCGGGCCAGTGCCGACTACATGGGGATGCTGGCAACGGTTATGAACAGTCTGGCCATGCAGGACGCTCTGGAGAAAGTTGGGGTAGCGACCCGGGTGCAGTCGGCGATCGACATGCAACAGGTGGCTGAGCCTTATATCCGCCGTCGTGCCGTGCGCCACCTGGAAAAAGGTCGCGTTGTTATTTTCGGTGCGGGTACCGGCAACCCCTATTTCACCACCGATACCGCCGCCAGCCTGCGCGCCATGGAGATCGGAGCCGAGGTGATTCTCAAGGCGACCAAGGTCGACGGGGTCTATACCGCAGATCCGGCTAAGGACAAGGATGCCGTCAAGTTTCCCTCCCTGACCTACCTGGATGTCCTGAAGCGAGGCTTGCAGGTCATGGACGCTACTGCCACTTCGCTGTGCATGGATAACCATCTGCCGATCGTGGTCTTTGATCTGACCTGCCGCGGCAACATTATGCGGGTGGTGCTCGGCGAAGCTATCGGTACGATCGTCAAAGGAGATTGAGTCCAATGACCAAGGATATTGTCACCAAAGCTTGTTCCTCCATGGACAAAGCCATAGAGGCGTTGAAAAAGGATTTTACCAAGGTGCGGACCGGGCGCGCCTCGGTCTCGTTGCTTGATGATGTCCGTGTGGACTATTACGGAACGCCGACTCCTCTCAACCAGTTGGGTACCCTGGCGATTCCTGAGCCCCGGTTGATTACCATCCAGCCTTGGGAAAAGAAGCTGCTGCCCGAAATTGAGAAAGCTATTTTCAAGGCCGATCTTGGGTTGACCCCCACTTCCGACGGCCAGTTGATCCGTATGGTTATTCCTGCTCTGACCGAGGATCGTCGCAAGGAGATGGTCAAGATGCTCAAGCGCATGGCCGAGGATGCCAAGGTCGCGGTGCGTAATATTCGCCGCGAGGCCAATGATGCGGTAAAAAAGCTTGCCAAGGACAAGGAAATTTCTGAAGATGACGCCAAGCGCGTCGAGAAGGAGATCCAGGATCTCACCGACAAGTTTGTGGCCAGGACCGATGAGGTCGTGGCGGTCAAGGAGAAGGAAGTGATGGAGATCTAACCCCTAACCACTCCATCCAAATCACCCAAGGAGGAAGTCTCATGAAGATCACTGATGAATGTATCGCCTGCGGCGCTTGCGCCGACACCTGCCCGGTCGGGGCCATTGTCGAGGCCGGTGACAAGTACAAGATCACCGACGATTGTACCGAATGCGGCGCCTGCGCCGATGTCTGCCCGGTCGGCGCGATCGTGGCTTAAAACCTTCCGAAAAGGCGCCTAACGGCGCCTTTTCGCTTTTCACCCTGCCGGTTTGCCTGTAAATTTCCCTTGCAATTCGCCCGTTGGCATGATAAGAATTCCCTGTTAATTTGTTCACTATGAAGAAAGTGAGCCCTTGCTCACTTTTTTTATTTGAGGGAAGGTAACGTGGCGCAACAGACCTTACTGGAACAGCTTACCGCCATCATCGATCCTATTCTCCAAGCCTATGGCCTGGAATTGGTTGATCTGGAATATAAACATGAAGGGCGGGACTGGTTTCTGCGGATTTTCATCGATAAGCCGGGAGGCGTGACCTTGGATGATTGCGCCGAGGTCAGTCGTGAGGTTGGGGCGGTCCTTGAAGTCGAGGATCTTATCCGCAACGCCTATCGCCTGGAGGTTTCCTCCCCCGGTCTTGATCGGCCTTTAAAGAAGATCGAGGACTATCGGCGTTTCGCCGGAAGTTTGGTCAAGGTAAAAACCTTTGAGAGCATGGATCCCGATCAACGGGGGCAGTCTCGCAAAACCTTTACCGGTACCTTGCTCGGGGTCGACGGGGATCGGGTTCGCATAGAACAACAGGATAAAAAGGGTGGTATTGTTGAGATCCCCTTTTCCGGGATCGCCAAGGGCCATCTTGAATTCGAATTTTAAACTGTCAACAAGGCCGGCGTTCCCGGCGGAAACCCACAGCCGGCATAGGGGCGCTAAGGCCCCAAGCGTTATGGATACAGGGGGAAGTTGAGATGGTCACAAATCTTAACCACATCATCGACCAAGTAGTGAAGGACAAAGGGATCGATCGGGCCGTACTGGTCGAGGCCTTGGAATCCGCCGTCCTCTCCGCGGCCAACAAGAAATACCGCAATACCCGGGATCTTGAGGCACACTACAACAATGATCTGGGTGAGGTAGAGGTTTTCGAATTCGTTACGGTTGTTGAGGAGGTTCAGGATTCCTACAAGGAAATCGATCTGGCCGAGGCGCGGGAGATCGATTCCGAGGTCGAGCTCGGCGACTCCCTGGGAATGAAGCTCGAAGCCAGTAATTTTAGCCGTATCGCTGCCCAGACGGCGAAACAGGTGATCATTCAAAAGGTTCGGGAGGCGGAGAGGGAAGGGGTCTTCAACGAATTTCAGGATCGTATCGGCGAGTTGGTTAATGGGATCGTCCGTCGTTACGAACGTGGTGACCTGATTGTCGACCTGGGCCGTGCCGAAGCCCTCCTCCCCCATCGTGAGCAGGTTCCCCGGGAAAATTACCGCCAGGGGGATCGGGTTCGGGCCTACATTTCCGACGTCAAGATGTCCACCAAGGGACCGCAGATCATCATGTCCCGTACCCATCCCGGTGTGGTTGCCGCGCTTTTTTCCTTTGAGGTTCCGGAGATTGCCGAGGGAATTGTCGAGATCAAATCGGTTTCCCGGGAGCCCGGCAGTCGCGCCAAGATCGCCGTTGTTTCTCACGATCCCGACGTTGATCCGGTCGGGGCCTGCGTCGGCATGCGCGGTTCGCGGGTGCAGAATGTCGTGTCCGAACTGCGCGGCGAGAAGATCGATATCATCCCCTGGTCCCCCGATATTGCCCGTTTTGCCTGCGCGGCTCTGGCTCCAGCCGAGGTGACCCGGGTCTATGTCGATGCCGATGAGCAGGCCCTTGAAATCATCGTTCCCGATGATCAGCTGTCCCTAGCTATTGGTAAGAAGGGCCAGAATGTCCGACTTGCGGCTAAACTGACCGGCTGGAAGATCGATATCAAGAGCGAATCGCGGGCCGCTGAAATCGAGCAGGAAGAGTCCGCCCGCGGAGAGGATGAGGAGGGCGCGGCTTTGGAGCCGGCGGAGTCGGTGGAGACGGATGCAGCTACCGCCCTAGCAGTGCGTCATACTCGTGACGAGCTTTACGAAATGGCCAAGGATTTCGATATTCCAGGGCGTAGTTCCATGACCAAGGAAGAATTGGCCCGACATCTCGCTCCTTTTGTCGCGGGTGAAGAGTCCGCTCCATCCGATGGTCCCCTTTCCGAAGAGGGGTAAGCGGTTACGGCATGATCGCAACGCGGCATACCCCCAAGCGCACCTGTCTCGGTTGCCGGCAGGTTCTTGAACAGCACGAGTTGGTCCGCTATGTTCTGGCCCCCGATGGTGAGCTTCTGGTCGATTACCGCCATCGTCTCCCAGGTCGGGGTGTATATACCTGCATGAATCCGCAGTGTATACGTCAGGCAGTACAGCGCCGGCAGTTTCAACGGGCGTTTCGCCGGGAACTCCTGGCCATTGATCCGGAGCGCTTGAACGCTGCCCTTCGCGCTGCGATTGAGACGAAAATCATCAGTCTTGTGGGGATGGCTCGGAAGTCGGGGATTGTTCTCTCCGGAGCCCGGCTGGTTCTGGATGCTCTGGCGATGCCGGGGCAGATCGCGATTGTGATGCTGGCCGGGGATGTTTCTGCGGGCATTGCCGATAAGGTTGTTGCCAGTGCCTCGTACCGGGGGATTCCCATCTGGCGGTTGCTCGACAAGGAGCAGCTCGGTAGGATGCTGGGTAAGGAGGAGCGTAGCGTGATCGCTCTTAAAACGGGTGCGTTGGCCGAATCGGTTAAGACGGAAGTATTACGATACAAGCAGATGGCAGGGGAGATTTGATGGGAAAGACAAAGGTTTTCGAATTGGCGCAGAAGTTGGGCCTGGAGCTGAGAACGGTCATGGACCGGCTGCGGAAAGCGGGAGTCGAAGTGAAGAGCGAGAAGAGCTTTCTCGATGACGATGACCTGCGGAAGTTTGAAGCCCAGGATTCGGCACAGGCCGAGGTTGTCGAAGAAGAGCGGATTACTTCCGGCGTGATCCGCCGCCGGCGCAAGGATGTTAAGCCTGCTGTCGAGCCCGTTGCCGTCGAAGTCCCCGCGCCGCCCGCTTCCGTTTCCGTTGAGACGCGGATCGAAACACCTCCCGTCTCGACCAAGGTCGAGGAGGAGCCTGCAAGCGAACCTTCTGTTGTTCTTTCCGAGAAGAAGGCCGAGCCGCCCGTGCCGCCGGCTCCTGAGATCGGCGAGATGGGCAAGAAAGCGGTCGTTGAAGTTGCGGTTTCGCCTCCACCGGTTCAGGAGGTGGTGCCGCCGACAGCTGATGTGTCAGCGGAAAAGCCTAAGAAAGAATCCGTGGCGCCAGTAACTTCCCCTCCCGCCGCCGTCGTCTCCAAGGTTGTGGGGAAGATGCCGGAAACCAAGGCTACGCTTACCCCCCGGCCAATGACCGAGAGTCGGGAGCGCGAACCACAGAAGGCTAGTCCGTCCCGGGCCAAGATCCTTGGTCGGGTGGAGTTGCCCGTTGCCGCGAGACCTGAGACCCGCGGTCGTGACGCCGGTCGGCCCGAACGCCCGGCCACGCCGCCGGGACGGCGCCCGAGTGCCCCCCGCGAAGATCGTTCCGCTACTGGCGAGGGTGGTGCCGGTCGTTCTTTCGGCGGCCCGACCGGGGCTCCCCCCCGGAGTGGGCGTGGCCCCTCGATTCCGGCGCCTTCCACGGAAGTTTTCCCGACCAAGGAAGCTCGTGGCGGTAAGAAGAATAAAAAAGGCAAAGGGGCAGATTACAGCGACGGGGATTTTGCCGCAGGTGGAGCGAAGCGCCGCCAAAAGCGCGAGGTTTTCGAGCCGGAACGGGGGGACAAGCTTCGTCGTGGCCGCAAGGGGGCCAAAGTTGTCAAGAAAACGGAAGTCACCGTCTCCAAGGCCATCAAGCGCATCATCCGCATCAGCGATGTCATTTCCGTAGGTGAACTCGCCAAGCGTATGGGGGTCAAGGCCAACGATCTCATCAAGGAGCTCATGCGTCAGGGGACGATGGTCACCATCAACCATCCCCTCGATTATGAAACCGCTGCTCTTTTGGCCAATGATTTCAATTACGAGGTGGAAAACGTCGCCTTTGACGAGGAAACCGTTCTTGAACATGCCGGCACCCGCGCCGGCGAGGCAGAGTTGTCCGAGGGTTTGGTGGCCCGGCCGCCGGTCGTCACCATCATGGGCCATGTCGACCACGGCAAGACCAGCTTGCTCGATGCTATTCGGGCCACCAATGTTACCGAAGGTGAGGCCGGCGGCATCACCCAGCACATCGGTGCCTATGATGTCGAGCTCGACGGCAAAAAGGTCGCTTTCCTCGACACTCCCGGTCATGAGGCTTTTACCGCCATGCGGGCGCGGGGGGCCAAGTCCACCGATATCGTCGTTCTTGTCGTGGCTGCCGACGATGGCGTGATGCCTCAGACCAAGGAGGCGATCAATCATGCCAAGGCCGCCGAGGTTCCGATTCTGGTGGCAATCAACAAAATCGACAAGCCCGACGCCAATCCCGACCGGGTTAAGCAGGAATTGACCGAATTCGGCATGCTTCCTGAAGAATGGGGGGGAGAGACGATTTATGTCGAAGTTTCCGCCAAGCAACGGACCAATATCGACCAACTTCTGGAGATGATTCTGCTCCAGGCGGAGGTCATGGATCTCAAGGCCAACCCCAACAAGCGCGCCAAGGGCGTTATTGTCGAGGCCCGTCTCGATCGCGGACGCGGTCCGGTGGCCACGGTCCTGGTTCAGGAAGGAACCTTGCGGGTCGGCGATCCGATCGTTACCGGCGTGCATTTCGGTCGGGTACGGACCATGGTCGACGACCGGGGGGGGCGTGTCGAGGCCGCCGGGCCATCCTGTCCGGTGGAGGTGACCGGTCTCTCCGGGGTGCCCGAGGCTGGTGACAGCTTTCACTCGGTGGAGGATGAGAAGACCGCCAAGGAAGTCGCCCAGCACCGCGCCCAGAAGGTGCGCGAAGCCGAACTCGCCAAGACCAGCAAGATTTCCCTGGAGCAACTCTACGCCCGCATCAAAGAAGGGGATGTCAAGGAGCTCAAAATCATCATCAAGGGGGATGTCCAAGGTTCTGTGGAGGCGGTCAAGGATTCGCTGCTCAAGCTTTCTACTGACGCCTGCCGCCTGATTGTCATCCATACCGGCGTCGGCGGCATCATTGAGAGCGACATCACTCTGGCCTCGGCTTCCGATGCCATCGTTCTTGGCTTCAATGTCCGTCCCGAACCGAAGGCTGCGGCCATGGCCGAGGCGGAAGGGGTCGATATCCGCCTCTACAACATCATCTATGACGCCGTGGCCGACATCCGCGACGCCATGGAAGGTCTGCTTGCTCCGACTTTGCGGGAGAAATATCTGGGCCGGGCGGAAGTCCGCGATACCTTTGTCGTTTCCAAGGTCGGTACGATCGCCGGTTGCTATGTGGTCGACGGCAAGATTGTGCGCGGTGCCAATGTCCGTCTGGTGCGGGACAATGTCGTGGTCTGGGAAGGGCGGATGAGTTCCCTCAAGCGCTTCAAAGACGATGTCCGCGAGGTGGCGAACAACTACGAGTGCGGTATTGGCCTGGAAAACTACAACGACATCAAAATCGGCGATGTGATCGAAGCCTTCGAGATGGAGTCGGTCAAGACGTCGCTCTAGAGGAAGGGCGCGGATGGTCGTCGGCGTTCTGCATCTGGAAATCCTGCTTCACGCGCCCCAGTCTATCAAGGAAAAGCGCAGTCTGGTGAAAAAGCTGCTGGCGCGCTGCCGCAACAATTTTCCCGTATCCGCTGCCGAGGTTGGGGCGCAGGATCTCTGGCAGCGTACCCATCTTGGATTCGCCATGGTTCATCACGATGAGAAGGCGATTCATCAGGTTTACGATCGTCTTGACGAGTCCATAGAAGAGACCGGTTTCGCCGAAATTGTCGATCGTTTCATCGAGATTCTTCATTACTGACAGGAAAACTGTTTGGAATTTCAACGTTCACATCGTGTGGCCGAGCAGATCCACAAGGAAGTATCGGCCCTTCTTATCAAGGGGCTGAAGGATCCGCGTATCGGCTTTGTGACCATCACGGCGGTGGAGGTCACCCCTGATCTGCATCTGGCCCGGATCTACTTTTCCGCCATCGGTTCCGACGTCGAGGTGAAAAACACCGAAAAGGGGCTGAAGAGTTCCGTTCCTTACCTGCGGCGGGAGCTGGGCAAGCGTTTGCGCATGCGCTACGTTCCTGATCTGCTTTTTTTGTTCGACCACTCCCTGGCCTACGGCAATCGTATCGATACGTTGTTGCGCCAAGTCAGCAGTGAGCATACGGATGATCAGGACGATTCTGGAGAAAATTGAGGCGGGCGCGAGCTTTCTGGTGGCCTCCCACGAAAGTCCCGACGGCGACGCTATGGGTTCGACTCTGGCTCTGACCCATTTTCTGCGGGAATGGGGCAAGGAAGTCCTCCCCTATAATCGTGACGGGATCCCTCGGGATTATGCCTTTCTGCCTGGTTCCGAAAGAGTGGTTTCCGAGATACCTCCCGGTGCGTCCTTTGATGTCGGTTTTATCCTCGATGCTGGGGAATTACGGCGTGCCGGCAGCGGGCTCAAGGACGTCTGCCGGTCTCTTGTCAATATCGATCATCACCCTTTTTCTGAAAATTTTGGCGATGTTTATTACGTTGACGAAGAGGCCTGCGCCACTGGCGTCCTGATCTATCGTCTGGTGAAGGCCTCGGGACGCCCCATTTCCCACAATGTAGCGCTCTGTGTCTATACCGCCATTCTTGCCGATACCGGCTCCTTCCGTTATTCTAACGCCAATCCCGAAGCCTTTGCCGCCGCTTCGGAGTTGGTGGCCCTGGGGATCAATCCCTGGGATGTTGCTTCCGCTCTTTACGAGAGTCAGGACGAAAAGCGCTTGCGTCTGCTCGCCCAGGCTTTGGCGACCTTGACCGTTTCTTCCTGCGGACGCTATGCATCGGTGGCGGTAACCCAGTCGATGTATGAGCAGGCCCGGGCCGGCGCTGAGCATACCGACGGATTCGTCAACTATCCCCGTTCGGTGCACGGGGTCGAGGTGGCGATCTTTTTTCGCCAGATTTCCCCGACCTCGTTCAAGGTAGGTTTCCGCTCCAAGGGGCGCATCGACGTTGGCGCTCTCAGTCGGGAGTTCGGTGGCGGTGGCCACCACAATGCCGCCGGCGCCGTCGTTGACGGTCCCCTCGACGAGGTTCGGGCCACGGTCTTTTCCCGTCTTGACGATCTGCTCGCCGCTTGTTAAATGGACGGAATCCTCGTCATTGACAAGCCGCAGGGGGTCAGCTCCCATGACATTGTTCGGCAGGTGCGACGCCTCTGCCGTCAACGCCAGGTCGGGCATGCCGGAACTCTTGACCCCATGGCCACTGGAGTTCTGCTGGTCGGTGTCGGTCAGGGAACACGCATTATCCAGTTTCTCATGGATGGCCGCAAAGCCTATCGCGCTACACTGAAGCTGGGGGAAAGTACCGATACCCAGGATGCCGAGGGCCGGATTTTGGAACGCCGTCCCTGGTGGGGTGTTTCCCCCGAAGGGGTGAGAAGGGCTTGTGAAGCGCTGACGGGGACGATTCTCCAGACCCCTCCCATGTTTTCGGCCCTGAAAAAAGAGGGTGTTCCCCTTTACAAACTGGCCCGTCAGGGGATTGAAGTCGAGCGGGCAGCCCGCGAGGTTACCATCCACCGGATCGATATAGAATCCATCGAACTGCCTTTGGTGACGTTGTTGGTGGAGTGTTCCAAGGGTACCTATATCCGCACCCTGGCCCATGATCTGGGGGAGGATCTTGGCTGCGGCGCCCATCTTACGGCATTGCGCCGCACCCGCAGCGGTTCTTTCGATGTGCGCGACGCGATTCGCCTTGAGGATTACCGGGAACGACCCGAAGACCTGCCGTTACGGCCGCTTTTGGAAAGCCTGGCTGAATTCCCCAGGCTGAGCTTGGACGAGTCAGCTGCGAGTCGACTGCGCAATGGCATCCCGCCGGCCCGCGCCGAAATCATTGACGGCAACTTGCCCGAGGAAGGAGGACGAGTTCTGCTGCTCGATCACGGAGCTCTGCGGGCGGTAGCCCGGTTCGATCCCCGCAGGGAACGGGAAAAACGCGGAGACTTCGAGCTGCTGCGGGTTTTCCCTGCCAATAACGATACGCTATAGAGTCTTTACAACCCGCCGGGTTTATGCTACTAATTCGCAAATTAACGTCTCAAGTCCAGGGACATTCCTGGCATATTGATTGAAAGGAGATGGCACAGTGCTGGCCACGGAACGCAAACAGGAACTTATCGACAAATTCAAGACTCACGAGGGGGACACCGGTTCTCCCGAGGTGCAGGTTGCGCTTCTTTCCGAGCGGATTACCTATCTCACCGAGCATTTCCGCACCCACAAAAAGGACCACCATTCCCGCCGCGGACTGCTTAAAATCGTTGGTCAGCGCCGGCGTCTGCTCGATTATCTGAAAAATAAGAATGTCGAGCGGTACCGTAACCTGATCAAGGAATTGGGGATTCGCAGATAGTCTCGGGCAGCGCGCTTTTCGTTTCGGCGGAAAGCGGCTGCCTTTTGTTTTCTGGTTGATGGCTCTGGAGGTTGTCCGGAGAGAGCTTCCGACGTTCTGAAAGGATGACGGAGGCTGTCTCAGGCCTGCCTCCTGTGCCATTTTTTGTACACAACAAGCAAGGCACATCAGTGTGCCGTCGCGTTAAGCCCCGGGGGCAAGCGGCGGCAAAGGAGTGAAAAACATGGCTTATCACAAGGTCGAAGTACAGTTTAACGGGCAACCCCTGACCATCGAAACCGGTAAGATGGCCCGTCAGGCCGATGGCGCGACCGTGGTTACCTACGGGGAAACCAAGATTCTTTGTACTGCGGTTTCCGCCAAAACCATGCGGGAGGGGCAGGGTTTCTTCCCGCTTACCGTCAATTATCAGGAAAAATTCTACGCCGCCGGCAAGATTCCCGGCTCTTTCTTCCGCCGGGAGCGCGGCGCTTCTGAACGGGAAACCCTCATCTGCCGCTTGATCGACCGGCCCATGCGGCCGCTTTTTCCTAAGGGCTACCTCTACGAAACCCAGATCATGCCGACCGTCATTTCCGTCGACAAGGTCAACGATCCCGATACCCTGTCGATCGTAGCCGCCTCGGCGGCCGTTCAAGTCTCCGACATTCCCTTCGCGGGGCCCATCGCCGGGGTACGGGTCGGTCGCGTTGACGGCCGGTTTATTGCCAATCCGACCCTGCAGCAGATGGCCGAGAGTGATCTCGATATTGTCGTCGCCGGATCTCGGGACGCGGTCATCATGGTCGAAGGGGAGGCTGACTTTCTTCCCGAAGCAGATCTGCTTGAAGCGATCTTCTTTGGTCACGATGCCATGCAGCCGTTGATCGACGCCCAGATCCAACTGGCCGAAATGGTCGGTGTGACCAAGCGTGTTTTTGAAGCGCCGGTGGTTGATGAAGAACTCAAAGACAAGGTCGTCGCCCTTGCCGAGCCCAAGGTCCGCGCCGCCGTTGCCCTTCGTGCCAAGCAGGATCGCCATGCCGCCCTGGAGCAAGCGCAGGCCGAGGTGCTGGCCGAACTGGGTGAGGAGTACGCCGAACGCAAGGGGGAAATCGCTGCAATCTTCGGCGGCGTCGAGAAGAAGGTGGTGCGGCGCATGATCATCGAAGACAAGGTGCGTATCGATGGTCGCGACGTGGCTACCGTACGTCCCATCACCTGCGAGGTCGGCATCCTTCCCCGTGCTCACGGCAGCGCCCTCTTCACCCGCGGCGAGACTCAGGCTCTGGTAGCGGTGGCCCTCGGTACTTCCATCGACGAGCAGCGCATGGATAACGTGCAGGGGATGGAATTCAAGAAATTCCTCCTGCACTACAACTTCCCCCCTTTCTGCGTCGGTGAGACAAGCATGCGTCTCTTTCCGGGGCGCCGGGAAATCGGCCACGGCTATCTGGCTGAGCGCAGCGCGTCGAAGATTCTCCCCAAGCATGAGGACTTCCCCTACACCATTCGCGTCGTTTCCGACATTCTCGAATCGAACGGCTCCTCGTCCATGGCCAGCGTTTGCGGCGCCTCTCTTTCGCTGATGGATGCCGGCGTGCCTGTCAAGGAGCCGATTGCCGGCATCGCTATGGGCCTGATCAAGGAAGGGGATGACGTGGCCGTGCTCAGCGACATTCTCGGTGATGAGGACCATCTCGGCGACATGGACTTCAAGGTGACCGGTTCGCAAAACGGCGTTACCGCGCTGCAGATGGACATCAAGATCACCGGGGTCAACCGCGACATCATGCGTACCGCCCTAGCCCAGGCCCGCGACGGTCGTATCCACATCCTCGGCAAGATGGCCGAGGCGCTCAGCGCCCCCCGCGCCGAGCTTTCTCTCTATGCGCCGCGCATCACCACCATCTACGTCAAGCCCGACCAGGTACGCACCGTTATTGGCTCCGGCGGCAAGAACATCCGCGGCGTCATCGAGGCCACCGGCTGTACCGTCGATATCGAGGATGACGGCAAGATCAATATCGCCTCGGCCGACGGCGAGGCCTGCAAGCGCGCCATCAAGATGATTCGCGACCTCACCCAGGAAGCTGAGGTCGGCAAACTCTACATGGGGACGGTCAAGAAGATCATGGAATTCGGCGCCTTCGTCGAAATCTATCCCGGGACCGACGGTCTGGTGCACGTTTCCGAACTGGCCAAAGAGCGTGTCAAGGCTGTGACCGACGTTCTCAACGAAGGGGACCAGGTACTGGTCAAGTGCATCGGTATCGACAAGCAGGGCAAGATCAAGCTCTCCCGGAAGGAAGCTCTCGGCGAGAGTCTGCCGGAACAAGCCTGATTCTTTTATAACAACCCTGTCACTGTTACAGGATAGACCGGTTTGGGGCCGGGGGTGCGGATTCGCCCCCCGGCTTTCCGCTTTCGTAAACCATATCGCTCAGCCCGGGAGGATGTCATGGAAGATGTTGCGGTGGAAATCAAACGCCTGCGCGAGAAGGCGCGCCTTCCCCGCTATATGACTGAACACGCGGCAGGGATGGATATTCATGCCTGTCTTGACGCCCCGCTGACCCTGGCCCCGGGGGATCGGGTCTTGATTCCTACCGGTTTGGCCCTGGCCATTCCGCCGGGGTATGAAGGACAGGTGCGCCCCCGATCCGGTCTGGCGCTCAAACAGGGGGTGACTCTGGTCAACAGTCCCGGCACTATTGATGCCGACTATCGGGGGGAGTTCGGGGTGATTCTCATCAACCACGGCCAGGAGGCGGTCTCCATCGCCGATGGCGACCGGATTGCCCAACTGCTGATTGCGCCCGTCTGTCGGGCAACACTGTGCGAAGTTTCGGAACTTTCCGCGACCGTCCGCGCTTCCGGCGGGTTCGGGCATACGGGGCTCGGCGATGTTGAACGATAAGGATTTGCACATCGAGTTCCCCTGCGATCATATTTTCAAGGCCTTCGGACCCAACGACGGTAAATTTGTCGCGGCGGTTCAGCTGGCGGTCGCCTCGGTCACGCCCGTGGCCGCTGACTCCCTGAAGGTTCGTCCCAGCAGCGGCGGCCGCCACCAGTCCGTTTCGGTGCTGGTTCGCCTCCATAATCTTCAGCAACTTCACGGCATTTATGCCGCTCTGAAGGATGTTCCACGTCTCAGCTATCTGCTCTGAAGCCCGCTTCGATTTTTACATCGCGTTTCCGGACGACATTCTTAGCTCTTTCGCCCGTGCGGGGCTTGTGATATGATCCATGCCCGGTTAAAGTACGTTCATATTGCCGGAGCAAGGAGTTTCCCGTGATTCTGGTCATCAATCCTGAAAATCCCCAGAAACGTCTGATTGCCCAGGTCGTCGAGTGTCTCCGGGAGGGGGGAGTGATTGTCTATCCCACCGACACCACCTACGGCATCGGTTGCGACATCTTCAATAAAAAGGGGGTCAAACAGATCTATCAGATTAAGCAACGCGATCCGCGCAAGCCTTTCTCCTTCATCTGCGCCGATCTCTCCGATGTCGCTAACTACGCCCAGGTCAGCAATTTTGCCTTTCGCACCTTGAAGCGTAATCTTCCCGGCCCCTATACCTTCGTTCTTGAAGCGACCCGCATCGTTCCTGATACCCTGACCACCAAGCAGAAGACCGTCGGCATCCGCATTCCCGACGATCCCATCGCCCTGGCCATCGTTCGTGAACTCGGCCATCCCTTGGTGACGACCAGCGCTAATCTCACTGGAGAGGAGCCGCTGGGGGATCCGTCGTTGATTCACGACTCCCTCGGGCGACAACTCGATCTGGTGGTGGATGGCGGCATCCGCATGGGCGATCCGTCGACGATCATCAGCCTGATCGGCGACCGGGTGGAAATTCTGCGCCAAGGCAGCGGCGACACGTCTTGGATTCACCAACTCTGAGGTTCGGCTTTGTGTCTTTGAAGGGGGAGGAGTAAATGGACACCAAAGAGATCACCGTGGTTTTTTGTGGCCGCTACAACCCGCGAGATGACTGGGACTTTCCCATCGACGAGGGGGCCATCACCGGATTCCTCACCGACGCCCAAGAGGAACTGGCTCGTTACGGCGTGACCTTGTGCCATCATGAGGAACCGGAAATGGTCATCGTCATCAACGGCTACGGCGATATTCTCAACTCGATCCGGTTGCGTTCTCCCCGTGACGGCTTCGTCAATCTCTGCCTCGGCAACGTCATCGGCACCAGCCCCAATCGCGATTTGATCGAAGATCTCAAACGTGGCATCAATCGGGTCGCCTTCGCCCCGGAGACGATTGCGCCTGAGGATCACAACAAGCACGTCTGCCATAACTGCGGTTGCGGCTGCTGAGAATCTTTTCCAGGCGGTATTGAAATATCGAGTAGGGTGAGGCGAGCAGATCAAGCTCGCCTCATCCCTCTCACAGAACCGTACGTACGGGCCTCGTATACGGCTCCTGTCCATTCTTCCCCTCAGTACGTCTGAGGCAGGTACCCGGTTTGC
>NZ_JAVESI010000080.1:0-7089 GCF_034006665.1 Trichloromonas sp.
AAACCCAAAGGTACCCGGGAAACGGGAACTAATCTTTATCCAAATGGCGCTGTTGGCGGTTTCAAAGAGCCATTAAGACCGCTGCGGGGATATCTACGACATTTTGCCGAGGCCTTTCGGCCCGGCAGCAACCGAATCGGTTGGCTCATGCCTCAAGCCGCGTGAGCTTTTTTCGCGATTGCATCAAGCTTATCGCCCGTATTTGTTTCTTAATCTTCATCAAGTTGACTACAAAGAAGACTTTACCAATGTATTTTCATTGTATATTACAACAACGGCTGAATATGCGGCAGTGAAAGATAATAACTACGATGCTTTGTACGACATGATATATAGTCTTGTCGTTGTTGATAAAGTTTCTGATGTAAGTCTTCATAGTAATCAGAGCTTTAGTGTATTTTTGAAAAACATGGCTACCCTCGGACTTGATGCGAAAGAGGAAGATTTGCCGTTGCGATACGCTGAAACTGCCGTAGCGATGGCCAAAAAAATCCAGGACTCGTCACTCAAGAGGATTGAGGTGCGGAAATTGTGGGGAGCTCCGGCAGACCAGGAACTCCCTTCCGAGGTCAAGGGGGGAGTTCCTCGCCCGGCGCCTATCGACAGGAATGGCCCAGATGATGACCCACAAAGCCCCCCGGGCAATACGTCTGTACCCAATCCCCCAGACGAAGACGGAAAGGGGCTGCAGTTAACGCTCGGGGCGAATCTCGCAAAAAAGGAGGTCTGTCTCGAAGCACTGGACTTTGAAATGCGGGCCTATCTCAACCCTCAAAAAGGCGAATTTTATATTCGGAATCAGCTAAACGGGGGGGGAGTCCGTCTCCAATATGTAAATAACAGCCATGAAAAAGTCCTTGCCCATCTCCAAAAACGGCTTTCCGGGTCGATTACCCTGCTTTACGACGCCAACGAAGACAGCTCGTTTGGCTATGTTATTCACGACTTTGTGATCGCAGAAGATGAATAAGAATGCCGAAATTATTAGCTATTTTTCGATCAAAATCCAGGATGGTCCCTCCGGCAACAATGGCCTGGAGGGACAACCTAACAGTTCCTTGTTCGCAATGGCGTCCGGATTGCCGACGGCCTCGCCACAGGTGCACGTCCCCCAGGCTCTCTTTCCAGTCCAGATACCCTGCCGTATGGCGTTTGGCGTCTCTTACCCAGCGCGAACGATGGTGTTCAGCTACGAAAAGGATACCGAGGTTGGTCAAAAAAGCGGTGACTTGAGGTGCGGAGTCAGGACTGTCGAGGACGAGGGAGCGGTCGTATGGCCGATAGGCGGCTGAGAGCAGGGGGGCGATTTGCAGGGCCTCCTGTTGCTCTTGTTTGTCAAGGTCGAGAACGCATTGATAGAGGCTTGCCAGTATCCGAATTTCCTCCAGGGATTTCGACCACGAAAGATATGCTGGGAGGTTCCCCTGGATTTGACTATTTTGGATTGCACAATCCAAATCAGCCAGGCGGAAAGATTCCTCTACCGGCATAGTCCGGATGGTCGGTTGCGGCTGGGGCTCGGTCTTCGGCGGACGAGGAATTTCGCTGGAAAATTGGTCGGCCAAGCGACTCAGCAGCTCTAGAGGATGTCCTCCGCGGGCAACTATCTTGTGCGCATAAGACTCGCTGATGCCGGCCATTTGTATCAGCTGCGCGGCCTTGATCGGAGGCCGGCAGGAGTGGTGGCGAGCATAGTACCCGAGAAACCAATCACACAGGTGGATGTAGCTGTGAACTTCCGTATGGGTGTCGGCGTGGCCCAGGAGCGTCGCCCCGATATAGAGTGCTTTTCGGCCAGTGTCGTCATTCTCCATCAGCATTTTTCTCAGCTTACGTCGTTGAGCCCGGCCAAACTCCGCTGCATTCAGGAAACAGCCGCATTTCCCGGGATCAATATCGTCCCGCAGTTGCAACCCCACCTGGAGCAAGCTCGCGAAGGAATGCCGCAAGGTGTGCGGAACGGTGGCTCGATCCCCCGTAATCACCCGAAGCGCGTACCTGAGAGGCGCGAGTAGGCCCTCGAAGTGACAGGGGTCTGTCTCCATCGGCCCGGAGGAAAAGAGCGGCGAACGAGACGTCGATCCGCGCTCCGCCTGCCGGAATCGGTGCCACTCCCTTACTGTTTCCAATTCATCGGCGGGCATGAGAATGTACAGCGGTTCACGCCTGCGTGATGCCTTGGTTTTAAGGCCGCGTATGTGGTTGCCCTGCACGAGCAGTTCTAACCGGTCCGTCCCCTGCAGATCCCCAATCAACAGCCCCCAAATCTCCATAACCCGCAAGCCGGCTCGAAAAGCCAGAATAGCGGCGACCAAGGTCATCCTTTCGGAACGGGGCAGGGTCGGCTTTCCCCATCCGAGTATTTTCAGCAGCAGCCGATACTCCTGGGGAGTAACCACGTTGGCGCGGACGGCGTCTTCCCCTTGAATCGTCAGAGTGTCCTTCTCGATCTGGATCGACAGCTTGGGGGTGGAATGAAAGACCTGTAAAAAGCCGAGAAACTGATTGAGGCGCCCCAGGTCGTTTTTGACCTGGCCCAGATGTGCTTGGGGGAAACTGAGGTTCGGACTCCTACGCTGCCGTATAACGTCGGCCACGGCAATCATGGCCGCACTCAGGTCGTCGTACTCAAGATCCGTGATATCCATTTCGCCTACCACCTCCAGCAGGCCTGGCGATATCTGTTCGAGGTAGTCACTGACCGAATTGGGGGCGAGGGGCGTTTTTTTGTCGCGGAGTTCGAGCTTGCTCACCTCGTCTGAGAGTAGTTGGACCGCCCAATTCCCCAGCAGCGCCGTTATCGGCCAGAGGACATCCTCTTGCTCCGCCAGGTAGGTACGGAGCACCCAGGTCAGATTGTCTTGTTGGCCTTGTGCGGGCTCGTAAGTGCGAATGAGTGCACGAAGGTCGCGCAGGAGGGTGGCCTGTTCGGACGGTTCCAGGAGAGGCCCATCGGCAGCCCGCCGTTTTGGCCGGGCCATTCGGGGGTGGGTTGGGATAAATTCCCCGGTCAGCAGTCGCATCCACGCCGGATCCGGCAGGCTTGCCGTCTGGATTTTATTGGCAGCATAGGCCGCCAGATAGGAGGGCATGGTCAGCACTGTCCACGCGTTTCCTGCGGCAAAAAGCTCGGTTAAGGGTGGGAGCGTTCGTCCTTGGGTTTTGTCGATGTGCGCTACATAGGCCCCATATGCCGTTGCGAGCTGACATCGGTCGCTCCCCCCGCTTGATGCAGGGTCTCTCCGCCAGCGATAAAGCAACAGCTGGGTCGTCGGGTCGGCGATCCAGCGGCGATAATAAGCCGGATTGCGCTGTAGAAACCATTTTTCTTCGGGGGACAGATAGTCCTTTGCTGCCGCCCACAGGTCGACCCAAAGCATGTCTCCCCACTGGAAAAGATCTTCGGTCAAACCAGCGATCAGGCCCTCTGCCCACACAGGATGGTGGATGCCTCCGTACATAATGGCGCTTAAAAGGATCTGTCCGAGTTGCACCTCCCGCACAGCAGAGATCGGACCACTCAAGTCGGCCATGAAAATCTGTTCGACAGCTCGGAATACCTTGATTTTTCGAATCAGAGAGGGTCGGGCAAAATTGTGGGTATTGAGAGTGAAGACCGGGCGGGCGGGGATCTCGACAGACCAGTTTCGATTCTCCTTCCCCCAAATCAGGCCATCGATCAGAAAATTGAGTCTTCTCATGTGATGCCTGAGATGCAACGGCCGGGGCTGCAATCTGTGCATCAGGGTCTGGAGGCTTTGGGTCGAGACGGTGATGCCGCGCTTGCCCTCGTAGAGTTCTGGGAGCAGCTTGTGCATTCTCAGCAAGACCACCTGCTCCTGTTTTTTGAATCTGTCCGCTCCGCTTTTGTTCCGGAAATATCCGGGGAGAATCTTCACCCATGCCTCGCCCGGCTCGTGCTGGGCAAAAAAGGTTCTGACACCTTTTGCGGTGCGCGCAGAGTTTTTTTGCCGCAGTTCTCGACTTTCCAGTGAGGTTCGTTCGTGAAGGGAAAGGCGGATTTTTGCTGAAACCCTTTTCAACCCCTCAAGGGGGGTCAACCCTAGCCGGTTCATCAGGGGAGGGAGATGCCGCGCGAGTTCCGATTTGAAATCCCAGGGATGCAATGCCGACGTTGGCGCCCACCCTTCCTGCCCCAATCGCCAGTGCCCGAGCAGGATTTCCACGATTTCGCTGGGGCAGCCATTTTCTTGTAATTCCGATTTTAAAAAATGCCGGGAGACATTCACCGGGAGATGAAAGCCGAATTTGGCCAAGTGGGTTTTAAGGTTGGCGGGTCGAACCGTCTCTCGCCTGCCGTCAGGGGTCAAGAAAAAGTAGATGCCGTCCTTGCGGCTGGTTTCAATGATCGGGAGAGCGCTGCATTTTTTTATCGTTTCCAGGTGCAGGTAATAACTCTCCAGCTGTTTTATGCAGAGTTCGGGAAGCCAAACCAGTCGGCTGTGGTAAAAGTCGGCAGAAGACTTGTCGCGGATGACACAAAATCCGGTGGTCGGATCGTACATGTTTTTGCTGACGAACGGGGAGGTCACCGCACGGTATCCGGTGCAATACGCCGTTACCAGGAAGGTATAGAGGACGTAGGCATTGTGGTATTCCACCAATTCCGCCAACGAATTAATCCGGGCGTTGGCTGTAAGAAAGGTTTTTACGGCGGCAATCAGGTTCTGTACGGTCGCAAGATTCGGGCGAAGGGGTGTTCCCACATACCGCGAACACTTGGCAGGAAAGGTTTCGTTGAGTTGACTTTCACGGCCAGCTTCGCGGGCCGTATGGACCCAGGCGAGCCGGCAAAGTCGCTGGAGGGTGTCCGCTTCGAAACTGGCGTAATGTACTGGCGTCTGCGCCAGGAAAATGTTGCTTCTTCCTTGGGCGAGGCTCGCGACGGCATGGTCGCTGCCAGGCAAGAGGGCGAGCTTCCTGGTCATGTAGTTTTGAACCCGTTTAAAGGAAAGCCTTTTATGGCCGAGTTTGCCAAGAGCTTGGCGGCAGGAGGCTAGAAGTTCACTTGCCGAAACAGGAAAGAGCGCCATCTCTTCCCCGTGTTGGAGGTGGCCGAGGTATTCGTTGAGGAGATTGACAAGGTAGTCCGGAAGGGGGAGATCAATGTGGTTCTGTGTTGGATAGGCCTGGGCCTGACTCTCCGGGGGGGAGGCGGATTTGAGAGGAGGACCGGGAGAAAAGACTCTCAGGATAGTCGTCGCTTCACAGTAGGCGTCTCCCTCCGGGGGCTGTTGCCCCGGTCGGAGCAATATCATTTTTGCCAAGCGTTCGGGAGTCAGGCCGGCCAGAAAAATCAAGGCAAGTTGAGTTCGGGCGAAAACATCGCCGGTGTCTTCAGTCGGGTATTCGGGGAACAGGAGGTCAAAAAGAATTTGAAGTTCGTGTTGATTGAGGGTGCGCCACGAAAAGTGGAACTGTTGGTTCTCCCGTGCCCTGGCTTTCTTTAGCCCTTTGGCCGCCCGCACGAATTCAGCGGATGGCAGAAAGGCGAGGGCGGGTTTGGCAATAAAGATCAAGCTGCCTGGGGGGGCATGCGATCGTTCCGGTTCCGTGTCGTCGAGCCCTTCGATGAGTTCTGTCGGCGGGGGATCCTCGGGTGTGGACAGCCTTTTTTTCAGGAGATCAAGAAGAGATTCTTTCTCGCGGCCCCTGCCGGACGGAGTGTTTCTCGTCTTGATCTCGTTGGAAAGGCTTAGAGACGTGGCCCGCTCCAGGTACCTGATAATGGGTCTGACGAGAGTCTTTTCAGGGTGGGATTCCAACTGTGCGCAATAAATTTGCGGGGATGTTTCGTCGAGGGGGAAGTAGACGAGATCTTCTGTCCGTGTGAGGGTTTGGACCGCATCCAGCGCCTGGACCAGCGGGGATTTGAGGCTGTCGCTGCGTCCTTGGCTGCGGGTCAAGAGATGGGCGACGAGGATCTCCGCCATCAGAAGGTAGAACTGGGGGCAATAAAGCCTGTTCTCGGGGAGAAGGCCCATTCGCGCGTAAAGCGGGCTCGTGCCAACCAACCCGCGGAAAGAATCCTCGCGATTCCCCTCTCGTCCTGCGAGTAATCCGATTTTAGTTTCGAAGATATCCTTCCCGCGAATCAGGATCTGGCCGGTTGTCTTGGCCTCTCTGATCAATTCGTCCAAAAATAAAAACCCGCCGCTACTGCAGATACCGGATGTCCGACGGGCGATTTCCGCGAAGTTCTCAAGCACCAACAGGAGGGATTGAAGTGAATGGGGATCACCGAGAATGCTGATCAGGTGATCCACGTCATATTGAGAAATGGCCCCTCGGGCTGCGAACTCCGGGAGATGCCTGCAGAGGGGTTTGTACCCTGGCGTATTTCCGTACGGCGATTTGATCTTGTTTGCCATGATGCCTGCGGTCGTTGTTGGGAAGATGTCGCGTCATCTTTGAGCCGTCGTCGGTCCTGTGACGGCTGCTGGAGATAGAGGGATGGGGGGCGGCAGTTTCGGATTCCGGACAAAACCGGCCACGATTCCGACGGGAATCCGGCCGGCATTCCGATTCGATTCCGGCCAGCATTCCGGAACCATCCGGCCAGGGTGATGCCTGAACAGAGTCGCTACAAGCCTCTCACCCTCATGCTGCCCTGGCAGGAGCACAAGGGGGGGGACCTTCCGGGGACCAGTCCAGCCAGTTCTGCGAACTCTATCGGCAGCGGCGCAAGAAGCTGGATCGTTCCATGTGCCAGGAGCACCGCGTCGGAGACAAGTTTTATTGTCGGCTACAGCGGGTCGACCCTGGCCATCGTGGAGGCATTTCAACGGGGGATATCCGAGAAGCCCAGATCTTCGTCGGGGGCATGGGCTGCAACAGCAACCTGACCTTTGCCGAGGCGACCTGGACGCAAGGGCTGTCCGACTGGATCGGCTCCCACATCCGGGTTTTTGGTCGTCTCGGGACTGTGGGGTCGAGCCTCCAACCTGAATCCGTAAGATCACAATCAGAAGAATTTCAGCGAATGCAGATAAGCTATTGATTTTCTTTGTTATTTATGCTACCATCTAGCCCGTCGAAAACTCACTTGGCGGGTGAATTTTATGAAAC
>NZ_JAVESI010000032.1:0-41941 GCF_034006665.1 Trichloromonas sp.
TCAAAGAGCCATTAAGACCGCTGCGGGGATATCTACGACATTTTGCCGAGGCCTTTCGGCCCGGCAACAACCGAATTGGTTGGCTCATGCCTCAAGCCGCGTGAGCTTTTTTCGCGATTGCATCATATTTCGTTTATTCAGAATATTGTCCGCCTTGGCAAATATTTGAAAATGGTCGCCGATATCCTTGGTGGCCGCTAGGTTGCAGATAAAATAGCCGCCCAGCTGCTCATAGTCGTCGTCATATCGCCATCCGCGGTATTCGGCGGCGAAATTCAAATCCAGGCCAATTTCGGCAAATCGCTGATTAAGTTCAAGGAAGGTCTTGTGCCGCGAACGGTAGGTTAGTTCCCTGTGGAGGTTCTTGTCTTCGGTATCCAGATAGTTATAGCCCGCCCGCGCGGTCAGCCCCTGCGTGACCCGGGCGGTCAGGCTTAGCTCTGCCCCTTGGGTTATTGCCTCGTCGATGTTCCGCCAGTACATGCCAAAGGGCGGTTTTCCCCTGCGTACGGTGTAGGAGTCGATGAGGTCGTCGATATCGTTTTTGAATAGGGCGAGTTTGGCCAAGAACCGTTCGGAAAAGGCATATTCGAAGCTGAGTTGATAGCCGATCGACTTTTCCGGATCCAGATTGGGATTGGAGTAGACCACATACGGCCCCATCCGCCATAAATCCCCGTACAGCTTCACGAGACTGGGACCTTTGAAGGCTGTGCCGACCGAGGCGCGTATCTTGAACTTGTCGGTAACGGCATAGAGTAGGCTGAGTTTGGGATTGACCTCCGTACCCCAGCGGTCATGGCAGTCGACTCTGGTACCGAGAACGATCACCAAAGGATGAATGTCGATCTCGTCTTGAATATAGAAACTGTGCAGATCCTGATCCGCCTCGTAACCCTTCCCATGATCGGTAATTTCCTCTTTAAAGAACTGATATCCCGCGGACAGCATGTGCCGGTTGAAAACCATCCGGTTGTAGGTGAATTCTCCTTCATAGCTGTCCGTTTCCCAGTCGGAGTTTCGGTTTCCTGTGGTGTGCTGGTAATTAAAATAGGAACCCCGCAATTTCAGATTGGACACCTCGTCTGGCGCCCAATCCCACAGGCTATTGACCCCGCCTCGCTTCTGCCTGCGCGATTCGTATTCCATGAAGTGTTCGGAAAAAAAAGGTTTGACCGTCAGTTGCGAATCGGGCGTGAAGGAATACCCGAGGCTGCCTTGGAAGAGGTGTTCGTGGTACTCGTCCGTCTCTTTCTTCACCCCGTTGGATTCCCGGTAGGTGTACCCCAGCAAACTGCTGAACCCACCAGCGCCGAACCCGGCCGTTGTCTCGTGGATCTGCGTGGCCCGGGTGCCGAAGGAGGGTGAGAGGGAGAGCGAATATTTCTTTGGAGCGCTTTTGGTAATAATGTTGACCACCCCTCCCAAGGCATCACTGCCGTAAAGGGCGGAGGCCGGGCCTTTCACCACTTCTATCCGCTCCACCATGTCGAGGGGAATGGACTGCAGGTCGGCCGCGTCGCCGTGACCGCCCAGATAGCGCTGCCCGTCCACTAGGATCAGAGTGTGCCGTTCGTCGAGCCCCTGAATCTGGATTTTTCCTTTGTCGCCCCAACTGCTTGATGTCTCGCTGATTTTGATCCCGGGCAGATATTTAAGCGCCTCTTGGACTGTTTTGACTTGTCTCTTTTCCAGTTCTTCGTGAGTAATCACCTCCGCATCTACCGGAACGTCTCCAAGGGTATGCTTCGTCTTGGTAGCGGAGATAATTATCTTGTCCAGTATCAACTGATCCGTTTGGTTTTTCGCTTTCGCCGTGGCAATGGACGGAGAAATGTACGTAAACAGCGCTACCGCACACAGCGTTGCAAAAGGTTTATTTATTAGGAATCTATAGTACATTGCAGTCTCCTTGGTTTTTTAATGATTTCGCAAAAAGTCATTTCCGGGACAATGTTTGTCGGGAATAAAACCTGTAAATCATTGAAATCGTTTATTTCCGAACACTCTATCGGGCATGACGAATCGGATTTACGAATGCATTACATTGGAATCTATGGGACATGCTTGGAAAGCCATGCAGACCATTGAGCCGGAAGGTTTTCACAGGTTCGAGGCCAAGTCCCTCAGGCCGGGGCGATCGAGCACCATAACCGTGCCTCGGCAATAATTGATCAGTCCGCGTTTGTACAGGCCAGCGATGGCGCGGGACAAGGTCTCGCGGGCAATGCCCATTTCCTGAGCCGTCATGCAGATCGGGCGCAGGTTGATGGAGTCCCGGTGCTCCGGCAAGCGTTCCATCAGATAGCGAGCAACCAGAACCGGCGCTGAGCGCGCCTGGCACAGACAGGCCTGCTGGCAGGTCTGTTCCAAGGATGTCGCCAGCTGAGAGATGAGATTGCGGGCCAGGGGAAAGTGATCTTGCAGCATTTGCAGGAAACAGGCGGCGGGCAGCATCAGTAGGCGCAGGTTTTCCACGGATTCGCCGAAAGCGGATTGCAGCGTTTTGGGCGGCTCCGCCTCCAAGGGAGGACAGAGCAGGTCGCCGGGGCCGACAAAGCGCATGGGCCGCTCTTCCCCGTTCCGATCAAGATAAAACAGTCTGATTCGCCCTTTTAGAACCAGCAAAAAAGCCTGAGGGCGAGAGTCTGGCGAAAAGACCTGCTGACTTTTGCCAAAACAGCGAAGGCGGCCGAACTTGAGAGCCTCCATAATCACGTTGGCGGGCAGCCCGGAGAAGATCGGCGCTGCAGCCGCCTGGCGCCAGTCGCCCAACTGGAGGCCGGGGGGGAGCCAATGTTTATCGACGTCCGATGGACAACTCGTGCTTTGTTCTGGGCCCTTCATATGAAATTTTCCTCCTATACGAAATGGTCATGCGATTACAAGAGAGCCGTGGATGGCACGACAAGAGGCGGTCGCCGGAGGGTTGTTATTGCAAGGGTAACTGGTTCATCTGGTCGGCCAGTTCGCTCCAGGAGCGGCGACAATAGAGGGCCGGTAGACCCAACTGCTTGACCTGTGACTTGAGCTTGCGCGCGGCTGTGTGGTTCAGGAAATCGGTAAAGAACACCACCAGCTCAATGTGGGCGGGAATGATGTTTTTGGCCGTTTTGTCATTGCGTGCCGACCAATGGGTGATGCGGCTGGTTCCTAGTTTTTCAAGCCGGGGGACAAGAGCGCCGATGCGGTCTGCGCCGATAATCAGGATGGACTTGGGGATGGACATGGCAGATGATTCCTTTCGTCGCGGTTTTCAATGTACATTTCCGATCAAACTGTGGTCGGGGCGGTACAAAGAAGAGACATAATCTTACGGGTGGTCCCCATATGCTCTGTCATGCGGTTAAGGCAATCTATAAAATGTTCACTATGCGCCGTACTTGGCAGCCTTTGCAGGGTTGGCCGGTGTGTTCTATGTAGCCGGCCACATTCTTCAAGAGATAGCCAAGAAAGACGCCGATTTCGTGGGGCAGGCCGGAATCGGTGTGGAAGCGGCGCTGCAGTTCGGCCAGGGTGCTTGGTAGATCGGAAGCAGATGGATAGGCCCAGTTGTCGAAGAAATGTCGGTACCGAAGGATCTCTCAATTGCCGGTACAGCTGCTTTTCAGTGAAGAAGAGCAGGAGGTTCCCACCACCGTTTTCCCGGCGTGAAATCGTCTGTAATTTGCTGTCGGCCAGCCGGGAGTCGCTGAAGGAACGCCAGAGAAGTGACAGGTTGCGGCCGTAAGGCTGTTGGCGATCAATGAGCCGGATTATGCTGGCCGGCTTGATTTCCGCCAGAACTTCGGCGGCTTCCAGGGACAGAAAGACAACCAGCGCATCCGGGTCGTCGGGGAAATCAGTGGTCAGTCCCAGCCGGTTGCAGCATGAAATTTTTCGCATTCGATTTTCCGCTGTTTTGGAAAGCGGAGGCAGGTAGCGGCGGCTGCGGTCAGGTGCGGGAAACGGAGAAACAGGTTGCATGAAGGATCTCCTGAAATGATCTGATGCAAAAAACTTTGCCCGATACTAATAGAAAATGAAAACCAAATTCAATTAGAAATTGTCTACGAGCATGGACATTACCAGAAAAAAACGGATCATATGGTGATTGTAATTACGAAATTGAAAATTATTTTCAAATAGAGAAAAAAAGCGTTTTCCATGCTGACCGAATGGATGCGCTCACTCAGCGGACGACAGCAGAACGGCAACATGCTTCACAATGGCTAGGCCGTCGGCTATTTCAGTAACGATCGTGCTAGGGGAGGTGGCGGGCCCGAAGCAGGACTCCGCGGGCGGTGGTGGGATAAAGGAGATGACAGGCAATGCACGTTTCACGTGGCTATGCGCCGTGGTTGCGACCGTGCATTCCGCTGCCAAGCAAACTGGGAAACCCTGCTGATAGGGCCGCCCGGAGTGTGGTCGGGTCGATGGAACAGAGGTTTACTTCATACCCCGGGCTTGAACCAAGATGGCAGTGTCCTAGGGCAATTCTTTGCCGTTGTGTTCAGTGTTCGGGCCGGCCTCTAGCGGCTAGCAGTCTGTCGGGTCTTGAAGTGCTTTGGGCCAAAACTAGTCAAAAGTAAGCACGGTCCCTTCGTCGAATAAGAAGTCCCATCACAGAGGAATTGTGGATGGCGATTTTTTAAAAATCGGGAAAGTTTGACAGACTCCTAGAAGGATTGATTGACAAGCGCCTGACGTAAGGTCCGACCACCCGGCTTCCAACAGCGATGCCAGCCTACTGGTCTCCGAGGTGTTTTCCCGGCAGCAAATAGTTTGTCACATAGTCCGCCACTGAGGATTCGAGTACCGTTATCGCACGATCATAACCGGACCGACGCAATTTGGTGATGTCTGCGCGAGTGTAGTACTGGTAAGTGTCGCCGATCTCCGTCGGCATGTCGATGTATTCGATGGCGATTGACCGATTCAGGGCGTTGAAAACCGCGGCAGCCAGCCGATTCCAGCTGTTTGCTTCGCCGCCACCGATGTTGAAAATGCCACCAATGTGTGGTTTGTCCAGAAAATGCAGGGTCATAGCGGCGGCGTCTTTCACGTAGATGAAATCGCGTAGCTGTTCGCCGTCGGCGTAATCGTTCCGGTTGGATTTGAAGAGCCGGAGCGTGCCAGTGGTGAGTATCTGCTCATACGCCTTGAGGACCACTGAGCGCATATTGCCCTTGTGATGCTCGTTCGGCCCGAAGACGTTGAAGTATTTCAAGCCGACCATATTCTCCATCAACCCGTTGTCCCTGATCCAAAGATCAAAAAGATGCTTGGAATAGCCGTACATGTTGAGCGGCCGCAAGGTTTCCAGCGCGGTTTCGTCGTCCAGAAATCCCCGGCAGCCGTCGCCGTAGGTGGCAGCGCTGGAGGCGTAGATGAAGCGGATGCCGTTTTTCGCCGCAAAGCAGGCAAGCTGCTTGGAATAGGCAAAGTTGTTTTCGACCAGATAGGTGGCGTCCCGCTCCGTAGTGGCGGAGCAGGCCCCCAAATGCAGGATCGACTCGATCCGCTGCCCGCCAAAGACCTCTCCAGTGGAAACCTGCCTGAGAAAAACTTCCTTCTCCAGATAATCCCGAAACCGCAGGGCGCGCAGGTTTTTCCACTTCTCTCCGGTGCCGAGATGATCCACCACCAGGATGTCGTCCCGGCCCCGCCGATTCAGTTCATAGATAATGGCGCTGCCGATCATGCCGGCGCCACCGGTTATGACGACCATCTATACTCTCCTTTTCAACTGATGCCACTGCCTTTTGGCGCCGAATACCTTACCATAGTTTCGTTTCGTGACAATTGTTATTGTCCAACAGTCTATCGGTCTTGAAGTGTTTTGGGCCAAAACTAGTCAAAAGTGAGCACGGTGGACCTTCGCCGAATAACAAGTCCCGTCACGGAGGAATTATGGACGTCGATTTTTTTAAAATCGGGGAAGTTCGACCGGTATTCGGCGGGCTGCTGTTCTGTGCATCTGCAGGTTGGGCGCACACCCCTTACATGGCCTGCTTCGCCGAAGAGCAGGGCACATTGTCTGCTCCGCCGAATATTCCGACGGCTCTTCCGCCGAGGGCTCTGCGATCCGGGAGACAACAAAGGATGGCAAGGTCCTGTACGAGGGCGTTTTCGGCCCGGACGGCGAATATACCTTCAGAAAGCCACAGACACCCTTCACCGTGATCCTGGATGGCGGTCCGGGACATATTGTCCGGGAAAATGGCGGCAACATCCTGCCATGAAGCCTACTACCAGATCGGCAAAAGGAACCTGCAGCGGACACAAATCTTTCCAAAACAACGCGCCTCTCGGGACAGAGGCATAACCGGCAAGGCGCGGTCCTAAAATGCATGGTCTCCGCTCCGCCGTGAAAATCCCACCGAAATCGGTCCCAGCATAAAAATGGCGGATACCTTCCGAGACAGCAATGTTTCGAAGGGGAAAACGTCTGATTGGCACCCTCGTGATATTTCTGCGCACCGAACACTTCGACTACCGCGTGCAGGATCTGGACGCCGCTGCGGAACTGATTTTCTGTACGATAGAAAAGATCCCGCTCCGAACCGTTCTTTTCGAATCCACCGCAGGCAAGCAACGAATGGTTGAGGCGCTTCAGGAGATGTTGACCCGCCACCAAGCTATTGCGATTTCCGGACACTGTTCAAATCGGAAAACAACAGCTTCCTTCACCGCAACACCGTCTGGATCAGGGCAAATCCATAGATAGTGAAAATAATTTTCAATTTCGTGACACAAATCACCGACCCCGCAATCGCAATGGAATAAAAAGGCAATCACGATTGTTTTGCGATCCGATTGAACAGTCGGCAGGCTGCAACCAGCTGATTTGGCGGGCTGTGGGAGGAACATCCCCCGGGGCCCGAAGGAAAGGTGCCCTATTTTATGCTTGGGACAACGGCAATCATGGAGTTTTTCGGCAAAGCCGGGCCATTGGGCGTGGTGCTGGCGGGTATGTCGGTGTACGGCCTGTATATCAGCATCAAAACGCGGGTGTTTCTGTTTCTGACCGGACGGGAATTCCGACGTTTTATGGACAAGTTGCACAACGGCAAAAAAGTGGTGAATGATAATGGCTGGAACCTGGCCAACCCACTGATCAACATCGTCTACAACATCCGCCACGCCCACGCCGCCCATTCCGAGGACCTGCGGGCCGAAGTCGCTTACTTGTTTCATCGCAATTTCGAAAAGGTGCAACGGCATATAACATACGTGCGTCTGATTTCCGTCACCGCGCCCCTGCTGGGCCTACTTGGCACAGTGCTGGGGATGGTCCGGGTGTTTCACGTGTTGGCGGAAAAGACATCCCCAGAACCGGCACTGCTCGCTGGTGGCATCTGGGAAGCCCTGCTGACCACCATCATGGGCCTGTGTGTGGCAGTGCCCTGCCTTTATTTCTATTACGACCTCAACCTGAAGCTGAAAGGATTCCGCATCGAAGCCGTCGAATTCGGCTATCAGACCATTAAAGCTCTCGAAGAGCAGAACGGTACCACCCTCTCGCTTAAAAACACGCTGTTCGCCGATGTGGAAAAGCAGCCCCGGTACCCGGTTGGCGCTCCCACGGCCATCAAGGGGAAGGCGCAAGATGTCCTTTGATCTGTTCAACGACCCGTCCGAAGAGGACGGCATCGATCTGACACCGCTGATCGATGTCGTATTCATGCTGCTGATCTTCTTCGTGCTGTCGACGGTTTTCGTCAAGCCGGGTATCGAAGTCGACCTTCCCACCGTGGACCATGCCCAGGCCGCTCAACCGAAAAAGGACTGGCTCGTGATCTCCATCGACGCCACTGGAAAGTATCATGCCGAGGGCGGACCGCAATCCCTGGAGGATCTGCTTACCATCCTTGACCGTCACCCCGGATCAGCAGTCAATTTTCAAGTAGATAAAAAAGCCCCCTTCGAACCCTTCATCCGCATCATCGACCAGGTCAAGACCCGTAAGCGGGAGGATATCATTGTCACGACAGCCGGCGAGAACCAATCGGACTGAGAGCCGGTGCCGCAAGGTCGGTCTGGGGGCTTCGCTGGTCATTCACCTGACGCTCGCTTTTTGCTTGGCGGCTGCCCCGCTGCGTAGCGACCCGCCGCCTCCGGTGCGGCAGGTGGACATGAGCGCCGTGCGTCTGCAGCTGTGCCAGGTAAAGCCGTTGGTCCCCGCACCCAGCACGCCGACCCTAACCAAGCCTAAGCCCAAGCCCAAGCCCAAGCCCAAGCCCAAGCCCAAGCCCAAGCCCAAGCCCAAGCCCAAGCCCAAGCCCAAGCCGCAACCAGAGCAACAACCTGAACAGCAACCTGAGCCCAAGCCGCATCCGCAGCCAGAACCTGAACCGAAGCCGCTGGACAACGAACCCGCTCTTTTGAATAGCAAGCCTGAGGGATCCGCGCAGACTGAAACGGAGATGGCCGAGGTGCCCGTCCTTTCGCCACCGAAGCCAAAGACATCCGTTATCCAAGCTGGCCAAGTAGATGGAAAACGCAAGCTCCTGCAGCAGTTGACCGCTCTGATCGGCGAAGAGAAATATTATCCTTACAACGCCCGGCGTATGAATCTCGAGGGCCAAGCCTGCATGACGATCGAAGTCGACCGCCACGGGGCGATCACCGGTTTCGAGGTGGAATCGGCCAGTAGCGCGATATTCGAAAAGGCGGCGAAGGGCACCATGGAACAGGTCAAAAAGAAATTCAACCCCCGGGGGTTGCTATTCGATAAGGAATTCAGGATACGGGTTCCAATCACTTACCGGCTGCTGGAATGAAAGTAGCTCCCGGCCATCGGCCAAAACGACCAAGGATAGCGTGGTCCTGGTGTTTTTTATGGCGCGTATCTGGACAAGTTTTTTTCCACAACCTGATTAACGACTCACGCCCCCGCAGGGGAAGTGAGTCGTTAATCAGGAGAACTTTTTCCAAGTTTCGTGCTGAATAGTTACTAGAAAATGAAATCGATATTCATTTTCGTGATCTAGGTCACGGATTAATTGCGCCCGATCTTATAATCTCGTTATTGAAATGGTCTGGAAGGAAGGAGGTTCCACAAGACAATCTTTCCAATAGATACGAACAAAATCACCATGCAGGAGACAGCTGATGAGGAATGCTTTTGCAATGATGAGCCTGCTTTTCGTCGTGATGCTGGCGGGTCGGGCCGGGGCCGACGAGATTCGCGACGACCGGGAGGTGTTCGATGCCGAGGAGATGGTGGTCACCGCCACTATGACGGAAAAGATCATGAAGGACGCGCCGGGGGCGATTGAAGTCATCAGCACCCGGGAAATTGAGGAAATGAACGCGCAAACCGTGGCCGAAGCGCTGGATGAGGCCGCCAGCCTGGTGGTGACAACGGAAACGGGGCGCCAGATGCGGCCGAGCATCCGCGGCACGGGCGACAAACATACCTTGGTGCTGATCGACGGTCGTCGGTTGGCTGCGGGTTTCAAGGACCTGCTCGGTCTGGAGCAGGTGCCCGTGGACTTGATCCATCATATCGAGGTAGTGCGGGGTCCGGCCTCGGCCCTGTACGGTAGTGACGCCATCGGCGGCGTGATCAACATCATCACCCGCCAGCCCACGCGTAACCTGGCCTTGGGCGCCACGGCCCAGTACGGTCAGAACAGCTACCATGAGGGCGAGGAAACCATCGGGCGCGGCTATGTTGGCAAGTCCTCGGAGCGCTTCGGTACGTTTCTCGCGGGCGGCTACCAGAAGCGCAACGGTTTTGACCGCGACAACGTCACGCCACAGGACAGCGACACGTTCAAGTTGGAATCGGCCGGCGGCCGCTTTACCTTCAGCCTCGGCGAAGGTCATGCGCTACTAGCGGGTTTCGAAACCACGGAACTGGAAACTGAGGGCCTGCGGGATCTCGAAAACATGGACCGGGAGCGAATGGTCGATGACGAGCGGTGGAACGGGTTTCTTCAATATGACGGCCAGTTGGACCGATTTTCAACCATGCTGCGTTGGAACCACTCGGAGCAGAAAAACGATATCGATATCGATCCTGCGACTTCCATGATCCCCGGCACCATCGGCGACGAATCCAATTCCGAACGGTGGCTGGACCAGGTCGAGAGCCGGATCAGCGGACTGTTTTTCGACCGTCACCTAGTGACGGTGGGCAGCGAATACCGCGTCGAAGGCCGTAAGGACGACGCCAGTCTGGACGACGACGTCCAGAATCTCAGCGTCTACGCCCAAGACGAGTACCAGATCATCGATCCCCTCTACTTGGTACTCGGTTGCCGCTGGGACCATCATTCCGATTTTGCCTCCGAATGGACGCCCCGCGCATCCGCGGCCTACCACTTGATGGACAATCTCCGGCTGAAGGCATCCTACGGCCGGGGGTTTCGTGCGCCTGGTTTCATGGAACTGTATGTCCCAACCTACATGCGAAGGGGCCGGGAAATCTATGAGCCCAACCGGAATCTCGATCCAGAAATCTCGGACAGCTACGAGGCCGGTATCGAAGGGGAGTATGGTCCCTTTCAGGGGCGCCTCATGTGGTTCCGCAACGAATTCGACGATCTCATCGACGCCGTCTACTATGCCTCCACCGGCATGAAACAAAACCGCAAGGATTATTACCGCTACCAGAACATTTCCGAGGCAACTATGGAGGGCGTCGAGTTCGAGGGCCGTCTGAAGCTGCCCTACGGTTTCGCGATGGCAGGCAACATGACCTACCTAGACACCGAAGACAAGGACACGGGCAAGGATCTAGAGGGTCGCCCGGACTACAAGGGCAGCCTTAAGCTGAGCTATTGCCAGCCGAGTGCTGGATGGGCGGCGAACATCCGGCTCAACTACATGGGTGAACGCTACTATACCGACGAAATGGAGGATGACGTTCTGCTGGTCGACGCCTATGCGGCCAGAAACATCACCCGGCAGCTGAAGGTTTTTACCGGAGTGGATAACGTTTTCAATGTCGGCACGGATTTGGATCCGATGTTCTGGTATGCCGGGATTTCCTTCGACTACTGAATTGTAACAGATACTTACGACCCCGCCTGGCGGGATCGAATGGCTAATATGAACAGCTAACACTCAGCAACGGCCTTGACATCTATACCCTGGCGCAAGCGCGAACCGGCACGGTTTTCTTCACCATGCATCTGGATATCGACGAAATAGCGGAAAATCTCCAGCGTTACTACCCGACGGATAACCCTGTCGCTATTGTCATCAACGCGGGATACAGGGGAAAGGAACGAATCGTCCATGGGACGCTCGCAACCATACAGGACAAGATAAAGGGAGAAAAGCTTCCAGCCCATCTTGTCTATGTGGGAAATTTTTTGAACAAACGGTACGGCATCGATGAAATTGTGAACGGATCAAAACACAGGAAAGGGAAAAGAAGCTTATGAAAAAGGGACTTTTGTTAGGTATCGCGCTCGCGGCAGGATTTTTCATGGGGGGACAGGCGATCGCCCATTCGCCGTTGTGCTCCTGTTTCGACAACGGGGACGACACGATAACCTGCGAAGGTGGTTTTTCCGACGGGTCGGCGGCGGTCGGCATGGAGGCGCGCGTTGAAGACGTCGTAGGAAAAGTACTTCTGAAAGGGGAAATGGATGCGATTGGCGAATACACCTTCAAGAAACCGGAGTTGCCTTTCGTGTTTGTTTTTGATGCTGGCCCCGGACATGTGGTGAAAATCAACGAAAAGGATATTCAATGAAAATGCCGAAAAAAACAAGCAAAGTGATGAGACTAAATTTCTTTTTTTCAAGGATGACGCCGCTTTTCGGTCTTTTGGTTCTGCTCGCCGTACTCATGATATCGCCGGAGCAAGTACTGGCTGGAGACTGCATGGCATGCCACGAGAAACACGGTGTTATGATACGGAAACCGTCGGTCTCTCCCATAAAACTGAAGGTCGACGGCAAGGAGCAGTGCATAACGCTCGAACGGGCCTTCGCCTTTCATGGGCATGAATGTCCGGGCGTGACGATCGCCTATCGGGCGGTGCAGTACGGCATTGAACGGCTTTCCCCTGGGGAAACACCCGACAGGGACGACCTTCTCATCACCTCAAGAACGTCGGCGGCTGGGGTCAAGGATTTCATCGATCTCGTCATGAAAGGTGACAACCCGGCGAAAAAGACCTGGCCTCCCGTGAATATGGGAAAATCACGTGACGGATTCGATTTCCTTCTGATGAAAAAATCGACCTGCCAGGCTGTGGAAATAAAGTTGCTTCCGGAAAATTTTCCCGCCGACTTCTATCTACTCAAACAGAAACAGAAAGACAAGACCATCACCAACGAAGAATCGGACAGGCTGCACAGGTATATGAAGAAGATTCTCTTGGAATTCCCACATGTACCAGCGGACGAACTGTTCGGCCAGCCGGAGCCTTACAAAATGATCCTATGGGGAACCGTTCTTCCCGGGGAACAGGACAAAAATATCCGAAAAATGCGGCAGGAAGAAAAAAAGAATCTGGTTACCCACTTCACTCCAGAGATTTAGCCGGAGACATAATCTGTCACTGTGCAGCGATACGCTGGCTTCTTGCCATCAGAAGGAGGATGGCCATGTTTGAAGCTTTCTCCAAGAATGAGGTTGAGCTCGATCGTCGTTTTAGAAATGATCAGGCTTGCCGAGAGTCCCTTTTCAATGTCAAAGACGATAATTCACCCTACGCCAGGGCCAAAATGAAAATCCCAAACCATTTGCAGGCTATCCATGAATTTTTGGTTACTCCCCCCCCGTGGGCCGCAGCCCTTGGAAAAGCATCGCCTCGTGTCGACACTCGGTCAACCTAAGGTTCTGGTTGTCGAAGAAGACCCTGCTCTGTCCGATTTGATCAGGAGCATTTTGCTATATGAGGCCGAAGTGGATATTGCATCAGATGGCCGACAGGGATTGGACCATCTCCGCAGGAAAACCTTCGATGCAGTTATTTCCGAAATCGACCTGCCAATCATGGACGGCATCGATATGTATATACAGGCTCTTCGTCTTGGGGTCGCTCCGAGAGGAAAATATATTTTTTTGACTGCTTCTCTGCGCCCCGACTATCGTCTTTTCCTCGAAATGCAGAAAGTAACAGTTTTGCGAAAACCTGCATCAATTACTCAGATCCGCCAAGCCGTTTTCGATGGATCATAGGCCAGAACAATTTCTTGGTTAACCCATTGGATCAAGAAACTCCTTTTATGAAAATGGTAATTTAACAACAAACGTCCTGATTAATTCACCGGAACAATATCGCTTCTCGTAAAAATCAAGTTTGCTATTATGGTTATGGCCGGCCACAAATATCTTGGCTCTCATTCCCACCTGCATTTACGATATTGAATATTATTTTTAATATCACTAGCCCAACTTTATTCATGGTAAAACACAAAAATTTTTTATTTTCAGCAGGTTGTGACACATGTTTGCTCAACTAATCGTCGGCAGGCGATACGGTAACCGCAATGTCAATCGGCCCGAGGATGCCGTAGCAGCCCGGCGTCGGGTGGCGAAGAGCCCTTAAGGCTCGCCCAATGCGACAGGGCATGCGAAAGGAGATTCTGTATGACATTGGATCAGTTGAAACCGGGCAGCGAAGGCATCATCAAAAAGATCTCGGCTTGGGATAAACTGGGGCAGCGGCTGATGGACATGGGCGTTTATCCCGGTCAGAATTTGAAAGTTATCCGCAATGCCCCCCTCAATGACCCGATGGAAGTGCAAATAGAGGGCTATTACGTCAGTTTGCGACACGACGAGGCCCGATTCGTGGAGGTGGGGTGAGATGTGGATAGCGACAAAACCCTGGTGGCCCTAGCCGGTCAACCCAATTGCGGCAAGTCCACGGTGTTCAACGCCTTGACCGGAGCCAGCCAGCATGTGGCGAATTACCCTGGCGTCACGGTGGACAAGATGACCGGCTGGTACAGCCATGACGGTCGCAAGGTCGAGGTGGTGGACCTGCCGGGCACCTACAGCCTGACCTCCTACTCTCCCGAAGAGCGGGTATCGCGGGACTTCATCCTCCTTGAAAAGCCATCGGTTACAGTCAACGTCATAGACGCCTCCAATCTCAAGCGCTGTCTCTACTTGACCGTTCAGTTGCTGGAGATGGAGATACCGGTCATTCTCAATCTCAACATGATGGATGTCCTTCGCAACCGCGACATGAAAATCGACGTCGATGCGCTCTCCCGCCAGTTGGGCATTCCGGTGGTGCCTACCTGCATGAAGTGTGGGCGGGGCAAACAGGAGATGCGTGACGCCATCGTGAGAACGGTGGCGGCGCTCCGGCCGGTTTCGACTCTGCATATCGACTATGGCGAAATGGAACCATTGTTGCGGGACATCATCGAGCGACTGTCGACGGAGAGCAGCCTGGCGGAACGTTATCCGCTGCGCTGGCTGGCCATCAAGCTTATGGAAGGCGACAGCGAGGTTCTGCAGGTGCTTCGCGGCAATTTGACCACCGCTGACGGGCTGATCGGCTTTATCGAATCGTCGCGGGTGGCCTTTGAGAAAGAGCAAAGCGAAAAGCCGGAGATGCATATTGCTCGGCACCGCTACCAGACGGCGGAAACCATCGCCAAAACCTGCCTGACCCTTCCGGTCGATGCCAAAAGGCCGCTGTCGGATAGAATAGACAGCCTGATCTGCCACCGCGTGTTTGGCCCAGTCGTCATGGTGGGTGTTATCTGGCTGCTCTACTATCTGGCCATAGTTCAGGGTTATCATGTCACCAACTACACTTGGCCCATTCTGGCCAAGCTGCGCATGCTGGCCGAAGCGCTGCTTCCTGAACCGGGTTTTATAGAGATCCCCCTGATTTGCTCTTTTACTTTGTGGGTAGTGGACAGCGCCAACGCTCTGCTCAATTACATCCCTATATTTTTTATCCTGTTCGGTCTCATCGCCATATTGGAAGACAGTGGTTACATGCCCCGCATGGCCTTTATCATGGATCGGCTGTTCAGCCGCTACGGCTTGCACGGCCAGTCCACCCTGCCCATGGTGCTGGGCGGCATCTATGTCGGTGGATGTGCGGTGCCGGGGGTTATGTCCTGCAAAGGGATTCCCGATGAGCGTTCGCGGATGGCCACCATCCTGATCATTCCGCTGCTCAACTGCCTGGCCAAGGTGCCTCTCTACGTTCTGTTGATCAACATCTATTTTGCTGCTCACAAGGGCTTGGCCATGTTTTTCATTTCCACCATCAGCTTGCTGCTGGTGCTGCCGGTCTCCAAGCTGCTCACAATGACCGTGCTTCGGGACAAAGGAACCTCTCCATTTGTCATGGAGATGCCACCCTATCACATCCCCTCCCTGCGCGGAGTCCTGGGTCGCGCCTTCGAGCGGGTCTGGCTGTTTATACGTAAGATCACTACCATCGTCGTCGCGGTTGCAGTGGTCATTTTTGTTCTGCTGCAATTTCCGGGCATCGGCGCCGAACGCATGGCTTATTACCATAGCCGGAAAGACGAGGCGGTAGCGGACTTCGCAAAAATAAACCGCAACACGCCTTATGCCGAAGCCCTCGCTGGAGACGGGCTGATGGATCTGGTGCGCTATTGGGAGTCTTATAAAGACAAGAGGATGATTGCCAAAAGCTCCGCCGCAGTTGCCGGTCTAAACGCCGAATTCGAGGTACGCAACCCACTTTTTTTCCAACTGGTGCAGCCGAATGAGGACAGAGAGGCGAAAAAGGTCAACCGGGCCCTTAAAAAACTGGTCAAAGAACGCAAGGGTTTGTTGCGGTCGATGCGCAAGGAGCGCATCGACCGCAGCTTTCTGGGTATGGCCGGCAAGTGGCTGGAGCCCGCCACCCAGTGGGCTGGGTTCAACTGGCGGGTCAATGTTGCCCTACTGAGCTCTCTGGCGGCTAAGGAAAGCAGCGTTGCCACCTTGGGCGCTCTTTACGAGCAGCAAAGCGATGGTGAAACCCTCGAAGAACGTATGGCCAAAAGTGAAGCGGGGTTTACCCCCCTGCACGCCCTGTCCTTGATGTTGTTCATGGTGCTTTATCCTCCCTGTCTGGCCACCGCCATGGCGGTCAAACTCCAGTCCGGTTCGGTGAAATGGATGCTGTTTTCCATCTGCTATCCGATGCTGCTGGGTATCACTATCGCCTCACTGGTCTTTTCTCTCGGTCGTGCTCTGGGTCTTTCCGGGTTGCAAGCCATGTTTGGCTTTTACGGCATGGCCTTAACATTTACTCTGTTCATGGGTTTTTTCAGCAGCAAACAGAATCACACTCAACATTAGAAGGTCCAAGTCATGCGCAAATCTAGGAGCCTGCCGGTCTAAGCCAAGTTGCCTCGGATCGGCAGGACCGTTGATGATGAAAATCATCATTGGCAGTCTTGTCCGACTGCTCAAATTGACTTTTAACTCGTCGTTTTGACGACAAAAACAGAAGCCCCGGCCGGTTTTAGGCCATTAGGGCATGTAACCGCTTCAGATTCCAGGCCATGCATACCAGGTTCCATTCACCGCGAACGGATTCCACCCCGCGAAGGAGGAACTGACGGAATCCCATGACTGCCTTGATGAGGCCGAACACCGGCTCGACCGTGCATTTTCGTTTGGCATAAAGAGTTCGGCCCGCCTGAGTCTGTAACCGATACTTCATCGTTTCGACCGCATCGGCGGTCTCGGCTAAGGGGGCAGGTTCGGAGAAACGCTCTTTAATACTCGGGTAATGTTTGTCGCGATGGGCGCTGATGAAGGGAAGAATTTGTTCTCCCTGGCAGCTCTCGACGTTGGCTTGGCTGAAGTACCCGGCATCGGCCAGCAGGCTGTTCACCGTCCCCAGTTGAGCGGGGAGGGTTTTTAATGCTTCAAGGGCGGGTGCGATTTCCAGTTTGTCATTGGGGTTCTGGCTGAGGTGTTGGCCAACAATTAGCATGGTTTCAATATCGACACTGGCCTTAAGCGTTGTAGCACTGCTCAAAGCCACCACCGGAGACCGGCATGATCCGTGATTCGTCATCGGTGAGATTGACTTGGTCTTTGTCCCTCGGCCTCGGAACGGGCTGCTTGGGCTGTTTGCCGCCGGGCTTCTTGCCGGTGGCTCGTTCTTTCGCCTTGCGTTCGGCCAGTTTGTTTTCGTACTCGGCCTGCTCCTCGGCGTGATGTTCCGCGGCCCGGCGTTCGATTTCAGCCTTGGCTTGAGCGATGGCGCTCAGGCGTTCTTCGCGACGCTTCAGTTCGGCGGGGATGTCCAGACCGTCCGGCAACTCGCTGTTATCGGCCTCTTCGGCCTGTTGTAACAGCTCTTTGACTTCAGCCTTGAGCTGAGCCTCGAGCTGGACGGCGTATTTCCAACTCAGAGCCCGATGCTTGGAGGCATTGGCCTTGATCTTGGTGCCGTCGAGACTGACTTTGCCGAGCTTCAGGCAGCCCATCTGCTGGGCGATCAGGAGAATCTGAACAAACAGCGGTTCCAGCAAGGAGAGAAACCGCTTGCGAAACGTCGAAATGGTGTCGTGGTCGGGATGATCGTTTGCGGCGATATAGCGAAAAGCGACGGAATCATAGGTCGCTTGCTCCAGTTTACGGCTGGAGAAAACCCCCGTTGCATAGCCGTAGAACAACAGCGCCAGCAAGATCTCGGGATGATGGGCCTTGGAACCGCGACCGGCATAGGCAGATTTGATCGCGGTCAGGTCGAGCTGTCCGACGATCTCGACCACAAATCGGGCCAGATGCCCTTCGGGCAGCCAATCCTCCATCGATGGCGGCAGCAGGAAGAGCGTGTCTCGATCAACTTGGCGGAAGATATCACTCATGGAAACGTCACCTTCGCAGGGATTTTCAACTCCCGGCGAGTTTATCATTTTACGGACCAAAAGTCCGACAGACTGCTAGGGGCGGGAGGGGTTAAGCTTGGATAACAAAAGCTCAGCCTCTACCAGCAAACTGGCTGCTTTGGTAAAGGTATGACATCCATTATGAACCGAATCAGGCTGCCGGATCATCACCACCATAACTTCTTCCGTTGCGGCCGCTTTAAGTTTTTCTTCGACCCCGCCGCAGATACCGCTGTCTTTACTGACCATTACGCCGATTCCAAGTCGGCGCAGCAGATCACGGTTCTGCTCGACGCTGAAGGGACCACGCGCGAAAATGCACGCCTTTTTCGCAAGCCCTGCTGCTTCGCAGGCCGCCTCTGACTCGGCATGGGGAAGCACTCTGGCGTACAGGGGAAGACTGCGCGCTTTTGTTGTTGCAACATAAGGTTCAAGGTTGCGTGAGCCGGTGGTCAGCAAGATCGTTTTGTCGAAGGACGCTGCGAGCTTGGCTGCCTCTTCGTGACTGTCCACATAATATAGCCCCTGTCCAGAAGCACTCAGGGAGGCGCGCCGGTAACAGAGACAGGGAATACGCGTCAAACTGGCGACTTGGGCAACGGTTGTATGAAGTTGTTCCGCAAAAGGGTGCCCAGCATCAACAAGCAGCCGGATGGCCATCTTTTTCACCAAGGCCAGCATGGCGATCTCATCCAGTCGACCACGAATATGTTCGATCAACGGGTGGCTGCCTACATTCAGTGGCACATCCGTCGCTGTCGACACCAGTACCGGTTGGCCCAAGCTGGCCAGGGCGGTTGCTAGCTCAGCTGTTTCTCCAGTGCCGCCGAACAGCAGAATCACAATCCATAGCCCCGCGGCGTGACCATCCGCCTGCCAATCAAGCAGGTCGTGCTGTTGCCGATGATCACCAGCGAACTCATCCCGATCTTCTCACCAAGAAAGTGTCCCAGGTCACTGAAAACTAGGGTCTCCGTTCCCTCTCCGATAGAAGTAACTATGCCGACCGGTGTGGTTTCAGGCCGATGACGCAGGAAAATCTCGGCAGCCTGTTCCAGTTGCAGAACCCGCTTTTTGCTGCGCGGGTTGTACAGGGAAACAACCATGTCGGCGGCGGCGACCGCTTCCAAGCGTTTGACAATCGTTCCCCAGGAGATCAGCAGGTCGCTCAGACTGATGATGGCTGAATCGAGCATCAGCGGTGCACCCAGCCGCGCAGCTGCTGCTGAGGCGGCAGTCACACCCGGAACCACTTCGATGGGAATCTCGATCTTTTGAGCTGCGGCAATCTCCATGGCCAGCCCGGCCATGCCATAAATCCCGGCATCGCCAGAGGACACCAGCGCTACGTTTCGTCCTTGGGCCGCCTGTTCCAAGGCATAACGGCAGCGTTGCAGTTCCTGGCGCATGCCGGACGTGTACAGCTCCTGGTCGGAGTAGAGATCGGCGAGAGAGTCAACATAAGGGGTGTAGCCGACAACCAGCGAACAGGCGGCGATAGACTGCTCGGCACGCCGGGTCCGATCCAGCGGATTGCCGGGGCCTATGCCAATGACGAACAGTTTTCCCTGGCCACTGCGACGGTGATCCCGTCCAGAGCCTGCTTTTGTACGATTAATGATGTCCTCCATCCAGCCAGCAGTGCCGCCGGTTCAGCAACGGCGGGCAAGCCGACATTCCGCTCAACGAATTCAGAGCTGCTAAAATCAAAATGGCATGCGCGGATCGCGTCTCCCGGGATGATCCGCAGAGGAATATCAAGCTGTTCAGCGGCTGCTATAAGGCCTGCTTCATCCGCTTTGACACTGGCGGTTGCAATATAACGAACCCGGTCTATAGCGAGCTGACGGTCAGCGAGTACCTTCTCAACGGCAGCGATGATCGCTTGCGATTCTTTTCCGCGCCGACAACCGACGCCGACGATCAGATCTTTAACCGCTTCTGTGGTCGTGGTGATGACCGGTTTAGCATCGATGATGTTAGCGATCCGAATAGCCAACGCATTAGCACCCCCTTCGTGCCCGCTGAGCAGACTGATAACATGACGCCCTCCGACATCCGCGACGACGATTGCCGGATCCTTGTATTTACTGTCCGGACAACCGGTTAAGGAACGAACGACAACACCGCAGGGAGCGATATAGATCAGTCCATCAAACTTCGGGAAAAGCCGGGGAGTCAACTCCATCACGCGTGAAAAAGAGATCACGTCTTCAGCATTCACAGAATCATGAAGATAGATCTCTAGCTGGGCCATGTCCTGTTGCAGTTGGCGGCAGATTTTCAACCCCTGTGACGAGAAAGTGATCGCAGCGAGTCTCATTGACCTTCCCCCTGACGATAACCATGGGTGAAATGACGATGGTAGAGTTTTGAGACCGGGATATCACGTGACAATGCCTGACCCACAACGATCATCGCGGTTTTGCGAATAGCTGCCGTTGCAACTTTGGCGGCGATATCCTTGAGCGTTCCGCGAACAATCTGCTGGTCAGGCCATGAGGCGTGAAAAACAATGGCTGCCGGGCACTCTTCGCCATAAAAGCGCGCCAGATTTTTGGCCACTTCGTCCATTTTATGGACGGAAAGAAACAGACACAGGGTCGAACGACTTTGAGCCAGCACCTCCAGTTTTTCCTTTTCAGGCATCGGGGTCCGTCCGGAGGTACGGCTTAAGATGATCGTTTGCGAAACTTCCGGTGCCGTCAGTTCGGTACTCAGTGCAGCAGCTGCGGCCTGAAAAGAACTAACCCCCGGAACAACCTCATAGTCAATGCCGAGGCGATCAAGACTGTTCATCTGCTCGCGGATGGCACCGTAGATCGAAGGGTCGCCGGTATGCAGTCGGACCAGATCTTCCTGCTCATCTCTGGCCTGAATGAAGACCTCCTCCATCTCTTCCAGAGTCATCCCCGCAGAATCGTAAAGTTTGGTTGTTTCAGCACACTCAGTGACAACATCGGGACTGACAAGAGAACCGGCATAAATACAGTACTTGCAGCTTTTCAATAAACGCTGTGCCTTGAGTGTCAGCAACTCCGGATCCCCGGGGCCGGCACCGACAAAATAAACTTTCATTGTTCTCCATTTTGGTTGTGAACAAGGATAATCGCCAGGTTGCCAGTCTTTGCCTCGGCTCCGCGCAGGTTGCGCAGATCGATCTCAACATGTTGCTCCGGCAACCCGGCTCGCGCGACAAAAACAGAGTGTTCGATCAGTCCTTTGTCCTCCAAGAGATTGATGATCTGCGGCAGATGGCGGCCGATCTTCATCAACACCAGGGTTCCGCCTCGTTCGATGGCTGTTTGAACCTCTGCCAGAGCAGTGACGCTGGGAATAATGGTGACCGGCAAGGTTCCCTCCCCGACGGCAAAAGAGGTCAAAGCGGCGCAATGCGCATAGGCACTGACCCCTGGAACGATGTCGATGGGAATGTCCGGCCATTGCTTGCGCAGCGCTCTGATCAGGTAGATCGCGGTGGAGAAAAGCAGAGGATCTCCCAGCGTTACGAACAGGGCATCTTCACCTCGACGCAGTCGCTCTATGATCTGCCGTGCCGTTGCCTGCCAGTGCCGTTGTCGCGTGGCCGAGCTTTCCCCGAGAGAGAATTCAACCTTGAAGATCATGCAGTCCTGCCCCGCATACCGCCTGACAGCCTCTTCCACCCATGTCTGACTGGTCAGGCGGGAAAAGGGAACATAGACCAGCGTCGCCAGGCGCAACAGGTTGACAGCCCGCAGGGTCAGTAGATCCGGATCTCCCGGCCCCAGTCCGACGGCATGAAAAGTGCCCGAATTCATCCCAAAAGTCCTTCTTTGAGCAGGAACAGGATCGTCCGCGACGGCAGCTCCGTCATCCTCAGCTCGGTGCTGTCCGCAAAATAGTGGATGCGTTCATTCTTCAGGGAGAGGTTTTCGCAACTGACGACCATATAATTCTCCGGCAGTTTATCCCACTGCTCGGCAACCCAGGCAACCGCCTGACTGCAACCCGCTAAAATGGCTGTCTTGTCTGAGTCGGCTAGTCGCTCACTGCTGATTTCCGGCAGGTGGCCGTGAGCACTGAGAATAAGCAGATTGTCCCAGCGCAGCATCAGCCGGGCACAGGCCAATTGCAGGGAACTGATCCCGGGGATGACCCGGCAATTGTCACGCCCGAACCGTTCGATAACCAGTCGTGCCAGGCTGAACAGACCGGGATCACCGCTGACCAGGATACAGACACGCTGGTCGGTCAGTTTTTCAAATTGGTCGAGCACCCTGTTCATCGACCCTTCCACGACGATTCTGCTCTCTGTACCGGGTGGAAACAGGGCGAGCAGGTGCTCCGTTCCCACCAGCAGTTCAGCTTGATCGATGATTTTTGTTGCCACGGGGTTCAGGTAATCGGGATGCCCTGGTCCGCAGCCGACAATGTGGATTGGGTTCATGTTTTGCTCCAGGTGGAGAAGTCTCCACGGCGACCGAGAATCTCTCCCTGCAGATTGATCAACACCAGCGCCAGTGACTGGATACCTGGATAGCAAGCACTGATTTTACTGTGAATCCGCTCTGCCAGCAGATCACCAAGCCGGTTCCGTTCCGGCCTTTGCAGCGCGCTCATGAACAATTCCTCGACCGTATTGATTTCGCTGCTCACTGTCAAGGAGAGCTGTTTCCCCAAGGCAGCGATATAGGGAACCGCACTTTGCGATTGCGCCGAATGCGTTTGCCACTGCTCCATGGCAAGTTTGCCGAGTTTGCCCGAATGGCCGACAATGAGAACATGTTTAACGGAATACTTCTCTACCTCTCCGAGCACGAAGCCCCATTCGTTGCTGACATCAATAACCTGTTCCGCATTGACGCTAAAGTGTTGCAATGCCGCCTTGTGTCCCATGTTGCCGGGGACCAGAACCAGATCTTTCAGTTTGGCGGCGGCAGCGATGTCGAGGGCGCATTTGAGTGCATCTCGCAGAGCTGGGGCACTGAACGGCCTCACCCGCCCAGTGGTCCCGAGGATCGAGATGCCACCAACGATCCCCAGGCGGGGATTAAAGGTTTTCCGCGCCAACTCCTGTCCGGCCGGGATCGAAACCGTGACGTCGAAACCGCGCGGGCTGACTTCAGCGAGAGCCTGCACGATCATGTTTCTTGGTCCGGGGTTGATGGCCGGCTCTCCTGGGGGAACGGCCAAGCCGGGCTTGGTGACCGTTCCCACGCCGGGCCCGGCAAAGAAACGCACCGCGTCCATCTGATTGTAACGGATCTGGACAATAACATCGTTGCCATCAGTCACATCCGGATCGTCACCGGCATATTTTACGGTAATCGCGCGTGCCGTTTCAGCGTCGGCGTCCAGAATTCGCACGGCATGGATCAGACGATCACCATCCGGCAAGGGGATTTCAACCTCACCCGGTTCGACTCCCTCGACCAGTTTCAGGGCTGCCGCTTTGGCCGCCAGCGCTGCGCAGGATCCGGTGGTGATCCCCCATTTCATCAGCTTGACTGCTCCTGCCAGGGACGCTGTCCGAGGTGAATGATCATGGTGGTCATATAGCCGAGTTCGTTCGGCTCCCAGCGGCTCAGATCGGCGATCTGTAGCTCCTGTTTCCCCTGTCCTCCGGCGCTAACCAGGCTGGCCCGCTGCAGCAGGTCATGTTTGCGCAACAACTCCAGCAACGCCGGCAGATTTCCGGCAGCCTTGAACAGCACCAGGGTTTCGCATTGGTCTAGAGCCTGTTCAACGGCCTCAAGATCGGTCGCCGACATGATCAGCAGGCGATCCTCCTGCAGGGCCAAAGGACGCTGGAAGCAGCTTGCCACCAGTTGAAATGCGCTGATGCCCGGCACCAGATGAATTTGCTCAGGATTGAGTTTATCCGCCAGAGCTTCGGTCAGGCAGGAACTGGTAGCGAAAACCAGAGGATCCCCCAGGGTGATCTGCACCACAGCCTGCCCGTCGCTGCAGCGGCGCGCGACATCCTCTGCGATCTTCCGCCAGTGCGCCTGGGTTGCGCTGCTGTCGCGTTGCATCGGGTAGCGCGTCACAACGAGTTCCTGCCCGCTGAGGAAGGGCTTTGCCGCGTTCAGAGCCAGACTATGCGTTGATTTTTGCGATTGCGGCGCTAAAATGACATCTGCAGATTCTATCAGCCGCGCTGCCCGTAACGTCAGTAAATCACTGTCTCCAGGTCCGACACCAACGGCGTAAAAGTGCCCGGCTAGGGCGAAGGATTCAGCTGACTGTTGTGACGGCCTCTCTTTCGCGAAACGAATATCTCTGTTCATCGGCTTTCCAACTGCGCCAGCACTTTATCGAGATGGGCGAAGTAAATTTCCAGGATGGACTTGTTCCAGCCCAGTGAAGGGACGCATTCGGCATGATTGGCCGAGATGATGTTTTTCCAACTGCCTTCATCATCTCCCATCACATCGTTGAGGACGTGATCGCCGGCAACGATCATCAGCGGAACGAAACGTACGGAGCCATGCTCTGCAGCCAATGGTTTGATCTTTTCAAGCGGTTCGGTACCTGGGTCCCCTTCGACACTGGCAACCACCAACCGGGGATAACGTTGTTCGATTTTTTCGGCCAGAGTCAGCAGGCGTTCGTTGAATTCTGGATGATGATCGTTCCCATGGGCGACCAAGACCGTCGGCTGAGTCGCATCGATTTGCGAGGCAAGCGCTGTGATGACCGTTTCGACATCTTCGTCACTGGTCATCAGGGCGTTCCCATAGGCCACCTGTAGTCCGCTCAGGTCAAGATCGAGTACGCGCCGGTATTCCTGGCCGGGGACCACGTGCAAACTTTGAAAAGCTATCTTGCTGACCCCCTCGCTGCGTAATTCATCCACCACTTCGCCAACATAACGGGTTGTGATACCGAGCTGCTTCAGTTTATGGATGATTACCCGCGAGGTAAAGGCCCACTGGATGTCGTATTTAGGATAGCGTCGGCAAGCATGGACATAGATGTTATCGAAAACTCTGCGGGCTGAGTCGACGGAGGTTCCGAAGGCAACAAGGACGATGGTCGGTTTGGCGGCAGCGGCGGGATTCGGGGTACTCATAGGTTTATTCTCCACGGATTTCTCGTCGGTCTGATTGTTTAAGCGGCAATGCCGCAGAGTGCATGCAGGGCAGCTACAGCCAGAGGGCTGCCGCCGCGTCGCCCGCTCAGCACGATATAAGGCAGGCCTGTATCCATCAGTTCCTCCTTACTTTCCAAGACATGGACAAAACCGACCGGCATGCCGATCACCAGTGCCGGGCGAATGTTTTCCTCAACGGCCATGCGGTTCAATTCCAGCAAAGCAACCGGCGCATTGCCGATCAGCACGATACCGCCATCGAGTTGTTTCCCGGCCTTGCGGATGGCGAACAGAGAGCGTGGAAGGCCGGTTTCCTTCGCTTCTTCCGCGACGTCCTCATCGGCTACATGACAGAGGATCGCCTCGCGACTATATCCTCGATTGAGTTGCTGCAAGCGGGGCAGGGACAGTCCGGAGCGGATCATGTTGCTGTCGACATAAATCGCTGCGCCCTGTTTCAGCGCCGTGCATGCGGAACGGATTGCTTGTGGGGAAAAGCGGATCAGTTCGGCCATGGCGAAATCGGCCGTCGTATGAATCAACCGGCGCACGACCTGCCATTCTTCAGCGGAAAAATCATGCGCGGGCGCCTCGGTATCGATGCAGCTAAAGGAACGCTCCTCGATCTCCGCTCCGCTTAAGGGGTTGTCGAGCAGCTGATAAATCAATGGTCTGTCGTTCACTGTTTTCCCTTTTCGTCACGGTTATATAAGGTTTTGTGAATTAGCGCCCACAACAACCGTCATTGTCTCATTTTCTGCATAAAATACTTTACCGCCTTGGGATGTGACGCCAGGTGGAGGTGGGCGTAGCTGGCCAGAACATTCCCCCGTTGGTAACCTTCCGCAGACACATTGCCGGTGCGGTTCTGTTTGACCCGGTAAACGGTCTTCCAGCCGTCAATTCCTGTGGGTGAATCTGTCAGCTCGGAATAATGGAATTCGTGACCGCGAAAGACAGCTCCGCTTTCTCCGAACAGGGAATCCTGCTCCAAGGTGACCTCCACATAGCCAAGGGCTTTTCGCTGCGGCAGCATTTTGGCCCAGACCGGGATCTCTCCGATGAGGGGGAATGTCCGCCCCTCCTGTTTGATTCCCTGCGACAAATAAATGAGCCCTCCACATTCGGCATAGAGGGGTTTCCCGCTTGCCGCGAAATCACGCATTGCCTGTAACATCGAGTCGTTAGCGGCCAACGTCTGGGCATGAACTTCGGGATAACCGCCGCCCAGGTACAGACCGGCAATATTGTCCGGCAGTTTGTCATCGCGCAGCGGCGAGAAAAAAACGAGCGTAACTTCCAGTTTCTCCAGCAGATCGAAAAAATCGGGATAATAAAACAGAAAGGCTTCATCCTGTGCCACCGCCAGACGCAAGTTTATTTCTTGAGCCGCTGTTCCTGCATGAGATCGCCTTGGATGACATGAGAGTGGTTCAGCCATCCTTGCCCGTTTCAGCAGCAGGTCAAGGTCGAGCTGCTGCTCGGCCGCCTGCGCCAGCAGGCGGATATCCTGCTCCTGTAATTTGAGTTCCGCGGCCGAAACCAGTCCAAGGTGACGGCTGGCAAGGGGTGGTAGGCTGTCGCGTAACACTCCGCCGAACAAAGGGGGAAGGGCGGCACTCTGCAGCGCTTGCGACAATAGTCGGGCATGGCTTATTGAGCCGCAGCGGTTTGCGATCACCCCGGCCAGCCCCACCTGCGATTCCAGTTCGTGATAGCCTTTGACCAGGGCGGCAAAACTGCGCGCCATGCCATGGACGTCGGCAACCAGCAGCACCGGAGCCTGCAGCCAGGCGGCAATTTCGGCACTGCTGCCACTCAAACTGTCGGTGCTGCTGCCGTCGAACAAGCCCATAACCCCTTCAACGAGACTGATATCGGCATTCACCGACGCCGCCAGAAACAGCTCTTCAATATAGCCGCGCTCACACATCCAGCCATCAAGATTGTAGCAGGGCCGGCCCGAAACCCAGCTGAGGTGCCCCGGGTCGAGATAGTCGGGCCCCACTTTAAAAGTCTGGACTTTCAACCCCCGCTGCTTCAAGGCAGCGACCAAAGCAAGAGAAAGGGTCGATTTGCCGACGCCACTCTGGGTTCCTGCGATCAGCAGACGTGGTCTGGAGGCAGCCGTTTGCACCATCAGTATTCGATCCCCTCGCGTGCCGGAACGCCTTGTTCCAGGGCATGCTTGTGTGGAACCATCTCGCTCACCGTATCCGCAAGAGCAATCATTGCCGCAGTGGCCCCGCGGCCAGTGAGTACGATGTTCACCTTGTCGGAAGATTGCCGCAGCGACTCAAGCAACGCTTCCTCTTCGACCAGATCGTGGGCGACCGCGCCGCAGATTTCATCAAGAATCAGCAGATCATAATCACTGCTTTGCAGTGCGGCCCGAGCCTGGGCAAGGCCCGTTTGCGCCGCATCCCGATGTTTCTGCCAGGCAGGATTGTCCGGTTTCGGCACGAAACCGAGGCCTGTCTGTCGCACCTCGATGCCCAGGGTTCTGCAGCTTGCCAGTTCGCCAGTCGTATTGTCGGACTTCATGAACTGCAGAATCAGGATCCGCTGACCGTGCCCGGTCGCCCGCAGGGCCATGCCGAAGGCAGCGGTTGATTTCCCCTTGCCGTTGCCGGTGAAAACAAGGATGTTCTTCGCCATTTATCCACCCCATATTCTCCATAGACAGATCATCAATAGCCCGGCGACCAGGGCACACAGGGTTGTCGCCTGCATCAGTCTGATCACCAGCGGAATATGTTTGGCCTGTAGGGTTTCTCCGGCATCTCCCATATAAGGGCGGAATGATTTTTTGCCGAAATAGCTGTTTTCCCCGCCCAGCCGGACCTGCAGAGCGCCAGCCATGGCCGCCTCGATCTGGCCGCCGTTGGGGCTGGGATGGTTGTTGCGGTCACGCCGGAAGATTCGCCAGGACTGCCTTCCGTCCAGACCGGTACAGACCGCGGCCAGAGGAACCAGCAGGGCACTGATCCGTGCGGGAAGAAAATTGACGACATCATCCAGCCGCGCCGCCGCCCATCCAAACTGCAGATAGTGCTCATTCTTGTAGCCGAAAGTCGAATCGAGGGTATTGACCGCCTTGTAGAACAGCGCCCCCGGCGCTCCGGCAAACAGGGAGAATAGCAGCGGCGCGGTCACCCCGTCGACGCTGTTTTCCGCTACGCTTTCGACCGTGGCGCGGCTGATTCCCGCCTCGTTCAGATTCTCAGTATCCCGCCCGACCAGCATCCGCGCCCGACTGCGGGCCGTTACCAGATCACCTTTTGTCAAGGGCCGGTAGACTGCCAGGGCGTGGTCCCGCAGATCCCGCATGGCGAGAGCGGTATAGATGAGCCAGATTGCAACCGCATTGCCGAACAGTGGATGCAGACGGCTGGCCGCGCTGCAAATCGCAACGGTTACGACGACCGTCATTCCCACCACCAAGACGACTGCAGCAATCCCGGCCCGGCGTTCCGGAAGCCTGGCCCGTAACGGATTTTCCAGCCACAGCGCCAGTTTTCCCATCCCGCGCACGGGGTGGGGGAGCCAGCGCGGATCTCCCAGCAGTTGATCGAGTCCGAGCGCAATCAGAATTTGCAGGTAAAACGGCATTACAGCCCCAAAAGCTGATAAACGCGATTCATGTCCAGCGAGGCCCGCACATGCCCGGCGAGACGATCCAGAGCCGGTTCCAGGTCGTAAACTGCCTGGATCTCAGTTAAAGGCTGTAAGCCTTTATGTTGTCGCAGGCGATTGAGGAACCAGCGCCTGAACCCGTCGGCATCGAACACCCCGTGAAGATAGGTGCCCCAGATCCTCTCATGATCCGGTGCACCGCTGCCGACCGGAGTTCCATCGTCGAGGGTGATGAGTGCTACAGCTCCCTGTTCGCTGGCGATACCGTGATGAATCTCATAACCGGTTAGGGTTTCCCCGGACGGGATATGTTGCGCCCGGCAGCGGCTGGTGATCTTGTGTGGCTGCAGCTGAGTGCGCATCGGCAGCAGATCCAGTCCACGACAGCAATCGCCCGCCGATTCAATGGCGTGAGGGTCGTCGATCTCCTTGCCAAGCATCTGGTAGCCACCACAGATACCGACAATTTCCACAGTGGCGGAATCGGCCAGATGTTGCAACGCAGCCGCCAGACCGCTGGAGCGCAGCCAGACCAGATCGTTGATCACGTTTTTGCTGCCCGGAAGAATCACAGCATCCGGAGTGCCGAGAGTCGGCACATCCGTCACCTTGCGGACCCGTACGTCCGGCTCCAGACGCAGGGCGTCGACATCGGTAAAATTGGAGATGTGCGGCAGGTCGATCAGGGCGATATCGAGGTCCGCCGCCGTCCCCCGTTGTGTTTCCAACCGGCCATCCTTGAAGTCGACGGAATCCTCTTCCGGCAGCCCCAGATTGGCCAAGTAGGGGACATTTCCCCAGAAGGGCTTGCCGGTATGCAGGGTTGTTTTGCTGAGCGCTTCGGCCAACAGCGAGGCGTCGCCACGGAAGCGATTGATGATGAACCCACGCACCAGGGCGCGTTCCCACTCGTTGAGCAACTCCATGGTGCCGACGAACGAAGCAAACACCCCGCCACGATCGATATCTCCAACCAGCAGAACCCCGGCTTCGGCGTGACGGGCCATATTCATATTGACGATATCCCGGTCTTTGAGGTTGATCTCAGCCGGGCTGCCTGCCCCCTCCAGCACCATCACCTGATTTTCCGCTGCAAGGCCGTCGTAACATTCTTTGACTTTGGCGAAAAGCGTTTCCCGCCGCTTGCTGTAATCGCGAAAATCCATGGTTTCCAGAACTTTGCCGCAGAGGATGACTTGGGAACCGGTGGCACTGCTTGGTTTGAGCAGCAATGGGTTCATGCGCACATCAGGATCAAGCCGGCAGGCTTGGGCCTGCAGCACTTGAGCTCGTCCCATCTCCCCTCCCTGAAACGTCACGCAGGAGTTGAGGGACATATTCTGTGCTTTGAACGGAGCGACCTTGATGCCGTCCTGCTGCAGGATGCGGCACATGGCGGCAGTTAGGATGCTTTTCCCGACGTTGGAACCGGTCCCTTGAAACATCAGCGCCGGGGTTTTGCGTGGCGACGCAGACAGCACAGGAAGCCGCAAGGTTGTGCGCATAGCATTGATCAGGCGCTTCTGGTCAGCATCGTTGCGCACGGCGATGCGCAGATAATCCTCCCCCAGACCGTTGAAATTCCTGCAATCCCGCAGCAAAATCCCCTGCTGCAGCAGGGCCTGCGCAAGGCGGGTGCCGTTGTAGCGGGGATGCTGGACTTTGACCAACAGGAAATTTGCTTGTCCCGGATATGGGCTGATGCCGTCAATGTCCGCTAACTCCGTAAACAATTTGCGGCGCTGTTCTGCCACATAGACACGCGTGCGTGGCAGAAACTCTCTGTCCTGCAAGGCGCGGACACCGACCGACAGCGCCAGATGGTTCACCGACCACTCGGGCAGCTGCCGCCTTACCGCGGCGATCAGCTCTGCTTCACCCAATAGATATCCGAGGCGCAGCCCAGGGATGGCCCAGCTTTTAGTCATTGACTGAACAATGAGCATATTGAACGGGCGCTGGCTCCGCAGCGTATACGGCTGTTCAACCAAATCAATGAACGACTCGTCGATAACGAATCGGACTTGCGGATGCGTTGCTGCAAGGGCGACCAGTTCCGTCACTGGCGTCAGCACACCGGTGGGATTGTTTGGCTGGCCCAACATTACCATGTCCCCGGCGCGCAACTGGTGCGACAGACTTTGCGTACAGAGAACAAAACCGTCATTGGCGGACGTGGGATATTCCAGAACCGGACAACCGGCTCGCAGGGCAGCCCTGGCGTAATCGATATAGCAGGGAACCGGCAGCACCATGCGAACGGCCTTCAGCGCTGCTGGCAGCTGATAAAGCAGTTCACTAGCGCCGTTACCGACCAGCACCTGCTCCGCAGATACCCCGTTGTCCGCAGCCAGGGCGTTACTTAATTCCGTTGCTTCGGGATCAGGATAGTGCACCAGAGATTCCACCTGGCTGCTTATCAGTGGGCGCAGCCAGGTGGGGAACCCAAGGGGATTGATATTGGCGGAGAAATCGACCAGTTCTTCCACCGGTAGACCGCTCAATTTTGTGGCCTGAAGCAGATTGCCGCCATGTTGAAGAGTATTGGACATCAGAGTGTTCCCCGGTGCAGCAATATCAGCAGAACCAGAGCAGGAATTGTTTCTGATAACTCACAGGCCGCACCAAGGGTATCACCGGTATAACCGCCGATCTTGATCCTGTAGTAAGCAGCCAGAGCATAACCGGCCGCGCCGCATATCAGAGTGATGAGCACTGCTACGCCAATAGGAACCAAGGTCAGGGCCACGCACACAAGGATGCCCAGAGCGACCAGAAGGCTTGACCTACGACCGGCGCCTTTGGTAAAGGCAGCGGTCCCTGCGGTTGGCCGCGCATAGGGGAGTAGACCGATCAGTTGCAGTATGGTGCTGCGTCCCGCCACAGGCATGAGAATCAGGGCGGGTGCCCGCCACGAAGTTGGTAAGGAAAACAAAATTGTCAGTTTGAGTGCCAGCAGGCAAAAGACTGCCATCACGCCCATCGGTCCACTGCGGCTGTCTTTCATGATCGTCAGCATGTTTTCGCGATCACGATGACTGAAAAAGGCATCCGCGCTGTCGGCTAATCCGTCGAGATGCAAGGCACCGGTCAAGGCAATCATTACTACTAGCAGCAGGCAGGATGCGACCGGCATCGGCAACAGCCAACGCAACAGCATGTCAGTGGTGGTCAGGATCAAACCTAGCAATAGGCCGACAACCGGATACCATGGCGGACTACCGCGCAGGCTTTGTTCGGCTTCGCCCCAATGGCCAGGCATCGGGATGATCGTTAGGAATCTGATCGCAGCACACAGCGCTTGCATGGCGATTTTTATTTGTCCGCCCGGGACACGGCAGCCTCGTCGAAGGTGGCCATTTCGGTGAGCACGGCAACGGCCGCCTCCACCAGATTCATGGCTAGGGCAGCGCCGGTTCCTTCACCAAGACGGAAATTCAGGTCAAGCAGAGGTTCTTTGCCAAGATCCGCAAGGGCGGCGACCTGACCGTATTCCACGCTCCGGTGCGCGGCAATCATGAAGTCTCGGCTCAAAGGTGCCAGGCGGGAGGCGACCAGTGCCGCAGCCGTGGAAATGAAGCCATCGACGACAACCGGCTTTCTTAAGGCAGCGGCACCGAGGATCAGGCCGGCGATTCCGGCGATCTCAAAACCTCCGACCTTGCTCAGCACATCGATAGGGTCATCAGCGTCCGGCCGATTCAGAGATATTGCCTTTTCTAAAATCTCGATTTTATGTTGGAGCTGCTTGTCATCGAGACCGGTGCCCCGCCCGGTTACTTCCTCCACCGGCTTTCGACACAGGCAGGCAACAATAGCGCTGCTCGGCGAGGTGTTGCCGATGCCCATGTCTCCTGTGCCGAAAATATCGGTTTCGGCGGCCAGTTCTAGAGCGACCGTGATTCCCGCTTCGAGCGCTTGTATTGCCTGGTCGCGACTCATGGCAGGACCCTCGGCAAAACTTCTGGTTCCTGCGGCCACTTTGTGGTGGAGAATACGTTCAGAGGGGAGTGTAGAAATATCCCCGGCCACCCCCATGTCGACGATGGTCAGATCCGTTCCCGACTGGCGTGCGAGCACGTTGATGCCGGCGTGTCCATTAAGAAAGCCGCACATCATCTGTAACGTAACCTCGGCCGGGAAAAGGCTGACACCGGTTTCAATGATGCCGTGATCGGCGGCCATCACCACAATCCGTTTGCGCACGACCGGTGGTCTCATCGAATCCGTCATGGCCGCGAGATCAAGAGCAAGGTCCATGACACGACCGAGTGCCCAGTGCGGCATGATGAGTTGATCAAGGCGTTCTTTGGCACGCTTACGGAAGTTGGCATTGCCGCCGCTGATTCTGTCAATGGTATCCTGCAGTAGAGTCATGTTTAGCTCCTGTTCAAGGGAACGGGGCGACCGGAAACCATGAAGATTGCTTCTGTCGCGGCTGCTGCGACCGTCTGATTGCAACGGCCAACTAAATCGCGGTAAAGCCGGGATGCGCTATCCGTTGGAACCAATCCCATTCCCAGTTCGTTACTGACAACAATCAAGGACTTACCGCACTCTTGCCAAGCACGAACGAGTCTGCTGCTCAGTTCTGTCATATGCTGTTCAGTTATTTCTAGTTTTTCCTGCTGTGCCCGGTAAAATAAATTGTTAACCCACAAGGTCAGACAATCGATGAGTAAAACATCAAACTCATTTCCCGCTTGGCGTACAGCCTCTATCAGTTGCTCCGGTGCCTCGCGAGTTTCCCATCCGCGTCCCTGTCTCTCAAAGCGGTGACGTGCGATGCGCTCGTTCATTTCTTTGTCAATGACCGGACAGGTTGCAATATAAACGCGTCGACCGTTCAGTGCTTCGGCCCGATATTGGGCATAACGGCTTTTCCCGCTACGACAACCGCCACTGATATAAATCAATTCACCCATAGGACCTCTACTTGCACCTAAATCCGTAAGATCACAATCAGAAAAATTTCAGTGAATGAAGATAAATTACTGATTTTTAATTATTATTTATGCCATCATCAGCCCCCCTAAAACTCACTTGGCAGGTGAATTCATATGAAATATTTGATCATTGAGAAGTCCAAAGACGAGGTCTATACCTCTTCATTTCGGGCTGGCACTCATCGGTTTATGCCTGAAGCGTTTTACCAGTTTGACCTCGCGGGTTACGGCTGTCTTTTTTAACTGAGAGACGGCCATTGTCCATGCCAATGTAACTGCGGATGGGATTGTCCTACCGTCGGGTCGTTCGGATCATCAAGCTCTCCACCGACAAAAAAGCCAGGGGCTGCTGGAACCCGAGATCGAGTTGGAAGGCTGGTGGACCACCCTGAACCTGCCCGCCGAAAAGATCATCGCCCTCTATCAGGATCACGGCACCAGCGAGCAGTTTCACAGCGAACTCAAAACCGACATGGATCTGGAGCGCCTGCTCTCAGGCAAATTCGAGGTCAACAGTCTGGTAATGAGCTGCGCCGCGCTCGCCTACAACGTCCTGCGCTACATCGGACAACTCGGCCTGCTCGGCGACAAGACCCCGGTGCGGCACGGCGCCAAACGGCGGCGGCTCAAGACCGTCATGCAAGAACTGATGTATCTCGCCGCCCGGCTGATCGAGACCGGCCGGCGCTTGCGACTGCGCTTCAGTCGCCACAGCGGCCTGAATTTCGAAGGCTACGCCGGAGTCTACCGGCGCCTGGCCTACGAATAGGGCATAAACCCGTAACGACAGATCCGGAAAAACATCCATCGGCAACCGTGCCCACGGCCCAGCTCGCCCGAAAAACGGCATTCGGACAGCATTTGAGGCCAAACTGTCAAAGATCGTCGCGTGGAGCGGAACACAGGAGGCCGTTTTTAGTTCAACCCACAACCCATGCCCCCGAATCGCCCCTCAGAAAGGGGAAACCCGAGGTGCAGGGGAAGGACTCACGGATTCAGGTTTGCCGAAAAGGTTATCGATGTTATCGGGCTGTACATGAACCCTCCCGACAGTATCGTTGTTTTGTCGGTGGATGAGAAAACCCAGATTCAGGCCCTGGATCGCACACTACCGATGCTTTCGTTGAAGCTCGGTCAGATTGAGCGGTAAACCCATGGTTACAAACGCAACAGAACTAACGGGGCAAGAGTTTAACTCGATATTAGATCAATGTTGTTGACCTAGAAAACCTCTGTTGCAGGTTGATGACATCTCCGATGACCAGTAACGCCGGACGTTCAGCTTTCGCGGCATGTTTTGGGAGTTGTTCGATATTGGTGACAATTACCGTTTGATTTGCCCGTGTGGCATTCGAGATAATAGCGACCGGTCGTTCACCGTTGATTCCCGCGGCCAGCGCTAGCTGAGATATTTCCGCGGCAAAAGTAAGGCCCATCAGAATGATGGTCGTGTGCTGGGGAATTGTTAGCAGGGGCAGCCAATCGGTATTGAGTCTGGTGCCAGCCAAGTGGGCCGAGACGATGGAGAGGTTGGTGGCATAACCACGTGCCGTCGGAGGGATACCGGCGGAAGCGGGACCGGCGATGGCGGAACTGATCCCGTTGATCACTTCAACCCTGACTCCCCGCTTGACCAGAAATTCCATTTCTTCCGCGCCACGGCCAAAAATAAACGGATCGCCGTTTTTCAGCCGGGCGATTTTCAAGCCCTGTTGTGCCCTGTCCCAGAGGAGGTCATTAATCTGTTCCTGACGGACGCTGTGATGGCCTTTTTGTTTCCCGACCGGGATCTTTTCCGTGGAATCCGGCACCAGAGCCAGAATGTCATCCGTGAGCAGATGGTCATAAAACACCACGTCCACCTGCTGCATGGTTTTGTAAGCTTTCAGGGTCAGCAGATCGGGGGCGCCCGGGCCGCAACCGATGAGATAAACCGTGGCCAGATTCTGCAGGCAGTCTGCTACGGTTTTCTCCGGAGTGATGAGATCCTGCTCACGACCCCGCTTAGTGTGTTCGATGAAGCCGTTCAGGTCTTCCGGGATCATGGTCGCGATCCGGTCCTTGCCGACCTGGCCGATCACCGGGCTGGCGCCGTCGGTGGAAACGGCGATTTTCAATCCACCCCGATTCGCCATGACAGAAAAATAAAAGTCACAGAGATCCGGGCGTGAAGCACAATTCAGGAGAAAAAAACGCTGTTGCTTTTCCTTGCCCAGCATCTCCAGAACCTCGCTGCTCCCGGTGGCATCGACGACAATGTTCGCCTGACCGAGGTCCGCAGGAACAATCCGGCGCTGTTCGACGGGAACGTCGAGATCAAAAATGCGTTCATCGACGAGTTCTGCAATCACCCTAAACGGGATAGTATTTTCTTTCAAAACTTTCGCCTTGCGGGATGCCGTCGCTCCACCGCCTAGTAACAGGATCTCCTGACTGGTCAGCAGAATGGGGAGGGACCCAGGCGTCTTACCGCTATTCTTCATATAATTGCGTTTCCTTTTAAGACAGCACAACGGTCTGTCCGGCGACTTCATGAAGCGTCAGCGGGGTGCCGTAGGCACGGCTCAGCAGATCATCGTCAAGGTTCTGCCGGGTGCCGCTACTGAGCAGCTTTCCCTGATCCAGCAGCAGGAAACGGTCGGCAAAGCGTAGCGCCAAGTTGAGATCGTGCATACTGAAGATGATCGTCATTTTAGAAGAATAGGCACAGTTGTTTAAAAGCTTCATGATCTCCAGTTGATTCTTCAGATCAAGGTTGTTGGTTGGTTCATCCAGAAGTAGTATTTTTGGTTTTTGCACCATAGCGCGGGCGATGATGATTTTTTGCATTTCTCCACCGCTGAGATCGGTAAGCCAACGGTCGGCGAAGAAGGTCAGCCCCATGTCTACCATGACCTGCAAAACGATATCTTCATCATTCCGGGTATAATGGAACTTGCTATAGGGCGTTCTGCCGATCAACAGGTAGTCGAAGACGCGGAGCCTGGCTGGCTGGTGCAGCTGACTCACATAGCCTGTCGTTTTTGCGTAGTCTGCTCTTGTGATGTTTTCTTGGAGATTATCACCAAGCAGGATGCGGCCCTCATCCGGGCTGAGAAGTCGGCCGATTAACTTCAGTAGGGTCGTTTTCCCAGCCCCGTTCACCCCCAGAAGAGCCGTCAGTGAGCCAGCAGGAAACTCAACATTGATTTCATCCAAGACTAGGCGCGAACCATAGCTGAAATCTAAATCTGAAGCTGTTATCTCCATCGCCGCTGACCACCAAACAACAGAAAAAGAAAAACTGGAGTCCCCATAAAAGCAGTAATGACCCCGGCAGGTAACAGGATCGGTGAAAGCAGGGTGCGTCCGACCAGATCGGCCCACAACAGTAGGAGGGCTCCAAGAAGAGTCGCTACCGGCAGGAGGATATGGGACTGTTCCCCAACCAACCGCCGAGCGATGTGCGGAGCCACCAGACCAATAAAACTGATGACCCCGAAATAGGTGACAATGATTGCCGTCATCAGGGCGGCGAACGAGATGCTCAGTAAGCGGGTACGGATGACCGAAACCCCGAGTGTCGCGGCGGTATCCGATCCGGCAAGCAGGGCGTTGAACTTGACTGTTTGCAGTGCAAGATAAAAAAGTCCGCAGCCGACAAGCAGGGCCATAACCTGTAATTCGGCCCAGCTGGCTCGACCGACATCGCCAAAAGTCCAAGAGATGATGCTTGAAAGTTGGGTTTCGTCGGCAAAATATTGAAGAACGGTGGTTCCAGCCATAAAAAAGGCACTCAGGGCGACACCTGCCAACACGATGGTCTCATGACTCGCACGGTAAATACTGGCTAGGACAACAATGCAAATCGTCGTTAACAACGAACTGCCGAAGGCAAACAGGCTGATCAGATAGGGGTGCCGGCCGAGCATGGCCGTCTGGTTACCGACCCCGGGATCGAGCAGGCCGAGAAAAATTACCCCGCAGGCAGCGCCGAAAGCCGCCCCTTGTGATATACCCAAGGTCGACGGCGAAGCCAAGGGGTTGCGCAGAGTCGTCTGTAGGACCATACCGGCGGCAGCAAAACCTGCTCCGCCGAGCAGCGCACCGCAGATCCGCGGCAAGCGCAACTGCCAGACAATCTGTTGCGTCAAATTATCTTCAGCCAGAAAGAGACTGCGCACGGCAGTTCCCATCCCCACTTTGGAAGCCCCACTGCAAAGCGCCAGCAGTACGGTGATAAGCAAAAAGACTATGATGGTACCGAGCCACAGATGACGTCTGCGGCTCAGCCGTTTATAGGCACTGATCGATTTTTGCATCAGTTTGCTTCTATTGGTCTAAAACCGCCGAAAATACGAAACATTTCTGCGTACAGAGGTTTGCCGACGAAAAACCGGTACCAGTCATCCGCCATGGCCGGCACATCGATATCGGCAAACTGCTCAGGAAAGAGGACCGTCCCCATGTAGTAGGTTTCGGCCAGCACAGTATCTGGACTGGCGGCGTAATAATGGGGAACGACCCCGAACACCCGTCTGTTTACAACGGCTTTCATATGACGATAAATCGGTTTTTTCAGATCCTGCAGGGCAAGTTCAAGTCCGCTTTCACAGATAAACAGGGTTTCCGGGTCAGCTTTCAGCAGAGTTTCCGCGTCGATCAGAAAGCGCCCCTTGACGGAATTTTCGTTCGCCTGGGCTGAATCCGCGATATTGTTGATGTCAAGCAGCAAAAAAGGAGGGTAGGCCGCACTGGTCCCGGTCAGGCCGTGAGCAACGCGAAAATTCATTCCTCCGACGTAGACAGATGGCTTCTCAGGAATGTTCTGCACACGCTGACGCAGATCGGTCACAGCCAGATCAATACGTTTTATGATCTGTTCGGCGCGCTGCTCACGGCCACAGACGGTGCCGATCAACCGCAACGATTGATAAAATTTGCTCCGCCTGTCAGCTAAATCGCCATTGTCGACAAACAACACCGGTGTGCCGGTTTTCTGCTGCAGATTGTTGGCGAAGCGAACATCGCCGCTGCCGGCAAAAATAACGTCCGGTTTGACCGCTAACAGCCGTTCCGGGTCGGGCTGGTTGCGGCTGCCGATTATCGGCAGTTCCCCCAGTTGGGGATGGGCCAACCGATATGAGCGCCCGACCGAGCCCAGCCACTCCAAAGGACGTGCTTCCAAATCCTCAACTCCGACCACCTGATCGCAGAGTTGCATGTAGCAGACCGTCCCCAGGGCTCCACGCAGAGCGACAATCCGTTTGGCCGGTGCCGCAAAGGTGACCTGTCGGCCTTTGAGATCGGTTACCGTGAGCGGGAAGGCTGCGTCGGCAAAAGCCGGATGCGGCAAGTCAAATACAAGAAATAGTGCAATTATCAGTAGTGCACTTATTGCTTTGTTCATATATGAATCCATGCTTTCTTCGCGCCTGTTCAGGTCAGAAGCTGAATTCCGCCGCTGCAATGACGTTGACACCAGTTCCGGGAATGAAGTCTACGTCTTCCTTGCGCAGATGCGACAGATAGTATTTGTCAAACAGGTTTTCCACGTTCAGCGTCAGTCGCACATCGTGCAGAATATTCCCGACCGCGGGAAAATCGAGACCGGTACGCAGATTGGTGATGGCGTAACCCGGGGTCTCCTCTTCGCTTGGGCCCGGCTGGTTCTGAGCAGCGAAAAAGTTGCTGGACAATTCGACCCAGTAATGTGCCGTGTTGAACGCGGAATCCTTCCAGCGCACGCCCAAGGTTCCGTTCAGCGGCGGAATATTGTTGAGACGGTCGCCGCTGTCACGGTCTTTGCCGACCACGCTGGAAATGCTGCCGAACAGGGCCAGTTTCTCGGTTAAACAAAACTGGGTTTCGCCGTCGAAACCATAGAGTTCGGCGTTCTGAACATTGACGTATTTGACGGCATCAATCCCATTGAAGGTGCCCGCCGGTTCCGTATCAATAAAATCATCGACCCGGTTATAAAACAGGTTGAAAGAGGCCTGAAAAGCTGAATAGCGGACTTTGCTGCCGATATCAAAACTGATCGAAGACTCCGGATCGAGATCAGGATTGCCGAGCATGATCCGGCTGCCACCGCCGCGGGTTGAGAACAACTCAAAAATATCCGGTGCACGGAATCCACTGCCGACATTGGCGGTCAGATGAAGATGCTCAGTCAGGGCGTAGAGCAACCCGAGATTAAAGGTGGCGGCGCTGTCCTGCGCATCGTCGAACTTGTTGATCTCCTTACTTGAAGAGGTCAGCGCCCCTGAGCCGTTGTACTGTTCATCCGTCAGGGCAATGTCGTCAGCATTGGCCTCGAAATGGTCAAAGCGCCCACCGGCCAGCAGGGTCAGCTTCTTTCCCAGCTTAGCTTCGTCCTGAATGAAAACACCGATGTGGGTACGCTCGCCGTCCGGAACTGGTTGAAAAGTCAGCCGCCGGGCCAGACTGTTGTTGCTGTTACGTCTGCTCAGCTGCACTTCACTGGAGTCCGTCGCTTCGCACACCACCTCAAGGCCGGAGATTAGGCTGTGATTCTCTCTGACCAGCATCAAGGCCTGTATGGAACCGCCGAGCGCGTAAGTCGCGATATCATTTGATTTCAGTGCAGTTGCTGTGCCGGTGGAGTTTGGCCAAATGCTTTCGAATGAACGATCTTGGTCGACGGCATAGATTTTGGCTGTCAGTTCCTCGACAAAACCCAGTCCGCTGCCCTCATAGCCGAGCTTGTAACTGCGGGTATCAAAGCGATCAAAATGGGAATAGTCGGCCTCAGGGTTTTTTTGCGGTACGCCCATGTCGGTGATGTTGTTGATCCGCAGAGCCGTGGTCACATTGTGACTGTTATTGAGTGCATAACGCGCTTTCAGATCGATATTGCGGCTTTCAAACTGCGAATTGCGGACATCGTCGTCATTGCCGTCTTCATAGTCTTCCATATCACGGCCCGAAACGCCGAGGAGCAATCCCAGACCATTGCCTCCGGCAGCCAGTTCGTAGCGTCCGAACGAGCCGTTGTCAGCACTGGAATAGCGGCTCTTGAGTGTGCTTTCCATTTGCCATTGTTCGCCCTCGGCAAATTGAACTTCTCGGCTGATGATATTGATGACGCCGCCTAGGGCATCGGTGCCGTAAAGTGCAGAAGCTGGTCCCTTGACAACCTCAATCCGCGCAACTGAGCCCATATCCATGAAGGGAGTCAAGGGCATCCGCCCCGCCCACAGATTGGTTTCACGATCTCCGTCGTGGAGTACCAGCACGCGGGTCTCTCCCAGCCCGCGGATTATAGGGGTGGCTTCCCAGGAGCCAGCCTTGTCGAGAAAAACACCGGGAACGTCGGCGATAGCATCAGCGACTGATGCTGGCGCGGTTTCCTGAAGACGCTGTTCATCAACTGTTGAGACAGGTGAGGGAACTTCGAAGGTAGGATCTTCAGAGCGAGTTGCGGTAACGACCACAGTATCAAGCATATGCACATTGCCTGTGGCGAACACGTTGGTTGCGGACAACAGCAGACAGCAGCAGGAAAAGAGGGGGAGGATGATGGTGGTGGTGAAGCGGTTAATAAATGACATAAAACCCTCCCTGATCATGCCAAGAACAAATAGACTTCAGAGAGAGCGAACCCGCGACAAATAAAAAACCCGGAGCCAAATATTGGCTCCGGGTCACCCATCTGTACCGGTAGCGATTCTCAGCCTTACTTCCCCTTGGGGTGAGAACTTCGAATTGCAGCAGGTATTCTGACTTCCGGTTCGTTCGCCGACGATGCCTTCCCGGAGTCATCCAGTGGCTTAAGTCTCGTCATTGTCCCCGGTTACAGTGGTGGGTCCGTCCCCGACTTTCACAGGGTTCCCATTTTCATCCCGAAGGAACTGCAATCCTTACATATGAATGTCGGAAGGCTACCAACGGAAGCCGATTCCAACATTATTTTTGTGTATTTCTATCTAACGATGGCCGTTATTGTCAATAAAAATATTTAAATATAGGGTATTTTTGATCAAATCCAATTCAACTATTTGAGGGTAAATCATTAATCTATCGTGCTACTCAGTCTTTATCCCAAATCCGCGAAAGCGGTTTGCGTAGACCTCTTCGCTGCCTCTGAAAGGTGTTTTTAAGGGGGCAACCCCGACGAATGAGCCTGATTTTTCGTAACTATTCACCTGCCAGCGACAGGCCATCGGATTTTGGTCGCACGTCACCATCCGGCGACATGAAATCCGGCTGCTTGCCTTCGAACAGTAGACGCAAGGCTTCGGCGGCCGTGATGCCGTTTTTGCGGCAGGTCGACAGGTAACCACGAACTCGGCAGAAGATCTTGGCCCCCTCCCAAGAGCGGAAGCATCCGGAGATTTTCTGCTGAACCTTGGTCATCCTAAGATCGTTTTCCGCTTGGTTGTTGGAGAAGGGGACGTGGGCTTCGACCATGAATCGCAACACATCCTCTTCGTAATCCCGCAAGCGCTCCAGCAGGTTTCGGGACTTGGATCGGGCCAGACGGCCCCGTT
>NZ_JAVESI010000081.1:0-6921 GCF_034006665.1 Trichloromonas sp.
TGGGGCAGTACGAGCGGGTGCTGGCCGGACGCTCCATCTGGTATTGTGTCTCCTGCGAAACCTGCACCGCCCGCTGCCCTAACAATGTTGACTTGGCGGCGATCATGGATGCTCTGCGCAAGTGCTCTTGGGATGCCCAGGGGACTTCCAAGGAGTCTTTGGTTCAGCTGGCCAATAGAATCTTTCTGGATAACATCCGCACCTATGGCCGTCAGTATGAGTTGCGCTTGGCGGCGGTCTTCAATCTGCAGAGCGGCAAGTTGCTCAAGGATTTCATGCTCGGCCCAAAACTGTTAAGCAAAGGCAAACTCAAAATGTTTCATCATAAGAACAAGAACATCAAAGAGATCGAAAAGATCTTCCAGCGCATTGAGGAACTGCGCGAGAAAGGAGAGGCGCTGTGACTCCGGGCAAACCTGTATTGAGCTATTCCTACTACCCTGGCTGTTCGCTGCACGCCTCGGCCAAGGAATACGACGAGTCGACCCGGGAACTCTTCCGGGTCTTGAAGATCGGTCTGAAGGAAGTGCCGGATTGGTGTTGCTGCGGTGCCACCCCCGCCCACAATGTGGATGAGCTCCTTTCCCTCGCCCTCTGCGCCAAGAACCTGGTCCTCGCCGAACAGGTCGAGGGGGACGTAGCGGTGGCCTGCGCTTCCTGCTTCTCCCGCCTGAAGACCGCCCAGCATCGTCTGGGGGAGGATGAAGAGAAGCGTCGTCAGGTCGAATATGCCATCGAAAGCCCCTTCGACAAGAGCAAACCGATCAAGCATCTGCTGGAGATTCTCGCCGAGGATTTCGGCTTGGAGCAACTGGCGGCGGCGGTAAAAAAACCGCTGACCGGTCTGAAAGTCGCCTGCTACTACGGCTGTCTGCTGACCCGGCCGCCGGGGGTCCCGGAGCTGGACTGCGTCGAAGCGCCAACCATTATGGAACGGGTGATCGGTGCCGTCGGTGCCGAAACGGTGGAATGGACCCATCGCCTGGAGTGTTGCGGCGCCAACTTCACTCTGTCGCGCCCCGGCGTGGTCATCAAGCTCGCCGGCGACATCCTCGCCTCGGCCCGGGAAGCCGGGGCCGACTGTGTCATGGTCGCTTGCCCTCTATGCCACGGCAATCTCGACATGCGTCAGCAGGAAATCGAGGAGGTCACGGGCCGCCGCTTTGCCCTGCCGATCTTCTACATGACCCAGTTGCTCGGCCTGGCCGCCGGTGTACCGTCCACCCGCCTCGGCCTCGACAGCATGATCGTCGACCCGTTGCCGCTGTTGAAGAAAAAGAACTTACTGTAGGAGGCTGAAGACTGAAGTCCGAAGACTGAAGGGAGAATCTATCGTCTTTTCCTTCAGCCTTCAGCCTTCAGTCTTTAAGCCCCAAAAGGTTTTCCCTATGTCTCGAATCGGCGTTTTTGTTTGCCATTGCGGCGAGAACATCTCCCGAACCGTCGACGTGGAACGGGTGGCCGAGGCGGCTCGCGGCCTCTTCGGCGTCGCTTACGCCACCGACTACAAATACATGTGTTCCGACCCCGGTCAGACCCTGCTGAAGAAAGCGGTGGTCGAACACAACCTCGATGGCGTTGTCGTCGCCGCCTGCTCGCCGCGCATGCACGAAAAGACCTTCCGCAAGGCGGTCCAGTCGGTGGGCTTAAATCCCTACCTCTGCGAAATGGCCAACATCCGCGAGCATTGCTCTTGGGTCCATGAGGATCGGGAGGAAGCCACCGCCAAGGCCATCGACATCGCCACCATGCTGGTGGAGCGGGTCAGGCGCAACAAGCAGCTGGCACCGATCACCGTGCCGGTCACCAAGCGCGCCCTGGTCATCGGCGGCGGCATCGCCGGCATCCAGGCGGCGCTCGACATTGCCGACTGCGGCCATCAGGTCGTACTGGTGGAGCGGGAACCCTCCATCGGCGGGCACATGGCCCAGCTGTCCGAAACCTTCCCGACCCTCGACTGCTCCCAGTGCATTCTGACCCCGAAGATGGTCGACGTCGCCAACCATCCCAACATCACCCTGCACACTTATTCGGAAATCGAGCAGGTGGACGGCTACATCGGCAATTTCGCGGTGAAGATCCGCAAAAAGGCGCGCTCCGTGGACATGAGCAAATGCACCGGCTGCGGCGTCTGCGTGAGCAAATGCCCGCAGAAGAAGATTCCCAACGCCTTCGACCGCAACCTGGGAACACGGTCGGCCATCTATGTCCCCTTCCCCCAGGCGGTACCCAACACCCCGGTGATCGATCGGGAAAACTGCACCTGGTTCCAGTCCGGCAAGTGCGGGGTCTGCGCCAAGGTCTGCGGCCCCGGCGCCATCGACTATACCCAGCAGGATGAATTCATCGTCGAGTCGGTCGGGGCCATCATTGTCGCCACCGGGTTCAAACTCTACGACATTTCCGAAAAGCCCAAGGGCTCGCCGATCAAGGGCTACGGCGAGTTCGGCCACGGCAAGATACCCGACGTCATCGACGGCCTCACCTTCGAACGCCTGGCCTCGGCTTCCGGCCCCACCGGCGGGAAAATCCTGCGCCCCTCCGACGGCAAGGAACCAAAGGCCGTGGTCTTCATCCAGTGCGTCGGCTCCCGCGCGCGGGAGAAGGGGATTTCCTACTGCTCGAAAATCTGCTGTATGTACACCGCCAAGCACACCATGCTCTACAAGCACAAGGTGCATGACGGCCAGGCCTACGTCTTCTTCATGGATGCCCGCACCCCGGGCAAGGGCTACGACGAATTCTGGCGGCGCTCCATCGAGCAGGAAGAAGCGGTCTACATTCGCGGCATGGTCAGCCGCCTCTACCAGAAGGGGGACAAGGTGGTGGTGATGGGGAGCGACATCGCCGTCGGCATCCAGGTGGAGATCGAGGCCGATCTGGTGGTGCTGGCCACGGCGGTGCAGCCCCGTGAGGGAGCCGACCTGCTTGCCCAGAAGCTGGGGATTTCTTACGATCAGTACCACTTCTATTCCGAGGCCCACGCCAAACTGCGCCCGGTGGAGTGCGCCACTGCCGGCATCTACCTGGCCGGAGCCTGTCAGGGGCCGAAGGACATCCCCGACAGCGTCAGCCAAGCCAGCGCGGCGGCGGCCAAAGTGCTGACCCTCTTTTCAAAGGAACAACTGGAGCGGGAGCCGATCGTCGCCACCGTCAACGAACACTTATGCGTCGGCTGCCTTGCCTGCAAGAAGGTCTGCCCCTACGGTGCCGTGGAAGAAAAAGAACTCCGCGACCGCCAGGGCAACCTGCTCAAGACAGTGGCCTGGGTCAATCCCGGCGTCTGCGCCGGTTGCGGCACCTGCCAGGCCACCTGCCCGTCCAAATCCGTCGAACTCGATGGGTATACGGACGAGCAGATCATAGCGCAGATCGAAGCGCTGTAAAAATCATCAGGACACGGATTTCATGGATGAACACGGATAAGGCAAACCCCATCTACATTTGCAAATCCGTGAAAATCAGATTTGATTCGTGTCCCTAAAAAGGTTTTCTCATGCATACCGAAAAACACCATCACGCCTTCGAACCGAAAATCGTCGCCTTCGTCTGCACCTGGTGCACCTACGCCGGGGCCGACCTGGCGGGGACCAGCCGCATGCAGTACCCGCCCAATGTACGGGTGGTCAAGTTTCCCTGCACCGGCCGCATCGACCCGGTCTTCATCCTGCGCGCCTTCCAGAAGGGGGCCGACGGGGTGCTGGTTTCCGGTTGCCATCCCGGCGACTGCCACTACATGGCCGGCAATTTCCACGCCCGCCGGCGCTTCACCGCCTTCCGCGCCCTGCTCGATTTCGTCGGCGTCGACCTCAACCGCATCCAGTTTTCCTGGGTCTCGGCGGCAGAGGGGGGCAAATGGGTGGAGGTGGTGACCGAACTGACCGAACGGGTACGGGCCATGGGGCCGATGCGGGAATTTCGGGAACTGGACATGGAAGAACACTGGTCAGCGCACGTGAACACCCCAGAATTGCAGGCGGTGTACAACGCCATCCCGTAGGAGCAGGCCCCTGTGCCTGCCCGGAATCCGGACACATCGATAAACAAACGGGCGAACCAAGATTCGCCCCGACCAAGGCCTGACGCAATGAACCAAACCGCACAGAATCTTGATTCGGCCCCGCTGGTGGATGAAACCTATTATGCTGCCGTGACCGAGGCGATCCGCGCCGAGGCGGCGCGGCTGCTGACCGATGGCCGTGTCGCCGCCGTCATCGGCTACGTCGCCGGGCGCCGCGCCGGGTCCGCCCTGCCGGCGGTCATCACCACACCGGAACGGGCCGGCGAACTGATCTTCTCCCCCGCCTGCCGCAACAATCTCAGCGTCTATCTGACCAAACCCAAGCAGGATGCGGTGCCCAAGGGAAAACTGGCGATTGTCGTCAAAGGCTGCGACCTGCGCGCCTTGGCCGGACTTTTGGGGGAGTCGCAGATCCGGCGCGAAAACCTTCATATCATCGGCATCGCCTGCGCCGGGGTCTTCGCCGCCAATGTCGATCAAAGCCTGCCGCTGAGCGAAGCGACCATCGCGAAAAAATGTCGGGAATGCACCGTGCACCTGCCCAAAGAGGTCGACTTTATGGCGGGAACCCTGCCGATGCTGCCGCAACTCGCCCCCGTCGAGGCCGAGGAACTGGCCCGGCTGGAAGCCCTGACCCCGGCGGAACGCTGGGCCTTCTGGAAGGAGCAGTTCTCCCGCTGCATCCGCTGCCTCGCCTGCCGCCAGGTCTGCCCTTTCTGCTTCTGCACGCAATGCCTCTGTGACCGCAATCGGCCCCAGACGGTGGAAAACTCGGTGCGCCCCGCGGGCAATCTGAGCTGGCACATCGTCCGCGCCATGCACCTGGCGGGGCGCTGCGCCGGTTGCGCCGAGTGCGAACGGGCCTGCCCCATGGATATCCCTCTCAACCTGCTCAACCGCAAGATGGCCGAGGAATTGAAGGAACGCTTCGATTACGAGGCGGGTCTGAGTCCCCAGGAAAAGGGACCGCTGACCAGTTACCAAGAAGACGACGACGAATCGTTCATCAAATAATCCGTAAGAGTGCAGCATGCTGCACTCTTATCGCCGGGACGACACCATCATGCCCAGAACCATCACCGCACAAAACCTTCAGGCTCTCATCGATGCCCTCATCGCTGCGAACATCCGGGTGGTCGGCCCAAAACGGGTCGACAGCCTGTGCCTCTATGCGCCCCTGGCCAAAGGCGAGGAGCTGGATCTCAGCGAATTGCCGCGCCGCTCGGCCAAGGAAACCTTCCTTCCGCCCGCCGAGGAAATTCTGAGCTTCGAACGGCAAGGGGCAAGTACCAGCGTCCGTTCTCCCGACCTCTCCCGCCTGCCGGCTACGGTGCTGATCGGTGCCCGCCCCTGCGACGCGGCGGCGCCGGGGATCCTCGACGCGGTCTTTTCCTGGGACTATCAGGACGATTTCTTTCTCGAACGGCGGCGCAAGACGACCATCGTCGGCATCGCCTGCACCAAGGCCGACGACGCCTGTTTCTGCACGGCGGTCGGCCTTTCCCCCGACAGCCGGCAAGGCTCCGATCTTTTCCTCACTCCCCTGGAAGGGGACAGCTACGCCGCCGAAGCCTTGACCGACAAGGGGGCGGCCCTGCTGGAACGCCACCCTGAACTGTTTGTCCAAGGTGAAACCGGGCGTCCTCTCCCCCTGGCGGAACCCCGCGCGGCAAAAGTGGACCTGGCAAAGATCAAGACCTGGCTGGACGGCCACTTTGAAAGCCCCTTCTGGGGAGAGATCGCCTCCCACTGCGTCGGCTGCGGCACCTGCGCCTTTCTTTGCCCGACCTGCCATTGCTTCGACATCGTCGACGAGGGAAGCGAAGCCGCGGGCTGCCGACGCAAATTCTGGGATGCCTGCGGCTTCAGCAAGTTCACCCTGCACGCCTCCAGCCATAATCCCCGCAATACCCAGGCTGACCGCTTCCGCAACCGGGTCATGCACAAGTTCAAGTACTATCACGACAAATTCGGGCGCACCTTGTGCACCGGCTGCGGCCGCTGCATCCGCGCCTGCCCGGTCGGCATCGATCTCGTGGCGGTGCTGGAAGACATTAACACTCAAGGATAAAGGTGCGAGGAACGAGGTTCGAGGAAAAGCAGGAAAAGCTTATCCTCGGTTCTCGGTCCTCGTACCTCGGACCTCACGACATGCATTTTCCCGACAAGAACATCTACAAGCCCTGTCTCGCCGTCATTGAGTCGATCATCGACGAGACTCCCGATGTGCGCACCTTTCGTCTGGTCTTTCAGGATGAGCGGGTGCGGGACAGCTTTACCTTCCGCTCCGGCCAGTTCGCCGAATATTCAGCCTTCGGTTACGGCGAGGCGACCTTCTGCATCGCCTCGTCGCCGACCCGCATCGGCGCCATCGAATGCTGCTTCCGCGCCGCCGGGCGGGTCACCGAGGCGCTGCGGCGGCTGGAGGTAGGGGATACCATCGGCGTGCGCGGCCCCTACGGCAACTCCTTCCCCATCGAGGAGTTTTACGGCAAGAACCTGGTCTTCGTCGCCGGCGGTATCGCCCTGCCCCCCCTGCGCACCCTGATCTGGAACTGCCTCGATCAACGGGAGAACTTCGGCGACATCACCATCGTCTACGGTGCGAAGAGCGAAGCGGATCTGGTCTACAAACGGGAACTGGCGGAATGGCAACAGCGCGCCGACGTGCGCCTGGTGAAGACCGTCGATCCCGGCGGCAACGGGCCGGAATGGGACGGTAAGGTCGGCTTCGTGCCGACGGTACTGGAAGAGGCGGCCCCCGCCGCGCAAAACACCATCGCCCTGGTTTGCGGCCCGCCGATCATGATCAAGTTCACCCTGCCGGTGCTGGAGCGCCTCGGCTTCGCCGACGACGCCATCTACACCACCCTGGAAAACCGCATGAAATGCGGCCTCGG
>NZ_JAVESI010000033.1:0-40106 GCF_034006665.1 Trichloromonas sp.
TTGCCGTTCAGCTAACGGTTCCCGTCATCAGGGTCCGTAGAGGACTTTCACCTCCAAGTCAACGATTGACCACCACGATCAATCATCTGGTGCTTACGCACCACGCGCCATGCCTGGCGCACCAAACGAAAAAAGACACCCGAAGGTGTCTCTCTAACGATCCAGCCTGAATCAGCTGGTAGGCACGGGCGGGATTGAACCGCCGACCCCTACCGTGTCAAGGTAGTGCTCTCCCACTGAGCTACGTGCCTGTTCCAACTGCGAAGGCAGCTTTTATATCGAAGACGCTCCGTCCTGTCAACACTTAATTTGCATCAGGCGTCCCCAAACAGGCAAATCTCCCAGTCCCCCGAGGGTGTGCAGAAAAACCCGACTATCCTCCGAGATTCGGGTAAACATGCTCCCCTACCGAACCCCCTTGGGTCTTCCTTCCCTCCCCCGCGAGACGAACCAGACAAGCGCCGCGCTTTCTGTTTAATCTTCTCGAAGCAAAATCCGCCGGATAAAAGCAAAAGGGCAGAACCACCCCTTGGGGGCTCCGCCCTTTTGCTCTAGATATCTCCGCCGGAGAAATTACCGGCCCTGCTTTCTCCGCAACACCGCCAACCCAACCAGACCGGCGCCGACAAGGATGAAGGTTCCCGGCTCGGGCACGACGGGATTCCCACCACCGCCACCACCGCCGTTTTCGTATTTCCAAGTGACATCGTGGGAACCGGGGTTATTCTCCAGACTGGTCGAGGTAACAAATGTATCCAGATGATTACTCTCGGTCAATTCAGTTTGAAGAGCCATCACGTCGAAATGAACCCAATCGAAACCGTTGATGATTAAAGCCAAGCTTTTGATCTCTCCCAATTTATCACCCAATGTTTCATCGGCGAAATCAGGGATCAAAACATTTTTTGAAAATTCGCCAATATCGAAAAAGAAATAGGCGGAGTTCGGATCATTGAGGGGTGCATGGGAATTGGGAAAATAGCTGTTATCCAGCGACCCGTAAAAACTACTGACACCACCAACCGACAACGTGCCCACTCCAACTTGCACCTCAGGAACCGTTGCGACCAGAATCGCCCCATGATCGGCAAAAGCATCGGGAAGCCCGGTGAAATCTGTCCAATCCAGGCCGGGGCCGTATGCCCCGTTATATTGGCCGCCCAGACTCACCACATCCTTGTTGGCGTAGAGCCCCGCCACATACAGAAGGTTTCCATATGTAACAGCCGTATCTTCTTCCGTAGGAGTCGTCAGATCCTCAATGTAATCGGCATAGGATCCCGTATCCCCAACGCCAGCAGGCGCGCCAACCTGAAGTACCGGAACCGCCCAAGCCTGCCCGACCCACAACAGCACCACGGAAAGCAGCAACATTATCTTTTTCATTTGATCCTCCCTGATTCGAGAAGGTGCTTTTTGCTTTTAACGAACTAAGATGCAATTAAAAGGCCAAAACATAACTGCATGAAATCGCTTCAATTGATAACTAAACAGGAAGTTTTTCGACGCCTTGCTGTAAAGTTCACCGACAGTTTTTTAAATAATCCGACAAGGCAGGGGGATTCAGGCCCGCGAGACGAACCGCCCTTCGCGGGTGTCGACCTTGATGCGTTCCCCGGATTCGAGATAGCCCGGCACCTGGATGCGCAGACCGGTTTCGAGCAGGGCTTCCTTGGTCTGGGCGGTGGCGGTGGCGTTCTTGATCGCCGGCGCGGTTTCCGTGACGTTCAGTTCCACCACCATCGGCGGATCGATACTCACCACCCGCCCTTGAAAGAGGCCGAGCTGCACGTCGGTGCCTTCAAGCAGATAGCCCTGAACCGGTTCGAAAAGCTCTTCACCGATCTCGTACTGTTCGTAGTTTTCCAGATCCATGAAGACGCCGCCATCGCCCGAAGGGTAGAGAAACTGTCCCTTGCGACGCTCGAAATCGGCCTCGTCGACCTTGTCGCCGGCCTTGAAAGTCTTCTCCAGCACCTGGGCAGTGAGCAGATTGCGGTATTTGATCTTGACCAGAGTGTTGCCTCCCCGGGCGGAAGGGGACTGGGTGGTGTGGTCGAGAATGAGACAGGGGGCGTTGTCGAGCTGGATAACCAGGCCGCGCTTGAAATCGGCAGTCGTAAGCATGTAAAAATCTCCTTGAAGAGGGGGCTTTGTAAAAACGGGCGCAAGAAATTAGCACAAAAAGGGGGAGCGAGACAATCGCCAATCGCGAATTTTTCCATGACAAATCCCTTTCCTCTGTGCTTTAATATGCCCCTTTTGGCAGCCGACCCCATTCTCACATAGAAGGAGCTTCACCATGTACACCTGCGCCGACCTCAAAAAAGGACTCAAGCTGATGATCGACGGCGAGCCCTACGTCATCACCCAGTTTGACTTCACCAAGCCCGGCAAGGGCCAGGCTCTTTATAAGTGCAAGATGCGCAACATGATCACCGGCAACATCTACGACCGCACCTACCGCTCGGGCGAGAGCTTCGAGCCGGCAGCCCTGGAAGATCGGGACATGCAGTACCTGTACCAAGATGATAGCGGCTACGTCTTCATGGACACGAAGAATTACGAGCAGGTTTCCCTGAGCGAAGAGACCCTGGGTGACGATCATTACTTCCTCAAGGACAACATGGAAGTGAAGATTCTGCTCTTCAACGGCCGAGGCATCGGCATCACCCTCCCCAACTTTGTCAACCTGCGCGTCACCCACGCCGACCCCTGGGTCAAGGGAGATACCGCCGCCGGCAACAACAAACCGGCCACCGTGGAAAGCGGCTACAACCTGGCTGTTCCCTCCTTCGTCGAAACCGACGACCTGATTCAGATCGACACCCGCACCGGCGAATACGTTACCCGGGTCAAGGAATAAGATGGAACCCAACTGGGCCCTGGCCAAAAAACGGCCCGCCCTGGAAAAACGCGCCCGGATCGTTCATGCGATCCGGGCCTTTTTCATGGCGGGGGATTTTCTCGAAGTAGAGACGCCGCACCGCCTTCCCGGCAACGCCCCGGAGCTGCACATCGACGCGGTAGCCTGCGGCGACGGTTTTTTGCACACCAGCCCCGAACTGTGCATGAAACGTCTGCTCGCCGCCGGTTATCCCCGCCTCTTCCAGATCTGCCGCTGCTGGCGTCAGGGGGAGCGGGGCGCCCGTCATCTTCCCGAATACACCATGCTCGAATGGTACCGCAGCGGTTGCAACTATCGGGCACTGATGGACGATTGCGAAACCCTCTTTGCCGCCCTCTGCCCGGAAAGACAACTGGCCGAAATCGATCTGACCCCACCCTGGGAACGGCTGACCGTCGCCGAGGCCTTCGCCCGCTACGGTTCGCTGTCGCTGAAAGAGGCGCTGGCGACAGAGCGCTTCGACGAGATCATCGCCCTTGAGATCGAACCGCGCCTGGGCCAAGAACGCCCGACCTTTCTCCTCGACTATCCCGCGACCCACGCCGCCCTGGCCCGGCGCAAACCGGACAACCCGCAAGTGGCGGAACGCTTCGAACTCTATGTCCGGGGGCTGGAGCTGGCCAATGCCTTTTCCGAACTGACCGATCCCGACGAACAGCGCCGGCGCTTCGAGCAAGAAGAGGCCGAACGCCGCCGCCTCGGCAAAGCCCCCTACCCCACCCCCGAGAAGTTCCTGCGGGAACTCGCCACCCTCTCCGACGCCGCCGGCATCGCCCTCGGAGTCGACCGCCTGGTCATGCTCCTCACCAGCGCCCAAACCATCGACGAAGTCGTCGCCTTCACCCCGGAAGAGCTATAAGCCTTCATCACAGAGTTCACCGAGATCACAGAGGAAAACCCGAGAGAACGATTTCACCAGCCAGAAAAACGAGTATTTTGGGCAGCAGATTGATTTTCGACCTACCCTGTGCACGAGGGCAATAAACAGTCGGTTTCCCGATGCACCCCCCCCTGTGACGCCGCCTTCGCTACGTGGTCGATTCGCGAAAGAGGTGGGCAAATGTCTGAGCGCAGCGAGTTTTTGCCCACCCGCGAAACGGCCACGGAGCGGAGGGAACCCGAAGGGCAAGGAGCGGGGTGCCCTTTCTCTGCTTACTCTCTTTGGGCAAGCAAAGAGAGTAAGTCGCCGTCCGGGAACGAAACCCCGGCATTTCCCGCTATACTGACAGAAACACCCGTTTAACCAACGACGGAGGCCTGTCATGCCACAAATTGGCATCCAAATTCTCCTTGTCCTGTGCCTCACCTCCCTCGCCCATGCCGAACTGCCCGACCCTTACGCGGCGCAGCGCCAAAAAATGGTCGAAACGCAGATGGTCGCCCGGGGGATCGAAGACCCGCTCACCCTGAAAGCCCTGGCCGAAGTCCCCCGCCACCTTTTCGTCGACGAAAGCCGCCGTTCGGCCGCCTACCTCGACACCCCGCTCCCCATCGGCTACGGCCAAACCATCAGCCAACCCTTCATGGTCGCCTTCATGACCGAGGTCATCCGTCCCCGACCGGGGCGGAAAATCCTCGAAATCGGCACCGGCTCGGGTTATCAGGCCGCCGTTCTGGCGGCCTGCGGTGCCGAGGTCTATTCCATCGAAATCATCCCACCCTTGGCCGAACGCTCGACCGCGCTGCTGCGCGAACTCGGCTACCGAGTCGAAACCCGCGCCGGCGACGGCTTTTCCGGCTGGCCCGAGGCCGCCCCCTTCGACGCCATCATCGTCACCGCCGCTGCCGAATTTATTCCGCCGCCCCTCATCGATCAGCTCAAGGATGGGGGGCTGATGGTCATCCCCGTCGGCACCCCCTTTCAGATGCAAACCCTGATGCTGGTGGAAAAGCGCGACGGCAAAACCCGTAGCCGGAGCCTGATGCCGGTGCGCTTTGTACCCCTGAGGCGAAGTCCATGAGGCGCCAACTGTGGGCGCTGGGGCTGCTTTCGGCGGCCCTGATCGCCTTGCAGCCGGCGCTGATGCAGAGCTTCGCCATCAGCCAGTGGCACCATTTCGCCTACCTGGTCATCGCTATCGCCCTGCTCGGCTTCGGCACCGCCGGCACCCTGCTCGCCCTGAGCCGACCATGGGCACTGCGCCACCACACCACGCTCCTGCCCCTGCTGCTCTTTTCCTGCGCCCTGGCCATGGCCCTGGCGGCGGGACGCGCCCCGAACCTTTTCGGACGGTTCGACTCCTACCTGCTCCCCTACGAGCCCCTCCAAGCACTCTGGCTACTGGCGGTGATCCTGCTTCTTTCCCTCCCCTTTCTGCTCGGGGCCCTGGTCATCGGCATCCTCTTCATGGAGCAGGCCGAGCGCATCGGCCTGACCTATTTTGCCAATCTCTTCGGCTCGGGGCTGGGCGGCCTCCTCGGACTGGCCCTCCTCTCCGGCTTTGCGCCGGAACGTCTTCCGGCCCTCCTCGCCCTGCCGGTGCTGTTCGCCGGGCTGTTGCTGCTCCCCTCCCGGCACCGACCCCTTCAAGGGCTGGCGGTTCTCAGCCTGGCGGTCATCGTCGTCAGCCTGGCCCGCCCCCCCGAACTGCCTCTCTCCCAGTTCAAGGATCTGCGCCGCACCCTTGACCTGCCGGAGCACCGCACCGTCGCCCTGCGCCACGATCCCTACGGGCAGGTGCAAGCGGTGACCAGCCCGGCGCTGCGTTTCGCCCCCGGGTTGAGCCTCGACTACCGGGGGGAAATCCCCCAAGGGGATCTGCTCTTCAGCAACGGCGACACCTTCGGCTTCGTACCGCGCGCCTCCTACACCGAAAGCGCCCGTCTCCTCAACGCCACCCCCCAGGGCCTGCCCTACGCCCTCGCCGGACCGGATAGGGTGCTCATTCTCCAAGCGGGCACCGGCCTGGCCGCCGCCCAGGCCCTCAACGGAGGAGCCCGGCAGATCGTCGCCATCGAGCCGCACCGGGCCGCACTGGAACTGTTGCGCGCAAGCTATCCCGCAAGCGCCGGGGATTTCTTCGCCCACCCCAAAGTCCGCATGCTCGCCGCCGAACCACGCACCTGGCTGGCCGCCGACCGGGACCGCTATGATCTTATCGTCCTGCCCACCATCGGGACCTTCGGTGGCGGCGTCGGCGTCACGGCCCTGCACGAGCAGCATCTGCTGACCGAGGAAGCCTTTGCCGAACTCTGGTCCAGGCTGACCCCCAACGGCCTGCTTTGCCTGACAACCTGGCTCGACCACCCCCCCCGCGTCTCTCTGCGCCTGGCGGCGACCCTGATCGAGCTTCTCCAATCCAAGGGGATCGCCGACCCGAACCGACACCTGGCGGCGGCGCGGGGCTGGGGCACCATCACTTTCTGTCTCAAGCGCTCGCCGCTGACGTCCGTGGAGGTTGCCAAAGCACGGAGTTTCTGTGGCCAATGGAGTTTTGACCCGTTGCTCTTGCCGGGGATAACCGCAGAGGAGCGCCAGAACTTCCATCAACTGCCGGACACTGCCCTCTTCACCCTGCTTGACGGCCTGCTTTTCGGCAACCGTCGGGAAATCTACCGGGACTACCTTTTCGACCTGCGTCCGGCCGGAGACGAGCGTCCCTTCTTCTCTCAGTTTCTGCGCCTTAAAACCATCCCCCACCTGCATCGCCTCGTCGGCGAGGGGGCACTGCCGGTGGTCGAACTCGGCTCGCTGGTGCTGGTCGTCACCCTGCTGCTGACCACCCTGGCGGCAGGGGGTCTCATCCTTCTGCCCCTGGCACGCATCGGCCGGCCTAGCGACGGCAATCGCACCGCGACGGTCGGCTACTTCGGCGCCCTGGGGCTCGGCTACATGCTCATCGAAATCACCCTGATCCACCGTTTCGTTCTCTACCTCGGCCACCCCGTTTACGCCGCCGCCATGGTCATTTCGACGTTGCTGCTCGCTTCCGGACTCGGCAGCGCCGCCTCCGAGCGCCTGTCGCGCCAAAGGCTGACGCCGCGTCGGGCCGCTTGCGCCGTCGTGGGTCTCCTCGGTCTTTACATCGGCCTGCTCGGGCCGCTGCTCCATGCCACCATCACCCTGGCGACCGCCGCCCGGGTCGGCCTGACATTGCTGATCCTGACCCCGCTTGGCTTCTGCCTCGGCCTCCCCTTTCCCCTCGGCCTCGGCGCGCTCCATCGGCGGCAACCGGAAGCTGTCCCCTGGGCCTGGGGGATCAACGGCTGCCTTTCGGTGGTCGGCGGCTCCCTCGCCACCCTCATCGCCATCCTCGCCGGCTTCAATGCCGTGCTCTTCGCCGCCGCTCTGGCCTATGCCCTGGCCGGGCTGTCCGCTGAAAACCCTTCCCGGGAAATCCCCACCCCCTAAAACGACTCAGGGCGAGACCCCCGTCTCGCCCTGTCCGTCCAACCGCCCTTATCTCTTCAGCTCCGGAAAACGTATCCGCCCCCCCTCCGGCGTTCGCACCCAGACCTCGTCTCCCGTCCGTTGGACATAGTCGGGACAGACCGGCACTTTCCCCTTGCCTCCGGGCAGGTCGATGACGTACTGGGGAATGGCCAAGCCCGAGAGCGTGCCGCGCAGGGCTTCGAGGATGGCGACGCCGTCGGCGATGGCGGTGCGGAAATGCCCGGTTCCCCGCGCCAGATCCATGTGATGGAGATAGTAGGGGCGCACGCGGATTTTCAGCAGGCCGCGAAAGAGTTCGCGCAGCACTTCGGCATCGTCGTTCACCCCCTTGAGCAGCACCGTCTGGTTGCCGAGCTGCACCCCGGCATCGGCCAGCCGGGCGCAGGCATCGGCCGCCTCGGGAGTGATTTCCCGGGGATGGTTGAAGTGGGTATTGAGATAAAGGGGACGGTACCGGCGCAGCAAGGCGCAAAGACTGTCGGTGATGCGCTCCGGCAACATCACCGGCATCCGGCTGCCGATGCGAATCAGGTCGAGATGGGGGATGCGGCTCAGGCCGTCGAGGATTTCTTTGAGCAGCAGATCGGACATCAGCAGGGGATCGCCGCCAGAGAGGATGACGTCGCGGATTTGCGGGGTGCGAGCGATATAGTCGAGCCCGGTGCGAACATCCCCCATGGTCACGCGCATCGCCGCGCAACCGACCTTGCGTTTGCGGGTGCAGAAACGGCAGTAGCCGGCGCAGGTGCCGGAGACGAGGAAGAGGGCACGGTCGGGATAGCGATGGACCAGATGGGGAACGGGGGAAAGCGACTCCTCGGCCAAGGGGTCTTCCGGCTGATCGAGATCGTCCAGTTCCCGGGAATCGGGAATGCATTGCCGCCAGATGGGGTCGTCAACCGCGTGGATCAGCCGGAGATAGTGGGGGGTGATGCGCATGGGATAGCGCTCGACCACCCGCGAGAGCGCCGCGACATCCACAGGAAAATAGGTGGCCAACTGCTCCGGAGTCGTCAGACTCTGTGCCAGGTTTTTCTGCCAGTCTTCCATGAATGGATCAAACTTTCGGATAAAGGGGTAAGTAAGGGCCCACGGCGGTGAGCCCCTACGCTTAAAATCGCCACCCTAACACAACCCCCCTCAGCCGTTAAACAGAAAGGCATGGTTCGAGGTGAATCTGGACGGTACGCGGTTGACGGCGGCACGGATGGTTGGCGAGCCGAGCAGTTTTTGCTGCAGGAAGCGTCGGGCCTCGCTCCGTCCCCAACCGGTGGAGGAAACAAAGGAGCGATAGAGTCCCAAGGGGGCGTCCTCGGCCAGAGGGGCCGAGGCGGTGATCCCGACGGCGGCCGGGTCGAGGAGCAGGTGCGATTCGCGAGGCAGATTCATGATCGCCAGATTAAGGTAATCGATGAGCGCCCTCTGCTCTTCGAGAAAACGGAGGGTCAGTTCGGCATCCGCCGCCGTCTCGCCAGGGGTGCCGAGCATGACATAAACATAGGTGCGAATTCCCGCCCCATGAAGATTTGCGAGCATCCGCGCCGCCTGCTCGACACGGGTGCCCTTTTGCAGACGGTCGAGCACCGCCTGCGAGCCGCTCTCCAGCCCCAGTTGCAGCATGCGGCAACCGCCGGCGGCCAATCCCCGGACAAAATCCTGATCGAGCAGTTCCGGCTCGAAACGGACGAAACCGTGCCAGCCGAGTCCGGCCATGGCCTGCGGCTGAGCGGCCAGTTCCCGCAGAATCGCCGGCGGCAGGGCGTTGTCGGTGAGGTGGAAGTGGCGGACGCCGTAGCGGGTGGCCAGTCCCCGCAACAGTTCGACGAAAGAGCCGGGGAAAACGCCGTAAGGATGGGTCGGCGAGGCCGCTTCCGGGCAGAAGAGGCAACGGCGCCAGTAGCAACCCCGGCTGGCGCTCACCGGCAGCACCGGAACGGGAGAGAGATAGGCGCCGAGGGGGGCGAAGCTGAAATCGGGTACGAAAGCGATGGTCGAGCCGTCTTCGAGATAATAATCCGCCCCGGCCCGCCCTTCGGCCAAGGCGGTCAGGCTCGCCTCGCCGGGGCCGAAGACGATGCGCGAAAAGGCGGAAAAGCGCAAATCCTTTTCCTTGAGCAAAGTCCGCCAGCAACTGAAGAGGCCACCGCCGCCGACCACCGGGATGTCGGGAAAGGCCCGCCGCAGCAAACCGGCCAGGGCGAAGGCCGGCAGCACCTGATGCAGATAATTGACGGAAATGGCCAGCAGGCGCGGCGCCGCTTCGGCGATGCGGGGAAGGAGCACCGTCCGGAAATAGTCGTCGAAGAGCGTTCCGACCTCCCCCCGGAAAACCCGCTCCAGGTCGGCCGGAACGAACTCGGAGAGGCAGCCGTGGCGATAGTCGCCGAGACTCAACCGTTCGTCCCCGCCCGCGCCGCGATAGGCGGAGAGCGCAAGATCAAGGTGATGGACGGCGCTTTGATAGCGGTCGAAGAGGACGCAGGCGGCGGGAGAGCGCAGCAGGGCCAGGGAGCGGGAGGCATGATTGACCGCCCGGCGCAAGGCCGTCGGCGGGTTGGCGCCGGCGGCGGCGCGCAGGCGATCTTCATCGAGCAGATAGAGGCTGGCGTCGAGATTGGCGTCGATGGCTCCGGCCGTCAGGCCCCGGGCGCGCAGATGGCCGAGGAGCACCGCCAGCCCCAGGGGCGGCTCACAGGGTTTGCCCGCCGGCGGGTTGATCAGCAGCACATCCACTTAACGGGCCGACATCCTTCCCGACAGCCGCAGGGTGACGATCGCCGGGAACAGCAAGAAGGCATCACGCAACAGAGCGATCCCGGCGGAAGTATGCCCCTGGCTGGGATTGAAGCAACCGCAGTCGATATCCAGCCCCCTCACCAACACGGTAACGAGAGCGACCATGAAAACCAGGGTCAGACTCGTCAGGATCAGCGCCGCCGGTCGCACCTTGCGGTTGAACAGGAGCAGCAGCGCGGCCACCGTCTCCACATAGGGAAGGGTCGCCGCCGCCAGATAGTTCCAGGCGTAGGGAAGGAGCTGATAGTTGGCCACATCGCGGGCGAAGGTAACGACATCGGCGGATTTGACGACCCCGGCATAAAGGTAGACCCCCCCTAGGGCCAGGCGGCAGAAATGGTAAACGTAGAGCATGGCGCGGCTCATGGCGCCTCCTTTTCCACCGGCAGTCCCGCATCTCGCCATTCGGGGAAGCCGCCCTCGTAAACCCGGGCATCCAAGTAACCTTCGGCCAGCAGCCGCTCGCCGAGATCGAAGGAGTCGGGACAACCAAAACCGCTGCAATAGAGGATCAGCGTTCTGTCTTTCGGCACCTGTTGAAGAAAATCCGGCAATACCTGCCCGTACTCTCCCAAGGGGAAAGAAAGGGCTGTGGGGAGATGGCCTTCGGCGTAAACCTCAGCGGCCCGGGCGTCCACCGCCAACGCCCCGGCAGCCAACAGCTCACGAACTTCCTCCAACATGATCGGCAGGGGGAAAGCCTGAACATCCACCGTGGAGTGCACGGCTTCGCCGCCGGAAGGCTGCGCCCCGGTCGAGTTCAGACGACCGGAAAAGGCATCGAGAACCATTTTCCCATTGAAAGAGAGGCCTAAAACCACGCCGATGGCGAGGATCACTACCGATTCGATCAGAACCGCACGAGAATCCGCTTTCATGAGTGCCTCATTCGTCGGGGGATTCCGTCAACCCGGGAGCCAGGGTGCCGAGCATCTCCCGATAGCGCGTCAACTCCCGCTCCAAGCGGTCGACCCGTCGGGCGCTCTCGGCGACCACCAGATTGAGCTCCTCCAGCATCCGCCCCTGATGGGTGTAGCGGATCTCCAGTTCGTCCAGTCGTTGCCGCAATTCGTCCATATCCTATTCCTCGCTCCGCACGGTCGTTCCACGAATTTTTTTAATGGCGGCCTGGCGCTTTTTCCCTTCCAGTCGCCGCTCCCGGGAGGCCCGGGTCGGACTGGTCGCCACCCGCTTTTTGCGTTGCCGGCGCAGGGCGAGCAAGCGCTCGCGCAGGCGGGCCAGGGCGGTTTGCCGGTTGGCCAGTTGCGAGCGCGATTCGGTGGCGGTGACAATGATGCCGGTGGGCAGATGCTGAAGTCGCACCGCCGATTCGGTCTTGTTCTTCTTCTGTCCCCCCGGTCCGGAGGACTTGAAATAGCTGAAGACCAGATCTTTTTCGTCGTACAAAGGGGTTTCGTCGCTCACAGCGGCCCTCCCACTGGCAATTTTCCGGAAACCATGCTAGAAGAAAAGTCTGCACAGGACAAGTCCTTGTCGGCCCCAGACCACGCCCACCCCCTTTTACGGAGACGCCATGAGCCACTTCGCCCTGACCATCATCGGCCGCGACCGCACCGGAATCGTTTCGCAAGTCACTGAAATTCTTTACCATCTCGGCTGCAACATCGCCGACTCCAGCTCCTCGATCCTAGGCGGGCAGTTCGCCATGATCCTCATCGTCTCGAACCCTAAGATTCATGACAAGAGCGATTTCGGCGACGCCTTCGCGCCCTTGGAGGAAAGCGGGCTGTCGGTCTTCATCCGCACCCTCAAACCGGAGGGTGAACAACGCCGGCAACTGCCCGGGGAAATCTGCCTGATCTCCGTCTACGGTGCCGACAAGCCGGGAATCGTTTACCGTGTCGCCAAGGAACTCGGCGAGCGCCGGGTCAACATCACCGACCTCAATACCAAGCTCATCGGCACGGAAGCCCGCCCGGTCTATGTGATGATGCTCGAAGCGGTGCTGCCGACCGGGCTGGAGGAAACGGAGCTGAAAGAGATCATGAACCGTCTGAAGGGGGAATTGCACGTGGACATCTCGGTCCGCTCCATCACCCCGGTGGAGCTTTGATCCATGGCCGTCCAGGAAATACTGACCTACCCCGATCCCCTGCTGAAGACCATTTGCGCCCCGGTCACCGAACTGAACGACGACGTGCAATCACTGATTCAGGATCTTATCGACACCATGGTTGCCGCCGGGCACTCGGTGGGAGTGGCCGCGCCGCAGATCGGTGACTGCCGGCGGGTCGCCGTGGTCAACGTCTCCCACAGCAAGCTCGGTCGGGACAACAACCACGGACTGCTGGTGATGGTCAACCCGGAAATCCTTGAACGGGAAGGCTGCGAAACAATGCGCGAAGGGTGCATGAGCGTCCCCGACTTCACCGGCAACGTGACGCGCGCCCGAAATATCCTCATCCAGTTCACCGACCGCGAAGGGCGCGATCAGGTGATTCGCGCCGACGGCTTCGAGGCGGTCGCCATCCAGCACGAAATCGACCACCTCGACGGCCTGCTCTTTCTCGACCGGGTTTCCAACCTCAAGACCGACGTCTTCCGGCGCAAAAACCGCTGACCTCCGAAATCAATCCCGCCGCAGCAAGGGCAAAACCTTGGCCACCGCCTGGTTTGAGGCGTTGACGCAGTCGTTGAGACCGACGCCGTAGAAGGAGTTGCCGGTAAAAACCAGCCCCGGGCAGGCGGCCAAGCGCTCATCCAGTGCCGCCAGGCGCCGGCCGTGGCCGACGGTGTACTGGGGAATGGCCTGTTCGTGGCGGAAGATGCGCACGAAATCGGGCGCGGTGGTGATCCCCATGATTTCCTTCAGATCGGCCATCACCCGCTGTTTGACGTCCTCTTCACTCAGGGCGACGGCGCCGGGATTGGTCGCCCCACCCATCATCGAACGCAGCAGCACCTTGCCCGCTGGGGCGCGGTTAGGGAAGATGCTCGAATCCCACAGGGTACCGAGAATCGACTTGCCTTCCTTTTTCGGAATCAGGTAGCCGAACCCGTCGAGATCGCGAGTGATTTTGTCCCGCTCGTAACCGAAGCAGACGACGTTCATCGGCGCGTAGGGAATCTCTTGCAAAATCGCACTCATCCCCCCATCCAGTTCCTCCACCATCCCCGCCAGGGCATGGGCAGGAGCAGCGGTAATGACGATTTCCGCATCGAGACTGCCGCCGTCTGCCAATTTCAGTTCAAAACCGTCGGTCTTTTTAACGATAGCGGCAACCGCCGCGCCGGTGCGAATCTCGCCGTTTAAAGCGGCGGCCGTGCGGTCGGTCAGCTCCTGAATTCCACCGGTGAAGGAAGTCAGCACCCCGCCGGGACCGGCGGCGCTCGCCACGACCTTCCCCGCCTTACGTTCCTCCCGCTTCTTTTTGGCCATCTTGACCATCGCCTTGAGCAGCCCGCCGTATTCCCGCTCCAGCTGATAAATGCGGGGAAAGCAGCTTTTCAGGCTCATCGTTTCCGGGTCGCCGGCGAAGATACCGGAAACCATCGGCGCGATGAGCTTGTCGAGGGCCTCGGCGCCGAGCCGCCGCCGCCCGAAGTCGGCCAGGGTCTCGTCAGTGTCGCCGGTAGCGGCGGGAACCAACAACTCAGAGGCCAGACGCAGCTTGCCGGGCCAGGAGATGAGTTTGGATTTCAGGAAGGAGGGGCCATTTTCCGGCAACCGGTGCAGTTCGGCGCCGGAATAGATGAAGCGCTTGCGGGCGTTGTCGTCGGAGCGCAGCAGTCGCTCACGGATACCGAGCTTGTCGCACAGTTCCAGGGTCATCGGCTTGCTGTCGAGAAAGCCGTTGGGCCCCCACTCACAGAGGAAACCCTCGTCCTGGATGCTCAGCACCTTGCCGCCGATGCGCTTCTCCTTTTCGAGCACTACCGTGCTCACCGCAAGGCCGGCGGCCCGGGCTTCCTGTTCGATGGCATAGGCAACGGAAAGGCCGGAAATACCGGCCCCGATAATCGCAACGCGAGTCATGTCGACGCTCCTGGGGAAAAGGCCGCCTCCCCACCCCTGGCGGGGTGGAGGAAGAGGGTCAGGGATGGATGATGGGCATCGTCGGGCCGGCAAGGAGCTCATTCTTCAACCGGGCGAATTCCTCGGAGCTGATCAGCCCCTGATCGAGTAGACGCACCAGCTGGTCGAGACGACGCAGGCGCTGGGCTTCGGGGTCTTCGAGTTGCATCACCGGCACCCGGTCGAGGAGGATCGGTTCCGCCGGAGTAGCGCTCGCCACCGGCTGCCCCAGACGCAGGGAAGCGACGCCGCCGAAGAGCTTGACCTCCACCGCCCGATCACGAAAGACCGGATCGCTGAGGACTTCGCGGAGTTTTTCGGCATTCTTGCGGAACTTGCGGAAAAAGAGGTAGCCGGAGAGGAGGATCAGGGCGAAGCCGCCGCCGAGAATCCAGGGCATGTATTCGACCACCCCCCGGAAAAAGACGACCGCCACACCCACCAGCACCAGCAGCAGCACATGCAGCAGCAGAACCAGATAGGCGACCATGACCCCGCTGAACAAGCCCTTGTCTTCTTTCTTTTTTTCCGTGTGTTCAGTCTTCATAATAGTCGTTTTTCGGCTCCATGAGCGGCCGGGAAAGGCCGGGTTAAAATCGCGGAACAGCATAACATCATTCCCGGGCATTCGCCAAGACGTACTTGGTTTGCAGCGGCGGTCTTGGCTATTGACGCCGGCGGAGGCAAAGCCTATAAAGAGTGGCCGAACACGGCTTTTCCCGAGGATTGCCCTGATATGCTCTACACCCCCGCCTTCACGGCCATGTTCCTGGCCAACTTCTGCACCGTCTCGAGCTTCGGCGCCTTCTATCTCTTCCCCCTCTTCATCACAGAGCATGGCGGCGACAAAAGCGACATCGGCCTGATCATGGGGGGCTTCGCCCTGGCCTCGGCCCTCTGCCGCCCCTGGGTGGCGAACATGATCGACCGGCTGGGACGCAAGAAGAGTTACCTGATCGGCTGCCTGACCATGGCCGTCATGCCCCTGTTCTACCTGACCTTCGCCGGAAACCTGGCGGACTTCTACCTGCCCCTCCTCGTGGTGCGTATCGTCCACGGCATCGGGCTGGCCATCTGCTTCACCGCCATCTTCACCTTCGTCGCCGACATCATCCCGCCGGGACGGCTCAACGAAGGGATCGGCATCTTCGGCGCCTCGGGGCTGATCGGCACCGCCATCGGCCCGCTGATCGGCGAAATGGTCCTGCATCGTTACGGGTTCGACGCCTTCTTCATCGCCGCCGGCCTGCCCGCCCTGGCCGCGCTGCTCATCACCCTGAGCCTCGCCGACCCCTACGCCCCCCGAGAGGAGCAACCCGGCCCCGGCTTCTTCACCCTGCTCGGGCGTCGCAAACACCTCGCCATCGCCCTGCTCTCACTGCTCTTCGGCTTTGGTCTGGCGGCCTCGGGCAACTTCGTCGCCCCCCTCGCCCAGGCCCGGCACCTGCCCTTTGTCTCCCTCTACTTTATCGCCTACTCCACCGCCGCCGTCCTCATCCGCCTGGTCGGGGGACGCCTGGCGGACCGCGTCGGCGAGGCCCGTATCCTCCCCTATGCCCTGCTGATCACCGCAAGCGGACTGTTGGCGCTGATCTTTGTTACCAGCGCTCCGGCCTTTTTCGCCGCCGGTTTTCTCGCCGGGGCCGGGCACGGGCTGCTCTTTCCCACCCTGAACGCCCTGGCGATCCGCGACGAACCGGCCCGGAACCGGGGGAAGATCACCGGCATCTTCACCGGCGGCATCGACACCGGCGCCTTCGCCGGCGCTGTGATTCTCGGCTATCTCGGCGAATGGGGCGGGCTCGAACTGATCTTCGCCGTCGGCGGCACCGCCCTCCTTTCGGGCCTAGTCCTGGCGCGTCCGTACCCGCGAAGGCCGAACGCCACTTGACGCCGGGCATCGCCGTCACTATATTGTCAACGCATTTTCGCCCCAACCAGGAGAGAACCGATGGCCAAGGATTACTATGCCCAGCTCGGCGTGAAAAAAGACGCCTCGGTGGAAGAGATCAAAAAAGCCTACCGCAAGCTGGCACTGAAATATCACCCGGACAAAAACCCCGGGGACAAGAAAGCCGAGGATAAATTCAAGGAGATTACCGAGGCCTACGCCGTCCTCTCCGATCCCGAGAAAAAACGCCAGTACGATCAGTTCGGCGAATCGGGATTCCACCAGCGCTTCAGCCAGGAAGACATCTATCGCAACTTCGACGTGGGCGATCTCTTTCGGGAATTCGGCCTGGGGGATAACGATATCTTCGGCCACCTCTTCGGCGGTGGCGGTCGCCGCAGTCCCTTCGGCGGCGGCACTTCCCGCGCCCGGGTGGTCAAGGGGCAGGATTTCGTCATGCGCCTGGCCATCCCCTTTCGCCTCGCCGCCCTCGGCGGGGAGCGGCGTGTCGACTACCGCCGCGACGGCATGGTGGAACAACTGCACGTCCGGATTCCCGCCGGAGTTGAAACCGGCCAGCGCCTGCGCGTCGCCGGCAAGGGGGGCATCAGCCCCATGGGCGGCACGGCGGGCGACCTTTTTCTGGAGATCGAAGTCGAAGACGATCCGGTCTTCACGCGCGAGGGAAGCAACCTGCACGTGCATCTGGAAATCCCCTTCACCGGTGCCTGCCTCGGTACCTCGGTGGATGTGCCGACCCTCGATGGCCCCAAGCGCGTCAAAGTTCCCCCCGGCATCGCCGCCGGCGGCAAGATTCGCCTCGCCGGTTTCGGCATCCCCCGCTCCGGCGGCGGCAAGGGCGACCTCTACGCCACCATCGACGTCACCGTGCCCAAACATCTGACCGACAAACAGAAAGAACTCCTCGAAGCCCTGAAAAAAACCGGGCTGTAAAAGCTGCCCCCCTCCCCACGAAAAAAGCCTCCGGCAAAGGAGGCTTTTTTCGTTTCAGCGGAAGAGTTCCCGGCAGTACATCATCCCCAGGGTGCCCCGGTTGGCCAGACATTCGGGGCAGAGCTCGCCGACATCATCCCAGAGTTCTCGGGCCATGAAGGCACCGGCCTCCTCGGCGGGAGTTTCCGGTGGCCGGTCGGGGTCGAATTCCTTGCCACAGACAGCGCAGATCTTCATCATCTCTTGGCCGAATGCTCGCGCACCAAGGCGGCGAGTCCTTCCAGAAAATCGGGTTCGGCGTTGAGGGAAGGGCTGCGAAAGGTGGTACGGATGCCCCGCTCGATGGCGTGGGGAATATACTCCGCATCGATCTCGTACAAGGTCTCGATATGGTCAGAGACAAAGGAGACGGGAACAATCAGCAGATTCTCACAGCCCTCACCGGCGAGTTGCTCGATGACCTCCTCGGTGCCCGGCTCCATCCATTTGACCGGGCCACTACGGCTCTGAAAGGCAATGCACCAGGGGAGTTCGGGCAAGCGCGCCATCGTCCCCTTGACCGTGCTCATCACCTGCTCCAGATAGGGGTCGCCGCGATCAATGAACTTTTGCGGCAGAGCGTGGGCGGAAAAAAGAATCTGCACATCGTCGCGCACCAGTTCGTGGAAGTATTCCAGACCGACGCGGATGCGGCCGGCCAGGGCATCGAGATAGCCGGGCCAATCGTACCACTGCTCAATGACGGAAAAACGCAGGGCCGGATAGACCTCTTCGGCAGCGCGGCGAAAATCCTTGACGCTACTGCCCGTCGTCGCCTTGGTGTAATGGGGGTACATGGAGAGGACCACCGCCTCCTCGACGCCGTCGGCGGCCATTTGCCGCAAGACCTCATCGGCGCGGGGATGCCAGTAGCGCATCGCCACGTAAGGGCGATATTCGCAACCGAGGCGGGTGGCAATCCCCTCAGCCTGCTTTTGCGTCCAATGAAGCAGGGGCGAGGCGCCGCCGATGTCCCGGTAGTTCTGCACCACCTGGCGCGAACGCAGAGTGGAGATAAGCCGGGCGAAGGGTTTCTGCAGGAGGCTCCCCAGGGGCAACTGGATCAGGTCCCGGTCGGAGAAGAGGTTGTAGAGAAAGGGGCGCACCGCTTCAAGGCTGTCCGGGCCGCCCATGTTGAGAAGAACGAGGCCGATCGGTTTTTCTGACATCGTAAGGACCGTGAGGGGTGAGGGGGAGGGGTGAGGCGAGAGGAGGAACGTCTCGCCTCACTCCTCACGCAGTTATTTCCGGCTGAGGCGATGTACGCACTCGACCATGAACTTGGCGTGCTCAGGGTCAACGGTCGGCAGAATACCGTGGCCAAGATTGAAGATGTGGCCAGGGCGGCCGGCGTTCTCGTCGAGAATGCGTTTCACTTCGTTCTCAATGTAGGCCTTGGGGGCGTAGAGCACGGTCGGGTCGAGGTTCCCCTGCACGGCGGTCTCCGCCCCCAGGATGTCCCGGGCCTCGCCGAGGTTGACGTGCCAGTCGAGCCCGACCACGTCGGAACCGGCCTTGCGCACGCTCTTGAGCATCGTTCCGGCGCCCTTGACGAAGTGGATGATGGGGATGCCGTCCCGGTTGAGGCCGTTGATCAGTTTGGTGGTGTAGGACAGAATGTATTTCTCATAATCAAGAGGCGAAACGATGCCGCCCCAAGTGTCGAAAATCTGGATGGCCTGGGCGCCCGCCGCGATCTGGGCGTTAAGATACTGGCGATCCATCTCGGTGATCTTCTCCATGAGAGCGGCATAAAGTTCGGGAGCGCCGTACATCATGCGCTTGATCTGGGCGAAGTCCTTGCTCCCCTTCCCTTCGACCATGTAGCAGGCGAGGGTAAAGGGCGCGCCGCCGAAACCGATCAGGGGCACCCGGCCTTCGAACTCACGACGCAGAATCTTGATGGTTTCGAGCACGTAGGGAACGTCCTCTTCCATCACCGGGATGCGCAGGGCATCGACATCGGCCTGGGTCCGCACCGGGTTTTCGAAGACCGGCCCGGGGACAAAATCGAGTTTGAGCCCCATCGGCTCCACCGGGGTGAGAATATCGGAAAAGAGGATGGCGGCGTCGGCACCGAGATAGTCGATGGGCTGGATCGTCACCTCGGCAGCCAGTTCCGGTGTCTTGCAGAGTTCGAGAAAGGTACACTTGCGGCGCACTTCCATGTATTGGGGAAGATAGCGCCCGGCCTGACGCATCAGCCACACCGGCGTGCGGTCGACAGGGCGGCCCCAGCAGGCCTTGATGAAATCGTATTCGGTGGTCATATCGTTCAGATTCTCCTGTATGTAAACACGCGATTGGTGGCGGCGCAGGCCGTGGCCAATCACAAATCATCAATTACCGGGTTTTCGCCGCATTTTCCGCCGCCTCTTTTTCCATGCGCTTACGGGTGCGCAACGGGATGTAGTTGCAGAAGGGCTCCTCGGCCAGGTAGTCGCCGTAGACGGCGTCGGCGCGGGCACGGCAGCCGCCGCAGACGTTGAGGAACTCGCACTCGCCGCATTTCCCCTTGTACTTCTTGAAATCCCGCAGGTCGTTGAAAACTTTGGAGTTGAACCAGAGCTCCTTGAAGGGGATCTGCTTGACGTTGCCCACCGAGGAATGGAAATAGGAACAGGGCTTGAGGTTGCCGAAGCAGTCGATCAGGCAGATGGTCTGGGCGGCGATACAGCCTTTGCCGCCGCCGGTGGAGAAGGTCAGGCTGCGGCGCTGGAAATCGACCCCTTCGGCCTTGGCCATCTGCGGCACGATGCGGTAGTAGTGAGGGGCGCAGGTCGGGCGCATGAGGATGTCTTCCTCGTTCTTTTCCTGCTCGTAATGCCAGGCGAGAATTTCCTCGTAATCCTCCTTGGAGATGAGCTCGTTCATGATTTCCTCGCCGCGTCCGGTGGGAACGATCATGAACATGTACCAGGCGGTGGCCCCCAAACTTTTCGCCAGCTTGAAGGTTGCAGGGATGTCTTTCTGGTTGCGCTTGGTGAAGGAGGAGTTGATGAGGAACTTGATGCCGTTACGCTTGAGGGTTTCGGCACCACGAATCACCCCCTCGAAAGCTCCGGGGCAGGCGCGGAAATCGTCGTGGATAGCGGCGGTGGGTCCGTCCAGCGACAGGGAGACCATCTTGATGTCGGACTCGATCATCTTCGCACAGACGGCGTCGGTGATCAGGGTGCCGTTGGTCGCCATACACATGCGCAAGCCCTTGGCGGTACCGTATTTGGCGATCTCGAAAATATCCTCGCGCAGTAGCGGCTCGCCGCCGGACAGAACCATCACCGGCTTGCTCACCTCGCAGATATCGTCGATCAGCTTGAAGGCTTCCTCGGTGGTAAAATCCCCGGCCGCCGCATCCATATTCGAGGAGCAGCGACAATGCACGCAGTTGAGATTGCAGCGCTGAGTCGATTCCCAGGCGATCCATTTGGGGATGAATTTTTCCGCCGTATCCGTCATGTACGCTCCTTTATCCCGACACGTTGAGGTCAGGACTGAAATTTTTCCGATACTAACCCAGATTCGCCGCGAATGCCAAGTATTAAGCCGCGCCTTTGCCGCCCTTGCGGCACCCTAAGAGCAAGGGGCGGAACCGTCACGGTTCCGCCCCTTGTATTTAGACGATGGATGCGGAGCGCCCTCAGGCGTTGATCACTTCAGGCTCCCGCTCCGCCTGCTGTTCAGCGAAGAGTTCGTCGAAAATCGCCTGGACCGTAGTGATGCGATCGGCTTTCCAGGCGTTGGTGCCGCAAAAGACCAAACCGGTTTCCACGTCGCCGCGCTGGGCGCGATCTAAGGCATGAACGATACAGAAGCGCTCCTGGCCAGTTTTGTAAGTACACTTTTTCAGGCAGGCGGAGGGGCAACGCACGTTGAGCCGTACATCCCGCTCGCGGATCTTGTCGAAATTCTTCAGGATCGCCCGCCCCGGCAGTCCGGCCGGACTCATGATCAAACCAATATCTTCTTGGCGGCAATCAAGGTACATCTGCTTGAAGGCGTCGGAGGCGTCGCACTCCTCGGTGCAGACGAAGCGGCTCGCCATCTGCACACCGTCGGCACCCTGCGCAAGAGCATTCAGCATGTCAGCGCGATCCCAGATGCCGCCGGCAGCGATGATCGGAATGTCGAGATTCCAGGTTTCCCGGAAGTAGGCTTTGACCCCGCGCACCGTGGCGTACTGGTCATAGTCGCCGTTGCCGATATTTTCGAGTTTCTCACCAAGATGACCGCCGGCGGTGTCGGGATCCTCCACCACCACGGCGTCGGGCAGGCGGTTGAAGCCGCGGTGCCATTTCTTGGCAATCAGTTCCGCCGCCTTGACCGAGGAGACGATGGGAACCAGGGCGACGTCGGGATAGTCGGCGGTCAGGCCGGGGAGGTTGAGGGGCAGACCGGCACCGCTGACAATGATTTTGGCGCCCCCTTCGCAGGAAACCCGTACGATTTCATCGTAATTGGTCACCGCCACCATGCAGTTGGTGCCGATCACCCCTTTGGGAGCAATGGCGTAGGCCTTGCGCAGTTCATCCTTGAGCGCCAGAGGGTCGGCGGTAAAAAAGTTCTTGCCGTCGAAATGGGGGCTGTTCAGGCCGATACCGGCGGTGGCGATCAGTCCCACGCCGCCGCAGAGCGCGACGTGCCCGGCCAGATTGGCGGCCGAGATGCGAACCCCCATGCCACCTTGAATGAGAGGAAAGGGAACGGTATGCTTGCCGATAGTCAGGGGGGAATACATAGGGAGTGCTCCTTGCCGCCAGATGTTCATCGGGTCAATTCCGGGTGGAACGCTGGTTCACGGCAAGACTAGCAAAAAATCGTTAACGGCATTGTAACAGTTCTGTAAAACCCTTCTTGACAAATTCCTTGTCCGCCGTCGGCCCCCGTGCTAAAGAGAAACCATGAAAGATATCAAGCCCTTTATCAATCCACTTTTCGCTCTGATCGGCATTCAGCTGCTTTGGGTGGTGGTCCTGGTCTTCTGGATCGCCTGGTTCATGAAAAGCCACTCACGGCTGCGCGCCGTGGCGGAAACCTACAGCCCGGAACTGCTGCAGGGGGGGGCCGACTGGTTCATACTGGTCGAAGGCATCCTTTTACTCTGCGCTATTCTCGCCGGAGTCTACGTCATCTTTCTCTACTGGCGCCGTCAGGCCGAGCTGTACCGGGCCCAGCGCAACTTCATCGCCCAAGTCACACACGAGCTCAAATCCCCTCTCGCCTCGCTGCAACTGCACCTGGAGACCATCCGCCGCCGCCGACTCTCGCCGGAAAAGCTGGCAACCTTCCTCGACACCATGCTCAGCGACACCAACCGCCTCGACACGCTGATCAACAATCTCCTGTCGGCACAGCGCCTTGATCAGAAAGGGCTCAAGCTCAACCTGCGCCGGGACAATCTCTCCGCACGGGTGACCGATTATTTCCGTCCCCGCCAGTTTTCCCTGCCGAAAGCTGGCACCATGTCGCTCAATATCGAACCGAACCTCTATGCTGATCTCGACCCCGAAGCGCTGGAAACGATTTTCCGCAATCTGCTGGAAAATGCCGTCCTCTACGCCTCTGGATCACCCGTCGTCGATGTCGCCCTGAAACGCGACGGACGCAAGGCCCACCTGACCTTCACCGACCAAGGCAAGGGCGTACCCCGCAACGAACAGAAAAAGGTCTTTCGCATGTTTTACCGGGTCAAGCACCCCGGCGAGACGATCCGCGGTTCGGGCCTCGGCCTCTTTATCGTCCAAGCACTGGCCCGCATGCATCGCGGCAAGGTCTGGCTCACCAGCGAGGGGGTCGGCAAAGGAGCCAGCATCCATCTCTTACTTCCCCTGTGCAAACCACCGACCGAAGAGGAGTTCTGAATGCCGAAACCGCACCTGCTGCTGGTCGAAGATGAACCGGGGATCGCCCGGGGGTTGGTCTTCAATCTGGAGGAAGATGGCTTTCGGGTAACTCATGTGGAAACCGGCGAAGAAGCCCTGGATCTGGTCTGGGAGGAGCATTTTGATCTGGTGGTGCTAGACGTGATGCTGCCGGGGATCAGCGGCATGGAGGTGTGCGGAAAGATCCGCCGCCACGACCCGCGCCTGCCGATCATTATGCTCACCGCCCGCGGCGAAGAACAGGATCGGATCGAGGGACTGGCAACCGGCGCCGACGACTACCTAACCAAGCCTTTCAGCCTGGATGAGTTCCTGCTGCGCATCAAGGGGATGCTGCGCCGCTCAGAATGGTACCGCTCGGGCGGAGGGACGGGGCAGGTGCACCGCTTCGGTGACAACGAAGTCGACCTGAAAGAACGAAAGGCGAAGACGGCGCAGGGGGAGATCGGCCTCACCGACCTGGAGGTGAGAATGCTGCAAACCTTTTTCCGCCATGAAGGGGAAACCCTGAGCCGTGCCGAACTGCTGGCGGCGGTCTGGGGCATGGCACCGGACACGGAAACCCGCACCCTCGACAACTTTATCGTCCGAATGCGCAAGTACTTCGAAGCGGATCCCGCCAACCCGGCACACTTTCACACCGTCCGCGGCCGCGGCTATCGTTTTACCCGGCAGATGAAAAATTGAAGGGGGAGCCCCCTTCGGCTCCCCCTTCGACTACGCCTTAATCGCCGCCAGAACTTCCTCCTGGAAGGCCTCAAAACCGACATCCTCGATATACTTGCCGAGGCGCGAGCGCTGGTTCTTTGCCTTGAACCATTGCAGAATCTTGTCGACTATCGCCAGGGCTTCCTCATTGGTCGGCACATCCTCGATCAGGCGCCGCGAAAGGCGCGGCTTGCTGCCGCCGTTGCCGCCGACCTGAATATTCCAGCCCCGGGGGGAACCGATCAGACCGAGATCCTTGATACAGACTTCGCCGCAGTCGTTGGGACAACCGGACACTCCCATCTTGAACTTCCAGGCCAAGTCCAGACCATGGTACTTTTCATTCATGACCAGACCGACGGCGACGGAATCCTGCTGGCCACGCTTGCAGAAGGTGGTGCCGGGACAAACCTTGACCGAACGGACGCACATACCGATGGCCGCACCGGGTTTTTCATCCAGCTCGGCCCAGATTTCATCGAGTTTCTCTTCGTCGAGACCGACAATGGCGATACGTTGCGCGCTGGTCAGTTTCAGTGCCTGGGCGCCGTACTTCTCGGCAACGTCGGCAATCTTCCGCAACTGGGCGGGATTGGTGATGCCGCCGGGGATATGGGGAGCTACGGCGTAGGTTTCCTTGTCGCGCTGGATGATGGCGCCTTTTTCGAGAATGTCTTTTTTCATCAAAACCTCCGGAACTCAGCGGGACTTGCAGGAAGTCGCCGTCATGATAAAAGTGACGCCTCATGAAGCAGCTTTTCGGCCTGCGCGATGAGGAGCGCCAGTTTGAAAGACATGGTCCGGCAGCCGGCGGCCCCCAACTCCAGGCAACGCCGGCGGCCGGACACGAAGCTGGTCGTCCACAATCAAAATTTAATCGTTTTGATTTCGCGGTCCTTTACGGGAAAGGGCAAAGAAATAGTAATACAAGGGCAAGAAGCGAACAAGATTTTTATTCCGCCCTCCTTCCTGCGGCGGCAGCGTTCCCCTTCACGCAGAATTCCCTTGACTGACACCAACGAATCAATTAGGATGGGCGTTGCTTAATCCCTAATTTCCCTTTAGAGGAGGTTTTCACACCATGAAGAAGTTGCTGGTTGTTGCCATGCTCGCCGCCTTTGCTGCCGCTCCCGCTTTTGCCGCCGACGTTTACACCTACGACAGCAAAACAGGGGTCGTAACCTTCGACCACAAAGGTCATGGCGAGAAACTTGGCTGCGAAGCTTGTCACAAGGGCGAGCCGGCCAAAATCGAAGTGACCAAGGACTCCGCTCACAAGGATGTCTGTAAAAACTGTCACAAAGAAAAAGGCGGTCCCACCACATGTAAAGATTGCCACGTCAAAAAGTAATTTTCCAAGCACCGAAGCACCAGAAAAGGCCCCGTTCCGGGGCCTTTTTTATTTCCCCCGCAAAACCCGCCCCCACTCCTCCTTGCAAAACCGACTTCCCCTGTTATAATTAAAAATGTTGTCGCTGATGCAACAATATCTCAACTACAAAAGGAGCCTTACAGCTATGTCCTTGAAAGAAACCCGTACCGAAAAGAACATTCTTACCGCTTTTTCCGGCGAAAGCCAGGCCCGCAACCGCTACACCTACTTCTCGGCCCAGGCCAAGAAGGAAGGTTATGTGCAGATGGCCGACATCTTTGAGGAAACCGCTAATCAGGAAAAAGAGCACGCCAAACGTCTCTTTAAAATGCTCGAAGGGGGCGAGGTGGAAGTCACTGCGTCCTTCCCCGCCGGGGTGATCGGCACCACGGCCGAGAACCTGCGTGAAGCTGCAGCCGGTGAACACCACGAGTATGCCGAAATGTACCCCTCTTTCGCCAAGATTGCCCGGGAGGAAGGTTTCAACGAAATCGCCGATATCTTCATGGCCATTGCCGTGGCCGAAAAACAGCACGAAAAACGGTATCTCGACCTGCTCGCCAATATCGAAAACAACCGGGTTTTCAAACGTGAAAAACCGACTGTCTGGCGTTGCCGTAACTGCGGCTATATCCATGAAGCCACAACTGCAGTAGAAAAATGTCCGGCCTGCGCCCACCCGCAGGCGCACTTTGAACTTCTCGGCGAAAACTACTGATTTTCCAGGAGGATTAAAATGGCGAAACAACTCGAAGTTTACAAATGCTCCGTCTGCGGCAACATCGTTGAAGTTCTTCACGCCGGTCCTGGTGAACTCGTGTGCTGTGGCCAACCCATGGCCCTGATGACGGAAAATACCGTCGACGCCGCCAAAGAAAAACACGTTCCGGTGATCGAAAAAAGCGCCGGGTCCATCACCGTCAAGGTCGGCAGCGTTGCCCACCCGATGGAGGAGAAACACTACATCGAATGGGTTGAACTGATCGCCGACGGCAAGGCCTACCGCCAGTTCCTCAAACCCGGGGACAAACCGGAAGCGACCTTCCCCATCACTGCTGAAAAAGTCAGCGCCCGCGAATACTGCAACCTGCACGGCCTCTGGGCCGCCCAAGGCTAAGCAAACGCCACGCAATAAAAAAAGCCGGTTCCCAAGAGGAGCCGGCTTTTTTTATTCACAAAATCTGGAGATCAAGCCAGCAGGGTCTCGACCTTGACCTGCAGGTCCGTCATGTTGAAGGGCTTGCTCACGTAGGCATCGGCACCGGCGGCGAAAGCCTCCCGGGAACCCTCTTCCAGCCCTCTGGCGGTCATGGCTATGATCGGACAGCCGCGGGTGTCGACATCGCCTTTGAGGATCCGAGCCACCTCGTAACCGTCCATCCCCCCCGGCATCATCACGTCGAGCAGAATCAGGTCGGGAGTCTCGGCGCGAGCGATGGCGATCGCTTCCTCGCCACTGGCGGCGTAAAGAAAATGGCGATTCTTGCGGTTCAGCACGATCGCCAGTAATTTCCGGACATCGGACTGATCATCAACGATAAGGATCTTCTTCATTTTCCGCCCCGGCATCGGAGAGTCCCCCGTGGAGTTCTAGGGTTAGGTGATTTCCAGCAGGCGGATTTCAAAGGTCAGCTCTTGACCTGCCAGGGGATGATTGGCATCCAAGATCACCCTGGCATCGTCCAGCGCAACAATCTTGACTACGATCGGTTCGCCATCTTCCCGGGTCAATTCCAGGTGATTACCGACCTCCAGTTGCAGATGGTCGGGAACGTCGGCACGGCCGACTTCGGCAACCATCTCTTCCTGATGGGGGCCATAGGCCTCTCCCTCCGACAGGGTCACGGTCTTGAACTCACCGGGAACCATGCCCAGCACCGCCTGGTCGAATCCGCAAATGACCTCATTGCACCCGACAACAAACTCCAGCGGCACCTGCCCTTCGGAGGTGTCGAAAATACTGCCGTCGGCCAGACGCCCCACATAAAAGACCTTGATCCGATCGCCTTTTTTTGCCCCTGCCATACACGCTCCTTCCGTGAAAGCCTCGGCCACCGTCCCCGCCAAGGTGGACAAGGCCTCCGGAAAGACGATATGCGCCCTCCGGAAGCCTTGCGAACAGCGACCGGATTCAGTAAATCTTCGGTTATTCTTGGTTTTTAATGGAGAGCAGTTCGACCTCGAAGAGCAGGGTCGAATTGGGCTGGATGACCGGCCCGGCACCCCGCTCGCCATAGGCAAGTTCCGCTGGGATGAAAAGTTGCCACTTGGACCCTTCCTTCATCAGTTGCAACGCCTCGGTCCAACCGGGAATCACGCCGCCGACAGGAAAGGTCGCCGGCTCGCCGCGCTTGTAAGAGCTGTCGAACTCGGTGCCGTCGATCAGGGTGCCGCGATAGTTGACGCTGACGGTTTCCTCCTTGGTCGGAGATTTGCCCGTTCCTTCGCTGAGAATCTTGTACTGCAAACCACTCGGCAGGGTTACGACCCCTTCCTTCTTGCCGTTCTCGGCGAGGAAAGCAGCGCCCGCCGCCTGGTTCTTTTCGCCCATGGCCTTGACCTCGGCTTCCTGCTTGGCCATCATCTCCTGCTGAAAGTTCATCAGGGTGGTCTGCGCCTCTTCGTCGGTCATCAGCATCGGACCACCGGCGAGGGTATCCTTGATCCCCTGGGCGAGGATATCGGGATCGACCTCAATCTTCTGATTGGAAAAATCCCGACCCATGCTCATGCCGATGCCGTAGCTGACCTTGTCTTTGACGCTGGCCAACTCCACTTTCTTGCCTTCACCACTCTTTTCCCCAGCCGTGCAACCGGCCGCCACCAACAGAACCGCCAGAACCGCGCCAACAACCTGTTTCATGGAATCAATGTCCTTTCGTCTGAAAGATGCAGAATAAACTTTGTACTCCGTGGGACACAGGCTGTCAAGGGACGTCGGCAAAAACGCCCCACCAGGAGTAGGTATTCTCCGGGGCCGCCTAGTCCGGCCGCACAGACTTTGCCGCCGGAGGCACTTCGCCCAAGGGGTCGAAACCATGCAAGGCCAAAAGACCGTAAGCGACGCCGACAGCGCTGAGGTTGCCGGCGGCGGGAGTGAGGTTTTCGTGGCCGAGCAATGCATCCGGCAGAGTGGCGTAGGGGAAACCCAGGGTGTTGCCCACCGGTACCGCCAACTTCGCCATCTGGCGCAGAAGCCGATACCTTTTTTCAGCGAAGGCGCAGGCCGCTTCTTTTTCGCCCCGAGCCAGGTAATCGTCGCTCAGCCGCTGCCAGGCGTTGGCCAGTTGGAACGTCCACTCCGGAGAAATCAGCGGCTTACGCCCTAACGCAGCAACGAAGGCATGGTTGATAAAATCGACCCCTTCGGCCCATTCCTTAGCGTCGAGGGGGATGCGAACCTGGCAGTTTTTTTCAACATAGTCGAGAACGGCACGGGCCGCATCGGGTGCGAAGGTATCCAGCACCTCCCGCCCCAGCGCCGAAACGCCCCAGGACTGTACATCGGTGGCCACAGTCGGATCGGCGGATCCCCGATTGAAGCGTTTTTCGACGGCGTTGAAGCCCTGACGTTTAAGCCAGTCCAGTACTTCGGCCCGTCCCTTGCGGTAGTTTTCCGCGCCGGTTTCGGCAGCCAGCAGCCCGAAAAGGGCATAGGCGTCAAGATTGATTTCAGTGGCGTAGCTTTCGACGTAACGAGGGAGTGTCGGGTCGTAGTTAAAATGCTGGTCCTTGGGATTGGCCGGATCGCCGGGGGGGCCCATGGCGATGCCGCCGAAATTGGGATCATCCCGACGCTTCTCCTGCAACAGGAGGGCGGCATTGGCGATGCCGCGCGCCTGTTGCAGATAGGCCGCCTCGCCGGTACGCCGATAGAGATGGCCGGCGGCCAGCCCCAACCAGAGGTTGGCGCCGCTGCGCACCGACCAGTCCCGCCCGACCGGCCGACCGTCGCTGAAGGAAACCGCTTCGATCACCCCGCCGAGACGCCGGACCTGAGGGTTCTGGCGATAGAAATCGACGATCCGCCGAGCCTCCGCCGCCTCCCCCACCGCCAACCAGGCCAGGGCCGTCACCGCCGCATCGTAAGTGAAGGTCCAGCCGACAAAGCGCCCATCCCCCACATGGCTATGGGGCAGCCCGGTAGCGGCATCGCGATTGACCTTGAGCCAGCGCACCAAACCCGCTTCCAGCTCACTGAATTCCCCGGCCCAGGCCGACCCAGAGCAGAACAGCCAGAGGATCAGAAGCAACGGCACGCAGCTCTTCTTCATTTCCCCTCCGCGCGCAGACGCCGTACCCGTTCCACAACCGGCGGGTGGGAAAAATAGAAGGCCGCGTACCAGGGATGGGGGTGGAGATTGGCGAGATTGTCCCGGGCGAGTTTAACCAGAGCCGAAGCGAGATCCTCGGGATTGCCGTGCAGCGCGCAGGCGTAACCGTCGGCCTGCCCTTCGTCGCGACGGGAAAGCCAGGCGCTCACCGGGGTAAAGGGAAAGACGACCAGGGAACCAAGAAAGGCCAGCGGCAACCACTGGGCTGCGAAGGAGAGCGTGTCGATGCCGAACAAGTCCGGCACCCCACCCCAGCCAATCAGGCGATAGGCCAGATAAAAACCGCCTAGGGCCAGCAGTTCGGTGGCAAAGAGGCGCTTGAGGATGTGCCGTTTCTTCCAGTGGCCGATTTCATGGGCGAGGATGGCGAGAATTTCCGCGGCAGACAGCCGTTCGAGCAGAGTGTCGAAGAGGACGATGCGCTTGACCCGGCCGATGCCGGTGAAATAAGCGTTGCCGTGATGGCTGCGGCGCGAGGCGTCGACCTGGAAGACCCGCCCGGCAGCCAATCCGGCCCGCGCCATCAACGCCTTAATTCCCTCTTCCAGCCCCTCTTTGCGCACCGGTTCGAAACGAAAGAAGAGCGGTTCGATGACATAGGGGGAAATCAGCATGACGAAAAGGGTGAAACCGGCGAAAAGCCCCCAGCCCCAGAGCCACCAATAGTCCGGACTGGCCTCGACCAGTTGGAAGCCCCCGGCCAGCAACACCCCGAGCAGCACGAGACTGATGGCCAGGCCCTTGAGCAGATCGGCGATCCACAAACCCAAGGTCTGGGTGTTAAAACCGTAGCGGGCTTCGATGACGAAGGTCCGATAAAGGCTGAAAGGGATGTCGAGCAAGCTCTTGGCCGTCAGAAGCAAAAGATAGAAGAGGGTTCCGGAGAGAACGGGAGAGAGGCCCAGCCCCTGGATCCAGCGGTCGTAGAGAGGTAGCGGACCGGCGAAAAGGAAAAGCAGCAGCACCGTACTGTCGAACAGAGTTTCGATCAAGCCGAAGCGACTGTTGTCGAGGGTGTAGGCCGAAGCCTTGCGCAAGACCTCGCCATCGATCACTCCCTCGAATCCGGCGGGGACAACAGCGCCATGGATTTTCAGATGAGCCTGATTGAGGAGACGCAGCAGAAGCCCGGCCAGGAGTGTGAAGAGATACATCAAAAGTAGAAATGTCGTCATGGGCGACATGATAGACGAATCACGGCACCGGGTCGAGCTTCTTCGTGCGCGGACGGGCGACACTGCCGGATTGGATTTCCTGCTTCAATCGCCGGGAAGTTCGGTTATGATTGATGGCGTCGCAAAAACAGGCAGATTGTCCATCAATCCCGGGAGTTCCCATGTCCGAAACAGATTCGCAAGCTCCTCCCAATCCCGCCGCCTCGCTCTCGCCCCAGCCACCGGCCCTGGATGAAAAAGTCTTAGAGCAATGTCGAGCCGACGGCGCCAACTTTCGCGCCGCGCAGGCCGAAGCCGTCAGCCGGCTGCTGGATTCCCTCGCCAAAGGGCGACGGCAGCTGGCTGAATCCTTCGCGCAGCAGCCGAAGAACCCGCCACCGGAAGAGGCCAAAGAGTTCGTCAAGCGCCTGCAAACGGAACTGAGCGCCCAGCGCACCTGGCTGCTGAAGAAGGTTCGGCCCCAGTTCGAACAGGCCGCCAAGGGGCGGCTCGCGGGTAAAAAAACCATCCTCGCCTTGCTCGAAAAGCTTACCGACAGCGCCCGGCGACAGCTAGAACGTTATCAGGCCGAAAGGGACGCCCTCCCCCTTCCCGCGGACGCCGGGCTGTCGGCCCGTCTCGCCTTCCGCTTGCGGGAAACCGCCCGCACCCGGGGCCTGCTCACTGGTCCGGCCGAAAACCTGCCGTCGGACAAAGAACTGGAATACCATCCGCTAGTCGAAGAACTAAGCGAACTGAGCGCGAAGCTGCACAACCGCGTGGCCGACCTCTGGCCGAGCATTCGCTTTCATTTCCAGGTTGCCGATGAAGAACTGGCCCGTCTCATTGTTTCCGACCAAGAGAAGGAAACGGACATCGATTTCGGCAAGGGGGTCGAAGAAGCCGAACAGCTTGCCTGCGGCGTCCTTGCCGCCGCCGAGCAACAGATCGCCGAACTCTTCGCCCCCCTGGACGACTACTGGGCCGGACTGGACAAACGCTTGGAAGTCTGCGGCCAAGAACTGGCCCGGGGGGAATATTCCGGTTCTCGCCCCTGGCGGGATCTGGGCGAGGGCCTCAAGCGCCGTGGAGAAAAGGCTTTCCGCCACTATCTCAACATCTCCGACCATGATGAGACCTCCCTCCTGCGCGCCGCTTCAAAAAAAATGTTCGGCAGCCTGCAAGAGGTTCTGCACAAGGAAGCGGCCCCTCAGGAGAAGCTCCTGAGCCTCACCGACCTGCCATCTGCCCGGGAAGTGCAGCGCCGCAGCGAAACCTTCCCCCCTCTGCACCGCCGGCTTTTCACTCTCGGCCCGTTGAAGACCCGGGAATTCCTCGTCGCCCGTGATGAGGAACTGGAGGTGCTGGATGATCTCTTCACCCGCTGGGAACAGGGGCAGGCGTGCAGCCTGGCGGTGATCGGCCCGGAGGGGAGCGGCAAGACGTCGCTGGTCAACTGTTTCGCCAGCGAATACGGCTCCCAGGGGGAACTGCTGCGACTGGAAATCGACAAGCGACTACAATCCCCGGAGGATGTCATCGAACTGTTCCGGCAAGGATTCGATATCAAGAAACCGCTCGCCACCCTCGACGAACTGATCGGGGAACTTCTGACGCGACCGAAAGGAATGATTCTGATCGAAGGCGGCCACAATCTGGCCCTGCGGGTGGTGGGCGGCGGTCGCGCGGTGGAGGCTATCTGCTATCTGCTGCTGGCCACGCGACGACACTTCCTCTGGCTGGTCACCTTTCGCAAAGTCCCCTGGGAACGTCTCGATTACCAATACCGGGTCAACCGCTTTTTCACCCACCAGGTTTCAACCCTGCTTGCCGGGCAGCAGGAGATTCGCCAGGTTCTGCTGCTGCGTCAGCGCATTTCCGGCTATCCCCTGACATTCACCGGCGAAGGGAACGGGAAAGAGAACAACGGCACCGCCGGTGACGGGCGCGAGCGGGAAAACCACTTCTTCCGCGAGCTCTTCGCGGCCAGCGGCGGCAACCTCGACGCAGCTTTCCACTACTGGCTCCTCTGCCTCGGCTACGATGCCGAAACCGAGAGTTTTCACGCCTGCCCCCTGGGGAAGATCGACTTCTCCTTTCTTCGGGAACTGGACGGCGACCAGCGCTTCACCCTGGCGGAAGTTCTCGGTCACGGCGGGCTTTCGGCCGAGGAACACCAACGCATCTTCCACTGCGATCCCCTGACCAGCCGCCTGCGTCTGGAATATCTGGCGAGCCTCGGGCTGTTGCTGACCGAGCCCCCCAAGGGACGGGAAGGAGAAATCCGTTACCGGCTCAATCCCGTCTACTACACGCCGGTCGTCAAAACACTGGAAACCATGAATATCCTTTATTGAACGGAAAACGGCGATGCAAGAAGAAACCATTCAGAACCTCCTCAATCAGTTCTCCCCGGGGCGACTTTTGCTGGCGATTGTTTGTTTTGCCACCACCTGGCTCTTTGTCCACCTGCTACGGCTTGGCGCGGAACGGCTGCAACAAAAATTCGGACGACATCGGCTCTTCATCGCCAGTGTTTTTCCTGTCTTGCGACTGCTGATCTGGATCGGCGCCGTCGTCTTCATCATCTTCGCCGTCTTCAATCCGCCGATGAACACCCTCGTCGCCATCAGCGCCACGGCCGGTCTGGCTCTCGGCTTGGGCGCCCAAGATCTGATCAAGAACGTCATCGCCGGGATTCTGATCCTCTTCGACCGCCCCTTCCGCGTCGGCGACATGATCCAGGTCGGGGAACATTACGGAGAAGTGACCAATATCGGCCTGCGTTCCATCCGCGTCCAAACCTTCGGCGACAGTACCGTAACCCTTCCCAACGCGTTGGTGCTGGGGCAGGCTGTCTCCAACTCCAACTCGGGCGCCCTCGATGAAATGGTCGAGGTCCACTTCACCCTCCCCACCCATCTCGATCTGGTCCTGCTCCGCGAACTGGCCCACCAGTCGGCTGGGAGTTCCCCTTACGTCTACCTCAAAAAACCGATCCGGGTGCTGATCGAGGACCACTTCGACCGCACCTTCCTGACCCGACTGACGATCAAGGCCTATGTTCTCGATGTCCGCTTCGAACGACTGCTCGCCAGCGACATCACCCAGCGGTTCAAAAACGCGCTGCGTGAACATGGAATGATTCCGGAGACGCAACTGGCGCAGATGATTGTCGACTGATTGGATAAAAAGAGGGGAAGACTGCTGGAAGGAAAAATCGCTATCCGATTTTTAGGTCAAGGCCTTCCGCGATGCTGGATGCCGCTAATCAACCCGCGGGAAAACCGGGGAAGGTGGGATTAGTCAACGCGTCGTGACCATTGACAAACGTCGATAACACGGTAAACGGATAACAGCGTTTTTACTCTTACAGGGTAAAGGAGGTGCCCCATGGGAACCAAAGGCAGAGCGATCATCGGATTGGATGTCGAAGAACTCTTGAAACTCCTCAACAAGGCCTTTGCCGACGAATGGCTGGCCTACTATCAGTACTGGGTCGGCGCCAAGGTCGCCAAGGGACCGATGAAAGACGCCATCATCGCGGAACTGCTCCAGCACGCCACCGAAGAACTGGGACATGCGAACCTGGTCGCCGACCGCATCATCCAGCTCGGCGGCACCCCGCTCACCACCCCCAAAGTCTGGTTCGACTGGAGCAACTGCGGCTACGATCCGCCCGACGACCCCTTCGTTCGCACCCTGCTGCAGCAGAACATCCAGGCCGAACAGTGCGCCATCGGCGTTTATGACCAGATGATGAAACTGACCGAGGGCAAGGACCCCCTCACCTACAACATGGCCCTGACCATCCTCACCCAGGAGGTCGAACACGAAGAGGATCTGCAGGCGCTGCTCGAAGACCTCGACCTGATGATGCCGGCGCCCCGCTGACCGGCGCCCTCCCCCCAAGCGGAGATCCATGAACCCGCCGACGCCCTCGGGAAAAACTTTCCGGGGGCGTCGGTCGTCGGGTGGACCGCCGGCCTTTGTCCGGCTACAATTCTGTTCTCATCCCACGTGCCCTTTACGTGTTTGGGCCAAGCGGAAGAGAGAAAGGAAAGGCTGCGATGGCGGACAAACCGAAAATTCTCGTGACCGGCGCCGGCGGCTTCATCGGCCGGCGGCTGGTCGACAGGCTCCTGGCCGAAGGCTATCCGCTACGCTGCCTGTCGCGACGGAAAGTCGCCGCGCCGGCAGCCGGCGTGGAAAACGTGGTCGCCGACCTGCTTGACCCGGACTCCCTGGGAGCCGCCCTCGACGGCATCGACACTGCCTACTATCTGGTCCATTCCCTCGACGCCGGGGAGAAGGACTTCGCCGCCAAGGATCGGGCGGCGGCCGGGAATTTCGTCTCCGCCGCCGAACGGGCGAAGCTGCGGCGGGTCGTTTACCTGTCGGGGCTGGGCGCCCACGAACAGCTCTCGGACCATTTACGCAGCCGCCACGAAGTGGGGGAAATCCTGCGCCGGGGGAGCTTCGCCACCACCGTGCTGCGCGCCGCCATCATCATCGGCGCCGGCGGCTCATCCTTTGAAATCCTGCGCTTTCTGGTCCGCACCCAACCGATCATCCCCGACCTGCCCGGCTTGCGGACCCCCTGCCAGCCCATCGCCGTCGACAACGTGATCGGCTACTTGGCCGGTTGCCTGACTGTGGAAGCGACCGCCGGAGAAACCTTCGACATCGGCGGGCCGGAGATCCTCAGCTACCGGGAGATGCTCGAACATCTGGCCCAGGTCGCCGGCCACGTTAATCTCTATTTCCCGACCCCGGTCTTCTCGGCCTGGCTGACCTCGCGGCTGATCGGCCTGCTGTCGCCGGTCAAAAGCGAGGTGGCGCTGGCCTTGCTCAAAGGACTGAATAACGAGGTAGTCTGCCGGGAAAACCGCATCCGCGAACTGATCCCCGAGCCGCTGATTTCCTACGACCGGGCCGTGGCCCTGGCGCTTGAGGAAATCCAAGCCGGGCGAGAAGCCAGATCCTCTTCGACAACTGTTCAGAGCCGGCCATGAACAACATCCGAATGGACGCTCCTCCCGCTGTTTTTTCCACCCACGATCCGCTTGGGACTCCCTGATGGGCTGGCTCTTTTGGCTCGCCCTCGCGACCCTAGCCGCCTATGCCGCCATCGCCGTCGATGTCTTCATCGGCAGCCGTAAACTGCGCTTTCTGCGGGAGGTTCCCGCCACGTTGCCGGAAAAGCCCCCGAAGGTTTCGCTGATCGCCGCCGCCCGCAACGAAGAACGAAACATCGAGGCGGCGGTGCGGTCGCTGCTCAAGCTCGACTACCCGGATTTGGAACTGATTCTCGTGAACGACCGCAGCGAGGACCGCACCGGGGCGATCCTCGACGAGTTGGCGCGGGAAGACGCGCGCCTGCGCGTGCTGCACATCCCCGAGTTGCCGCCGGGCTGGCTCGGCAAGAATCACGCCCTGTGGCTCGGCAGTCGTCAAGCCCGGGGGGAACTGCTGCTCTTCACCGACGCCGATGTGCTGATGCGCCCCGACGTCCTGCGTCGGGCGGTCCACCTGCTGGAAAGCGCGGGACTCGATCATCTCGCGGCGACCCCCGAAGCGCACATGCCGAAGCTGCTGCTCAATCTGTTCATGGCCGCCTTCGGCTTTGTCTTCGGGGTCTTCACCCGCCCCTGGAAGGCCCGCGACCCGAAGAGCCCCCGCCATATCGGCATCGGCGCCTTCAACCTGGTGCGGACCGCAGCCTACGCCAAAGTCGGCGGCCACCAGACCATCGCCCTACGTCCCGACGATGACCTCAAACTGGGAAAAATCCTCAAAAAAGCCGGGTATCGCCAGGATCTCGCCTACGGCACCGGCCTCCTTCAGGTCGAATGGTACGGGAGCATTGGCCAGCTGATTCGCGGCCTCGAAAAGAACGTCTATGCCGGCACCGATTACCGCCTCTGGATGGCCTTGGGCGGCGTGGCCTTCCAGCTGCTTGGCGGCGTCTGGCCCTATCTCGCCCTGTTCGTCACCGAGGGGCCGACCCGACTGATCTACCTCGCCGTCGTCCTACTGCTCAGCCTGCTCATTGCCGACAGCGCCCGCTTTCACGGCCTCAGCCCTTGGTACGCCGCCGGCTTTCCCCTGACCTCCACACTCTTCGCCTACATCGTGTTGCGCACGGTCATCCTCAATCACCGGCAGGGGGGCATCACCTGGCGCGGCACCTTCTATCACCTCGACCAGTTGCGCGCCAACCGGGTGTGAAGCCTAGGGTAGCGGAAAGGTGCCCGCCACCCGCGCCAGCAGGTAATAATCAGGAAAGAACGATGAATCCATTATTGCAAGATCTGGAAGCCGCGACCCTGGAACAGTTCAACGAGCGCGAGCTGCCCCAATGGCTGGCCGATCCGGTGCTGGAGGTGGCCCGAAAGCCGGAGAAATACGGTGACAGGGAATATCTGGTGGAGATGCTGCTGGCCCAGGTGCGCGAGTACGACGTCTACGCCGATACCGGCTGCGGCAAATGGGCCTACGACCACGAGGATCTGAAACGCACCCTGGGCTGGCTCAAGGAGGGAGAATAATGGAACTTTTCGCGAAATTGCGCGCCGTCACGGAAGCGGCGCGACGGGATCAGGACCTGCCCGACCCGCTCGCGGCGAAGATCTTCGCCATTCTCGATAATCCGGAGTTGTTTCGCGCCCGGGAGAAGGAAATCCGCGACCTGATTGGCCAGGTCAACGATTACGACACCTACTGCCAGATCGGCTACATGGGCATGGGCGTCAACAACGCCATCCTCGAAGGGACGCTGAACCGGCTCTGGGCTTAAGCATAAAGGGTCCGGCTTCCAAGTTGCCAAGTCGTCCTTCGCCGATCCTCGGCATCCCCCTTCAGCGTGGCATCAGCGCGAACACGCCCCAGCCCAGGTATTCACGGGTGTAAGCGGCGTAACGCTCGGGTTCCGAGCTCAGTTGGGCGCGAACCTCTTCCGCGAGTTCGTCGTCGGGATTGGCTTCCAGCCAGCGGCGCATGGTGAGCCATTTAGCCGCCTCGTAGCGGTCCCAGCCGTCCTGGTCGGCCAGCACCATTTCCACGACGTCGTAGCCCAGATGGCGGAAATACGCGAGAAGTTCCGGAAGGCTGAGAAAGTCGGAGATGGCGTGGGCAAGACAGCCCTTGGCGACCTCTTCCGTCGGCGGCAACTGCCGCCAGTAGGGCTCGCCGATGAGGATGATCCCGCCGGGGCGCAGGCTCCGCGCCAGCAGTTCGATGGTGCCGGCGACGCCCCCGCCGATCCAGGTGGCGCCGACACAAACTGCCACATCGGCCAGCAGGGCCAGCAGGGACGCTCTTAAAAAATAAAGAACTACCCCTCCAGCTTGAAATCGTAGTCCCGTGCAAGAACTTCTCCGCGCGCAACGGCATAGCTGATGCCCGGTATGCTCAAGCCGAAGGCGCGAGAGAGTTCGGACAGCGACATGCCCAACTCCCTTGCAGCCCAGAAGCAAACGAGACTTCTTGCCTTGACCCTGGTGCTCTGGCGACTGCGGGAGAAGATGTCAGCGACTTCAATTCCCAAAAGCGCCGCGGCCCTCTCGGCAAGTCGCTGCAGGTCGTAACCGGAGGATTTCAAGACATACTGCCGATTCAGCGACTCGCCGGCCCGCGAAAGAATCGTCTCCACGAAATCCGATTTGCCCAGGATGCGCTCATCGCTCATCACATGGCCCCGGCCACAGCGCTTTGCTTCCGCCCAGCCGCCGGCGCTTCGAATCAGCCCTCCCCCGGTCAAATCCTTACGCTCCCCCTGTTGAAGCCCTTCCTCCATGTAAGCAAAATAAGCTTGCCTGGCGGTGGACGTTCTGTTGCCGAAAAAGGCTAAAACATGTGTCACATCCTGCCACGCCACTTCAGCGGCGCCGATCAGCGCACCATGACCGCAATATCGGTAACGTTGCAATCCGGCCAGATCGGCGACCAAGCCGGCCCGGAGAGGATTCAAATGGATGTAGCGGACCAGTTCCTTGAGATAGACCTCTTCCTGGCAGACGATGGATTTGAAACGGTTCTGGAAAAGCTGGCCACTGCGGGAGTGGCGTTTGTTGAATCCGACGACATAGCCGGTCAGTAATCGGCGCATGAGATTGGACAGCGGAATATCGCCGGTCCGAAAAAGAAAGTGCGCATGATTGGATAACAGAACCCAGCCATAACAGGCGGTTCTGGTTTCCGGAAGCAATTTCTCCAGGCGCTGGAGAAAATCGTCCCTATCGGCTTTGTTGCGGAATATGTTTCGACGCTCTATACCCCGGATCATCACATGATGAAAAACCCCGGGCGCGTCAAGGCGTGCGGTTCGTGGCATTTAGGAAGATTAACACACCGTCGGCGGCAGTCAAATTAATTTCTTAAGAGCGTCCCTCTCTCCTCTTCCAGTTGCTTATGGTTAAGTTACTCAGAAGACTTCATCAAGGAATGAGCCTTCCGAAGGTCGCATGTAGCGGACGCAGTGTCGCTGTGGGGATGGCATAGCCGATCCCCAGATTCAAATTCTTCTGCATTTCTGTGATTAACTCTTGGATCACCTTGATGGGGTCGATCCCAGAGATGAAGACATTTGCGCCAGGTTTCGCGTTCTTGATCTGATTCAAGAATGCTGAGAGCGACCCGTGCTTCGCATTAACTACGCCGATCTGCTCGCCCGCTAGATTGAAGAGGGGGCCTCCACTGTTCCCGTGGTTCACCGATGCATCTAGTCGAAGTGCATTCTGAGTGATGCTGGCGATGTGGGAAGAAAGGAGAACTTGCTCCATAACGCCCATCGGGTACCCGACAACGAAGGATCCATTGCCGATTGCGCACTGTGTGCTGTTTGCAAGTTTGACCGGTGTCCCCACAACGTTAGGGAACTCAATAAGCGCAATGTCATTTGCGGAGTCTTGGAACACCACAGTTCCGAAAAGCGCTTGCCCGGGCGTCTTGGGGTCAGTGATAGACATTTGCGCTCCCGGAACGACACAGTGCGCACATGTGAGAACTACTTTCCCGTTGTCGATTACGGAGCCTGAACCAAAACTGATGATGTTCTGCCCATTCAACGCGAGAACCTGGACTACGCCGTCCTTGACCGTCTGATACGCATTAGTAAGCGGCATTCAAATTCCCCCTAAGGTCTAACGCTTTGCTCACCGGAAAATTGGGAGCGCAGCGAGTAATTTTTCCGTGTGTAGCAATTTATTATGCGCTTAGGCAGAATGAACAAAAACGCTCACCATATGATGAAATAGCAACTAACTCCTGTAGAGAGTTATCTGCACCGCCGCCGATAGAAAAAGAACCCTGGGCTGCAACCAAAAAGCCTCTGGACTTTAAGCGGCCAATTGTACCAACAATGGCATATTGATCCACGTCAGGTTTGTTAATAGAACCTACTTGATGCAATCGCGAAAAAAGCTCACGCGGCTTGAGGCATGAGCCAACCAATTCGGTTGTTGCCGGGCCGAAAGGCCTCGGCAAAATGTCGTAGATATCCCCGCAGCGGTCTTAATGGCTCTTTGAAACCGCCAACAGCGCCATTTGGATAAAGATTCGTTCCCGTTTCCCGGGTTTCTTTGGGTTTTTGGCGATTTCTGAACGCGGTGGCGCGCAGGATATTCAATCCCGTCGCTT
>NZ_JAVESI010000082.1:0-6531 GCF_034006665.1 Trichloromonas sp.
CTTATCTCTCCATCATCCCCCAGGGAGGAGCGCGGTTCTCCTGAGAGGTCTTTGCGCACCCCTCGAACAAGGCGTGCAGAGTTTACAAAAATGACATAAAGACCGTGTCAAGAACTTTTTTCAAATTTTGTGCTGAATAGTTACAAAAAACAATCCCTTACCTACGGACCTATTCAAACTCTCCTCTCCCCGTAACCCTCCTTGGCAGCATCTTTTTTTATTTTCTAAAACCGCCTCTTTTTTCGTTATAAGACAGTAGATACCCAATTTAGCCCCCCTTGGCCGATGCCTCGCTTACGAGTTGCATCGGCCTTTTTACGTTTAACCACCCCAAAAACAGGAGATACCTATGGACCGAGAAACCTTGTCCGCTCTACAGGCCCTCTTCGCGCCTGCCGACATCAAGCAGCGCGAGGGAAGCTTCGGTAAAACCCTCGACTACCTGGAGACTTCCACAGTGGTTCAGCGCCTCAACGAGGCTCTGGACGGCGACTGGAGCTTCCATATCGTCGAGCATGTGGTTCGAGAAGATCTGTCCGAGGTCATTGTCGTCGGCAAGCTGGTCGCCGGAGAGATCGTCAAGATGCAGATCGGCAGCGCCACACTGAAGCGCCACCGGCAAAGCGGGGAACTGATGTGCCTTGGCGATGATCTCAAGGCCGCCGCTTCCGATGCGCTGAAGAAATGCGCCACCTTGCTCGGGGTCGGCCTGCAGCTCTATCGCAGTGACGAAGGCCAGCCGGCGCCATCCCCTCCGATAGGCCACCCCAGAACGAACAGCTCGGCGGATCCTCCCTCACCAAGGTCCTCTTCCAGCTCAGGCCGACTCTCTCCCAAGCAGCATCAACTGATCCTCAAGCTCGCCGCCGAGGCCGGCATCAACAAAAACGAGCTCAACCGTCATTGCCAACAGCAGTATGGCCGGGTGGTGGATTTCCTTGCCAAGGCCGAGGCCAGCCGGTTGATCGAAGGCCTCTTCGCTGGGGCCATCCAGGCCGCCTGACGTCGAGTCTCTCCCCTTATCCATCTGTCCTATCCAACAAGGAGGTTGATGATGAACACGCCCGCCCGCTCGTTACAGCAGCTTCGGCAGGAGCTGCATGTAAGCTACTCTCAGATCAATACCTATCTGACCTGTCCACTGCGGTACCAGTTCCACTATGTTCAGGGCCGATCCCCGGAACATGTCGGGGCTTCCCTCCTTCTCGGCTCGGCCATCCACAGCAGCCTGGCCCACTACTATGAGAGCCTCCGGGACAAGGGAGCAGCGCCTTCTGGAGATGATGTCCTTGATCATTTCCGTGAGGCGCTGAGTCGACAGCTTGGGCAGGTTCAGGCACCCATTCTTTATAAAGCCGAGGCGCCCGATGCCGAAACCCTTCTGACCCAGGGGGAAGGACTGCTGCGGGCCTTTCTCGTCGATCCCAGTTTTCAAGGGATGGAGGTCATCGCGGTGGAACTGCCGCTGCAGGCGACGCTGACATCTGCCGATGGTGCTGGTCACGACATCGCTCTGATTGGTGCCGTCGATCTGCTCCTGCGCGATCAGCTGGGAAGATGGCTGGCCGTCGATCACAAGACCGCTAAGCAGGCCTTGACTCAGGAAGCCATCGATCGGGATCTGCAGTTCTCGGCGTATGCCCTACTCTTGGCCGAGAACGGCTACTTGGAAGAAGGGTCGTCGCTGCACTGCGCCTTCAACGTCCTGCGCAAGCTGAAAACACCCAAGGTCGAAAGGCACCTGACGCTGCGGACCCAAAACGACCGGCAGCGTTTTGCCCGTGTCGCCGACAGCGTGCTGGCCGCCATCGAAGCACAGGTCTTTGTTCCCTGTACCGGCTGGCAGTGTGCTGACTGCCCCTATCAGAAAGCCTGTGCCGACTGGTAGCTTGGAGCAAAATCCAACCCATATCTCTACCGTTCCCGTCTCCGCCTTCCTCGGATGACGGGTTTTTTGTTTCTTCGTTGCACCCCTTCCGCCCCCTTTCAAAGGAGACCCTCATCATGATTTCCCTCTTTCATTCCACCCTTCTTCTTCAGCGAGTCGCGTTATGAGCAGCGAACGCGATGTCATCACTGTGGCCCTCGAAGCAGGTCAGCACGTCTTCATGCATGCCCAGGGCGATCCTGCCCGCACTCTTGCCTATGGCGTCGCGGCGGCGGTCGCGATGACCGGTACCGCCATCGGCTATGGGACGTACAAGTACGGCCATAAGGTCATCGACTGGCTGGCCGACTGACCTCTTCAAACCCCCTTCCAACAAAAAACCAACGCCGCGCCGGTGAAGACCCAGCTCTTTGCCGGCGTTTCCTATTCAGGAGGCTATCGATGAATCTTGTCCCGTTCCCCCACCAAACCCCTGCGCTCTCCGAGGAGCAGGTACCGGCATCCTCGTCCTCTCTGGTCAGCGTCCGGCTGAAAGAGATCGTCCCCCTTTACCAGAACGTAGAAATCCGCTGCGCGGTGAGCCGCTATCTGGCTGAAGCCCCGGCCATTCATTCGGCCGAGGATGTGGCAGCACTCTTTGCCTTCCTCCAGTTCGAGACCCGCGAAACCTTCTTTGCCCTCCATCTCGATAACAAGAACCGCATCCTTTGCCTCGACCAGGTCTCCGTCGGGAGCCTGACTGCGAGCATCGTCCATCCCCGCGAAGTCTTCAAGTCGGCCCTGCTCTCTTCGGCGGCGGCGCTCGTCTTTGTACATAACCACCCTTCCGGTGATCCAACGCCGAGCAGGGAGGATTACAGCATCCAGCAGCGCCTGGCCGAGGCGGGAGAATTGCTGGGCATCCGCGTCCTCGATCATCTGATCATCGGTGATCAGGGCCGATATGTCTCCATGACCCATGGCGGCTTCTCACCGGAACCATCACCGGAGGGAAGCTGTGCTGAAGAGGGTGTTGCGCTCTTTGTGTGAACGCCACACCTGGCCTCGACACCATGCCGCCAAGAAGCGCCTCAATCCCTTCTGATCACCCTTCATTGACCAAGGAGAAGAAACCCCATGAGCACCAGCACCGCACAAGATCAATCGAAACAAACAACCGGGTCCCTGGCTCGTCTGCTTGAAACCCCGGACCCGACCCCGACGACCTACACCGTGCAGGAGGTCTTCGGCATACCCAGCCAGATGACTCTGCCGGGGTTTGCCCCCGGGCATCCCCTGGTTCCGACCCCGACGCCGGGCTATGTCTGGACACCGGGACTGGTGAAGGATTTTATTGAGTGGCTATGCGAGCCTTCCCCCGAGCCCCTGTGGATTTCCGGGCCCACCGGTTGCGGAAAGACCGAGTGCCTGAAACAGCTCTTCGCCCGCTTGCATATTCCGACAGTGATTGTCAGTGCCAAGAAATCTACAGAGCCTGACGACATCCTTGGCCGGGTGCAGCTGGTGGACGGCAATACGGTTTTTACCCCCGGTCATCTGCTGACCACCTACACCCGAGGGTACGCCATCGTCTTCGACGAGATCGACGGCTACAACCCGGAGGTGATGATGGCCTGCCACCGGCTGCTGGAGCGGGCGGTCGTCACCCTCGATGACGGGACGATCATTCCACCGGCCGAGCGCATTCTGATGGCGGCCACAGCCAATACCCGGGGGGATGGCCAGGGCGGGGATGTCTATGCGGCAACGAGCGTCTTCAATCTGGCCACACTCAACCGATTCGAGAAGTGGGAGATGAGCTACCCCGCTCCGGAGATCGAAGAGCGGATTCTTCAGAATGCTCTGCCTTCTCTCGATAGCCAGGCCATTATCGCCATGGTGAAGGTGGCGGGGGACATCCGCACAGCCTGGGATAACGGCAGCTGTCCCGGCCCCATCTCCATCCGCGATCTACTGCGCTGGGGAAGAAAACTCCTCTTGGGAGCGAACCGCACCGATGTGGCCCCGCTCTACCACGCCTTCGACAAGGCCTTCGGTCACGGAGTCGATCCCCATGTCCGGGCTATGCTGCACAAGATCATCCAGACTCACTTCAACATTCCAGCACCGGAGATGAGTGAACGACAGGGAGGCCAGCTATGAGTTATCCGTTACCAGCAGATGCCTTGATCGGCTTCCACCTTCGCTCACCGTCTCGCTCAGGTGGCAAGGACTGGGTCGGCTGCCTGACCAACAGCGGCACCTTCTACCGTTACTGGGGGAAGATTGGCCAGGTAAATCAACACCAGCAAGGACACGACAACTACCGTGACATGCAGCAGCTGGTCAAGAATAAGCAGGCAAAGGGTTATCAGATCATCGACACCTACCACAGCCCTGCCGGTTGGCAGTCACAGCAAGCACTGAAGAGTCTCTCAGCACAATCGAAGAAAGACTCCAGACCGCTGACACCGTCCACCGTGGCGGATCCGATTGAAATCAAAGCATCATCTCAGCACGCCCTCGCTTGGGATTTCTAAACGACCCCTTGGCATATCCCCTCCCCAATCTCCGCCACATTTACCACCTCTATTAATATAAGGAGACCAACTATGCATCTCACCGTTCTGGAAAACATCGTCCTCTTCGTCCTCGATATTCGCCTCTGGACAGGGCGCAAGAAGCTGCGGCCCGAGGATCTGGCCGCCAACGGCGTCGATCCCGACAAGTTGCCGCCGGGAAGCCTGGCGTCCCTGGGGAGCAAGCGGATTATTGGAAACGAAGCCTTGGCCCCCTTTGCCGCGATCAAAAGGGAAGCGGAGAAGATCCTTCTGGCAAAAGGGGTACGCTTTCTCTCGGGCTATGCCGTTCCGGCGAACGAGGCGCAGGAGGTGAGTGACAAGCTCTGCCTTCTGCGCCAGCGTTTCGAGCAGGCCAAAGCGGAGCTCCTGCAGAGCTACGACGACGAGGTACGGCGCTGGATTGCCGAGAATCCGCCGGCCTGGGCGCCGGTCATTCGGGCGGCCTTGGAGCCGGTCTCCCATGTGGAACGCGCCCTGGGTTTTGCCTATACGCCGGTAACCATCGACGCTCCCGAATCCCTCGCAGACAGCGAATCTCTGGAAGCCCAGGCGCAAGGATTGTTCGGTCAGCTTTGCCATGAGGTACGAACGGCTGCGCGGGCCGCCTTCGAGCAGTCCTACGTGGGCAAGTCCTCGGTGACCCGCAAGGCGCTGCGCCCCATCCTGGCCATGCGGGAAAAGCTCTCCGGGCTGGTCTTTCTCGATCCCCAAGTGGGGGCCATGATCGCCACCATCGATGCCACCCTGGATGAGCTGCCCAGCAGCGGGCCGATCGAGGGGCGGGATCTCAACATGCTGGCTGGGCTGCTGAGTCGGGAGCTGGCGCGCATGGGCCTGGCGGCGGCCGAGGAGACGGAAGTTCCCGCAGAGGCGGACGAGGAGACGCTTCTCCCCTACCCGAGCGGCTATCCGGCCACGGCCCCACCGGCGGCGCCACTCTTCTGGGACTTCTGAACTGGCGGACCGGTAACTTCAGCGGCCCCTGTCCATAACAAACCAGACCACACCCACGGCAAGAGTCGTCTCCCCGTGGGTGTTTCTGTTTCCATCCACCGAGAAAGGACTTTAACGATGATTCGCGATAACGAGCTGGCGGGTCTCGCTCTGACCCTGAGCCGGGACACCCAGATGAAGATCACCATTGGTGGCGATAGCTCTTCCTGCAGTGCCGACGGCAGTCAGATCAACATCGCCCGCATGCCCGCCACCCCCCTGGGGAGGCTGCTCATGACCGGGCTGGTCTTTCACGAGGTTGCTCATAAGCACCACACCCGGGGGAGTCGTCCGGCAGGCCTGCTGGGGGAGCTGACCAACGTGATCGAGGATGTCCGAGTGGAGGCGCTGCTCACTCGGGACAGACCGGGGACCGCTTTCGATCTGGATGCCGTGACGAGCTATTACGCCAAAAAGGGGAATCTGATTCCCCGGGATCTGCCCTGTGCTCTGCTGGGCCTGGTCATGGCCTATGGCCGGACGGAGATCCTGGGACAGCACGCGCTCGGCGCTCTGCTGTCACCCTGTCGAAAGAGACTGGCCGCAGCCTTCGGTGTCCCTTGGGTAAGGGAGGTGGAGCAGATGCTGGAAGCGGAGTTCCCGCGCCTAACCTCCACGAGCGATGCACTGAGGCTGGCTGAAGCTCTGATTGCGAAGCTGCGGGAGAACCCCGAGAAGGATCCGCCGCCCGCTGGAAGAATTACGGGCCAAGAGAAGGGATCACAGGGCGGGAAGGGGGAAGAAGCGGGCGCGGAGCAGGAGAGCGGGGCGCGTCCCATGGATCAGGACGAGGAGGATGGAAACGGGGACGAGGAAGGAAATGAGGAGGGGGAGGAAGAAAGTAAGGCCGGTGGAGCCGGAAAAGATCCGGAAGAGACGGATGGTCTCGCCGCCCGGAGTGACTCATCGGCCCAGCAGGGCTCAGGGGATAAGTCGTCGTCTGAGCAGGCTGAGCAGAATGCTCGAGGGTGTAATTTAGTTTGTGTAAATGGTCGTTCCGGGGTACACCAGCCCCCCACCCTCTGAGGAGCCCAAATGGCCATCGAAAAAGAACTTCTTGACCGCCTGTTTGCCGATTTCAACTACACC
>NZ_JAVESI010000034.1:0-38688 GCF_034006665.1 Trichloromonas sp.
AAAGATCGTCGCATGTAGCGGAACCCAGGAGGCCGTTTTTAGTTCACGCCACAATTCATGCCCCCGAATTCGCCCCTCAGAAAGGGGAAACCCGAGGTACGGGGGAAGAGCTCACGGATTCAGGTATTCCTTAAGCGGAACTCCATCTCGGAATACTTCAAAAATACGATGACTTAACCAATACGCAATCGGGCTTCCCGGGATCTTTTTAAAGTCAGCAGCAGAAGCACGATGAAACCATCCGCAGTCGGGATTCTTAATAGCCTCCCGCGTTCTCGGCCCTTGGTTTTCTGAGCCTCTAAAATCGGAAAGCCTTATGTAGCCGCCTTTGAATACCGGGTGGTGATCATTCTCAACCGTGAATGTGCAAATGGGCACCGTCGCACCGTCAAAGCCTGAATACTCTAACTGAACCAGTGAGGTAATAGTCTTCTGATTGATTAGGAAACTGCGCAACTTCTCGTAGGACGAAATGAACATCCAAACAAAGGGCGACATGAAGCCAAGCTGGCCTTTCGGCAATGCCAGTTCGGTATTTCGTACCATGAACGCGGAAAATAGATCCGACTTCACATCGGTGTAGTTATCTTTAAGCCAAGCCGCCAACCGCCCATTCATCCCCTTACCACCCATATACGGCGGATTGGCAATCACCACATGGTATTTCGGGCTCAGGTAATCGGCCTGCCGCAGGGCTTGCAGCACCTTCTGATGAGTCATGCTGATAAACAGCTGCCCGGAAACATTCTTTGACTCCAGAATCCTGAGCATGCCGTCTACGTCGGTGACATCGGGGCGGATCAGGGAGCCGAAGTTGTCGGCCTCTTCGAACTGGCGCAGGGTGGTTTGCAGTGGCGCGGTGAACAGGTCGCGCCCGACAAAATCCATGTAATCCTTCAACTCATTGCCGTCGAAGTGAACGTTCTCCAGCACGCAAATGTTCGGCTTGACGCCCTTGCTGAAGAAGCGGCGCTGTTTGGCGCGGGCTTTCATGGTCAGCGCAAAGGCCGCCAGTTCCCCGGCGCGTTCGTCGATCTCGATACCGTAGAGGTTATTGGTGAGGATCTTCTCCGGGATCTCGGCAGGCTCGTAACCTTCCTCCTCGTAGATGGCGTAGAGCAGGTCGAAGGCATAGGTGAGCATGTGGCCGGAGCCGCAGGCCGGGTCGCAGATCTTGATCTCTTCCGGGCTTTGAACCACTAAAAAATCATTTGAACCGCGAAAGGCGCTAAAATCGCGAAAATCACCGTCTTTCATTTCGTGTTTTTCGCGTGTTTCGCGGTTCGTGTCTTGAGGGTTTTTCGCGGTTAATTCTTCTTCGGGGTTAATGTAGTAGTCCATCTGCTCGACCAATTTCGAGCCCGGACGGTTCTGCATCCATAACCGGCCGAGGGAGTTTTCCACCAGGTAGCGCACGATCCAATGCGGGGTAAAAAGCTGGGTGGCGGCTGGGATGTTCTCGGGCGTGATCTTCTTGTTCTTCTTCAGGCCATCGAACACCTCGTCTTTTTTCTCGGAGATGTAGAACTGGTAGAGCCAGCCGATCACCTCGACATCCTCGCAGGCATCGGGCGTCATCGCTTCGCGGGTATAGGCAAGGATGGAGTTGCCCGAGAGCAGGTCGTCGGGCATCAGCAGCTCGGTGTAATCGTCGATGCGCTGGAACAGGAACGGCATGGCCTTGTTCCAGTAGTTGCAGGCGGCCACCACCAGCAACCGGTAAGCCTCGCCCTGCGGATCGCGGCTGGGCGCTTTGCCGTCGAGCAGGGCGAAGATCTGCTGTCGGACCTTATCGTGGACCATCTCGTCGTCAATATGCCCCATCTTGGCTTCGGCCAGAATCTCGGGCTGGAACTGTCCCTCGGCGGGCGACACCACGCCGATGCGGGTATAGCGGTTCACATCCATGAAACGCAGGGCGCAGAAGCGGTTGAACCAGATGTAGGCCACCCGCTCGATGACCTGTTCCTTGCCGTGCCCCTTGATCGCCTCTTCGAGCTTCTGGATAGCAGCGGGATGTTCCCGCCGCGCCGAACTTTCTGGAGACAAGGTCAGTTTCAGCTTGGCTGAGACCTGTTCAATCAGGCTGCGCCGAGCGAACTGAGCGAATTTTTTCAGTTTTGCTGTTTCCATCCAATAACCCCTTAACCGCGAAAGGCGCTAAAATCGCCAAAGTTTTTTATAACAAACCGCAACCCGGTAGCGGCATAACGACCTTCCACCATGTCTTGACTTTTTTCGCGTTCTTCGCGTGTTTCGCGGTTCATTGATCTTTTCTCCAGTCGCGAAAGTTTGAGTTTGCTATCCGGACGATCTCGACCTTCGGGTAGGCACCGAAGTTGACCATCAGACCGAGTTCAAGACCGGTGGCCTTGAGATAGTTCAGGAGTTGGGCTTTATGTTCGGCAGCGATCTCTTTCACCGCTTTGAGCTCTACGATGATTTTGTCGTAGCAGATGAAGTCTGGCTTGTAGGTTTGGGCAAGCTGTTCGCCCTTGTATGAAAGGACAAGCTCCTTCTGGGCCTCAAAGGGCAGCTGCCGCAGTCGAAATTCCTTTTCGAGGCACTCCTGATAGACGGCTTCAAGAAAGCCACAACCCATCTCGCGATAAACGTCGAAGATCGCTCCCTGAATGGCATAGCACTCCTGCTTGAACAGAAGTTCTTCTTTAGCGTCTTTCGCGCTTTTCGCGGTTAAATCTTTGCAGTTCATCAGACTTGAATCCGTTTGCCTTTGCGGATTTCTTCCAGCAGCACCTCGCGCATGGATTCCAGGTAGCTATCGACATCGGCTTCGTCCGCCAACCAGGCCCTACTGTAGGGAACACGGATCACACGGGCATGGATATATTCAGGCTGCGGCGCAACGGCTGGTGTTTCTTCTTCTGCTTCCACCTCTCCCAGACTTTCCCGGACAACTTGAACCTGCGGCTTTGGAGCAACCATCACGTTCATCTTGCTTAACAGCTTCTGAAATCCCTGATCCTCAAAATAGCGAACGCGATCATTGATAACGGCAATCAGTGGTTGCTGACCAACATGCTCTATCAGATCTTTGAACGGCTCGTCTAAATCCGCCTGCCTGACATCGGGCAGCTTCTGGTATTCGTCCATATTGTGCATCTGAGACTGCCTAGCCTTGAGAATTTCGACCGCCTGATGTCGTACTTGCTGTACCTTGTCGTCAACCAGCGACCGGGCTTCATCCAGCAGTGTTTTCATGCGTTGGATACGATTACCTTTGAGGCAATTCACATCTCTCAGGCTATCAGCGAGCTGCGTTGCGCAATCCCCCTCGATATAGGCGAAGTTAGGCTCCTGGGTCTGGACAAAGGTGCGGGCGTTATCGAAAATGCCTCTCTGCGGCCCGCTCATGAATTTCCGGACAGGATCGATGACGCTTTCCTTCATATCGAGCAGCGCGTCTTCCTGGCGGGTGAGTTCGGTCAGATACCAGGCATAGGGCTTGCCGGTCAGCTCCTTGAGCTTTTCGAGCACGGGGGTCAGCGCATGCAGAAACGGATATTGGTCTGACCGCGCCGCCAGCGGGGTGAGCTGGTGCATGAGTTCCTGAAGCGCGGTGCCGGTCTCTTTGCCGAGGGCCTTCGCTTCGTTGGAACCTGGCGGGGTGTCGAAAAAATCCTCAAAGAACTCCTTGAGGGCGCGAACCTGCGATGCGGTGAATTCAACCTGGGGTTCCAGCACGACATTGCCGTGGCCATGGGTGTTGCGCAACGCCTTCTCCAGTTCACCCTCTTCCAGCAGATTACTGTCGACACGGACTTCGACCTTGCCCCGAGCACACAGGTTGGCGAGCGTACACAGCACGGCGGCGTAGTACCAGCCGTAGGGTTTCCGCTCGAATTTTTCCAGCAGGTTCTTCAGCGTGGTACGCACGCCTCCCCGGTTATTGCTCTGAATGAACGCCAGCAGTTCCTGCTCCGCCTCGGAGAGGGTGGTCGCATCGTTGCCGAACAGCCCCTGCTGGGAATGCTTGAGGCACTTGGCGATGTCGTTTTCGGTGTAGGAAATGCCGCGCAGCATGCGAAGGTTGGGGTACACGCGGGAAACGAGTTCATGAAATCCGCGAATAAGCCGGGTTTGCCCGTCCTGAGAGCCGCTTTCGATGTCACTCCCCGCCACGAACAATTTGGCTTTGCCCAGCAGGGTTTGCACGCGCTGCTGCAGGTCGCTATAGCGTTCCCGATTCTGAAAACCCTTGTCGGTCAGGATGCGCTTGACCTCTCCCTGCTGGGTGATCGAGATATTCTGGCGAATGTACTTTTCCGTCCGCTTATACATGAGAAGGTCGCGAACGAGGCGTTCATCCGCAGGCATCAAAACCAGGAGTTCGTCCCGGCCCATGCTCTGCATCCGCAGAATGGATTCGCTTTCGGCATGTTCATGAAACGGGCTGATGACATGGATGGCCAGCTCGTACTCGCGCCCGTGCAGCCGATCATCGAGTTTTCTGGAGAATGGATAGTCCTGGCCATTCTCGTCGTAACGAATCTTCCGGAGCTTGAGACAAGAGTCGAAGACGATCTTCTCAAGCTCGGCGGCCACATCCGATGACTCCACCTCGGTATTCTTGATTTCCTCTTCGACGTCCTTTTCCTCGTCGGTGAGGTATTCGTAGAGCTCGCTATTGCGCTGCACATAGGTCTGCTGCTCCAGCAGGCTCAAAGCCTCTTCGACCCGTTTCCGCAACGCGGGCAGATCCTGATTGAAGCCGTCGAGCATCAAGACACAGAGGTTGCGAACGGTCGGCTTGAACTCCTTGACATATTTGACCAAAAAGAGCGTTTTCAACAGCCGGATCGCGAAGGGGCCGTCAAGGTGATGTTCCGCTTGGATAATGGCTTTTTGAATCTGAGTTTTCAGCGCGGCGCGAATGCCCTCGAACATCAGGTCGAAGGTCGCAAGCCCACCGATTTCATGATCCCCGATCTGGATCGCCACCTGCTGAAATACACCCAGCATGGAGCGTTCGCCTACCGAGCTGTGCTTGCCCTCGAAGGCATTGTGCTGGGACAGGTTCTGAATGGCCGACTGGAATAGGGAGAATTGGTAGGGAATGAACGGGTAGCTGTGAATGAAGTGATCCCGGTCTTGATAGTTCCGGTAGGTTTGCGAGCCGTCGGCAAAGTCGAACAGGGTCTTAAAATTGTTGGATTGCGCGTGATAAATATCCGAAAGAAGATGGACGCCATCTTCGGTTTTGGTCAGCAGGCGTTTCTGGATGACCTCGGCTACGTCGGCGCTGGTCAGCTTCATGCGATTGGCAAACCGGGCCTGGATTTTCGAGAAGTCGTTGCCTTGCTGTTTACCCATCTCGCCGACAACCGTCCCCATGTCCTCCTGGGCGGTGACAATGACCCAGGCGCGGCCTCGGCATTTGGTGGCCAGGCTCTCGGCGATGGTCTGCAGGTTGGTCATGAGCTTGAGGTTTTCGGCGATGTACTGACCGACCTCGTCGACAAAGAAGTTCAGACGGAAGCCGGGAATTTGCCGTTCAATATAGGCATTGATCTGTTCGGCAAAATCTTCGATGGAGACCCGGTATTGGCTGCGGTACTTGTCCAGAATCCCTAAAGCTTGCGCCTCGTCGCCGGCGGTGACCTGGGCATAGGCTTTGGCGATGTTTTTCGCTTCGAGCAGGGCCTGTTCACGACCTTTTTGCCAGGTTCTGCCTGCCATGGATTCATAGGTTGATTTGAACTGCCCATAGAGGCCACGGCTGTCCAGGTCGCGCTCAAACTGGGCGATGTGCCCCTGCTTGCCGTAGTAACCGCACATCTCGTCGAAAACTTTGACGAAGACAGCGAGAAGCGCATCGATCTGGGTCTTGCTGATGACATCCGCTTTTTGGTCGATGTTGAACAGAATGCTTTTCGAGGGGATAGCGACCGCTCGCTTGAGATCGCCGCGCAGGATTTCGTTGTCGCCGCACTTGGGCAGGAACAGGTCAAGAGCGAAAGAACCGTCGATCTGCCGGTTTTCGAGCAAGAGCGCCAGCATCTTCAACAGGTGCGATTTACCGGAGCCGAAGAAGCCGGAAACCCAGACGCCATTGGCGCCCTCGTAATTGTTGTAGGCGTCCAGGAAGGCCTCAAGCCGTTTCTCGACTTCGTTGGTCAGTACGTATTCTTCGATCTCTACGCGCAGGCTCGCTTCATCATCAGCCTTGATGACCCCTTCGATGGGGCGATCTACCGGCTTGTTGAATATCGTCTTAAGAGTTGTCACTCGTTCCCCCAGCTATGGTTCGCAATGGAATATATTGAAGGCCCGGTAATACTTGTCGTCGTGAAGCCTTCCGAAAAGATCAAGCGATGCTCCGGACTCCAGGGAATGGGTGTAGGCCCCCGGGAAAAACATGACGGTCGGCTTTTCTTTCGCCGTGCTCTGCAAATTGTTCAAAATATTGTGCGAGCGGATATAGGGAAACACTTCGCCAACGCCGGAGAGAAAAAGAACATCGAAATCCGTGCTTGCCATCTTGCTTGCCATGGCCGGGACAAGATGCGCTTCAGGGTCCAGTACGCCTTGCAGTAGTTCCTTAAGCTGTTCTTTGGAGACAGTCTCTTCCATCTGGAGGATCTGCTCCCAAATGTCGCGCTCTTTGAGGATTGCTATCGACAGGTCGTACAGGTTGATCTCCAGAACCCGGATACCGGCCTGCTCCAGGCGATTGGCCAACTGACGCTGGAGCCGCTCCATTTCTACGGATTCTTCCGGCCTGAAAGGACAGATGAAAAACGGAACCTCATTACCGAGACCCTGTTTGTTGAGAAAGCGCCGGCCCGAGATCACGGCAAAGAGGTGTTGAAGTCTGTCTTGCATCGGCATTCGGGCAATATCGGTCGTCACTGAGCCATCCCCTTCAGTCCTGATTCAAATATAGGGAAGTACGAAATCTCCCTGCGGCTGCCTTGATGGAACAGTTCCAACAGACTCGGGCTGAGCATGGCAGCGTGGATCATGTTGTTGGTCGTCAGGAGATCCGCCTCGCGAAGCATCTTGAACAGCACCTGCCGCAATTTGCTTCGTGTCGCCGGGGTGATCTCATCCAACTCCGGATGCCATTCGGATTTCCGATTAAAGAAAGAATCGAAATCCTCGAAGGCCAAATCAGCTTTCAGCGTGAGATAGCGCTCGCGAAGCACTTCAACGGCAAACTCAGCGATGAATCTGTAGCGACGGCAAACGGCGAGCCACAGGAGGTGGGCTTGCTCTTGCTGGCTGGCCCCAACCAGGAATTCAAGTTCGCCTTGAGCCAGCGTCCTAAGCCGAGAGACGACCTCGCGGCAGACCCGCTTGAGCGAATTCAGTGTCCGGGTCTGCAGTAGATTTTCTGCGACCACCTTGTCTCGAACAGCGTCCCAGTCGCCAAGATCAAGATACAGCGCGGCCAACATCACCGATTCCCGGTGAAAGAGCCCGCCCGTCGTAAATGACATGCTGTAGCGATTGCTGCTCATCCTTGGCCGTAATTCCTTTTCTCAGAAGTCCGGCAGCACCGCAGCCCTTCCCCCCACATCCACTTCATCCTGCTTGAACTTCCAGAGCCGGTCGTGCACGGCCAGATGCCCGTTGCCATAACGTAAACCATCCCCTCGGGAAAAACCCGAAAAACCAGAACAATCCCAGCCCGCAAACAGCAAAGCCGCCCAGGGAGTTCAAAATCCCGAGCGGCCTTTATGGTCTGCGGTCATAGGTTGTGAGTCATCTCCACCCTCGCCGATCACGTCAATGTCATATCATCAGCCCATACCTTACCCCGACCTTCCTGTTCCTGACAAGTGATTAATCCGACTTGGGGTTTTCAAGCTTTCACGAACATATCCCATGCTCAATGCGGCCAAGAATCGTGAGCACCTCTTCTTCCCCATCCGCACGCATCAAGGTGTTGATCGGCGTCTGTCCGCCCAGGGCAACGATTCTCGTCGTCAACCATGCCGCCGCACTGGCCTCGTCACCGAAAACTTCCAGCGCCCGGCACCGGACAGACTCCGGCACGGATTGAAAAGCCGCCCGGTCGAGGGCGGCTTTGATTTGCGTAAAAGAAGCGTCATCCGGAAGTTCTTCCATCCCAGCGATCACCTGCCGCAGCAAGGAGACTTGGCGGTTTTCCAAAACCTGTACCGAAGTAGAGGTCCGTGAGCGGCTTTCTTTCCGTGCGCGCCGGTCAATGATCTGGTCATGAAGAATGATCGCGCAGGCAATCAGCAAGAATACGCTGAGGCCGAGATAGATAACGACCAAGGGTTCCATCGGCAGTTCTCCTTCTGATTACGATACCCGCAGGGCGGGATGATCGGCGATACCGAGTTGAGGACAATTCCGCCCGTGAGCATGGGGGCTACGGCGATTCAGCCCGGTGCTGATCCGGTCGCAGCAGGCGACGAGGTCGGCCATGTCGTATTTGGGGATCTTCTCGCACATCTTCCAGGTGAGCAGGTAACGGAGTTCCCGCCCCCCTTCCGGCCAATCCCGGTCGAGTCGCTGCAGGTGGGGGGCGAGGACCTCCAGGGTCAGCTTGTCATGGTCGATGGACGCGCCCAAGGTCGTCCGCCGCATCCGATGGGTCAGGGTGAGAATCTTGCCGACATCGTGAAAGAGCGCGGCCACCATCCCCAGCTCGCAGCTTTCCCGGGAAAACTCCTGGTGCTTGGCCACCAGAAAGAAGCATTCGAGGCTGTGCCGCAGCAACCCACCGGGAAAACGGTGATGGTGTTGCAGACTGGCCGGCGCCGAAACGAAGGGAAAGCTGATACCTGGATCCGCCAGAACCGCTTCGACAAAACCCCGCAGCGGCGGCAGGCAAATCTGTTCGACGGCGGTCAGCAGCGTCGGCAGCAACTCCGGCAGCGGACAGATGCCGCGCGGAATGAGGGCGGCGGCGCTGCGGTCGGCAGGCTGCGACAGCGGATGAACCGAGGTGACATCGATCCGCAATTTGCCGCGATAAGGGCGCACCTGGCCGACGATCCGCACCAGGGAATAATCGGGCCGGTCGAGCCGGTCGATCAACTCATCCGTCCAGGCGTAAGCATGGATCTGCCCGCTGAAATCTTCCAGAAGCACCCGCAGATAGGGATAACCGTCCCAGGTGGCGCTGTGGGTCGCCTCCCGCAGCCGGAACGTTCCGCAGACCACCCCCGGCACCAGGTTCGACAGGGCCAACCGCTCAGACATGGGTACCCCCCGCCGCCATCCGCGCCGCGAGCAGGTTCTCGAAGGCCGATCCGTCCTGCCGCGTCAGGTTGGGGACGAAGCGCGAATAGACGGTAAAGAGCATGCGGGTCGTCGAGTGGCCCATCTGCCGGGCAATCCACTCGGGGTTTTCACCCGCCGCCAGCCACAGGGTCGCGGCGGTATGGCGGGTTTGATAGGGTTTGCGGGGTTTAAGCCCCATCACCCGCAAGGACGGGTACCAGATCCGCTTGGTGATGTTGCGATGATCCAGCGGCTGTCCTTCCCGATTGCAGAAGACAAACGCCCCCAGGTTGCCCGTGGCCTGATGCTGGCGGCACAAGGCTTCATAAACCGGCGTCGACATGGAGATCTCGCGAATGGAAGCGGACGTCTTGGTGACATCCACCCGGCCATCGACCAGCGTTTCCCGCACCCGGATCAGGCGTCTTTCAAAATCGACGTATTCCCACTGCAGGCCGTCGATCTCCCCGGTGCGCATGCCGGTGAAAAACCGGACGATGTAATAGTCCCGAAAGTCTTCGCGAATCCGCTCCAGAAAGAGGGAGACCTCTTCCATGGAAAAGGGGTCGACGTCGCTGCGGATCACTTTCAAGGGTTTGATCCGGGAAAAGGGCGTGCTAAAGTGAAAACGGTCGGCGGCGTCTTCGAGAATCATGCGCAAAGTCGTCATGATGTGATTGATCCGATCTGGTGAGAGGCCTTCTTTTTTTCCGTTACGAACTTTGGCGAGGGACGAACGGAATTTGAGAATCTCACCCTTGTCGATGCTGCCGACCTCTTTTTTGCCGAATTCGGAAATCAGGTGCTTGTCCAGATTCCCCCGCACCGTTCGGCGGTAAGAGCGCTTCCAGCGCACCTCGTTCTCCATGTACCACTCTTCGCAAAAGCTCGCGAAGGACGGCGTCTGCCGGGCTGGCGAAACGACCGGTTGCGGCATCTGAACAACCGGCCCCTCCTGCCCTTCCCTGATTTTGCCGAGGTTTTTGCTCTCGGGAAAGTACCGGGAATAGTCAAACTCCCCCGCATCGATCTCATTCTCGATCTGCTGCATGATTTTTTCGAGGCGCTTGCGATTGGCGGCGGAATCCTGAAGCCGGGTCTGCTCACGGCAACGAACGCCCCGGAAGAAAAAATCGAAATACAAGTAACCCGTCTCTTTGCGAACCCGAATATTACCCATTGCATACCCTCCTCCGGGACAGCGGAATTACCGGCGCCGCATTCTTCGACGGTTTCAACATATCCCGCTCAATGGTCTCCCAAATATAGAGAATCTTCCTCCGGCCAAAGGGACGGATGTAATGCTCCCCTTCCAGCAAAACGGCATCCCTGAGATAATTGCGAATGTAGGCGGGGTCATACCGCAGCCGCTGGGCCAGTTCTTCCGTTGTCAGATACGTCGTGTTTCCCATAGCGAATCTCCTCTGGTGTGGGTTAATGTTGATATTATATTAACTTCAATTTTTTGATTGTCAATCAATTTTTTGAAATTATTTGACGTAGACGCAAGAAAATGTCTAAATGTCAAAAAACGACCAAGAAGTTCAATTCTGTGATTTCTTGGCGAGAGGTCATTTACCCGAAGGGACGAGCGCCATGCTTCGTTTTTATCTGAAGAGATTGATTGCTGAGAAGGAACTGGAGTGGGGGAAACGCATCAGCATGGGCGAAATTTCCGAGTCGACGGGAATCCACGTTTCGACCCTTTCGCGACTGGCCAATCACAAGGCCGTAAATACCTCATCGGCCAACATTGAAGCCCTATGCGCGTATTTTGAATGCCGGATCCAAGACCTGGTGGAATACATCCCGGAAAAGGACCAAATTTCGGGAAACAGGAAAGGTGTCACAGAAAACGGAGAGGATTGACGGCAGGGGTCATTTTGGCGGGTGTGACAAAAATGACCGTCACAAAACTGTCACAAAATCGCCACAAACGCAAACAGGGGTTAGCGACGCATCGCTAACCCCTTGATTTTTATGGTGGGCGCAGTAGGGTTCGAACCTACGACCCCTGCCGTGTGAAGGCAGTGCTCTCCCGCTGAGCTATGCGCCCGTTTGAGGTGGCAATTTATAGCAATTCAGCCCAAAGCTGTCAATGGCAAATTGACCTTTACTCACGAGCGAAGAAGTCGGTGGCGCGTTTGCGGGCATCGCCGCTGGAAAAGAGGGTGGAGAAAGCACCGAGTTCCATGATCTGACCGTTTTTCAGATCAATGTCGGCACTGGCGTTGATCAGTTTCTTGCCGTAGGAAAGGGCGGCGGGGTGCATGGTCGCGATGCGCCGGGCGATTTTCTTGACTTCGCCCCAGAAGGTTTCGTGGGCGAAGACCCGGTCGACCAGCCCCATGCGCAGAGCTTCTTCGGCACCATAGGCGTCGGAAGTCATGAAAACTTCGAGAGCCGAGGCGCGTCCGACGAGACGCGGCAGTTTTTGAGTGCCACAAAAACCGGTGATAATGCCGAGTTTGGCGCCGGGGTGAGCGATCTTGAGGCGGTCACTCGCCAGGCGCATGTCGCAGGAAAGGGCCAGATCGCAGCCACCACCCATGGTAATGCCGTTGAGGGCGCCGATGATCGGCTTGGTCGCCTCCTCCATCTGTTCGAAGAGAGATTGCCCCAGCTCGGAAAAGCTCAGGCTGTCGAGGGAGGAAAAATCCTTCATCTCGGCGATGTTGGCACCGACCGCGAAGCTCTCCCCTTCGCCGCCGGAAAGGACGATACAGACCACCTCGGGGTCGGCCTCGCACAGGACCAGCGCCGCCTTGAGCTCGACGATACAGGCGCTGTGCAGCGTATTGAAACGTCCGCCGTTGTCGAGGGTGAGATAGCCGACGCCCTCTTCGACTGCCAGGCGCAGGGTGTTCCAAGCGCGCTCCATGTCAGAACTCGATGCCCTGCCGGGCCTGCTGCCCGGAAGGGTAGTAATGTTTAATTTCGCGCATTTCGGTGACGAGATCGGCCAGTTCGATGAGTTCGGGATGGGCGTTGCGGCCGGTCAGAACCAGCTCGGTATGGGGTGCCTTGGCGCAAATCAGTTCCTTGACATCGGCCACCGGAATCAGACCGTAATCGACGGCGCAGTTGAGTTCGTCGAGCACCACCAGATCGTAATCGCCGCTGCTCGTCAGCTGTCGAGCGCGAGCGAGGGCTTCGGTGGCGAGGCGGCGATCCTCGGCGGTCGGCTGCCGGCTGACGAAGGCCTCGCGCCCGACTTGCTCAATGGTGAGATTGGTGCCAACCCGGCGGGCGGCTTCCAGTTCGCCGTAGATCGTCTGCCCCTTCATGAACTGCATAACGTAAACACGAAAATCGTGCCCGGCGGCGCGAAAGGCCAACCCGAGCGAGGCCGTGGTCTTGCCCTTGCCGTTGCCGGTGTAGATCTGCACCAGGCCTTTCTCCAACCCCTTGGCCATAACTCCTCCTAACGCCCCTTGAAGCGGGCTTTGCGTTTTTCGACGAAAGCGCCCATCCCCTCTTTCTGGTCCTCGGTGGAGAAGCAGACGGCAAAGGCGTTCCGTTCCATGAGGCAGGCGGCGGCCAGATCGATGTCACTGCCGGCGTCGATGACCTCCTTGGCCAGTTTCAGGGATAAGAGCCCGCGACTGCAGATGGTGGCGAGCAGCTCCAGCGCCTCGCCGCGCAACTGCTCGACGGGATAGACCCGGTTGACGAGGCGGATGCGCAGAGCTTCCTCAGCGTCAATGAGGGCGCCGGTAAAGATCAGTTCTTTGGCTTTGGATTTGCCGACTCGCCGGGGCAGACGCTGGGTACCACCGAAACCGGGAACAATGCCGTATTCGATCTCCTTGAACCCAAGCTTGGCATCGACTCCACAAAGGATGAAATCGGCGGCCAAAGCGAGTTCCAGCCCAGCGCCGAGGACGTAGCCGGAAACCGCCGCCAGCAGCGGCTTGCCGAGACGCTCCATGGCTAGGCAGACGGAATGGCCAAGTTCGGCGAAGCGGGTCGCTTCAAGGGGAGACAACTCGCGGATTTCCGCCAGATCGGCGCCGGCGGCGAAATTCCCGCCGGCGGCGGTCAGCAGCACGCCATGCACCTGCTCGTCCTGACGCAGTTCCTGAAAGGCACGGAAAAGTTCCCGCAAGGTCTGGCCGGCAATGGAGTTGAAAACTTGGGGACGGTTGATTTCGACCACCGCCAGGCGTTCTTGGCGGGTAATACGGATGTGCTGATAGGGCATGGAATCTCTCCCGCTGAAAGGGGCGAAGCGGGGCAAACTATAGCAATCCCTGCTTTCCCCTGTCAAGCTAGGGGCAGGGGCGAAAGGGAGGAAAATCACGGAAAAAACGGCAGCCGGGATGAGTTCCGGCCGCCGTCGCAATCACGTCTTGAAAATAGGCTATTTGCGCTCTCCCTGAATGCCGATGCGGATCGTCTCCAGGGGAATCTCCTTGCCGCAGGCGGCCAGGGCCTGGCGGACGATGGCGATGAGCCCGGAACAGCAGGGAACCTCCATGTGCAAAACGGTGAGGGAGCGGATGTCGTTTCCCTGAAGCATGGCGGTCAGCTTCTGCAGATAGGCCTGGCCGTCGTCAAGTTTCGGGCAGCCGATAAGCAGCGCCTTATCCTTGAGAAAATCCTTGTGGAAATCGGCATAGGCAAAGGGGACGCAGTCGGCAGCCAGGAGCAGGTCGGCATCCTTGAGAAAAGGAGCAGTCGGCGGCACCAGATGCATCTGTACCGGCCATTGCCGCAGTTGTGAGGGGCGACTGCCTGCCTCGTTGCTGACGGCGTCCTGGCCGGCGAAACGCTTCACCTGGACCGAGGGACAACCGCCGCCGTGACCGGCGGGAACCGCGAAGCTGCGCACCTGGGCCGACGGGCAACCGCTATGACCATGGCTATGTCCGTGGGCAGAAACCGAAGGCGCGGCGAACTTTTCCAGATGTTCTTCCACCGCCGCCTCGTCGAATTCGTCGGCATCCCGGCGCTCGATGGTGATGGCGCCCATGGGGCAGTGGCCGAGGCAGGCGCCGAGACCGTCGCAAAGGTTGTCGGCCACCAGTTTGGCCTTGCCGTTAATGATCTGAATTGCTCCTTCGGCGCAACCGGGAACGCAGTCACCGCAACCGTTGCACTTCTCTTCATCGATTCTCACGATTTCGGGGATCATATGTTTACTCCTGTATGGGGTTGGTTTTCCTGATTCGCTGGATGATGGAACCACTCTACAGGCGATCCGCAAGGCCGTCCTTGACTGGTATCAAGTCTTTTCCGCCTCAGAAAAAATAATGCCAAAGCAGATCGAGACGCCCGCGCAAAATCAGATACTTGCCCGAAAACCGCATGATTTCCCGTACCTTTTCGCGATGGCCAGGCTTGTAGCAATGGACCGGGCAGTGTTTGCAGACCGGCTTGGGATCGAGGGGGCAGCGAACCCGCCGTTCGATGGCGTAGGCGAGAAAATCCCGACACTCGGCGCAGAGGGGATATCGCTCCAGGCGCAACGCCGCCAATGCGGGACGCGTATCTAGCAAAGGCGCTTTCTCCTCTCGATGGTGGACGCGGCAATAGACGCTGGTGAACTGGGCCAGCACTCGCAGATCCTTGATTTCCCTGGCGGTCAATCCGCCGCTTTGCTCCTTGCCTTTTGCCATTTTCGCACCTCGTCTGCGTGAACGAACTTTCTCCGTTCACCTGTCACGTCAGTCTCTTGGAGCTCGTCCCCCCTGACAAGGGGGGATTGAGGGGGGTTGGTTTCAGCTTTGACACTGTAATACCCCGAAATTCTCTCGACGGCTTTGATGGGAATCAAATTTGCGAAAACAAAAAAGACCTCCGAACGGAAGCCTCTTTCTTTCATTAAAGCAACTACTTATCGGTTATTCTTTGAAGCTTAAAGAGAGGTCTTCAAGGCGGTCGCGGTCGAGGAGTTTGATGACTTTGCCGCGCACGACAATGAGATCCTCGTCCGTCAATTTGCGAAGGGTGCGGGAGAGGGTTTCGCTCACCGTGCCGAGCCTGGAGGCGAGCTGGGATTTGGAAATGGGCAACTCGACCTGTTTCCCTTCGTCCCCGGCCAGATCGAGGAGATAGCGAGCGAGGCGGGCGGGAACATCCTTGAAGGTCAGCTCTTCGATCTGATTGGCGAACTGGCGCAGAAAGCAGGACAGGCCGGAGATCATGTCGATGGCCAGTTGTGAATCGGCACGCAAGAGGTCGAGAAACTCCCTTTTCGGGAAGAAGATCAACTGGGACACCTCCAGAGGCTGGGCATAGGCGGGATAGGTGCCGCTGCCGAAGATCGCCGCCTCGGCAAAGGTGCTACCGGGATGGACGATATGGAGAATGCGCTCCTTTCCTTCGGGAGAAAGCTTGAAGACCTTAACCTTGCCGGTGCCGACGACAAAAAAACCGGCGGCGATTTCACCGTCGGAAAAAAGCAACTCCCCCTTGGCGGCCTCCCGGACTTTACTGATCGTGAGCAGGTGGTCGAGATCGTCGTTGGTGACTCCGGCGAAGAGGGGGCAGCACTTGATAGCGTCACGTATGTTCATGAAAAACTTTCTAAAAAACAGGGGGTTAAGTAAAAAAATATCCGCCCGCGCCCTGTCGCGCGGGCGGACGGCAATGAAGTTCTATTTACGCTGGTCGATCTGCTGCACACACTTCTGCACCAGCCGCTGGGTGATGTTGTCGAGGGTGATCCCCTGTCCCTGATCGCCGGAAACGCCGAGAATGCTCATCCCCTTTTTGCCGACTTCCATCTTCTCCTCGAAATAACCGGTGGCGACCTGGCCGGTGGTGGCGGCATCGACAATCTTGTAACGCATCCCCACCAGCCAGACGCCGGCGGTGTCACCCATCTGAACCGAGGAACTGGCCACCTCGCTCACATAGCCGCCGGTGCCGCCGACCAGGGCGCCGACGATGTTGCCGACAGTGGAGCCGTCGAAACCGCTGCCGGCTTTGGCGACCTGTTCGGCTTTCAGGATATCGAAGGTGATGAACCAGTTGGTCGATTGAAACTTGCCCCGGCGGAAGGTCTTGAGGGCATTGGGGTCGCCCATGTTGACGGCCAGGGTGATTTCATTGAGCATCGGCCCCAGATCGGTCCGCTCCAGAACTTGGAAGTTGGCGTTACCCAGTTCCAGTTCAGCGAAATCGGCGATGTTGTTTTCGTTGATCTGCTGGCGGAAGGTGGCGTTCTGGCTCTTGATGAGGCCCGGCAAGACAATGACCTTGGGCCCCACCCGCCCGGAGTTGGCGTAGGTGACCGGTTGATAGGTCATCAGGTCGGCGCGGGCATTGGCGGTACCGCCGGCGTTCATCATTTCGACACAGCCGGTGAGGGGCAGACAGAGCAGCAGAACGGCGAGGGCGAGAAGTCGTGACATGGAGCCTCCTTGTTGAGTGCGATGGGAAAAATTCCGTAACCGTCAAAAACCGGCCGCCGCCTTGGCGGCGCCGCCGGCGGCGGTAGGCTTGGCTTCGAGTCTGGCGCTGAGATCCGGCGCCAGTTTGCGGATCTTCTCGCGGGTCGAATCATCCTTGACCAAAGCGTCGAAACGTCCGGGCGCGGCTTCATAGAGAGATGCCGGGGGAAACTTGTTGAAGGCGTCAGCGACCTGTTCCGTCGAACCGGCCGCTTTGAAGCGCACGCTCACCGTATCCCCCTTGGCCGATTCGATGGCGAAGGCCTTCGTCTTGAATTTCTCGTTGAGGGGACCGATCAGCGAGGTGTTGACGCTCTGGGCGAAATTCTCCCGGGAACCGCTGTAATCGACCTCAAAGAGCGAGGCCTTGCCCGCCTGGAAATCGCGGAATTCCAGATTGAGTACATGGCGCAGGCCAAGCAGCTCTTTTTTGAGGAGATTGCCGGTATCGTAATCGGGCAGACCGTGTACGTGCAACTGAAAGATACGCGAGGGGCTGAGCAGGTGCTGCTCGAAGAAATCCTTGTTGAACTCGGCGGCGATCAGGGCGCCGATGTCGGCCAGGGCGACATCCTCATCGTTCCAGCTTTTCTTCTGCGGCACTTGGTTGTTGAAATAGATCTCCTCGCCGGTCAGCACATTGAGACATTTGACTGTCCAGGAAGTCAGTACATATTTGGAAATCTTCAGGCCTGAGGCCGCCAGGCGAACGGTATTCTTCTTGAACTTGGCCTCGCCGCTGATGGCGAAATCAGACTGGGCATCCTTGACGTTCCCCGACTCGGGCTCGGACCAGACCCGGTAGCCAAAGGCGGAAATCCCCTTTTTCAGAATATTCTCGGCGATCTCCGAGCGCTCGGGGAGAACGTCCGAGCCGCGCTCGGCGTCCTTGACCCGCACCGCCACGGAAATGCGGGGGTTGCCCTGCTCCTTAATCAGGGAAACGCGCTGAGTGCGAGACATTTCCTTGAGGCTTTCCTGAATATCGGAGAGATAGACTTCGGCCTTGAGCAGGATGTGCATGAAGCCGTCCTCGCCCTTCCAGGGGTCGCTCTCTTTGATGACCTGCTTGATCAATCCCTGGGATTGGGTCAGCACCTTGTCTTCGATCAAGGCGAAGTTTTCCACCAGGGTCGAACTCTCCACAAGGGTGCCGACAGCCTTTTCGATCACCTGCCGGCGGGCGTCGGCGCGCAGGTCGTCGATCAGCAACCCCTTGTCGTTCCGGTAGATGGCGGCATCGGGGTCGGCCAGGCCTTCCGCCGAAACAACGATGGTTTTCGCCGCCGCTTTTTCCCCCTTGGCCGGCTTGTTTGCCGCCAGGGCGGCACTGAAACAGAGACAGCAGGAGAGAATCGACAGCAGAAAGATCAATTTCTTCATAGCACCTCCAGTATCCCTTTGGGATGGGCATAAGCTTTCATCAGATAACGGAATACGCGGCTGTCCTAAAATGCCCAGATGTAAGGCGCCCGAAATTCGAGGAGTGAGGCGTACCTATAAGGGACGTCGCAACAACGAGAATGAGGGCAACGCCGCAGATGGGCGTCTTTCATCAGCCGGCTAGCGACCCTGCCGGCAATAATCGTTGTAGAGCTGGGCCAGCATCCGGTCAGCCTTCTCCCGGGTCAGTTGCAGCGCCGTTTGCAGGGTATCGTTGGCGACATAGGAATCGGCCGTCGCCAAGACCGAGGAAATGACCCGTCCCTTGCGGTCGAGCAGGGTCAGGGTCAGGGTCAGGAAGACTTCGTCGATGTCGAGAATCGGATTGCGCCGGTCGCTGACGGCGATCAGGCCACGCAGCAGAAAGCGGGCCTGCAAGCGCCCGGCGGCGGAAATGGCGGCATCCATGTCGTTGTTGAGAAAGGCGGTGCGCTCGGCGTCGGCGACCTGGGCGTCGATCTCCTTCTGGGTGCAGGTCTTCAGCCCAAGACCGCGCAGGCGGCTGTTGATCTCGTCGAAGAGCGGACCGTCGTTGGTGCGACGTGCGCGCCCCTGCCCCGACCGCTCCTCGCCGATGAGAACGGCGATGCGCTGCCCCTTAAGTTTCGAGGAACAGTCGACGCTGAGCAACTCGCCGACGGCGCGGCGCTCCTCGGCGACCTGGGCCGCTTCCTCTTGCGCCTGCTGCTGTTCATAACCGCTGAAGGTGAACCCGGAGGCCCACAGAGGACCGGCCGAAACCAGCCAGAGCAGAAAAACCAGGCGCATCATGAAAACCTCCCGGGGAGAAGAAAAATCAACCAGCCACGAAACCCGTTAGGCTCCAGAGTAAAGCAGCCAGGGGATTGAAATCAATGGGTAAAAATTAACGGATGAAGAAACTCTCAGTCTTGCGCCGGCTCCCGCTTGCGCGCGACCACCACCTGACGCAGGGTCGTCAGAATTTCTCCCCCGGAGAGTCCGGGCGCATTCTTCTTCATCTGGCCGAGAAAGAGCTGGGCCAGATAGAAAGCGTCTTCGGGCGGAATCGGCACTGCCTTGACCTGCCGTCCCCGGGCAAAGACGCGCATGAAGAGCTTGTCCCCCTGATCCTCAAGAGAAAAACCTTTGCTGTTGTCCTCGCCGTGGTTCCGGTATTCGCAACGCGGCAGCCAGCCGAAGAGTACCGCCGTGGCGATCGGTACTTCGTCGCGGGTGAGCTGCACGCGGATCTTTTTCCCCCAGTCGTACTGCCTGGGGCCGGTGGCGTCCGCCGCCTCGATGCAGATGGTGTGGATGCCGAAGCGGGTCTCATCCGGTTCGAAACAGAGAGCGGCCTTGGCGCCGTAGACATGCCGGGTCAAACGGAGCCGGCCTTCGCCGTGGGCATCCGCAGACAGGGATGAAGCCGGTTCCGAGGGAGTGGTGGGGGATTGGGTCATTTTTTCCTCCTGAGGTCATTGAAAGATGCTTTAGCAAAAGCATCACGTTGGATGCCGTCGGATTGGGCAATACCCAGATCACGGAACCGGCGCCACCTGCGTTGCCCGGCGCCCATAGACCAGAAGAGGCAGGATCAGCAGCGCGGCGCAAAAATAAGGGAGATGGGGATGCCATTGGTAGAGACTGGTGCCGAGCACCGGCCCGAGGACGAAGCCCGCCGCCGGACAGGCGGAAACCAGTCCTCCCACCGCCCCCTGCTCCCGGGCTCCGACTGCCAGTGACGCCCCGGCGGTGAAGCCGGGGGAGATCAGTCCCAGGGCCAGGCCATGCAGGCCGAGACAGACGACCAGCCAGGGGATGCTGCCGGCGAAGGGCAAAGCCACCAGCCCCGCCAGCAGGACCGGCAAACCCAGGTTCATCAGCCGCCGGGGAGTCATGCCGGCGCGGCGCACCAGTACCGATTGGGAGAAGAGGGACATGACCGAGGAAACCATCATCCCGAAACCGAGGGCCTGGGCGGTAGCCCGGCCGTCAAGGACGAAGCGGTCCTGCAGATAGAAGCCGACAGTCTGGCTCATCATCGAAAAGGCGAGAAAGGTCACGAAGCCGATAAGAATGTAGGGAAAGTAGCGACGGTCGAAGAGCGCCAGCCGGAGCTGGTCGCCGCTCGCGGGTTCCACTCGGGGCGGCTCGCGCAGGACTGCCGCCAGCAGCAGGGTCGCCAGCAGGGTGATCCCGGCGGCGATATACATCGGCGCCAAAAGGCCGAGGGCGACGAGCAACCCGCTTAAGGCCGGTCCCAGAATCGCCCCCAGGGTGCGGGCCGCGCCGAGTCGGCCCATCCCCGCTACCCGCGCCTCGGCGCTGGTGATATCGGCCATGTAGGCCGAAGCGGCGCTGGGCGCCGCCGACATGAGCAAAGCCATGAGCACCCGGGAAAGAATCGCCAGTAAAAAGAGGGGAAGCCCCACCAGCAGGCCTCGCTGCCCGAAGAGGAAGACCGTGGCAAAGAGAGCGCAGCCGACGGCGTAGCCGAACTGGCCGATGAGCAGCACCGGTCGGCGTCCCCAGCGGTCGCAGGTGCGGCCCCAGACCGGACTGGCCAAGGTGAAAGCGAGGGACGAGCAGGTGATGATCACGCCGATGCGCACCTCACTCAGTCCCACCTCCCGGCCCAGCGGAGCCAGCAGGGCGAAGGTCATCGATTGGCCGATGCCGACGCCGAGGACGCTGAAGAGAACCAGCCGGGTCGCCAGACTCTCGCGCCGCTCCTCACATCTCACTCCCCACTCTCCCCCGGATCATCCAGCCCCAAGAGCGGCCCGGCCTCTTCCTCGGGCAGCCGCCCGACGGCGCGCAGGGTGCGATCGATGGCCCGCCGCCGCACCGCCACCCCGTCGATGCTGCGGGTCGCCTCGTGCAGTTTCTTCTGAACCTTGTCGAGAACCTCACCGTATCTTCCGAATTCGGTCTTGACCGCTTCCAGCACCCGCCAGACCTCGCCGGAGCGTTTCTGGATGGCGAGGGTGCGGAAGCCCATCTGCAGGGCGTTGAGGGTGGCGGCCAGGGTCGTCGGCCCGGCCAGGGTGACGCGGCAGTCCCGCTGCAACTGCTCGGCGAGGCCGGGACGGCGGAGGATTTCGGCGTAGAGCCCTTCGGTGGGGAGAAAGAGGATGGCAAAATCGGTAGTGTGGGGAGGATGCAGATATTTGTCGCGGATGTCGCGGGCACAGGCACGGATGCGGCTCTCCAGCTGCCGCGCCGCCTCCTCCACCGCCGCCCCGTCGCCGAGTTCGGCGGCGGCGGTCAGACGCCCGTAATCCTCCAAAGGAAACTTAGCGTCGATGGGGAGCAGCACCTCGGGCTCCCCATCCCCCTTGCCGGGCAGGCGGATGGCGTACTCGACCCGTTCGGAACTTCCCGGCTGCGTCGGGGTATTGGTCAAATATTGGTCCGGAGTCAGCAGCTGTTCGAGGAGGCTCCCCAACTGCACCTCCCCCCAGGTGCCCCGGGTCTTAACGTTGCTCAGCACCCGTTTGAGATCCCCCACCCCGCTCGCCAGGCTCTGCATCTCGCCGAGCCCCTTATGCACGAGCTCCAGCCGCTCACTGACCAGGCGGAAGGATTCGCCGAGACGCTTCTCCAGCGTCCCCTGCAACTGTTCGTCCACTGTCTTGCGGATCGTCTCCAGCTTCTCGGCATTGTCGGCGCGCAGGCTGTCGAGACGCCGCTCCACGGTCAGGCGCAGGGATTCCTGCGCCTGCTCCTGACGCTGAGTAAGCCGGGCCAATTCCTCGGCCAGCTGCGTCAGCCGCTCCCGCTGGCTCTCCCCGAGACGGCCGAGGCTGGAGATCAGACCATCGCCAAGGCTTTTCAGACTGCCCTGGACCTCTTCACGCAGAGCACGGTCACTCTGCGCCGCCTGCCCTTTCAGTTCCGTCAGGTGGATTTCGACCGACTGCCGCAGATCCTTGTGGCGCAGATCGAGACCGGCGCGGGTTTCGCTCATCCCCTCTTTCAACGCCGCAGCCATCCCCTCGACCCGCTGGTCGATGCGCCGCACCCCGTCGTCCAGGCGTTCGGCAAAAAGCTGCAGCTGGGCTTTCTGCAAGGTCTGCATTTCGGCCATGGTGCGCAGTACCGAATCCTGGAAACCCCGCAGCAAGCCGCCCACTTCCTCACGTAACGCCTTGCCGGCAGCATTGGCTTCATCGCGCCCGCGCACTCCTTCCTCGCGGAGAACGCGCTCCAGGCGCTCGTCGTCAGCGGCGAGCCGGGATAACCGGCTTTCCAGTTCTCCCTGCACCACCAGCCACTGCCGACGCTGCCGCCGCAGAAGCGCCAAGACAATCAACAGGATGATCAGACCCAGCAGGCCAAGCAGCACGGCGGTTGCCGCCAGATGCCAGAGGGGGAGGATGTCGGGGAGCTCAGCCCACATGGGCCTAGGCCTCCAGCACCCGCAGCAGATGGGGAACGAGCTGCTTCTTGCGGGAGAGTACCCCTTTGAGCTCGTAGAGGTTCTCTTCCAGTTGCGGATAGCCGACCACGTAGGGGAATTCCTTGCCTCCCAAAGCCAGAAGCAGACTGGTTTCTTGAACAATGTCGGTAACCAGCAACCCGGCGGTATCGAGGTGGCGTTCCTCCTTGAGCTTGGCCAGTTCCGCCGCGAGTTCCTCTTTCATGGCCTGGAATTCGTGGAAGCTGACCACCTCGACCTGACCAACGCCGAAGGAACGCGCTCCCGCCTGGTATTCCTTGAAATCGGCAAGCAGCAGATGGCGCAGGGACGGGTAGGAACGCAGGGCGCTACCGGAAGCGAAAAGCTTACGACCGTACTCCTGGGGATCGAGGCCGGAGAGCTCGGCGAGCCAGGCGGCGAAATCACGGTCGATGACGGTCGTCGTCGGCGAACGGAGAATGACCGTATCGGAAAGGAGGCCGGAGAGCATCAATCCGGCGGTGGCGGCATCGGGAGTGATCCCCGCCTGCCGGTAGAGGCCGGCGACGACCGTGCAGGTGCTGCCCAGAGGCTGGTTGATGAAGCGGATCGGCTGATCGGTATGGAAATTCCCCAGGCGATGATGATCGACGACCTCGGTGATTTCCACCTTGTCGGCACCGGGAACCGCCTGGGAGAGTTCATTATGATCGACCAGCACCAGCTTGATCGGCGAGGGCGTGAGCAGTGTGCTTTTGGTCGCCACCGCCGCCACCCGCCCCTCGTTGTCGAGCACCACGGCACCGGGGTCGCTGCTGTGCAACAGCTTCAGACGCAGATCGTCGAGGCGGTCGGAGAGACCGACGCAGGGGAAGTCTTTGCCGATGAGACAACTCACCGGCGTGGAAAGGCGGGTCAGCCAGGTACTGGTGGCGGTATCAAAAGGGGTGGAGAGGATGGTCACACCGTTTTTTCGCCCCGTCGCGATGATGTCGTCGGCGATAGGCAGGCTGCCGGTGACAACCAGCACCCGCACCCCGGCGTCGACCCCGACCCGCTGGATCGATTCGCGGTCGCCGGTGATGAGAACGATGCGCCGGGCATCGAGGGGCGCGATCTTGTCGCGAAAGGTTCCCGTCGCCATGGCGCCGACGTAAAGGTCGAGATCCTCCACCTTTTGTTCATCCACCAGATGCACCGGCGTCGCCTGGAGACACTGACGGATGGAATCGGGAGAGGTCGTCACCCGGCGGATTTCCGCTTCGCGTCTCGGCACCAGGAACTTTTCCGAAACCTTTTTCAGCACCAAAAGCCCCAAGGCCCGCCGGTCGTCGTCGGTCACCGGCAGCAGACGGATGTTATGGGCGTGAAAGAGTTCGAGAGCCTCGGACAGGGGCGCATTGCCGGCGATGGTCACAACCTCGTCGCGGATGACGTCGCGCACGCGAGGGTAGACATCGAGGAGCAGCTTCGGCCGAGGCATCTGCAGGGTGTCGAGGACAAATTCGGTCTGCCGGTTGAGATCCCCGGCCCGCGCCGGCTCGACGTTGGCCAACCCTTGCAGGGCGCGCAGCCGGGCATAGGCGATGGCGCTGCAAATCGAGTCGGTATCGGGATTTTTATGGCCGATGACATAGGTAATGCCACGTTTCATGATGAATCCTCGCGATGATTTGACAATCGGATAAAGAGCCTCCCCCCTTGAAAAGGGGGGAATGTGGGCATGGACTTATCGAGGCGCTCCCTGCCCCCCTTTTGTCAAGGAGAAGGGTTCAGCGGACCGTTGTCGTCGCTTCCGAAGGCGGTCCTTCGCTGCCGTAGACCGTTCCCATGCCGATCACATTCTCGACGATACCGCGCTCCGGGCGCAGGGCACGGTCGAAGCCGATGTAGAGAATGCCGTCCTTCGTTTCAAAGACCTCGGGATCGACGCGAACCTTGACCAGGGTGGCGGTTTTGGAAAAGAACTCTTTCTCCGGCCACTTCTCCTCAGGCAGCACTTCCGCCTCAATCCAGCCGACTCCCTTTTTAGCCAGGGCGAGAATGCGATAGGTTTTCCCGGGGGTCAATGGCCCGTAAACCCCGGACTGGAAATTGAAAAAGGCGGTGAGGATATCGGCCGGAGGGGTACCGGCAATGGGCAGCACGGTCGCCTCGCCAGGTGTGCCGTTACGGGTGCGGGTATAACTCACCTGCCCCTTTTCGTGATCGTAAAGATAGCGTTTGCCGCGATCCTTGCGTTTGTCTTTCGGTCCCTTGATAATGCGGGACTCGTAGGACAAGGGGCGCAAGTAGCCGTCGGGAGAGATCTCCATCAGCGCCTCGTAGCGCTGCACCCGGTCGGAAGTCAACCAGGCCGCCACCCCCAGCGTGCGAGCTTCGAGCAGCGCCCGGTAGGTACCGGGACGGGGCCCCGGGGAGACCGCAAGTTGCCCTTCGGCAAGGCGGTCGAACCAGAGAAAAGCGATATCGTAGACCAGTTCTTTCCCCACCCAGGCATCGATGGACATCTTCGGCGCCGTCTCCACCGGCTCCGCGGCACTGGCAACCGCACCGCCGCCGACCAAAACCGACAACAGCCACAAGCCAAACCAGCCAAGATATTTCATACACAACCCTCCCTTGAAATCCACTTTTCCGAAAAGCTTCACACCACGGAGAAAAAGCAGAGCCTCAGGATCTGGCATCAATCCGTGATCTCCGTGTCCCGTGGTCATCGACAGACTTTTTTCAACTTGATTGGCGAAAAGGAAAGTTTACCCGGCGAAATGGATGAAGTCGAGTCATGAATTGCGCCTTGTTTCCGGCTGACAAGACCGGACAAAGCTGCTAGCATGCGCTCCAAATTCACCAGGAGGTCCCATCCATGTCCCGAATCCCCGTCGTCGATCAGGAATGCTGCATCGGCTGCGAAGTCTGCGTTCATCTCTGCCCGGAAGTCTTCCGCATGGAAGGCGAAGAGGGCCACGATCATGACCACGGCGCGCACAAATCAGTCGTCTACAATCCCACCGGAGCCCCGGAAAGCAAGATCGAACTGGCCATGGACAGTTGTCCGGCGGCCTGCATCTACTGGCAGGACTGAGCTTTCCCCCGACGCACCATCTTGAGCAATATCGGCAAGCTCTACACCTTTTCCTTCCTCAAGATGACCCTCTTTCCCATGGCGGTCATCACTCTCTTCTGGAAGGATCACATCGGCCTCTCTCTCACCGAGATTCTGCTCTTGCAGGGGCTCTTCTCGGTGGCGACGCTGCTCATGGAATATCCTTCGGGATATGTCAGCGACCGCCTCGGCTACCGCTTTTCCCTCCATCTCGCCTCGCTGCTCGGCGTCATTGGCTGGGGGGTCTACACCCAGGCCGACAGCTTCGCCGGGGTGCTCATCGCCGAAATGCTCCTCGGCGTCTCCTTCGCCTTCATCAGCGGTTCCGACAGCGCCCTGCTCTTCGAAACCCTGAAGCAAGCGGGACAGGAAGAGCACTATGCTCGCCACGACGGGCGCATGACCGGCGCCGCCCAACTCGGTGAAGCCTGCGGCGCCCTCGGCGCCGGGCTCATGTACGCCGCGGCCCCCCTGCTCCCCTTTTTCGCCCAGATCGGCGTCTGGCTGCTGGCCCTGCTCATCAGCCGTTCCCTCAAGGAGACACCCGTCGAACACGCGCCCCTGCCCCATTCCCACCTGACCGAAGCGGTGCAGATCGGCCGCGAGGCGCTTCTCGACAACCGCCATCTGCGCTATACGATCCTCCTCTCCACCCTCCTCGGCCTCGCCTCTTTTTTCCCGGTCTGGCTGATCCAGCCGACCATGCAGCAAAACGGTGTGCCCCTCGCCTGGTTCGGGCCGATCTGGGCGCTGGCCAATCTTACCGTGGCCCTGACCTCGCTGCTCAGCCAGCGAGCCTTTTTTCTCTTGGGGGAACGGGGGCTCTCCATCGTCTTCCTGCTGCTGGTCGTGGCGGGTTATGCCGGGCTCGGCTGGTTCGAGGTCTGGTGGGGGTTCGTCTTCTACTTCCTGATCACCGCCATGCGCGGCCTGCAGGGGCCGCGGCTGCGCCATCATCTGCAACAAGCCAGCCGCAGGAACAACCGAGCGAGTATTCTCTCGCTGAAATCCCTCCTCTTCCGGCTCTGCTTCGTCCTCGGCGGCCCCTTGGTCGGCCTCGGTGCCGACACCCTCGGGCTGCATCCCACCTTCCTGCTCTTGGGCGCCGCCTTTGCCCTGAGCCTGCCGCCGCTCCTCTACCTCTTCCTGACCACCCTCCCCGGTCGACCGGATGCCCAATGAATCTCACGCGCAATAAGGATTAGAGTATATTTATTTTAAGCATTGTTCCCACTTCGCCAAACGGTTATAAAAAAACGTATACGGTATCCGCTGACGAGGAGGAGCGAATATGCATTATGAAGTTCCCAACAGCGCCCATCGCCATCTGGGGATCGGCGCCTGGGTGGAAATCATCGAAGCCTACGACCTGCGGGCAGAAACCAACGCCATCCACGTCGCCGCCATGCGCGTCGGCAACCGCACCATCGCCTGCGGCGACAGAAACAAACCCCTCGACAAGCCCCTGCGCCCCCACGAAGGACAGATCATCACCATCGAAAAACAGCCGGACCGAACCCTGTTTCAGATCCATCTGTAAAGACCCAAAAGGGGCGATCCAACCGATCGCCCCTCGCAAAATCATCCTCAGACCCTCCCTCGCCGCCTTCAGGCCCCCTCACCACCCCTCTTTATTAGAATCAAATTAGGCTTCGCTTTCCCGTGCGCCGAATTCGCCGGCTTGAATTCGGGCACCATCTCTTGCAACTTGGCAACGACCCCGTCGAGGTCCATGGCGCGCGCCAATTGATAAAGTTCTTCGATCTGGCGAAGCAATACCGCCTCATCGCACTCAGCCGCCTTGGCCACCATGATTTTTTCATGACAGGTCGGCTGCACCCCCTCCCCGTCCAGCAGCAACTCCTCGTAAAGCTTCTCGCCGGGACGCAAGCCGGTGAAGGTGATTTCGATATCCTCATAGGGGCGATAGCCGGAAAGCTGGATCAGCTCCTCGGCCAGTTTGACGATCTTCACCGGTTCGCCCATGTCGAGGAGGAAAATTTCTCCGCCCTTACCCATGGACCCGGCCTGCAGCACCAGTTGGCTCGCCTCGGGAATGGTCATGAAAAAACGGGTCACTTCGGGATGGGTCACCGTCACCGGTCCGCCCTTGGCGATCTGCTCCTTGAAGATGGGGATAACGCTCCCGTTGCTGCCCAGAACGTTGCCGAAGCGTACCGTCACGAAATTTGTTCGGCTGCGCTTCGCCAGGGCCTGAACGTAGAGCTCCGCCGCCCTTTTGCTGGCCCCCATGACGTTGGTGGGATTGACGGCCTTGTCCGTGGAAATCATGACAAAGCGCTCGACCCCGAAACGATGGGCGACATCGGCGAGAATCCGGGTGCCGCGCACATTGTTGTTGGCCGCTTCAGCAGGGTTGCACTCCATCATCGGTACATGCTTGTAGGCCGCCGCATGAAAGACCACCTCGGGGAGGAATTCATCGAAGATCGCCTCGACCCGAGCCTTGAAACGGATATCGCCGATGATCGGCACAATCGGAACCGTCGGGAAAGCCGCGCGCAACTCACTTTCGATAAAAAACAGAGGCGTTTCCGCGTTTTCAAACAGAACCAGTTTTTTGGGTTGGAACCTGGCAATCTGACGGGATATTTCGCCTCCGATCGACCCTCCGGCCCCGGTCACCAGTACCCGCTTGCCCTGAAGGTAATGAGCGATTCTGGCCCAGTCGAGACGTACTGGTTCTCGACCGAGCAGGTCTTCAAGTTCCACATCCTTGACCTGTTGAATGCTGACCTGACCATGAATCATCTGACCCACACTCGGCAGAGTCTTGCAAATGACTCCGGTGTCGCGACAGAGTTGGACAATCCGGCGCAGTTCACCACCGGAAGCCGACGGGATAGCGATAACGATTTCATCAACCCCTTTTTCCTGACAGATGCGCCCCACCCGTTTTATCTTTCCAAGAACTGGAAAGCCCTGAAATTTCTGTTTTCGCTTATGCGAATCGTCATCGACAAAACCGACCATTTCCAGGTGCAAGGCAGGGTTCGTCCGGATTTCACGAGCGATCATCTGCCCCGCATCCCCGGCACCAACGACGAGGATGCGCTTACGTGGCAGTCGATTGCGAGAAGGCATGGGCAGGTAGTGTTCGCGAAAAGCCCGAGTGACGAACCGCACCCCACCCATAAACATGAAACAGAAAATCCAGTCGAGAACAAGGACAGATCGCGGGATATCCCCGCCCCGGAAAAGAAGGAATGCATAAAGAAGAAAGAAGAGCGAAGCGATGATGTTCGCCTTGACAATCACCATCAAATCGGACATGGAGACATATCGCCACCAGCCGCGAAAGAGGTCATAAAACCAAAAAACCCCAAGTTTGATCAGAAGGAGCGCCGGAAGCAATGTAAAAAAACGAGAAAGATACGGCTCTGGAATCCGGAAATCAAAACGCAAAGCAAGCGATACCCAGAAAGAGCAGACAACAATCGCCAACTGCAAAATGATAATCAGAACGATTCTGCTTCTATATAAAAACCGATCCATAGTTACCATCTTCCTCTGGCACAAAAAATTCAGTACAGCAAAAATCGCACTCAACCACGGATCCGGTCACCAGAACCTTCTCCGAAAACCGTCCGCAAAATATATGTAAAATATTTTCCCAAAGTAAATTCCGCAATCATCCGGGCGTCGGTTTCGGCCAGCAACTCGGGAGTCGACATGTCAATGCCGCGGATCTGCGCCAAACCGGTAATCCCCGGTCTTACCGCATAGACTCCCCGCTTTTCCCGTTCATCGATCAACTCCTGCTGGTTGTAGAGACAGGGGCGCGGGCCAACGAAACTCATTTCCCCCTTAAGAACATTCCAGAGTTGAGGCAACTCATCGAGCTTGGTTCGGCGCAGAAAACGCCCCACAGGGGTAACGGCCGAAGCGCCGGCCAGATGGGTAGCCACCGACGCCGTACCAGGACACATCGTACGGAATTTTACCAGAATAAAGGGCCCCTGACGACGCCCGACACGCTCCTGAAAAAAGATGGGGGAACCGGTATCGAAAAAGCCGAGCAAGGCAACCGTCAACAACAAAGGAAATCCGACGATCAGCCCGAATAGCGCGAAGAGAATATCAAAGAAGCGGGTAAGAACAAACACCATAGGCCACTCTTTTCCTATAAACGCCACATCTTGCGGCTTGAGGATAAACGATCGCGGCGAAAAACCAAATTCACTGGTCGCCGGGTCATGGTCGAAAACCAGATCCTCATTCATCCGTCGCGCCATGGCCGGGGACCAATGACGGAAACGCGGGAAGAGACGGAGGAAAGCGACTCCCAGATCGAAGGCGAAGAGGGGAACGGAAAGAAGGCGGGGACGATGACCGAGGGCGTGGAAAACCCGGGTGACCATATCCCGATAGGACAAGGTCTCGCCGCCGGAGATGTTGTAGGCCCGATTCGACACAGCGGAAGCATTCAGAGCCAAGAGGCAGGCCTCCGCGACATTCTCTCCATGAATCGGCTGACGCAGGCCCCGGGCCGCGCCGAAGAGAGGGAAAAAACCGAAGCGCCGGACAAAGCGGGCAATCTCGGCGATATTCTTGTCGCGGCCGCGGCCATAGATCAGCGTCGGGCGCAGAATGACCCACTCGATGCCCCGGCTTTCGGCCCATTCACGCAACGCGCGCTCCCCTTCCGCCAGACGAGCGGCAACGGCCGTTTCCCGGGGATCCGCGGACTGCTTCTTGGAGAAGAGGCTGGTCGAGGAGAGCGCGACGATCCGACGGACACCGTGGGCTTCAAGAAAAGAGAAATGCTCCGGCAAAACCCAGACCGGAGCAACGCAGATCCACTCGGCAATCGAAGTCGCGGGCAACCCCGGATCAAGGCGTCGCCAGTCGACGCCGCCCAATGCGGATCCAACACCGGCCTGGCGCGAGAAAGCAACGGGGCGGCGACCGCCCTTTAGCAACAAGTCAAGGACATAGCCCCCGACCAGGCTACTCGCCCCCAATACTCCGACCGGCACGGACTTATCCACGCTCCCCCCCGACACGACGAAATCCCCGGCGAACACCATGCCTTGCGGCAACCAGAACAAAGCGCAACCACACCCCGACAATGATCAGACCCATCAGCCCCGAGGGATAGTCATCACGAAAGAACTTGCGATAAAAACGGAGCATCCCCTTGTGTTTGTGCCATTCGACAAAGATCGGTCGACTGCGGCTACAGGCGCCATGGGCATGAACGACCGGGGCATCGGGAACGAACAGGATATTCCAGCCGTTGCGGCGGAAACGCAAACACCAGTCCAGATCCTCACAATGCAGGAAATAGCCCTCATCCCATTCACCCACGTCGGCAATCGCCGCACGCCGAACCAGCATGCAAGCGCCGCTGATGGCTTCCACCTCGATCGGGCCGGCGGGAAGGGGTTGCCGGTGCAGGTTGAAATCCTCGAACCATTGGGGCCAACGGTTGGCGAAGCGGGTCAAACCGAAAGCCGCAACAAACGAGCGCCAGGGCGTCGGGATGGCCCGTCGTCCGCCGGCCTGCGCGCTGCCATCGGGATTGACCAGCAAACCGCCGACCATTCCCACGGACGGATCGGATTGCAGAACCTCTAAAAGTCGGGAGACGCAGCCGGACGACAGATGACAATCGGGGTTGAGAAAAAAAATGTGGTCTTCTTGAGCATGACGGAGCCCGATATTACAGGCGGCGGAGAAGCCGAGATTGGCGGGATTACGTATAATTTTGATTCGAGATTCGGATGCAAACAGCCTCTGTATGCGCTCGATGCTGCCGTCTTCAGACGCATTATCAACGACGATAACTTCAGCGGCCTGCTCAAGAGTTGATTGCAGACATTCGCGCAAAAAGTCCCCGGCATTATAATTGATAATTACAGCCGAAACAGGGTTCGGAAAAGAAATCTTCTCTTCGGACGCGCCATTGACCGTCATTGTCTTCCCCATCCCTTATCCAAGGCCCGCCAGATGTGACGAGTGGAAACAACCCGATCCCGCTGAATCAGCCGCCGTTTCTCCCACATTTTCGGCAAACCGCGCAAGGCATCGCGTTTCGCCCGGAAAACCGTCGGCCCTTTGCCCCGCCAGGCAAAAATCGCCAAGGTGACAAGATTAAGAAGCAGATGCAGGGGCAAACAAGACCAGAACAGCACCCCCGGCATATTTTTCACATAAGTCCAGATCAGATTGCGATGCCCATGGTACAGGGCGAAGTCGCTTTGGCCGCCCCCCGTCGTCGCCGAACCGACGTGATGAACCACGGAGGAAGGGACGAGCAGGGCCTTGTAACCTAACAATCGCAAACGAAAACCGAGATCCACATCCTCGACATAGCAGAAAAAATCCTCGTCGAAACCACCCACACGAAGAAAGGCGTCGGCGCGATACAAGGCCGCCGCCGCGCAAGGGGAAAAAATTTCCCGAGGCTCTCGCGCCCCCTCGGAAACCGGGCGGCCATGCCCCGAACGCCACACCAACCCACTGATATGATACACATCCCCCTCTCCATCCAGAAGATGAGGAACCCCGGCGATTACCTGCCTGCTGCCGAACATCACGAAATCCGGATGGGCTTGCGCCGTTTCAACCAGTTGCTCCAGCCAATCCGGCTCGGGAAAAGCATCGGGGTTGAGTAGCGCTATCCATTCGCAGGAAGTCAACGCCCTCAGCGCCCGATTATTTCCCCCCGCGAAACCCAGATTGATAGAACTCTGAACGAGCGAAATCCAGGGATAACGGGTCGCAAAATTTTCGGGAAGAGGCAGTGTACTCGCGTTATCGATCACGACCACCTGAAAATTTCGCCAGGTCTGCTTTCCCAGGTGATCCAGACAGCGCCGAAGCACCTCCCAGGAGTTGTAATTGACAATAATCACACAACAGCAAGGCATCCGAAAAAAACATCCCCTCTGCTAAACCGTTATTTCTTCAATAAAAATCCCCCTTGACCGCCGCGACCAAGGGGGACTGGGGGGGCAGGGTCAACCCCGGTGCTAGAATTTGAAAGTATCCGGCAAGGACAGTTCATCTTTTTTGTGCGAGGATTTCGAGACTTTCGGCGCGGGCTTACCCAGGCGCCGCCCCAAATCCCCCAAAGCATTAAGGGAGAAGAGATGGGCATAGATCAACGGCAAAAAGCCTTTGGTACGCAGGGCCAAAAAATCTTCCTCACTTAAAGCATTCAACCGTTTTTCGTCGATCCGCTGCAACCCTTCAATTTTTTGTTTCTTGTCCTCACTGATTTTCAGTTCGATATTCAGAGGCTGCAGAAGGGACAACCGCTTCACCTCGGCACTAAATGCCATGCTGGAATTGGCGGCCCGTTGATATTCGGTAACGAAAGCCAATGCCTTTTTGAGGGTTTCGGACGCTTCGCCATTGTCTTCGAAAAGCGGGGCTCCCTTCTTCTCGGAAATCAGCCCGCTGTCTTCATCGACACAAAGGATGTAGTCCTCGCGATCCCGTGCCTTGGCAAAAATAAAGGGATAGCGCCTCAATATCGCCGGAACGTAATCTGCCAGCCAGCGACCGTTGGCATCCACGAAAAGATTCTGCTGATTCAGCAGCCCAAACAACGCAAAAAGACCGACCTCTCCGTTCTGTTCGATAAAAGCTAAAGGAAAGTGACGGGAAGCGATGGCGATTTCCGAAGCAACAACTGGGGCGCTATTGATCTTTTTCGCGAAAGCATATGAGGTCAGCGGCTGGATTTTTTTCCCGGCATGGGTTTCAACCGAAATAGGAACAATATTGGCCATTCATGAACTCCTTATTTTTTCTTGGAAAGAAGTGGAATAAGCGATCAATTTAACGTCATTTTATCCAGTGTACCTCCCGTTGCTTCGGCCCAGCTGAAATCGACCGACTGCCGCATCCAGTCCGGCCAGTAATCGAGGGGCCAGTCTGCTTGGCAGGTTTGCCGGAAAACCAGATTGAGCCATTGGCGCAACTCCGTCAGACTCATCGAAAACCGCATCCGCCCACCGCTATCAGCCCATAGGAAGATCAGAGTCACCCCTTGGGGATGGAACCGCACATTCACCGACTCGACCAAAGCCTGAGGTGTTTCCCGTCCGACGGTCACGGTACTCGAAGCTGCCTTTTTCCGAAGGGCTAGATCCTGTTCCCAGGTCTGCAAGACCCCTTGTGAAACCGGTTGCTCAAGGCGTGAACGCGATGCTTGCGGCTGTTCCTGGTGAGGGAGTGAAGCGACCTGTCCCAAGAGATGCTCTGCCAGCCGCCGGGTCAGCCGAGCGGTGAGCCAGAGCGCCAATCGCTTGCCGTTCTCATCCTCTACGGCCATTCGCAAGCGATCCTGCGCGGCATGATACACAATCGTCAGTTTTTTGGCTACAAACATGGCGTCACGGCCCAAAGATCGAAGTAAAAACGAAACTCTCACCCGGAACGACTATCGGAAACCGGATGAGAGCCTCTGAATCATGAGTATTTCGGAAGATCAGGCCCCTTCGCCCACGACCTCTGGCGGCACTCCGGTTAGGCACAGCTCCCGGGGCCGCAGGAAATCCCCGTCGACAAGAGCGTCGCTCATCTGCTGCCCCGAGCCGTAGTTCCGACACTGGAAAATCTCGGTCGACTCCAGCATCGCCGCAAGATCTTCCAGGCTCGCCCCGGCTTCCACGATCACCTCGAAATCGACGAGAAAATCCTGCCCCGACGCAGCCTGCAACAGGGCTTGGCAAAGATGCAAAATCCCTTCCCCGGTTTCGGAAAATCCCTCGCCGAAGCAGTAGCCCGAAATCCCTTCGTTGACGATGATGCCGTTGACCTCACCGCCGGCATCGAACTCTCCGCCGTCCTCGAACAGGATATCCAGACAGATCCGATCCGGATTGCGCACCATGCCCCTCTCCTCGTCCGCATACGCCAGATTGACCCATTCCCCTGCGTCGTTTTGGGTCCCATACCCGTTAACCGGCAGGTTGTCGTCGACATACAGGCTGAGGAGATCGGAGGCTGCGATGGCTGTCGCCCCCACGACAAAACGGAGCGCACCCAAGGGAAGATCCAGCGTATCGGGAAGATCGACCGTGATTTCCAACTCCTCGACATCTGCGTCATCGTCCGACTCACCACCGTCGTTGGCCATGAAACAGAATTCCAGGGAATAAAAAGACTCGTCATCGGATTCCAGGACCTGCCGCACTTCATGACGCAGCGCATGACACCCCGGCCCGTCGCCGGTGGCCACCTCCGCAGCGGTCAAAGGGCCATACGGCAGCCGGTATTCTCCAAGGTGGCCCTGCAGAGAAAAAGAAAAAGTCGAGATCATGGCGTCGTTGACAGTCAGGGCGTCCATCCTTTCCTGGGTGAAGTTCGGCATAGGTGTCCTCACGGCAGATCAGGTTCCCAAAGCAACGGTCGTGCCGTCCGCAAACACGAGTTGCTCAACCTGAGTCAGGGATGCGGCAAAATAGGTACCCAGCAGGAGAATGCTGCCATCGGCCCGGGAAACCATGTCGATCTCGGCAGCGTTGTCGCCGATTTCGACGGTATCGAAGCCCGCTCCCCCATCGACCTGGTCGAACCCACCATAAAGCAGGGAAACCAGATCGTCACCGGCCCCACAAGATAACCGATTGTCGACCATGTTGTCCACAATCTCGTCGTCGGCGGCGCCGGTTGCAGCATTTTCGATATAAACCCCAGGCAGAATAGCAATATTGTTTTCTCCCGTATAAAACTCATGGCCGTTTTCGCCGTAAACATCCGAAACCCAATCTTCCAACCCCCAACCACGATTTGCATGCAGCCACTCGACCGTCAACGCTTCTTGCGTGGCGAGATCGCGCACATCGCCGGAAGAAAAAAGCCCGCCGGAAAGATTGAGATAAGATGACCCCGTCGCCGCCGAAAGGTCGAGGGTATCCGTCCCTCCTGCATCCCAGATGGTCAGATAAGCGTAATCGTAGAAATCGAGGGTATAGACGTCATCCCCCGTGCGTGTTTCGGTGTTGGCCCCATAAAAGCTTTGTAACGCCATAACGTCGTAGAGGGAATAATCGGTGTGATAGGCCGAAGTGACTTCCGGAAAGGCCATCTTCACCCTGAAATAGCCGTCTTCGTAAAAGAAGTATGGGACGACATTGCGGCCCCGGGTATAGGACATGAGCGTGTGATCGAAGTTGTCCTGCTCGGTCGGCAGAACATCGGGATATTCAAAGGGATGTTTGAGGCCGAAGGCGTGACCGATTTCATGAAACACATCCTGATAGCCCGAATCCCCGGGATCGAAATTGCCGTCGGCACGCAAGTCGTTACTGAGGAAGACATCCCCGGCATAGCTGTCGGAACCGGGGTAGAAAGCAAATCCGACCACGTTGGGATCGGCGATATCGACCAGGTTGAAGCGCAACACCCCGGACGTTCCGGAAACTTCGCGGAAGCTCAAAGGCGTGAGCTCGGCGATGGAATCGAGGGCCTCGACGACGATGGCCCGCTCGGCGCTGTTGAGCGGCTGCCAGCCGCTGATCAGGTCACGGCTACCGTCATAGACATAATACTCGGAAGGGATTGAGGTATTGAAACTGTAAGTCAGGGCCGAATTCGACCAATAATCCCCCGAAGCCAGCGATTTCACTGCCAGAGAGCCGGCGTTATTCACCACATCGACCACCGCCTCGCGACTGAAGGCCTGCGCCCGCGATTCGGCATCGGCGGAGACCGCCGTAACGCTCAGCTCATACCCGACAGGCAGCCCCCCCCCCTCGACGGCATCGGCCACCACATAAAAAACGCCGTCGGCATCGAGATGAAAGTTCAAGCGCTCACCGTCGCCGTTGCCCGACAGATTGTAAGACAACAAGAAATTTCCCGCCGCATCATGAAAGCGGATGGCGGCCGCGCCGGAATCGATCCCTACTTCGGCGGCATAGTCCGCGCCGCCGGCAAGGCTGATGCGATACCAGTCCTCGTCGCCGGCGAACTGGAGTTGCCCCCGAGCGGGACTTCCCACAGAAAAGTCGCCGATCAGCGCCTCGTCACCGGCGACACAAGCCACGCCACCGTCGAAAATCGCCCGATGCAGACTCACCGAATTTGGGTCGGCGGAAACCTCGGCCGTCACCGCCTGCAAACCCTCCAAGGTAAGGCAGGAACCTTGCTTGTCGACGGCGTAATAACGGGAAACCTCGACGCGCTGGTTGAATCGGGTGGCAGCCGTCCCCCAGTTCACATCCTCTTCCGAAACGACACCGAGCAGGGAGGAAAGAGTGTAGATCAGGTCGGCGCGACTCGAACCGTCGGCCAGCAGATCGAGTCCGGCGGAAACCGCCGCCTGTTTATTGCCCAGCGAAGCGGTATCGCCGACCAGATTATCGACCAGCCGAGTACAGAAAACGCTGTCGGAAAGGGACGGGCTGTACATGAAATCCCGAAAAACGTCCGTTTGCGCCAGAGCGTTGGCCAATTCGCGAACACTGGCGCCGGTCGCGATGAAATTGAGGGATTCGTTATAGAAATAGCTGCCCGGCGAGGCGTTGAACATCCCTAGAAAAAGTTGGATGATTTCGGTTTTTTGCACATCAGTCACGGTCATCGTCACCTCCCGTCATAGCGTCGGATTAAATACAAATTATAACACAAAACCCCTAAGAAATTGGGAGAATACGCCAAGCCTCCCATACCGGATCACTCCGCTGACATTATTGCGAGACCAGGTTCAATCGGACGTCGGACAAGTTTTTCGAAATGAGGGGGTTAAAGCAACACGGGTCGCATAGGTTGCCGCAATCTGCCGGTAACGGACCGATGTTCATGGCGTCATTTCCGGTCAACGACCCCTCTTCCCTTTTTTCCTGTTGGCGCTCTATGAATGCCGCAGGCTAGGCCACCTGCAGCGCCTTGAGAATCGGTAACCGCTTGTCGGCAAACTCGGTGGCCTGGGTGGTCAATTCAGCCAGATTTTCTTCGGGGGTTTCCAGGGGTTTGCCTTCTTTAAGCAGTCGTTGATTTTGCACGGCGAGAATGTTCCACACGAAACCGGCCCATTCCTGCGGCTGTTTGTGCCCTTGCTGTCTGGCGAGCAGGAAGAGCTGGTGGAAGCGCGGCACGTTCACACCGCCGCCGGTAACCGGGCCGGCAAGATAGCTGAGTTCGTTGCTGCTGCGAGCCTTGAGCATCAGATGAGTGTTGAGGCGTTCAGAGCGCTTTTTTACTTTAACAATAGCCGCTTCGTCTTGAGCGGCGAGCAGGACACCGGCACCGCTGAGGACCATCGCCGCTTGGACGATCTGGGCAAAGCTGATGCCCTTCGGCTGTAGGGCCTGTTCCAGTTGGGCAAGGGATCGGGCTTTGTGGTCGGCAAGTTGGTCCAGAAGTGGTGCGTAGACGGCTTCCTGCAGGGTGGCTTCGCCCAGGCTGCCGTTGACCTTGAGGTTGACCTCCGCGCGGGACTGGACGAGGATGACACGCTGACTGCGCAGTTCTTCGGCCTGCTCCAGGGCGCTGAGCTGACGGGCGCCCTTGACCCAGTAGTCCTTGCGAAATTGCTGGTTAACGCAGAAGTCGCGGGTGGTCTGACGAAACATCGGGTCGGGAATGCCGGCCAGCAGGTTCTGCTGCTCGGCAGTGAGGTTCACCGCGTCGATGGCGTCGAGGTAGTTGGCGGAACAGGCCCATTGCAGTTTGGCCGGAGCGAGCCACAGGGCCATTTTGGCGAAGGCCATCGGCTGCCAGTCGCGATTGAAATACTCGTGAGCGACGTAGTGGCGGTTTTGTTCCTTGATCTTCTGGATACGTTCAGCGATCTGCGGGTTGGCGCGGGCGTAGGCCGGGTTGGCGGCGAGCAGCTGATCGGCGAAAGAGAGGGCGCTGTCAATGCGGCTGAGGATACCGGCACCGTCTGATCCGAGCACTTCGGCGTGCTCGGTAAGCAGATCACGCATTGGCACCATGGCAGCCCAACCGGGTTGGGTGTTGTAGCTGACGTAGAGGACACCGCCGACCTTGAGTTTGCGCCGGATGAAGTCGACGATGACGGCGCGGTTCTCATCTGAAATCCACCTGAATCCGTAAGATCACAATCAGAAGAATTTCAGCGAATGCAGATAAGCTATTGATTTTCTTTGTTATTTATGCTACCATCTAGCCCGTCGAAAACTCACTTGGCGGGTGAATTTTATGAAACG
>NZ_JAVESI010000083.1:0-6114 GCF_034006665.1 Trichloromonas sp.
AATGATTTGATCCTTTTTGTTTCCTTGCTAAAGAACGCTGCTCAACCCTTAACATTTTCATTGAAGATTTAAAGAAATCTTGGTTCTTGAATTTCTTTCCATCTGAAGTTATAACTAAATCTTTGATTCCCAAATCAATACCAACTGTTGTTTCCAGTCTTATCGGTTTCTTTTCAGGAAAAGGTTTTTTATTGTCTACTAAAATTGAAATGTAGTATTTGTTAGTCACTGATTTACTTATAGTTATAGTTTTTATATCACCTTTAAATTCTCGATGATAATCAATATCAACCATTTTAAGTTTTGGAATAAAGATTTGTTTTTTATTTTCACTTAAGTTAACTCCTTGATGAAGTTGAAATGTTTGTTTAGAATATTTATTTTTAAATTTTGGAAATCCTGAACCTTTAAAAAAATTTGTATAGGCGTTATCTAAGTTCCTGATTGCCATCTGTAAAGCCTGTGAAGGACTTTCATTTAACCATTCTATATCTTTCTTTAAATCAGTGATTTGTTTATTTAAGTCAAAACAAGTTAAATGTTTTTTGTTTGATGTATATGCTTGAATTTTAGTTTCTAAACCTAGATTATACACAAACCTGACTTGTCCAAAAATTTTTGAAAGAAGTTCTTTTTGATTTTGATCAGGATATATTCTATATTTGTAAGACTTTAACATTTTTACAGAATTTTTTTATGTTATGTAATTATATATTAAATTTAAAAGGTCACTTTTTTCCATTTTTAATGGATTTAATCGTTAAATTTATTTAAAATGTTAAAAATCAGTTGGCTAAAATGTTAAAAATCAGTTGGCTAAAATGTTAAAAATAATTAAAAATAATTTGAAATAATTTGAAATTCATCCAACAAACTGAAGATTTGTTGGTTTTCTTTCAAAAATCATATAAATTTGTTTTTTTTATTTTATTTTTAACTTTATCATTTTGTGTAAAATGTTTAACACCATATAATTCAATTGATGTTTTTTCTACTCTTTTTTTATATTCGTCTGTTTGTGTATAATATTCAGTTCCGAATTTATTAATTGATGTGTTTTTTACTTTTTGTTGAGCACATTTAGATGAACAACAATATATACCACCATTTTTAATATTTTTAATATATTTCTGAAACATTAATTGTTTTTCACTTCCACAAACATCACATTTAACATTTACTAAAATATGACTACCTTCATTTAAATTTATAGGATCTATATCTATAATATCCTTTAAATTACAATCTATACCTAAATTTTTAAAATGCGATATATTTTTTTTACTAACTTTAACTTTAATAATTTTATCTGTTAACATAATTGACCCTTATTTTTTTGGTGGTATTGGTATAACATATATATTAAATATATATAGTTGTTTTTTATTAAATTTAGATATTAAAATTTAATATATACATTAAAAATATTTCATATTAAATGAAAAAATTTAGTAATTATTATATAAATTATCATAATATTTTAAAAAATTCTATAATAGGATTTGAATTTGAATTTTATACATCTAAATCATATTATAAATTATTAGAAGTATTAAATAGAGAATTAGAACCAATAAAAGTATGGGGGCAAAGAAAATATCATAGTGATTTTAAACCTGACGATAAAAATTTTAAAATTGAACCAGATTTAAGTGGGGGTAATGATATGATTGAGTTAATTACAGGACCGATGAATTATACAGATTCAAAAATAATTCTACTAAAAATTCTAAATATTATTCAAAATAATGCATACACCGATGAAAAGTGTTCAATACATATTAATGTATCATTTGATAAAGATAAAGTAGATTCTACACTAGATAAATTGAATCCATTAAAATTGATATTAGATATAGATGAAGACTACATACTAAATATGTTTCCAAACAGAAAAAACAATTTTTATGCTAAATCGGTTAAAAAAATTATACCATTTAAAAATTATGAGTATTCTAGTAATGCAATAGATCATATACAGTCTAATATAGAATTACCAAACACAAAATATTATGGGGTTAATATTAAAAATTATACTGAAGGTAGATTAGAATATAGATATATTGGTGGTACTGATTATCATTATAAAACAAGAGAAATATTAGAACTAATGGACTATTTCATTTTATTAACATGGAATTGTATTGATAAAGAATTAGATGATGATGATGTTGAAAAATTATTAGATTATTTAAGTGATAATATTGCCAACTTCAAAAAATTTAATGATTTAGAAAATTTTATAGGTGAATTTCCATCAATAAGATTAGAAGTAGATAAAAATAATGAATTTTTTATTATTAAATCATATTATAATAAAATGTATGATAGATTATATGATTTATTAAATAATACATTTAATTTGAATGATGCTACTGTTAATTATGATACAGAGACAAATAAAATAGAAGTAGTTGATGCTTTTATAAAAGGAATATTTGATTTAAAATATTTAAATTTTATAGATTGTCGAATATTTGAAGGTACATATTATAAATCAGAATTTGATGAGTGTGATATTAAAAATTCACATATAGAGTCATGTAAAATAATAAATAGTGATGTATTTAATTGTAAATTAACAAATTGTGAAGTTAATAGTGACTGTGTATTGGATAAAGTTTATTTTTATGGTGGTTTTATGAATGGTGAAATGAAATCTGGTATATTTAGGGGAGGTGTTATAGGACCAGACGCTATCATAGGTGATGGTGTTAAACTAATAACCGATGATGATAATTATTTTGGTACATCTATAAAGAACGGTGTTGATAAAAAATCACAAAAAGATATAAAATTAATTAAAAAATAAATGAAAATATTAAAATTTAATGATTATTCAAACATAGAGTATAGAAAAGGTTCTTTAAAATATGGTGGGTTAATTACTAAGTTAATGGAATTTTTAAGAATATATAAAGATGATAATAATGAATTAGTATTTAATATAAAAGATTTTGAAAAAGAATCTAAAATAAAAATATCAGAAATAAAACAGTTATTATCATATGAAAATAGAAATAATCTTATAAATTTTGGAATTGAAATAAAAGGTGAACAAATAATATTTACAAATTTAACAAAAGACAAAAGTAGATTTTTTGAATCAATTAATGATAGTATTAGGAATGAGTATGAAATATATGGTGTTGATGATTTTTATAAAAATATAGGAGGAAATTATAAAAATCCGCATTTTGAAGACATTAAAAAATGTTTATATGAAATTGAAAAAAATAATAATGTTGTTTTTTCAAATGTTTTAGATTTAGGATCTGGTATAGGAGAAGTTACACAAATACTTAAAGATTTAGGTTATAGTAATATAGTCGGGTGTGATCCATATTTATATAATGAATATGTTGATAATACTGGATTATATTGTTTTAAATATTCTTTCAGTGATATACAAAAGGGATCATTAGATAATAAAGAATTTGATACAGTTATTGCCAGTTATTCATTACATTTATGTGATACGTCTATATTACCAGAAATATTATGGAGATTAAGTATGATTAGTAAAAATTTAGTCATATTATCTCCAAATAATAGGCCAGTTGTTAAAAAAGAAAATGGATGGGTATTAAATGATTCTTTTAAATTAGGTAAATGTAAATGTAGGATATTTGATTCTACTAATTCTTAGAATTTAAATATTCGTTAATCTTATCTTTTAATAAATTCCATTTTATTGGTTTAACCATATAAAAATTAGCTCCCATTTTATATGATTCTTCTTCACTATCTAACGAAGAATATCCAGACAGAGTTATTATATATGATTTTATATTATTATCTCTTATATATTTTATTAAATCATTACCATTACCATCTCCCAAATTTGTATCCATTAATATTACATCATATTGTTTTAATTTTATTAAATTGTAAAATTCATTACAATTTTTAGATCTTTCTATATTTATACCAGTTGGTTCTAATACAATTTCACACAATTTATAATTATCATCATCATCCTCTACGATTAATAAATTTTTATTGTTCCATTTATATTTTCTCTTAATAATTTTTTTATTTTCTTTTTTAACATTTTTTATATCACCTACTGGTAAATTAAAATAAAAAACTGTACCTTTATCTATAACTGATTCTAGCCATATTTTACCGCCTAATATTTCAATTATGGCTTTACTTATCGTTAATCCTAATCCTGTTCCTTCCTGTTTTTTTTCATTCTTATTTTCAATTTGAAAAAATCTATCAAATATTTTTGGTAAATTTTCACTAGATATACCAATACCAGTATCTTTAACAAAAAATATAACATTATCATTTTTAACACTATAACCGAATGTAATTTTACCATTTTTGGTAAATTTAATTGCATTTCCAACTAGATTATTTATAATTTGTTTTAATCTTTTTGGGTCAGTATTTATTACTATATCTTTTGTAGGTATATTTTTTTCAATTTTAATATTTGACTTATTTTTAGATTTTATAAGTTCAATGTATTCTTTTTCTGATTTATTTAATAAATCATTAAGATTAAATGGTTCTTTTTTAATTTTCATAACACCAGATTGTATTTTAGATAAGTCTATAATATCATCTATTAGTGTTAGTAATAAATTACTAGAATCATTTATAATATTAATGTATTCAGTTAATTTATTTTTAGGTGTTTTTTCATCTATTAAACTAGAAAAACCAATTATGGAGTTCATAGGTGTTCTTATTTCATGTGACATATTAGCTAAAAAAACACTTTTTAATCTGTCAGATTCTTCTGCTCTATCTTTTTCTTGTTTTAATTGTTCTTCATATTCCTTTATACTAGTTATATCATTAACCATAACAACTAACTCATTGGTAGTTGATAATTTATAAATAAAAAAATATCTCCATGTTTTTTTATTATTATTAATAAATTCAAAATTATTTATCTCAATTGGTTTACCGTTATTCCAAACATTTTTTAAATAATTTTTAAAATCATCTTTAATTAAATTAGGAAAAATTTCATATATATCTTTACCTATAACATCCTTCTCTTTTTTATTATCCATACATGATGATTTTTTATTCCATTCTATAAAATAAAAATCATCCCCTTTTATGGTTTTAAAAACCCATACCGCATTATTCATATTATCTAGTATATTCTTATATCTATCTTTACTTTCTTCTATTATTTTATCTGTTTTTACTTTATCTGATATATCTCTAACAATCCCAAATATTTCAACCGGATTATTACTACTATCAAAAACCATTTGTGTTTTAACATTTATAGGTACAATATCACCATTCTTTTTTATTAATGAAATTTCATATTCTGTTATCTTTTTTTCACCTACTAATTTACTTCTAATATTGTTTTGTATTTTTTTTAAATCATCTTTATACGGAATATATTTACTGATATTACTTCCTATTATTTCATCATTTTTATAACCAAATATATTAGCATCATTCATAGATGTAAAAGTACCATCTATTGACATTGTATATACTACATCTGGTACATGATAATATATTCTTCTATATTTAATTTCACTTTCTATAGTTCTTTTTCTTAATTCATATTCAGTTGTTATATCTCTAAAAACAATAACAATACCATCAATATTATTATTTTTATTTAGTATTAAAGATGCACTATCTGATATTCTTATACAATTACCATCTTTCGATTTTAATTTAGAACCTTCTTTAATAAAAAATGTTTTATTTGTTTTTATAACTTCTTTATATATATTTATTTTATTATTTTTATATGTGATATCAAAAACTTCATCTATATGCTTATACATGAAATCAGAATCTTCTAATTTAGTTAACTCTTTAGCAACAGGATTCATTAAAGTTATATATCCATTTTTGTCTGTAACTATAACACCATCTCCAATAGAATTAAGAGTTATATTTAATCTGTTTGCTTTATCTTCTAATTGGTTTGTTCTTTCTTTTACCTTTAATTCTAAAACAATTTGTTCTTTTCTTAACTCATCATCAATTAATTTCATCTTTAATAAAGTATTAACTTGATATAAAAATTCTTTATCCGATATATTGTCACTTATTATTAAGTCTGATAATATATCATATTCTAAATCATTTGTTAATATTATTATAGGTATGTGGTTT
>NZ_JAVESI010000035.1:0-36120 GCF_034006665.1 Trichloromonas sp.
TTTCATAAAATTCACCCGCCAAGTGAGTTTTCGACGGGCTAGATGGTAGCATAAATAACAAAGAAAATCAATAGCTTATCTGCATTCGCTGAAATTCTTCTGATTGTGATCTTACGGATTCAGGGAACTGCCAGGAGGAGCTCAGGGTGCTGATGCAGTGGATCAGGCGGCGCCTGCGCGCCAAGCAGATGAGTTTGTGGAAAAGGCCCAAACGGCTTCACCGCAGGCTGAGACAACTTGGTTACCAGGGGGAGTTCATGGCAATAAAAATGAGTTCCTGGCGAAACTCTGCCGGCAATCTGGCCCATTACGCCATTCCCAACATGTACCTACAGGAATTGGGTCTTTTTGAGATGAGTTCAGTGCAAACCGGGTACCTGCCTCAGACGTACTGAGGGGAAGAATGGACAGGAGCCGTATACGAGGCCCGTACGTACGGTTCTGTGAGAGGGATGAGGCGAGCTTGATCTGCTCGCCTCACCCTACTCGATTGCGTCATGGTTTTGCGTTGTCGCTAGGTGAAGAGAGGCTGATTTTTAGTGAGCAATAAAAGAAGTTTTGATGTGAGTTCTTAGTGTACACGACCGATTTGGCTATAATTACCCTTGGATTTTTAGGGTTGTTTTTTGAGAAGAGTAACTACAATAAATCCAGTATGTTATGAAAAATGACTGGTTTTATTTGATTTTGGCATGTTTCCTGATATTGATCTAATGATTTTGAAAAATATATGTGCTCAAGCTTCTTAAGCCACTAATGGAAACTCATCAAAACATCTCACTCTACAGGAGGTTTTATGTCGCCTAAATTGGATGAAAAAGTCGAACCCACATATCAGGAAGTTCTTGCCCGTAATCCCGGGGAAACCGAATTTCATCAAGCGGTTCGTGAGGTTCTGGAATCTCTTGGGCCGGTCTTGGTGAAGCATCCCGAGTTCTGCCATCATAAAATCATTGAGCGAATTTGTGAACCGGAACGCCAGATCATCTTCAGGGTGCCTTGGCAGGATGATAATGGCGTTGTCCAAATTAATCGCGGTTTTCGGGTTGAATTTAACAGCGCCCTTGGCCCCTACAAGGGGGGGCTGCGCTTTCATCCCTCAGTCTATCTGGGGATTATCAAATTTCTCGGTTTCGAGCAGATCTTCAAGAACGCTTTGACTGGTATGCCCATCGGTGGCGGCAAGGGGGGCTCGGATTTCGATCCCAAGGGGAAATCGGATGATGAGATCATGCGTTTTTGCCAGAGCTTCATGACCGAGCTCTATCGCCATATCGGCGAGCATACCGATGTCCCTGCCGGCGATATCGGGGTGGGTGGCCGGGAGATTGGCTACATGTTCGGACAATATAAACGCATCACTAATCGCTGGGAAGCTGGTGTGTTGACCGGTAAAGGTCTCAACTGGGGTGGATCGCTGGTTCGTCCGGAAGCGACTGGATATGGCGCTACCTTTTTTGTCGACGAAATGCTCAAGGTTCGCGGCGAATCCTTCGACGGCAAGACTTGCACTGTTTCCGGTTCCGGGAACGTCGCCATCTACACCATCGAGAAGATTCATCAGTTGGGCGGTAAGGTTGTCGCCTGTTCCGACTCTAATGGCTATGTTTATCACGCACAGGGGATTGATCTTGAACTGGTTCAGCAGCTTAAGGAAGTTGAGCGGCGTCGGATCAAAGATTACATCACCTATCACAAAGAAGCCAAATACGTTGAAAACGGCAATATCTGGGATATCCCCTGCCAAGTGGCCATGCCTTCGGCTACGCAGAATGAAATCAATGGCAAGGATGCCGCTAAACTGGTGAAGAACGGATGCATCGCCGTCGGCGAGGGGGCCAATATGCCGACGACTCCGGAAGGGGTCAAGGTCTTCCTTGATGCCGGGATCTCTTACGGTCCGGGTAAGGCTGCCAATGCCGGTGGTGTTGCGACCAGTGCTCTGGAAATGCAGCAGAATGCCTGCCGTGACTCTTGGACCTTCGAATATACCGAGCAGCGTCTGCAACAGATCATGAAGGGCATTCATGAACTCTGTTACGAAACCGCCGAGGAATACGGTACCCCCGGCAATTATGTCAACGGAGCCAATATCGCCGGTTTCATCAAGGTTGCCAAGGCCATGGTGGCTCTCGGCCTGGTTTGATCTTTCCAGACATTAAGACGAACAAAAGGCCTGGGTTATCCCGGGCCTTTTGTTCTCTCCCATATTCAACTCTCCGGACTCAGTCATCGTGGTCGGTCTTGACAAGTGTCTCGTGAGGGATTAGATTGGCGCCGACTTTTTTCAGGAGGTTTTCGCCATGCCGATGTACGAATATCGTTGTGAAGGATGCGGGCAGGTCATTGAAGTGCGACAGAAATTTTCCGATGCGCCCCTGACCACCTGTGAAAGCTGCGGGGCACCGCTGAAGAAGCTCATTTCCCAGACGGGTTTTACGCTCAAGGGGGGGGGCTGGTACCAGCAGGGTTATAGTGTCTCGTCGACATCTGCGCCGGCTTGTCCGGGAGCTGGATCTTCCGGTTGCACGGGCTGCCCCAAGGCGGTCAATGAATAAAAAAATCCCCGGCGTGATCGCCGGGGATTTTTTTATTCGGCAACTACCGGTAGTCAGAGAGAAAAGGCGGGCATGAGCGGCGTGAAGCGCAGGTGTGGCGCAGGAACAATGGGGTAGTCTTCGACCGCTCGAAATGTTTCGACAAGGTTCCGTCCCCCTTTTTTGGCCCGATACATGGTCTGGTCGACTTCGGCGACCAGTTGCGCGGCGTCGACGATCTCCGCCTCCCGCACCGGGCGTAGCCCGATGCTCACGGTCAATGGGAATTCTCCATAGTTCCCCTGAGAATTGATCGCCGCGATTTCCCGGCGAATACGCTCGGCGACCGAGGAGGCCTGACCTGCGGTCGTATCGGGCATGATAATAGCGAACTCCTCACCCCCAAAGCGGCAGAGGGTGTCGTAGCTGCGGATGTTTACGCGCAGGGTTTCGGCCACGATTTTCAAGATCCGGTCTCCCGCTTGGTGGCCGATGCTGTCGTTGACCCGTTTGAAATGATCGATATCGATCATCAGCAGGGCCAAGGGAGTCCGTGAGCGGTTATTGCGCTTCAGTTCCGTTTCCAGGATTTCATCGAAATGGCGTCGGTTGCCGACGCCGGTTAGGGGATCGGTAATAGCCACGCGGGCCAAGTGTTCGTTGCTGGCGCGCAGACTTTCCAAGCGTTTTTTCCCGGAAAGAAAGCGCACGATGCGAGCTCGCAGTTCACGTTCGGGAATTCGCGGGGAAAGACAGTCGGCCGCCCCCGCTTCGATGCAAAGAATCCGTTCCTCGGCTTGCTCCGACAGGGAAAAGACAAGAATCGGGATGTCCAGCCAAGGATCATTCTTTTCGAGTCGCCCTAACCAAGTGAGGCTTTTGTTTGAAACGCGCCCCGTTCCGTAAAAAATCATGTCGACGTCCTCCTTTTCCAAGTGCTTGAGGGCATCGCGGCTGGTAGCACAACAAATCAACCGCTTGAAGCATCCGGTTTTGGTGACACGATGAGACAACTCCCCGCGTCGGTCTGCGGATTTGTCGAGAATCAGGGCGGTAGCGATCATGGTTTGTCCTTTGTGGCAGAACAAGTTGAAATGTGTTGCTAAGTCAATTAGCAGATTTGATGCCATATGGTGTATTGGTAAATAAAAATGAGAAAAAATCTATCTATTGTGATGTTTTGAGTATTGAAAATAGCAAAATAATACGGTTAGTTGTCAGCTTTGTGGGGGGATAAAATAGTTTTTTCATTTGGATTTTTATACATTTGCTATTTTGTACTCTGTCGTTCTTTTGACTTTTGCGGGGAGATTTGAGACCGGTTCAGGAGGATCGGGTGCTGTTGTCGAAATTTTGACATGGAAGTTCCAGCCGCTCGACGTATACTGCATCCACCCGGAATCAGGGCTTTTCACCGTTTACAATCCGGGGTTCCTTTCGTATAGTTGTGGCACTATCCAAGGAGGTCAGGACGTGAATAAGATCATTGATGGCAAAGCGATCGCCGAACAGATTCGTCAGACAATCGCTGCTGATGTCAGTGCGCTCAAGGCGCAGGGGACGACCCCCGGGCTGGCGGTGGTGCTGGTGGGAGAAGATCCGGCCAGCCGGGTTTATGTGTCGATGAAGGAGAAGGCCTGCGCTCAGGCGGGAATTTTCTCCGATGAGCACAAGCTTCCGGAAACGACCAGTGAAGCTGAGCTGTTGCAGTTGATCGACCGGCTCAACCAGGATCCGCGCATCGATGGCATTTTGGTGCAGTTGCCTCTGCCCAAGCAAATTGATGAAGGTAAAGTGCTTGAAGCGATCTCGCCTAAAAAGGATGTGGACGGCTTCCATCCCTATAATGTCGGTCGCTTGGCGACGGGCAATCCCCTTTTTCGCCCCTGTACACCCTATGGTGTGATGAAAATGCTGGAGTATAGCGGCGTCGATCTCAAGGGGAAGGAGGTGGTGGTGGTCGGGCGTTCCAATATCGTCGGCAAACCGGTGGCTCTCATGTGCTTGGCCGAGCACGCCACGGTTACCATCTGTCATTCCCGTACCCGGAATCTCGCCGAACAGGTCGGTCGTGCTGATGTCGTGATCGCCGCCGTTGGGCAACCGGAGATGATCAAGGGGGAGTGGATCAAGCCAGGCGCGGTGGTGATCGATGTTGGCGTCAACCGGGTCGGGGAAAAGAAGTTGGTGGGGGATGTGGAGTTTGCCGCCGCCCGGGAGCGAGCCAGCGCCATTACTCCGGTTCCCGGTGGCGTCGGGCCGATGACCATTACCATGCTGCTTTACAACACCGTTGAAAGCGCCAAACGGCGCTCTGCCAACAAGTAACTGTCCCTGACAGCGCCCGAAACCTCGATGAGGTTTCGGGCGCTGTTTTCTTGTTGCAGGAATCGACGGCCATGATCATCAGCGTACAGAAGAGCAGGGAAGAATGGCTGGAAATGCTGGCGGGCAATGAGCGGCTCTTTGTCGTCGGCTGCGGAGCCTGCGCTACGGTGTGCAAGTCGGGCGGCGAGGAAGAGGTCTTTCGCATGCAGGAATGGCTGGCGACTCTCGGCAAGGAGACGACCGGCACCGCAGGCCATCTCCAGCTGTTTAAAAACTAGGGGGAGGTAGGCAAACCCGGTCGCCACAAAATTCCGGAATAATCCCCTCGCCATTGGGAAGACCGACAATGTCCAGACTCGCTGAAGAGCTGGCTTCCGGCCGTTTCGTCGTCACCGCCGAGATCGCCCCGCCCAAGGGGGTCGATCTCGCTCCGGCTCTGGCCAAGGTCCGAATGATGAGGGGACTCGCCGCAGTGACGTCACCGACAATCCGGGGACGAACATGCGCCTTTCTCCCCCTGGCCCTCGCCACGCTTTTCCGCCGGCGCCGCAGGGACTCCGGAAGCGGAACCCTTCGAACTGATGTTTCAGAAATTCGTCAAGAAAGCCTTGTCGGCTTGGGCTTTCTTTCAGACCCCGGCGGCGGGAATCTGCTTTCACTCGCAGGAGGAGACCATGGAATTTCCCGAAGAATTGAAGTATACCGAGGAGCATGTGTGGGTGCTTTTGGAGGATGACATCGCCACTATCGGCGTGAGCGATTTCGCCCAGGATTCCCTGGGGGATGTGGTCTTTGTGGAGTTGCCCGAGGAGGGCGCCCAGATTGAGAGCGGTAAACCCTTCGGCGTGCTCGAGTCGGTCAAGGCGGTCTCCGACGTTTATGCGCCTGTTTCCGGGGAGGTTATCGAGGTCAACGAAGAGTTACAGGACGCGCCGGAACTGGTCAATACCTCGCCCTATGAGGATGCCTGGATGCTCAAGGTTCGCCTGGCGGACAATGTCGACCTCGACGAGTTGATGGATGCGGAAGAGTACCAGGAATTTATCGCCGAAGAAGAATGAGGCCCGTGCGACCGCTGCCCGGTTGTTAGTAGAGCGCCGGGCGCCGGTCGAGAGCGTAATGGAAAAAGACCATGATGTTCAGCTCGTTCTTGGGGTAGGCGCTGGGTAGGGGGCCGTAGGAAGCGCCTTTTTGCACCGCGCGCATGGCTTCGTTGTCCAATAGGGGATAGCCACTGCTTTCTTTGAGAATCACCCCCTTTACATTCCCGTCGCGGGTAATCGTCACCCGCAGTAGACAGACGCCTTCCTGCCCCAGTTGCCGCGCCCGTCCGGGATAATTCCAGACCATATAGACATTGTCGCGAAAGCGCCGGAAGAAAGAGATGAGAATATCCTTCTCCGTATCCAGCCAGACTGTGTCCCCTTCATCGACTTCCGCTCGGTATTTGCGCCGCCACTGGTCCCCTACGTTGGCCGCGGCGGTCTTGGCCGAAGCCAGAAGATTGAGGTTTTTCAGATCTTCCGGCGAACGCCGTGGGACTTGAGGCTGGGCCGGAGCAGGAAGGGAAGGCTCAGGTGTTCTCTCCTGAGGCGCCGCCGGGCCTTCTCCCGAGGGACGCTGGGGTTGTTTTGGGGCGGGTAGAGGAGGTTTTCCCCCCGGTTTAGGCGCAGGTTTGGGTGCCGGCTTCGTCGGGGGCGCCGGTTTGGGAGCAGGGGGGGGCGCTTGAGTTTTGGGAGTGCGGTCCTCCAAATCCCTGCCCTTGGGGGCGCTCTCTTTTTCCGCCTGGTGGTCCCTGTCCGCCAAACGTTTGGCGGGTGTTTCTCGAGGTTTTTCCGGAACCTTGGGGATTGGCAGGTCGAGTTCGCGGCTTACGGGTTGCGGGGGCCGCAAGTCAACGTAGACCGGTTTTTTCTCCACTTCGGCCGGTACCCAGGCCTGTTTGGGAGCCAGGAACAAAAAGAGCAGATGCAAAAGCAGGGAGAGGAGGATGAATCCCAGCAGGAAGATGTCCGAGCGACGGTTCTGGTTCATGGATCCATAACAAGGGAGGGGAATTCGTGAAGCGTTGCGCCAGTATACATGAAGGCGGAAGCTTTCGGGGAGGAATCTGTGAAGGGACGCGGAGCATTTTACGGGAAATGAGTTGACCGCTATCCTCCTATCGGTTATAAGTCTTTTCTGAATTCAAACCTTGTTCTGGAGGAGGTAGTTGTATGCATTTGGTGGAGCAAATCAAGGCAAAGGCCCGCGCCGGCTTGCAGACCGTGGTGCTGCCCGAAGGCTATGATGATCGGATGATTCAAGCCGCCGGACGGATTGTCAAAGAGGGTTTGGCCAAGGTTGTGCTGCTGGGCAACCCCGATACCCTGAAAAAAAAGGCCGCCGAGCTCGGTGCCTCCCTTGAGGGTGTCACTCTCCTTGATCCCAAGGATTCCCCGCGTCTGGATGCCTATGTCGAAGAACTGGTGGCGTTGCGCAAGAGCAAGGGATTGACCGCGGATGAGGCGAAAAAGCTCTTGACCGGGGCCGACAACCTCTACTATGGGGCGATGATGGTACGCCTCGGGGATGCCGGCGGAGCGGTGGCCGGAGCCGACAATACCACAGGGGATGTCCTGCGTGCCGCCTTCCAAGTCATTGGCACCGCCCCCGCCATAAAGACCGTTTCCTCGGTTTTCCTGATGGTGACCAAAACCCCCGAATTCGGCGAGAACGGCGTCATCTGCTTCGCCGACTGCGCCGTTAACCCCAACCCCGATGCCCAGGCCCTGGCCGAGATCGCGGTCAGTACTGCCGGCAGCTGCAAAAGCTTCCTTGGTGTCGATGCCCGGGTGGCCATGCTTTCTTTTTCAACCAAGGGTAGCGCCAGCCATGATGACGTGGACAAGGTGCTCAAGGCCTTGGAGATTGCCAAGGGGATGGCTCCCAACCTGCAGATCGACGGCGAACTTCAGGCCGATGCCGCCCTGCTGCCTAAGGTTGGCGCCAAGAAGGCCCCCGGTTCCACGGTGGCTGGCAAGGCCAATACCCTGATCTTTCCCGATCTCGATGCTGGCAATATCGCTTATAAGCTGGTCGAGCGTCTGGCCGGTGCCGAGGCGGTCGGACCTATCATCCAGGGGTTGGCCAAGCCGGTTAACGATCTCTCCCGCGGCTGCTCGGTCGAGGACATTATCAGCGTCGCGGCGATCACCGCTGTTCAGGCGCAAGGGTAATGGTTTTCCTGAATGCTGTAAGAAGAAAGCCGGCGAGATTTTCGCCGGCTTTTTTTCAGTTACTCAACAATTGCTGATCACGGCCTTTTCAACAGGCCACTTGCCCAGGAAAGACCAACGCCGAAGCCGCAAATGACGATATTGCTGGCCTTTCCGGAGAGTTCGTCGGCCAGCAGAATCGGAAGGGTCGAGGAAACGGTATTGCCGTAATCGTAAGTGGCGTAAGGGGCTTTTCCGCGGGGAACCAGCAGTTTGTCGGCGATAGTTTCGACGATGATCTTGCTTCCCTGATGTAACAGGAAGAGATCGACTTGGTCCAAGGTGAGGTTGTTTTTGGCTACCATCTGCCGGATGTCGTCGGGAATGACCTTGACGGCGAAATTGAAGACCCCCCGGCCATGCATGAAGAGAATGCCGTCGTTGCAGATGAGCTTTTCGTACTCACTGCCGATGGTGCCGAAAGAGAAGGCGCCTGAAACAAGTTTCGGCTGTTCGCTGATCAGCGTCACTGCCGCCGCGTCGCCGAAGAGCAGCGTGGTGTTTTTGTCGTTGGGGTCGGTGATTTTCGAGTAGGGATCGGCAGTAAAGAGCAGCCCCTTTTTCATGCCGTTGGCCGCCATGAACGCCTGAAAGATGGAGAGGGTATAGACAAATCCGGAACAGCCGAGGGAAATGTCGAAACAGGCGCAGCGGTGGGGCAGGCCGAGTTTGCCGTGGAGCATGGCCGAGGTGTGGGGAATGTTACGGTCGGGATTCTGGGTGACCACGACCACAGCTTCGATTTCGTTCGGATCAATGGCGATTTTTCCCTGCAGGTCGGCAAAAGCCTTGACGCAAAGATCCGATGTTTCCTCTTCGGGGGTTTTCAGGGAAACCTGACGGACGCCGATCTTCTCCTCGATAAAATGATCGTCAATGCCGAACTGGGTTTTTCTGTCGTAGTTGGAGATTCTTCCCTCAGGGATGTAATAGCCGATTTCGTTGATGCCGAGCATGTAATTCGTGACCTCCGCGGTGCCGGAACGATGGACGGGGAGCCCGTGGGGAGGAGACGAGATGCGACCTTTGACGACGAAGACCGACGGGATCCCGTCGGTCTTCGGTCATCAGCGCCGCGATGCGTCGGCTCCTTCCTGAGCCTATTTGCGCTGGAATTCCTTACTGGAGAAGGAATATTTAAAATTCATGTGGTCGGTGTATGTGCCTTCAAGGATAGCCACGACATCCTCGGTAAAGACCAGTTCTTCGTCGGTCGGAATGACAAAGACCTTGACCGGTGAGTCGGGGCGGGTAATCAGGGTTTCCCTCTTGCGGGTCATGGTGTTGCGGTTGACTTCCTTGTCCAGATAAATTCCCATGAATTCGAGATTTTCCAAGGTCATTTCACGAATCAGCCAAGCCATTTCGCCGACTCCGGCGGTAAAGACCACGGCATCGACTCCGCCGATAGCCGCCGCATAGGCGCCGATATATTTTTTGAGACGGTAGGATTCGATTTGCAGGGAGAGTTTACAGCGCTCGTCCCCTTTTTCTGCTTCGGAAATGACGTCACGCCGGTCGGTGAAACGTCCGGTGATGCCGATGACGCCGGATTTTTTGTTGAGGATCGAATCGATTTCCTTTGAAGTGTAGCCTTCCCGTTCCATGATGAAAGCGGGAATCGCCGGATCGATGTCCCCGCACCGAGTTCCCATGACCGCACCTTCGAGGGGTGTCAAGCCCATTGAAGTGTCCACCGAAATGCCTCCCTTGATGGCCGAGTGGGAGACGCCGTTGCCGATGTGCATGGTGATGATGTTACAGTCTTTGGGATCCTTGCCGAGGAGGACCGCGGCGCGTTTGGAAACGTAGAGATGACTGGTGCCGTGAAAACCATAGCGACGCACGCCGTACTTCTCATACCATTCGTAGGGCAGAGGATAGGTATAGGCAGGGGCCGGCATGGTCTGATGGAAGGCGGTGTCGAAAATGGCGATGTGCGGAGCGTCGGGCAATACGGCTTTGGCGGCCTCGATGCCGGCAATGTTGGGCGGATTGTGCAGGGGGGCGAGATGTTGAACCTCTTTGATGGCGTCCAGAACCGAGTCATCAATTCGCACCGAGCAGGTGAATTTTTCTCCGCCGTGAACGACCCGGTGGCCGACCGCCGAGATCTGGTTCATGTCTTTGACCACGCCATGAGTAGGATCGGTCAGGGTTTTGATGATGAGATGGATCGCCACCTTGTGGTCGGGACATTCGTGCTCTTCACGATAGTTGTCCCGACCGGGCACTTCATGGACGATGTAGGAGTCACCGATGGTAACGCGCTCCACCATGCCTTTGGCGACGATCACCTTTTTGTTCCAGTCGAAAAGTTGATATTTGACCGAGGAACTGCCGCAATTCAAGGCGAGAATATCCATTAAAAATAACCTCCTCCGCGAGTATTTTTAGCGCGATAAAAATTCCCATTCTTGCAAAATCGTGTTTTACCTGGTTTGCCCTTATCCCCGGCGGGTTATCCAGGCGCGGCCCGAATCGCGGCGCTAGACGCAAGAAAAGAATGGGAAAATGTTATAGAAGAGTAAAGGATGCAAGGGTGAATTGCAAGAATTTTATCTCGTTTTTCAAACCGTCTTCACTCTGGACAGGTCAGTAATCATGGTGTATGGTTTTGGAAAGGTAAAACAGTGTGTTTGATCTACAGGGAGAGGAGGTGAAACCATGGCTTATACCATTACCGATGAGTGCATCAATTGCGGCGCCTGTGAACCGGTCTGCCCCGTTGGCGCCATCAGCGAGCAGGGGGACAAGCGGGTGATCGACGCTGATCTCTGTACCGATTGCGGCGCTTGTGTGGATGTTTGCCCGGTCGACGCGATTATCAAAGCCCCCTGAAAAAGTAACGGCACGAGGACAAAAAAAGCCGCGTTCGTAAGAACGCGGCTTTTTCGTGGGATGTATGCTAGCGGGATGTATGCTAGCGGGCCTCACCGGTTTTGGAGTCGGCGACTTCCACGGTGAAGTGGGTGACATTGTCCGGCAGATCGCGAAAGACGATCATGTAGGGGATGGGGGTGTCCGGGGCGATATTGACATTGGCCAGCGCGCTGCCGAAAGGGTTGCTCATGGTCTCTTGAATGGAGACGAAGGGGGCGCTTTTGAGCGTTTCCAGGTCCATGGGGTTACCGCAGAAGACCGTCTGGCGCAAGAGGACATCGCCTTTTCCGTCATGAAGCATGCCGGTTACCGAAATGGCTGACCGTGGCTCGGGGTAGCCGTTGACCGCCTCCCCCTGAATGACGAAAAGCTGGCCGACATGCTCGTTCATGACAAAAAAGCTGTTCGGCAGCGGCAGTCGGATGTGCACGGCCGGTTCCGCCGGCGCTGACGTTCCGGTCAGGGTTTTGAGTTGCGAGAGAATCCGCGGCAGGCTGTCGGTGCCGCCCCGCCATGCCAAGTAACCGGCGAAGGCCGCGAGGAGCAGCAGGAGCAAAATGAAAATCCGCAGAACCGCAACCATCGGACTGCGTTTGGATGCGGCCGCTTTGGGACGGGGCTCACTGAGGGGTTCCGGCAGCTCCTCTCCGCGCAAAGCTGGTGTCCGCTCCTCCGTCGACCTTAGGGGTGCGACGGCGATGGAGGGTTCGGCAGTGGGCCGGTCGATGGCCACCGCACCTTCACTGTCGGAAAACTCGAAACCTTTTTCTTCCGTTTCGGAGGGGTTGTCGGGGTAGAGGTCATCGCTTTGCGGAGCTTCATCGAAGAAAGAGTCAGTCATCTCCGAAGCAGGCTGCGGTGCGAAAAGATCGTCTTCCTGCAAAGCGGAATCTTCCGATAACTCGGTCTTCCCCGGCTCAAAGGAAAAGGCGTCGACCCCTTCCTCTTGAAAAGAGAATTCGGCGATCGACTCTTTTCCTTCGGCTCCTTCGGCAAACAAGCTTTTCTCCGCCGATTCGCTCTCCGCGAAAAGAAGTTCATCGCCCGTGGAACTTACGGTGAAGGGCTCGGTTTCGGTTGCCGGTGTTTCCTCGAAGACAAATTCCTCTTCCTCGCCTACTTCTTCAAACTGAAACTCTTCTTCTTCCCCACCCGTGGCGAAGGTTTCCTGGGCGGTTTCTTCGACGGAAGTCATTGACGTCTCGGCGAAGATTTCCTCGGAAATCAGCGGTTCCGCCGTGAATGACGACAAGGAGGAATCCGCTGGAGCCGGCGTCGCTTCGTCATCCTCCAGGCCAAGAGCGGCAGCATCGAGTTCCGCGGAGTCTGCATCAAGGGGCACCGTCGTCGGGCCGGATTCCTCGGCGATCTCAGCGGGGGCTTCAACACTCTTCGCGGCCTCATCGGCGAAACCGGAATCCAAGGCTTCGTCCCAAGATGAAGTATCCGCATCTGTCGGAGTTCCGGAAGGGTGGGAATCCTCCAGCACTTCGTTGAAGCTGTCGGCCCAGGGATCCCCTGCTTCGTCAGGTGCGGACAGTGGAGAAATCTCCTCCTCTCCCCCGACGGGCTCGGCTGGCTCCGGAGGAAAGACGGTGAAAATATGGTGGCATTTGGCGCAGCGGACCTTGATCCCTTCCGGCTTAAGCTTGTCTTCGCCGATTTTGAAGCGGGTGTGGCATTTGGGGCATTGAATGATCATGCGCGGCGCGTCCTTTCGATCCCGGTCAGCGGCCCTGGACCAGGTGGATGTCGGGCAGGTTGCGGTATCTCTCTGCGTAGTCAAGCCCGTACCCGACGATGAAACCGTCAGGCAGAGAAAAACCGACGTAGTCCGAGTGGATGGAAACCTCGCGGCGGCCAGTCTTGTCGATCAGGGTGCAGATCTTCAGGGAGCGCGGCTCCCGACGCAGCAGCAGATTGTAGAGGGATTCCAGGGTGTGGCCGCTATCGACGATATCCTCGACGATGATCACGTCACGGTTTTTGATCGGTAGTTCCAGATCCTTCCGGATTTCCACGATTCCCGAGGACTGGGTCTCCGAACCATAGCTGGCGATGCGGACAAAATCGACGATCAGGGGGGAGTGGATCGCGCGCGCCAGATCGGCGACAAAGAGAAAGGATCCCTTCAGAACCCCGACCAGCAGGATTTCCGAATCGGGATAGTCGTTACTGATCTCGTCGCCGAGTCGTTGAACTTGACGGGCGATTTCTTCCTGGGAGTACAACAGCTTCAGGTCAAGTTCAGACATGCACATTCCATGGATCGGCGTTTAGGGAGGAGTATTTATCTGATTCTATACAAGTCGAGGCGGAGGTGTCAATTTATTCAGCAACCTACAAAGCACTGGTCAGTGCTTTTGGGGCTGTGTTATAGTTCGGCATGTTCAGTGTTGAAAACAACCGATTTTAACAAAAAGGGAAAGGATGAATCATGCCTCGGATATCACTGCTGCTGGTGACGGCGCTGATGCTGTTCTGCGGTGTCGCCTACGCCGGGGAAGCGAAAATCCTTTTGGAAAAGGGCACCTTCGATTTCGGCGAGATTTTTGAAGGGCAAAAGGTAGAGCATACCTTTCGCTTCCAGAACGCCGGCGACGAGCCCTTGCTCATTGATCGTGTTCGCAGCTCCTGCGGCTGTACGGTGGCCCTGCTCTCCTCCAAAATCGTCGCTCCCGGCGATGTCGCCGAACTCAAGACGACTTTCGATTCCAACCGTTTCGGCGGCGCGGTGGTGAAGACCATCTATCTGTACAGCAACGATCCGTTGCAGCAGGTGACCGAGCTGCATCTGCGCGGGACCGTCAAACGCGAAATCGTGCTGAACCCGGCCCGTCTCGATCTCGCCACCCTGGCCGCCGGGACCGTCCGCCAGTTCGATGTGCGCCTGATCAACCAGAGCCCCCGGACCATCGTTCTCTCGTCTCTGCAGACCACGACCTCCGAAGTCGAAGCCGAACTCTCCAGCAAGACGCTGGAACCGGGGCAGGAGGCCGTTCTCAAGGTTCGCGTCAAACCTAAAACGGCGGGGGCGCGGCTTTCCGGTTATGTTCTACTGAAAACGGACAGTGCTTACCTGACGGATCTGCGCTTGCCGGTTTATGGCATGATCGCCCCCGCCAAAGGCCCATAACCTTCCCCTTTTTTGCATTTCGTCCTCGGAATTTGAAGTTGCATTCCGAAGCAACTTGCGGTATAAGTCTCGACTCTATGCGCCCGTAGCTCAGCTGGATAGAGCGTTGGCCTCCGGAGCCAAAGGTCACAAGTTCGAATCTTGTCGGGCGCGCCATAGAAATTAAGGGGTTACGGTCTTCGCCGTAGCCCCTTTTTGCGTTCGTGCCCAAACCGCGCCCATCCGGTGCCCATCTTTTTCGACTTTGACATTTGGTCGACCCAAAACGGCGTATTTCCGGACACCAAATGTCGTCCGACAAATGACATCTGGCTTAATTCAATTTTTTCTCCTTGGAAAAACAGTTAGTTACGAAATAAAAAAACGTGCCAAATTTATTTTCGCCTTTGAGAAGCAGCAAGTCCCGAGACTTTTGAGCTTTGGCTTAAATTCACCTCCTGCCTTGCTAATCCTTCTTGCCTACCCCCTGTGTCCCCTCGTCTGGTAAGAACTCCACCAGATCCTGGATCTTGCACCCGAAAAACTGACAGATTTTTTCCAGGTTGCCGATCGTTGTATTGGCCGCCTTCTGGTTGGCAATCCGCGAAAGCGTGGACAGGTGTATCCCCGTTTCCTCAGACAGCTCTTTGAGGCTGATCCTTCTCCCAAGTCTAAACTCCATATCTGCCATCAGATGTTTCAAGTGGTAGCGAATCAAGGTGGCGTCTCCTTAGGCAATCTCTGGCAAGAACCGAGCAGGGCGGCGTAACTTTCTTGATTTTGACGCAAAGTTTTGCGTCGGGCAAGAATTTTTTCTTTTAAATCCGTGTTGTTGGCGATAAAGCACTTTTTATGCAAAAAAATTGATTGACATGCAATATCTTGGGATATATAGTATTCACAACTTCACGAAAGGAGAAATCACATGGAACAGCAGACCTACATGACGACGGAAGAGTTGGCGGCCCGGCTGCGGTACGATTCGCGCTATATCCGCAGCGCGCTCAAGGATGCGGTCTTTATCGAGGGGATTCACTACATCCGTCCCTTCGGCCGGCGCCGGGTCCTCTACATCTGGGAGGCGATCGAGCGGGACATGGTCAAGGCGTCCATGGCGCAGAAGCCGGTCATTCCCATGGCCAAGGGAGGTGTCTGTTATGGGTAAGGTCAGAGTTCGCAAGGAAACGGGAAGACTCCAGTTCGACTTTTTCTATCGGGGCCTGCGCTGCCGGGAGCAGACCTTGCTGGAGGATACGCCGGCCAACCGGAAACGGCTGGAGGCCTTCATGGCGCAGATCGATGCGGAGATCAAGCAGGGGACGTTCACGTATGAACGCTATTTCCCGAACAGCAGCAATCTGGCGAAACTGGCGCAGCCGATTCCGACTGCCGGTCGGGTGGTTGACCGGCCCCCTTCGGCGGGAGGAAGCCAGGGGCAGACGTTCCGGGAGTTTGCCGAAGAGTGGTACCTGGAGAACGAGATTTCCTGGAAGATTTCCTATCGGAAGACGGTGCGGGGGACGCTGGAAAAGCACCTTTATCCGGTTTTCGGAGAAAAAGAGGTCAGCCACATCACCAAGGGCGAAATCCTGAAATTCCGATCAACACTCGCCAAAGTCGAAATCGGAACTCGTCTCGGGTTGTCGCCTATGCGGATCAATCACATCATGACGCCTTTGCGCATGATTCTCAATGATGCAGCCGACCGGTTCAATTTTAGCACGCCTTTTGTCGGCATCAAACCGCTCAAGGTGCCGAAGACCGATGTCGACCCCTTTACCCTCGACGAGGTGAATCTCTTTCTCTCCCGGGTGCGGGCGGACTTCCGACTTTATTATCAGGTCCGGTTCTTCACCGGGTTGCGCACCGGCGAGATCGATGGCTTGCAGTGGAAGTACGTCGATTTTGAGCGGAAGCAGATTCTGATCCGCGAGACCCTGGTGGAAGGGCGGATCGAAACCCCGAAGACCCAGGGATCCATCCGCGAGGTGCATATGTCGGACCCGGTCTTTGCCGCCTTGAAGCAGCAATGGGAAGTGACCGGGAAGCTGGGAGGTTTTGCCTTTTGCAACCGCTGCGGCAATAATCTGCATCATATCAATGTCACCCAACGCATCTGGTATCCGACCCTGAAGTTTCTCGGGATGAAGCGGCGGCGTCCCTATCAGACCCGCCACACTACCGCGACCCTGTGGCTGGCGGCGGGGGAGAATCCGGAATGGATCGCCCGGCAGATGGGGCACACCTCCACGGAAATGCTTTTTACCGTCTACTCGCGCTTCGTTCCCAACCTGACTCGGCAGGACGGATCGGCCTTCGAGAATCTGCTGGCCGCGCGGATGGCAGCGGGGGGTGCCCATGTCTGAGCGGTTGGCCCTGTCGAACCTGGTGCCGGGGGCGGTCTGCGGAACCTTCCGGCTGCGGGAGGCGACCCACAGCGCCACCTGGGACGGTTATCCCTACCTGCGGGTGGTTCTGGAAGATTTCAGCGGCCACCTCCCGGCCTACGCCTGGCGGGAAGAGGTCATCGCACAACTCGACCTCCCCGACTATTCCCTGGTGCGAATCTGTGGCCAGGTGCGTCGTTATCGTGGCAAACTTCAAATCGATGTCACCTCGGTTCAGCCGCTGTCGCAGTCGGCCGAGCGCAGCGCCGCCGCGCTCATTCCGCAGGGCATTTGCCCGGTGCCGGAATTGCTGCCGACCCTTCTGACTGCCGTCGAGCAGATCAGCCTGCCGCCGCTGCGGAGTTTCGTCGAAGCGGTTCTGGCGGATGCGGGGATCAGCTTTCCCTTCGTCTCGGCGCCGGCCAGTCTGCAGCATCACCACCGCTTTCCCGCTGGCTTGCTGCGGCACAGCCTCGAATGCTTCTTCCTGGTGGCCAAGCACCGGGAGTTTTCCCGGGAAAGCTGCGAGCTGGGGATGGTGGCCGCGCTCTTTCATGATGTCGGCAAGATCCTTACCCTGACCCATCGGATGCGGCGGACGACCTTGGGCGCGGCCGTCGACCATGACAAGCTGACCCTGGAGGTGCTCGCCCCTCACCTGCGGCACCTTGACCGGGAGTGGCCGGAAGGAGGACGGGAGCTTCGTTATCTGCTCACCTGGAAGATGTGCGAAAAGATCCCCAAATACGACATGGCCGACCTCGTCGCCTGCTGCGACCGGATCAGCACCGGGCTGAATCGCCGCAGCCCCCACGCCCACGGCCGGAATCATTCTCAACTCGGTATCGCCGATCATTCCGCCCTGCGGATGCCGTGACAAGAAGGAGAACTGCCGATGGAACCCTTGGTCGTCATCTACCTCGGCCTCAGCGTATTCTTGCTGATTGCCTGCGCGATCATTCTTCATGACCAGATCATTGATCGGCGCGTACGGAAAGAAAGCCGCGCACTCGCCTCTGCAACAGGCCGGACCACGGAAAACCGCCAGAACCCCTTGCTGCGGCAACTGATCACCGACCTGGGAGAGCTCCCGGATGACGCCTCTTTTGCGCAGATCAAAGCCGCCCTTGACCGGGCGGCTTTTCAAACCGTGCCGGAGACTCTCCGGCGTCGCGCGCTGGAGGTTTTCGGTGACGAGGTCAGCGCAGCGGAATGGTTGACGACGAGAATCATGGTTTTGGGCGGACAGACGCCGATCGACACCTTGATGCGCGCGGATGGGGAAGGAGAGGTGCTCGCGATTCTCGGCCGCATCGAGCATGGGATATATTCGTGACGGGTTGGTTGCACACTCCCTTTGGAGGTGGGCGTTGCAAGTATCTGACGGCTGCTCGATAACCTTCTTGGCTCAAACTGTCATGAGAAGGTTGTCATCTCCGTGAATTCAGACTATGTTAATGCCTTCCATGGAATGAAATGTGAGCCGGAATTCTCGGTTCAGGATGAATCCTACCTTGGAGGGCGGTCCATGGTCGAACATCTCGTCTTTGAACGGTATAGCTGGTTCGATGCCCAGATTCGCGCCGGCAACTACCCCAACGCCGGCACGCTCGCCCGTCAATTCGAGATCTGCCAGCGCACCGCGCAGCGCACCATCGAGAAAATGCGTGACCGTCTAGGCGCTCCCCTTGAATACGATCCCGCTCGCAAGGGGTATTTCTACCCCGAAACCAGCTTCACCCTGCCTCAGTTCCTCGTTTCCCAGAATGAACTTCTCGCCATCCTCCTCGCTCGCAACCTGCTGTCGCAAAGCGCCGGTGGCATCCTCAGTGACGCCATCGCTTCCTTCGGCAAGAAACTGCTTGCCCAAACCGGCGAACTCGGCCTCGGCGAACAGCGGCTGCGCGACTCCTTTTCCGCTATTTGGAACGGCTATCCCCCGGCCGACGGCCAGACCTTTCAGGCTCTCGCCAGCGCTCTGCTTCAGAGCCGCAGGGTCGCATTTCGCTACTATTCCCCCGTCCGCGATCAATGGACCGATCGGACCGCCGATCCCTACCATCTACAACACTACAACGGTAGCTGGATACTGCTGGCTTGGTGCCGCTGGCGGGAGCGGTGGAGTAAGTTCAACGTGTCGCGCATTGAGAACCTGCGAATGACCGAACAGACCTTCGTTCCTGAGCCGAAAGAACAATGGTGGCCCAAGATAAAGGGCGCTTTCGGGATTTTTCAGGACGGTGACCTGAAAACCGTCACGTTGCGATTCTCACCCTTTCGGGCACGGTGGATCGCCCGGGAGCTTTGGCATTCACAACAAGAAATGCTGACCGAGCCCGATGGTTCGCTGCGCATGCGGCTGGTGGTTACTGACTATCGTGAAATTAAATTGCGGATCATGCAGTACGGCGCCGACGTCGAAGTGCTCGAACCGGACGAACTGCGCGCCGAGATTCTCGGCGAAATCGGGCGAATGGCCGAGCTTTACGAAAAAACGAAAAAATAAATCGGGCCTACGGCGCTAGGTGTCACAGGTCATGACGTAAGCTACTCCGCAGAATGGGATTTTTATCGCGAAGGTGCTTATGAAAACCGGACGCCGCTCCTTTCTGCATGGCCTGCCGTTTCTAGCCATCTCCGCGCGGCCTGCGGTCGGCAGGCCGGTTCATTACGATCTCAACCATTTCCCCGTCGCGGGATTTCAATACTATGCCGGTCCCGCCAGCATCCACCAGTTCCGGCCCGGCAACTCCTTTGACCTGGTCGCCGAGCCGGAGAACCACTTCGACGCCTATGCCGTGCGCATCGAGCACCAAGGCGTCAAGCTCGGCTACGTCCCGCGCACCGACAACCGCCATCTCAGCCGACTGCTGCGGCAGGGGGCAAAACTGACCTGTCGGGTGACGGATGTCAGGCCCGAGGGGCCGACCTGGCGGATGCTACAGGTGACGGTGGGGATGGAGGGATAGCCATGATTAAACGCTCTCGTATCCCCGTTGGCCGCAATGATCGGTCATTCCGTCCCGCCCCCGCCTGGCTGCGCGGAATGACCGCCACCGGCGACTGGTTGTTTCGTTGTATCGATTGGATGGTGGAGAACTCTGCCGGTTGGGCTGTTTTTTTCATCGTTCTTTCATGGGTGGGTATCGGCCTCTGGCTGGGCTCGGAGGAAGGTTTTTGTGTCGGCCTGCTGGCGGGCGCCCTGCTCGGCCCGTTTCTCGGACTGGCGTTGGCGGTGCTGGCAATACCCCTGCTGTGGCTGGCGATCCTAGTCGGTAGGATGTTGCACTTGGCGAATGCATGTCTTGCCTGGTTGGGCAAATGGCAATTGCCGGATGAGTACGAACGCCCCCGACCGATAGGCACCTCGGCGATGCGGATCGATGTCGAGCCGACACCGCTGCCGGTTGCGATTCCGGAGCGACAAAAGCGGCAGGGAAATTTTCTCACCGGCTTGGTGATCGGATGGATGCTGGGGATTTGGTGGGATGAGTGAAGGTTATTTTTCAGAAGAGGAGTATCGAATGGAATCGTTCGAGGAATTTTTTCATCGGTTAACTGGCCATGCGATGCCACATGACTGGCAGGTTGAACTAATAAGACAGAGCATATGCGCCAACCGACTAATCCGTATTCCTACCGGATTTGGTAAGACGCTTGGCATTCTTGCCGTGTGGTTATGGCATCGTGTTATCCAGAGAGACGAAAGTTGGCCTAGGCGGCTGATTTGGTGTCTACCGATGCGGGTGTTGGTGGAGCAGACCGCGGAGGAAGTGCGCTTGGGACTTGAGTCAATCGGTCTTTTCTGGGCAGGTGGCGAACATGCCGGAAAGGTTGGCGTTCATCTGCTGATGGGCGGAGCGGATGGCGGCGATTGGCAACTCTACCCTGAGGAATGCGCGGTTCTGATTGGAACCCAGGACATGCTCCTGTCCCGGGCTCTAAATCGCGGATATGGGGCGGCACGTGCCCGCTGGCCGATGGAATTCGGGCTGCTCAGCCAGGATGCGCTGTGGGTGATGGACGAGGTGCAATTGATGGATGTCGGCTTGGCGACCTCAGCCCAGTTGCAGGCGTTTCGCGATGACGACGCTACGACGCGGAAGCTCTTCAGGCCGGTGCATACTTGGTGGATGAGTGCGACGCTGCAAGAGAGTTGGCTGAAAAAGAGCCCGGACACAGCAATGCTCACCAGCGGATTGCCCCCTGTAAATATCTCTGCCGAAGCGCGGGTAGGCCGGTTGTGGGACGATGTCGAAAAGCCTTGCCGACTGGACCCCGTTAAAGATGCCAAGGCCATCGCCAAGTTGGTTGCCTCCGAGCATGCTGCCGCCGGCAAAGGGGAGCGCGGGCCGACATTGGTGGTGCTCAATCGAGTCCAGACGGCCGTGACGGTCTATGCGGTGTTAGCCAAGGAGAAATCCCTGACCGGCACGGATATCCGCTTGATACACAGCCGCTTTCGGCCGGCCGAACGGGCCGGATGGCGGTCGGCTTTCCTCAACCGGAACGCCTGTGCTCCGGGGACCGACCGGATCATTGTCGCCACTCAGGTGATCGAAGCCGGGGTCGATATATCGGCCGCGTTGCTTGTCACCGAACTGGCACCCTGGGCCAGTTCGGTGCAGCGATTTGGTCGTGCCGCTCGCTGGGGAGGAATTGCGCAGGTGATTGTCGTCGACACCGGGCCGAAGGACGACAAGGCGGCGGCTCCCTATGCCGTCGAGACGATCAATGCGGCACGCGAGGCTCTTTCACAACTTTCGGATGTGGCGCCGAAGTCGCTTGAAGTTTTCGAGGAGGAGCATGCCGACCTCCTTCCCCGCCTTTATCCCTTCGAACCAACCCATCTGCTGCTGCGCCACGAACTCGACGAACTCTTCGATACCACGCCCGATTTGTCCGGCACCGACATCGACATCAGCCGGTTCATCCGTTCCGGCGACGAGCGCGATCTTCAGGTTTTTTGGGAAGAAATCGCTGAAAAGGGAATGCCCCCCGATGACTTGCGACTGTCCAGGGAGGCGCTTTGTGCCGTTCCCTTTTTTGCGGCCAAGGCTTGGTTGTGTGGCAAGAACAATCGGTTGAACAAAGGGATGCATGCCTGGGTCTGGGATTGGCTGGAAGGGACCTGGCGCACTGCCGAGGGGCGGGATTTCTATCCCGGTCAAACCCTTCTGGTTGCGGCACAGTGCGGCGGCTACGACATGACTAGCGGTTGGGATGAAGGCTCGTCCTCACCCGTCCCGACAGTGTCCGCGGCGGTACCCCAGACGGCAGATATGGCCGATGCCGCGCAGGACGACGAATCGCTGAGCAGGGCCGCTAGCTGGCAGACTATCGCCACCCACGGCCGCGAGGTCGGCCGATTGGCAGGGTTCATTGCCGGCGAATTGATCCCGGAGCACTCTGATTTGTACGATCTTGGCGGACGGATTCACGATATCGGCAAATCGCATGTTGTCGCATTCCAGTCCCAAATCGTCGACACCGACCGTCCCGACCGGAACGATTTGGCCAAGGCGCCTGACCCTGCTTGGGCGCGCAACAAGGGCCGACGCGGCTACCGTCACGAACTGGCGACGGTGTTGGCGCTGTTTGACGTGTTGCAGCGTCACGACCCCGACCACCCGGCACTGCTCGGGCCATGGCGCGATTTTCTGGCTGCGGCAGGCATGGAGCCCGTCATCCCTCTACCATCGTCGGAACTGCCGACACCTATCGAGCAAGAGGTTCTTGCCCTTTCCGCAGAACATTTCAATCTGCTGCTCTATCTGGTCTGCGCACACCACGGCAAGGTTCGCCTGACGTGGCATGCCTGCCCGGCGGATCAGAAAGCGACGGATACCGTCCTGCGCATTCGCGGGATTCGAGACGGCGAGGTTTTACCGCCATTGCCTCTATTCACCGCCGACGGCAGTACGGCGCGCTTTCCGGAAAGTCGCCTTGATCTGCTCCCGGCCGCAGCCGGTCTCAATCCCCGGACCGGTCCGGGATGGACTGAGCGAGTGCTGTCGCTGCTGGCGACCTACGGGCCGTTCGGCTTGGCCTGGCATGAAGCGATCATGCGGGCTGCCGATCAGCGGGTGTCGATGACGACGGTTGCGGCCGACGATCTGCTCAGCGGGGAGGTGATGCCATGAAGATGCACATTCACGAGTTGAGCGGTTGTGCTCCTGCGCCCCTCGCCCACTACCTGAAGGCGCTCGGCATTCTGCGGTTGGTCGCCGAACAGGCCGATCCGCAGGCCCGTGGATGGTGGGAGGGGGAGCGTTTTCGACTGGCGACGGTGCTGGGCCGGGATGCCTTGGAAAGGTTCTTCCTGGAAAAGTATGAGCCGACGCCGATATTTAACCCATGGGGTGGACGGTCCGGTTTTTACCCTGGGAGTTCGGAAAAAAGCGCACGATTAGTATTGGAGAATATTGAACAAACGTCTGACCTGCGTTTCAAGGTGTACAAGGAGACGGTTAAGGTGGTCCGTGCCACCTTAACCACAGTGACCAAAGGGAAAAAACCTGACGATGACGACAAAAGTCGACTTATTCAATCCTTACGCCATTCCGTTCGGGGCAAATCCACGCTTTGGTTGGATGCCGTGGCTTCGATCATCGGTGCCGGCAATGAACTTGAGGTAAAACACCCGGCCATTTTCGGCACTGGGGGGAATGAAGGCAGCGGAAGCTATACGGCGGCATACATGGCGGCTATCGAGCAGTGCCTAATGAAAAAGGCATGGGCACATGCCTTGCCGCTGGTCTTGTTCAGCGAGAGCACTAACCCGCATTGCGACTGGGCCCAGTCAATGGGGCAATTTATACCTGGGGCAGCGGCAACTCCCTGGGATTTGCTGCTGGCCTTGGAAGGTGGTTGCATAGTGCGCTCAGCCGTTGCCACACGAAGCTCTACATCCAGTACCCGGTGGATGTCCTCACCGTTTTATATGGCGCCAACTTCATTCGGTTACCCTAGCGAGGCGAGGATTGACGAGTTCAAACTCAACAAGGGTAAGGAGCTTCCTGGGCAAGGTGAACAATGGTTCCCACTTTGGCGTCAGCCAATGTTGGCATCGGAAGTTTCCCAGATGTTCGTTGATGGGCGAGCGACGACAGTTCGCGGCAAAGCCGTGGATGCATGGTCAATGGTGCGAGCCATTGCCTCGCTAGGGGTCCGACAAGGAATTCACGAATTCGTCAGGTATGGTTACCAGCAGCGCAATAATCTTGCGACCCATTTTGCCGTTCCTCTCGGCCGCTTCCGAGTCCCCGAAAAGCTCTCTCCCCAGCTCCCCTGCCTTGACGACCTTGACCGCTATCGTTGGCTCTTCACTCTGCGCCGCGAGGCCCGAGACAAGAACGCTCCTGCCCGGTTCCGGCAAGCTGAGCGGGCTCTTGGGGATGCGCTTTTTGCTGTCACGCAGAACCCAGAAAACCCGGCCGACTGGCAGGCAGTTCTACTGGCCCTAGCAAAGGTGGAAGCGGTAATGGTTTCGGGGAGTGGCTTCAGGGCCGGGCCGATTCCGCCGTTGCGCCCCGAATGGGTTGCAGCGGCCAACGACGGTTCGGCTGAATTCCGCTTGGCCCTTGCCCTGGCCTTGCAGACGGACCCCGACAACCGATACGACTGGACCAGCAGTGTGCGCCGGCATTGGCTGCCGATGCAGGGGAGAGGTCAGTTTGCCAAGTCGGGAACCGGAACCCAGACACGACTACTGAAAAGGACAGACGTTGTCATCCATGGCCGCAGCGGTTTGGACGATGCCATTGCCCTTGTGCGTCGTCGGCTTATCGAAGCAGCTCAGAACGGGCGGCGACGATTGCCACTTGCTCCAACACAACGAGATGGCGCCACGCCAGCCGATATCGGCCGGCTCTTGGCCGGAGGCATCGACCTCGACCGTACTCTGGAACTGTCTCGGGCGCTCATGGCCCTCGATCTTCGCCGCTGGAAAGGGGACTGCGTTCCGCCTTCGTCTTGGCAACACGACACCCCCGACGATGCCTGGCTTGCCATTCGACTGGCTCACCTGCCATGGCCTTTGAAAGATGGGCTCGAGATCGGCATCGACCCGGCCATTCTCCGACGGCTGGAGAGTGGCGATGCCGCCACGGCTTTCGAACTGGCCCGCCGCCGCCTGCGCGCCGCCGGTATCGGCACCACGGTGCAGTGCGCCACCGTTTCCCCCGAAACCGCACGGCTCTGGGCAGCGGCCTTGGCCTTCCCGATTTCTAAAAACACCGCTGGATATTTCGTCCGTCGTCTCGATCCCAACGCCAACATCTGACCAAGGAGGATTGCCATGTCCGTCGATCTATCGCCCCTCAACACCGCCAAACGCCTGCTCTTCACCATTCCGCTGACTCCCCTGCAGGGGCAACGGTTCCAACCGACCGGCTTTCCGTCCCTCGGTGCCGCGACCTTCCAGACCAAACAGGGGACTTCGCTGCTGGTCGAGAGTGCGCAGAGCATGGCCAACCGCCTCGAACTGACCATCTGGGACGAGGCCAGCAATGCTTTGAACCCTGACTTTGCCAGTCTGTCCCATGTTCGGGTTAGCCGGAATGGGAACTTCCTTACCGACAGTATTTTGGAACCGCATCGTTTGAACAGTGCCTATATTGAAAAGTCGGCGCCACTTGAAAGCCAACCTCAGATTCATACGGCAATTAAGAGCCGGATTTTCCCGAATGACTCACCTCTTCTGAACAGAAACTGGTTGGCGGAGGCCCTCCTACATTTTGATATTGGTTCCTTACTCCATGGTGTTTTTCTCGAAAGCATCGATGGCCGTATCCGTGTCTCCCGTGCCATAGAGGCGTTCATAGAGGCTGACGGCGTACGAACCGCAGCTTCCGGCGGCGTCAAGAACGATCACGTCAATCCGTCCGGGATTACCAAAGACGGATTCGGCAATGTCCCCTTCGCGCGGGACGAATTTACCGCCGAGTCCTTGAACTTGTATGTCAAGCTCGATCTGGCTCAGATTCGTGGTTACGGGCTTGGTGCCGAAGTGGAACGTCTACTTATTCTGCTGGCCCTTTACAAAGTGCGTACTCTGCTCGACGGCAATCTGCGGCTTCGTACCGCCTGCGATCTTCAGGCTGTTAACGAGACGGTCAGCGCTACCGCCCCCAAAGGCTTTGCCCTGCCGCCGGGAACGGCATTGCTGGAGTCCTTGCGTCCTGCCATTGCTGCCTGCGCGGAAAGGATGACCGTCAGCGAAGTCAACTTCAACGACGAACTGAAAAAAGGTAAGGACCAGGAAAACGATGAAGCTGAGGCGGCCAACTCTACTGACCCAGACAAGGAGTGACCATGCCGACCTTGATCTTTACGTTCCCCGGTCGGCGTTACCATGCAACGCCTTGGGGCCACCACGTCAACGAAGGGATGGTTGAGTGGCCGCCCTCCCCCTGGCGGCTGCTGCGTGCGCTTCTCTCTGTCGGCTACACCAAGGGGAATTGGGATGGGGATGCGCCACCGTGGTTGGCTCAGAGCCTCATCGCCAAACTGGCGGAAGTGCTCCCCGAGTATCATCTGCCGCCGGCCGTTGGCGCCCATAGCCGCCACTACATGCCTATTGCTACGCTCGACAAGGGGAGGGAAAAAACAACCCTGGTTTTCGACACCTGGGCGCAGATCGACGAAGGCGCTCTGTATGTGACCTGGGATGTACAACTGACGGATGAGGAGAGGTCCCTTCTTGCCGATCTGACAGCAAAACTTGGCTATCTGGGGCGTGCCGAAAGCTGGGTTGAGGCGCGGTTGGCCGAAACGGGAGAGGCGATCCCGGAACCGAACAGCTCACCAAACGAAGCCCCACCGGGCTGGGGGTGGGAGCAGGTCTCGCTGCTGGCTCCCCAGCGGAAGGGCGATTACGGGTCATGGCGTCAAAAGGCCGAAGACGCCGTAGCTGCCAAGTTTCCGTTGCCGTCGAATGGAAAGAAGCTGTCGGCGAAAGAACAAAAACAGCGGGACAAAGAGTTGGAACCCTATCCGCTCGACCTTCTTGATGCCCTGCAAAAGGAGACATCCTGGCTGCAGAAACAAGGGTGGAGTCAACCTCCGGGCAGTCGTCGAGTGCTCTACTGGCGCAAACGCGATGCTCTCAGGGTCGGTGTGCCGGCTCAGGCTCGGCGTGTGAATGCTCCGCCGGTTCAGGCGATTCTTCTTTCCATGGCGACCGCCACCGGCAACCGCCACGCACTGCCGTCGGTCACCTACTCCCTGATTCACGGCGAGAGGCTGCACAAGACTCTAGTGAATAAGGTTAAGTCTCATCACCGCATCCTTTCTGGCTGCGACGAGAACCGCAAGCCACTAGGCGGACGCCATGAGCACGCCCACATCCTGCCGCTTGACCTCGACCGCGACGGACAACTCGACCACTTCTTGGTCTGGGCGCCGGCTGGGCTTGACGCTGCCGCACAAACAGCGGTACGGGCTGCGCGCAGGACTTATGCAAAAAACACCGACGCACTTCATCTGGCCTTGGCTGCATCTTGCAGTGAGTTATCAGAGCTGAATTCGCTGGCAGGGAATTGTAGCGATGGCCTTCGTTCAATCCTTGGTTTGGACGGTGCAACCGAATGGGTCAGCCATACTCCGTTCGTCCCTCCGCGCCATCTCAAGTCCAACGGCAAGAACAGCCTGGCCGGACAAATTGGCGCGGAACTGGAGACTCGGAACTTCCCGGCACCTGTGGAAGTGGTGATCGTCGATCCACGGGAAAACCCTGAGTTTCTGCGGCATCGACATTTTACGCGGATTCGCAAACACGGACCGCCACCGTTCGTCAATTGTGGTTTTACAGTTCGGCTTCGGTTTGCTGAGCCCGTTGTTGGGCCGCTTTGTCTCGGCTACGGCAGCCACTACGGCCTTGGCCTTTTCGCACCCAAGGTATAATGCGACTGTGTGGTAGAGAAATTGGAATATACGGGAAGAAGGGCAGGTGGGAAGGATTACTTGCGGTGGTACGCCTTGTCGTGCTGCACATGCAGGCTGACCAGCACCAGGGTCGGGCCGTTGAGCAAGCAGGCGATGGCCCGGGAGCTGCCGGTGACGCGCAGGGAGTAGAGTTGCTGCCCGGTGGTCGGTTCGATCATCCCGTGGAGTTTTTCGAAGTTCAGGCCGGGATGTTTCCACAATTCGGGGAGGTCGAGCGCTTGCAGCAGCACCAGCATTTTGGCCGCCGCTTTGCGCACCGGCAATTCGGCGGCCATGACCGCTTCGTCGAAGGCGGGACGGATTTCAATCCTCACCGGACCACCTTTGGGCGACTTTTTCCGCGTCCTTCTCGGTTTCGATCTTCTCCGAGGGGCGGGAATCGGTCAGAGATCGAGAGATGGCTTCCTTGGTCTCGACGGTCCAGGCCCACAGCTGATGGCGGGGGACGGGTTCCACCGGTATCAGCAGGATGCGGCCGTCTTCGAGCACTTCGATATCCACCGTGTCGCCCGGTTTGATGCCGGTGGTGGGGGGCAGGGTAATCCGTCGGCGGGAATCTGTTTGTGTGAGCATGGGTTTCGACCTCCTGAAGCAAAAATAGCAGAGACCGATCATGTGGGCAATGCCCAATTTGGGAAATATTGCATGGAGGGTGTGATGAAGGCCACAAACGAAGACTTTCCCCTGATCCCGGTACGGATGCTCAACGAATTCGTCTATTGTCCCCGGCTCGGCTATCAGATGTGGGTCCAGGGCGAGTTCGCGCCCAGCGCCGACACGGTGGACGGAACCATCAAGCACCGACGGGTGGATCGTAAAGGCGGAGCGCCGTTGCCGGAATCCCCGGAGAAAGACGAATTGATCCACTCGCGGTCGGTCAGTCTCGGTTCCGACCTGCTGGGGATCACGGCCAAGATCGACTTGGTCGAAGGGACGGGAAACGAGGTACGTCCCGTGGATTACAAGCGGGGCAAGCGCCCCCATGTGGCGAGCGGCGCCTACGATCCCGAGCGGGTCCAGTTGTGCGCCCAAGGCCTGTTGTTGCGGGAACAAGGATACGAATGCCCCGGCGGCGAACTCTATTTTGTCGCCTCGAAAGAGCGGGTTCCGGTCGTCTTCGATGATGCCTTGATGGAACTGACCCAGGCCGCTATCCGAAATTTCCGAGCGATGGCACGGGAGGGAAATATCCCCCCGCCGCTGGAGGACAGCCCCAAATGTCCTCGCTGTTCGCTGGTTGGAATCTGCCTGCCCGAAGAAATCCGCTTTTTAGGCCAGGCAGGGTTGCCGCCTCGGCCGATCTTCGCCGCAAACGAAAAGGGTCTGCCGCTGTACGTGCAATCGCCTCGGGCCTATGTGCGCAAGGACGGCGAACGATTGGTTATCGAGGTCGAAAAAGAGAAGGTTGCGACAGCGGCCTATGGCGATACCTCGCAGGTAGTGCTGTTCGGCAACGCCAGCCTCTCCACGCCCGCCTTGCACGAATGCCTGGTTCGGGAAATCCCCGTTACCTGGCTTAGTTACGGCGGCTGGTTCATGGGGCACACGGTAAGCACCGGGCATCGCAACGTGGAGACGCGAACCTCTCAATACCGGGCCAGTTTCGATTCCGAAGTTTGTCTGCGTCTGGCCCGGCGCCTGGTCGCCGGCAAAATCGCCAATGGCCGCACACTGCTGAAACGGAATTGGAAAGAGGAGGGGGAAGATGTGGAACCGGCTCTGGCGGCATTGCATCGGGGAATTCGGTCGGCCATGCGGTCCGACTCGCTGGAAACACTCTTGGGCGTGGAGGGGACGGCGGCTGGACGCTACTTCGAGAAATTCTCCGGCATGTTCAGCGGCGCAAACGATGGCGCCATGGCGTTCGACATGACCTGCCGCAACCGCCGGCCGCCTCGCGATCCCGTCAACGCCCTGCTTTCCTTCGCCTATGCCATGCTCACCCGCGAGTGGACCGTGACCCTGGCCGCCGTCGGACTCGATCCCTATCGGGGTTTCTATCATCAACCTCGGTTCGGCCGGCCGGCCCTGGCGCTCGACATGATGGAGCCCTTCCGGCCGCTGATCGCCGACTCGACGGTGCTGACGGCGATCAACAACGGCGAAGTCCGGCGGGAAGATTTCGTTCACGCCGCTGGCGCATGTAACCTAACCGAAAAGGGGAGAAAGAGTTTTATCGCCGCCTTTGAACGGCGAATGAATCAGGAGGTGACCCATCCGATCTTCAAATATCGGCTGAGCTACCGTCGGTTGCTGGAAGTGCAGGCCCGGTTGCTGATCCGTTTTCTGACGGGGGAGATCCCTTCGTATCCCGTTTTCGTGACCCGGTAACGGCCATGGATCATCTTTATATCGTCAGCTACGATGTCGGCAACCCGCGCCGCTGGCGTCGTCTCTTCAAAACCATGCACGGCTACGGCGAATGGTTGCAGTTGTCGGTATTCCAGTGCCGGCTGGGAAAAATGCGGATGTTGCAGTTGGAAGCCGCTATCAGCGAAATCGTCAATCACCGCGAAGACCATGTGCTGATTCTCGACCTGGGTCCGGCCGAGAACGTCATCCCTCATGTTCGCAGTATCGGCAAGAGTTTCGAGCCGATCCAGCGGGATCCGGTGATCGTTTGATGGCCGTCCTTGCGGGGCGCTGTTGCCTGAACCGTGCGAGAGCTGAGGTGGTGGTGAAAGGGCGGGAGGTGCTCGAACGGGATAAGTTCTTTGAAAATCGAATAGTTGTTCTTTTGCAAGAGGGGTATGGCCAAGCCGGAATCGATTTTTCGGGATGTATTTACCAACCTCTCGAAAATATCCTCTTGAACCCGCGATTCATCTACTGTTACAACCAGACTATCTTCCGGGGCATCTCCGCCCCGGCCTCATTGAAGCCATCTCTTCGGCGAGGGTCAGGTAGGCGTGATGATCATCTTCCGGGGCATCTCCGCCCCGGCCTCATTGAAGCTGGAGAGCTTGGGTTACTGCGGCCGTTCGATCCTGATCTTCCGGGGCATCTCCGCCCCGGCCTCATTGAAGCCACAATGACCATCGGCGGTTGGGTGACGTAGCTGCCATCTTCCGGGGCATCTCCGCCCCGGCCTCATTGAAGCATAATTGTCGTTCTCCCATGCGTCCTTGATCTCTATTATCTTCCGGGGCATCTCCGCCCCGGCCTCATTGAAGCAAGCCTTTGGCCGGTTGACCGGTTCGCCCCTGGTCCTATCTTCCGGGGCATCTCCGCCCCGGCCTCATTGAAGCGTCGCCGATGCCGCCACGGAAACCATGGAGTTCAGCATCTTCCGGGGCATCTCCGCCCCGGCCTCATTGAAGCAACGCCTTTGGCAGCTCCGCGTCTGCGGCCTTCTCATCTTCCGGGGCATCTCCGCCCCGGCCTCATTGAAGCTAGTATGCAGACGCTGCGGACAGGCCGAAAATATCATCTTCCGGGGCATCTCCGCCCCGGCCTCATTGAAGCAAGAAGGCGAGGGGGAAATAATGGCGTGGAAACCATGATCTTCCGGGGCATCTCCGCCCCGGCCTCATTGAAGCACGCCGCGCTGAAAGGCTTCCGTTCCAAGTACCGCAATCTTCCGGGGCATCTCCGCCCCGGCCTCATTGAAGCCGGACGGCGTGACCGATGCTCTGGTCGGCGACAAAGATCTTCCGGGGCATCTCCGCCCCGGCCTCATTGAAGCGTTGCTGACGTTTTCGACGGTGTCGTAAATGTACTATCTTCCGGGGCATCTCCGCCCCGGCCTCATTGAAGCCAAAAATCGCCAGCCATCGTTTCTGCTCCGGCGAAATCTTCCGGGGCATCTCCGCCCCGGCCTCATTGAAGCCCCGCAAGGGCGGATACGTCAGCAGCGGTAAAAATTATCTTCCGGGGCATCTCCGCCCCGGCCTCATTGAAGCGGTCGAACCAGCGGTAGGCATCCATGCTGTTTCCGGATCTTCCGGGGCATCTCCGCCCCGGCCTCATTGAAGCAATCATATCGGGAGGGAGTAAAGAGCGGCGAAGCGTATCTTCCGGGGCATCTCCGCCCCGGCCTCATTGAAGCAACGTTTTTGGCTCTCTCTTCAAAAAGGGATATCTTATCTTCCGGGGCATCTCCGCCCCGGCCTCATTGAAGCAACGCCTATGCCGACACGCTCGACGGAACGGGAAGGATCTTCCGGGGCATCTCCGCCCCGGCCTCATTGAAGCGACGCCGGTAAAGAGGGAATCGGTGACAATCGGTGTATCTTCCGGGGCATCTCCGCCCCGGCCTCATTGAAGCTAGCGGATGACGTTAATCACGGGTCAGCTCGAAGTGATCTTCCGGGGCATCTCCGCCCCGGCCTCATTGAAGCTTCTTCGCGGTAGCCCTGTTCGGCGGCGTTGATCGTCATCTTCCGGGGCATCTCCGCCCCGGCCTCATTGAAGCGCTATGACGGAGATGCAGCCCTCTGCCGAGGCTGCTATCTTCCGGGGCATCTCCGCCCCGGCCTCATTGAAGCCGGGGTAACCCCGTCGCCCTGGATGACGCGGACATTGATCTTCCGGGGCATCTCCGCCCCGGCCTCATTGAAGCAAAGCCTGGCAGCGCGAGGCCATGGACGCCCGCTGCATCTTCCGGGGCATCTCCGCCCCGGCCTCATTGAAGCTCGTTGGCGAAGAGGAGGTAACATTGACCCCCGGCATCTTCCGGGGCATCTCCGCCCCGGCCTCATTGAAGCTGTCAATTTTCTGTTTTTCTCCAGTTACAGGATTTAATCTTCCGGGGCATCTCCGCCCCGGCCTCATTGAAGCCGCAATGCCGACATAGCTTTCGATGCGGTCTTTCGCATCTTCCGGGGCATCTCCGCCCCGGCCTCATTGAAGCAACGTCTGGACGACTGATGTCCGTCCGGCAACACCCATCTTCCGGGGCATCTCCGCCCCGGCCTCATTGAAGCTACCGTCTCGGTCGCGGCGTTGAATACCTCCATAAAATCTTCCGGGGCATCTCCGCCCCGGCCTCATTGAAGCGCTTCGAACCTGGCGATGCAGATGAGCCGCTCATCATCTTCCGGGGCATCTCCGCCCCGGCCTCATTGAAGCCTCACCCTGGCCGGCTATCTGGCCGAGATCCGGCGCGGATCTTCCGGGGCATCTCCGCCCCGGCCTCATTGAAGCCTTTTTTTCGGGGCGGCTTCCGTCCCGACGACAACATCTTCCGGGGCATCTCCGCCCCGGCCTCATTGAAGCGGTAAGGAAGACCTCGGCAACGGCGTCTACGTCGGATCTTCCGGGGCATCTCCGCCCCGGCCTCATTGAAGCGGGCAGCTCGGCGTCTGCGGCCTTCTCGGTGATGCCATCTTCCGGGGCATCTCCGCCCCGGCCTCATTGAAGCTTGAGGTCGATCGTCGCCGACTCGAACTCGCTCGACATCTTCCGGGGCATCTCCGCCCCGGCCTCATTGAAGCTTATTTGTCAGATCGGTAATAGTTCCCTTCATCTTGATCTTCCGGGGCATCTCCGCCCCGGCCTCATTGAAGCGCACTTTGTCCGACACATGGAGTTATACTAAACGCACATCTTCCGGGGCATCTCTGCCCCGGCCTCATTGAAGCTGGTGGTGGTAATGGTGTCGGTCTGCTCGCTACCATATCTTCCGGGGCATCTCCGCCCCGGCCTCATTGAAGCTCCGTGCAAATGAATAGCTCACCGGTCAACGTATTATCTTCCGGGGCATCTCCGCCCCGGCCTCATTGAAGCTACCGTGCTCTTGGATACGCCATTGCCCATGAGGGAGAATCTTCCGGGGCATCTCCGCCCCGGCCTCATTGAAGCAAGCGCCTCTCAAGAAGTTCTACCTGGACATCAACCAAATCTTCCGGGGCATCTCCGCCCCGGCCTCATTGAAGCTTTGCGCAAGGCATTGTACTTACGTGGGCAATCCAAGCATCTTCCGGGGCATCTCCGCCCCGGCCTCATTGAAGCCCGGTTGGGATCCGACATGTAGTACATTTACTGCTTATCTTCCGGGGCATCTCCGCCCCGGCCTCATTGAAGCATCTCTGGGTTAGATGTCTACTTGCCGGAGCTGACAATCTTCCGGGGCATCTCCGCCCCGGCCTCATTGAAGCTGCTTTGCGCTGTGCGCGAGCAAAGCGCGCTTCGAGCATCTTCCGGGGCATCTCCGCCCCGGCCTCATTGAAGCGGGCGCTCAAGGGGGTTGATGGGCTTCGGTTGCAGAATCTTCCGGGGCATCTCCGCCCCGGCCTCATTGAAGCGACGCCAAACCAGCGTTCAACGGGCGATTCCGACGAATCTTCCGGGGCATCTCCGCCCCGGCCTCATTGAAGCGTCATTATCCATGCGTTTGATGTCGTCATTTATGAATCTTCCGGGGCATCTCCGCCCCGGCCTCATTGAAGCTTGACATACAACCTTGAGAATTTGAGCATTGGATAATCTTCCGGGGCATCTCCGCCCCGGCCTCATTGAAGCGACGAATATATCTTTATAGTCGAGGGCTTCGCCGGATATCTTCCGGGGCATCTCCGCCCCGGCCTCATTGAAGCCACTGATTCTTCGGGTGGTGTTTTGCCTGATGAAAGATCTTCCGGGGCATCTCCGCCCCGGCCTCATTGAAGCATCGCAGTCTGGACCATCCTTGACTGGTAAACCACTATCTTCCGGGGCATCTCCGCCCCGGCCTCATTGAAGCTCCACCTGCTACCGATCTTTCATCTTTAAAATCGGGATCTTCCGGGGCATCTCCGCCCCGGCCTCATTGAAGCCATAACACCATCAGCAAGAATTCCACCAATATCATCATCTTCCGGGGCATCTCCGCCCCGGCCTCATTGAAGCACCGTTGTCTGCGGGCACCGCAGCCTGGAAGCCCAAAATCTTCCGGGGCATTTCCGCCGCGGCCTCGTATCTTCCTTTGCGGTCTGACGATCAAGAAGCTCAACCAAGTCTGGTGTGCCGACATTACCTACATCCCCATGCGGCGCGGCTTTCTGTACCTGGTGGTCATTATGGACTGGGCCAGCCGCAAGGTTCTCTCTTGGCGCTTATCCAATACCATGGATTCCGACTTCTGCGTGGACGTGCTCGAAGATGCGTTTGCCCGCTATGGCAAGCCCGAGATCTTCAGCACCAGACAGGCTCCTAGTAAGATGGGCTGGATTGACGGTTGCTCTGGTATTGAAAAAGACTTTTACCTTGTCCATGATCGATTCGAGAGCAAGAACCACTAGCGGGTCGAACTGGGTACCGGAGCAGCGCCGTATCTCAGCACAGGCAGCGGCAAGATCCGTTCGCTGGCGATAAGGCCGGTCTTGGAGCAGGGCCGACAGCGTATCGGCTACGGCAATGATCCGGGCGCCGAGAGGAATGTTGGCGCCGATCAGCCTGCATGGATACCCTTTGCCGTCGAAACGCTCGTGGTGGCAGAGAATCATATCCGCAATGCCATGCCTGCGAAACGCATCCACCGGGTTGACGATGGCAGCTCCGATTCCCGGATGGTGTCGCATCCAGTCCCATTCTTCAGGGCTGAGCGGCCCTTGTTTTTTCAGGACCACGTCAGGAATGCCGATTTTACCGATATCGTGCAGGTGCCCGGCCAGATGAATCATTTCCGCTTGGTCCGGCGATTGTCCCAAAGCTCTTGCGAGCATCTGGCTGACGACCGCTACTTCCTCGGAGTGATGGAAGGTCGCGGCGTCCCGCGCATCGACGGCATTGCCCAAGGCTTCGGCAAACTGATGGAGTTGACAGGTCTCCAAAGCGAATCCGGAGGAGCGAGGAATGGCCCGCACAGGGAAATGAAAGCTCGGTGTCAACATATCGACACCCGGTTGCGCCCGGTCGCTTTTGCTGCATAGAGGGCGGAGTCGGCTTCGGCGAAAAGGCGATCGAGCGACCGGCCAGGGGGCAATCCAGAGCCGCCAATGCTCACCGTCACCCCATGCCCTAGCAGCAGCGGCAAGGCAAAGCTTTCGACCTTTTGGCGCAATCGCTCGGCAATCTCTTTGGCTTCATCCAGAACCGTTCCTCGCAGCAAAATCAAAAACTCATCTCCTCCCCATCGGCAAAGGGCGTCCGAACGCCGTAGCCCCCGTCGCAGCACCTCCGAAACATCTCTCAATACCCCGTCGCCCATCTGATGGCCGTAGGTATCGTTGATCCGCTTGAAATGGTCAACGTCAGCTAGAAGCAGGGAGAAGGGAACAGACTTGACGACGAATTTCTCGACCTCCTCCCGGATGAGGGTGTCGGCGACGTGGCGGTTGAGGCAACTGGTCAATTTGTCATAATAGGCCTGTGCTTTGATATATTCATAATGGCTCTTAAGTGGGCGAACCAGGATGCGTTCGGCTAGATCCGCATGGAAGGCAATCCGCGAGTTGTCGAGCCCAATGACGAGCTTTCTGGCGAAGAGGAGATCAAGGAGTAGAAGGTCGATCAGCTTTCCCTCCCTTAGCCCCATACTTTTTAGTCGTCCGATTTCGACTGCGGAGCCATTCAATGCCAGCACTTCCGCCGTTTCACCGATATACATCTGATTGACAGGAATGATGCCACCGCAAAAAGAGAAGATCCGACAAATAGTTTAAATCATTAGATTATTTGCAATTTTTTTCTTGCGCCGGGACGTAATCTATGGTATATTCCTCAACAATTCCAATGCCTTGCGAGGG
>NZ_JAVESI010000037.1:0-34724 GCF_034006665.1 Trichloromonas sp.
GGGCCGAACCTGATATGCTGAGTTAAACTACTTTTCTGAACGTCTTGAGCAGATGCCTCGAAAGAGGGCCTAAAGCTGGAAGTGGCGACCGGAAGTCGTGAGGTAAGGCTGGGCGCTTATAGGACGAGGTTGATAATGCAGAAGCAAATCAGGAACCGCCGTGTACGGAACCGTACGCACGGTGGTGTGGGAGGACGGCGGGGGCAACCCCGCCTCCTACCCGATTATGTCGTCTTTGGGGTGGTTGTTCCCGTGGCCAGGGGTTTTGTCGCCGTCCTGATTTGTTCCGGGGCCGTCTCTTCGGTATGATTGAAGCTGGCGGCTCAGAGCAGATTCGGCGGTATTGCGGCAAGGGAGGGAATATGGCGGTCATCGAGGTCGGGCATCCGCTGGTCAGGCACAAGCTGGGGCTGATGCGAAAGAAGAATATCAGTACCAAGGAGTTTCGCGAACTCGTTTCCGAGGTGTCACGCCTGCTTACCTACGAGGCGACCCGGGATCTGGAGACGGAACCGCATGTCATCCGCGGTTGGGCGGGGCCGGTGACGGTGGAGCGGATCAAGGGGAAGAAGATCACCGTTGTCCCTATTCTCAGGGCGGGGTTGGGGATGCTGGATGGGGTGCTTGATCTCATCCCCAGCGCCAGGGTCAGCGTGGTGGGACTCTACCGGGACGAGAAGATACTGGAGCCGGTCACCTATTTCCGTAAACTCGCCAAGAACATGGCGAGGCGCAGGGCAATGATCATCGATCCGATGCTGGCGACGGGGGGAAGTCTGGTGGCGACGATCGATCTGCTCAAGTCCGTGGGCTGCGTCGATATTCGTGCTCTCGTCCTCGTGGCCGCACCTGAGGGGATCGAACGGGTGCGGCAGGTTCATGGCGATGTCGATTTGTACACGGCGTCCATCGACGAGCGGTTGAACGATCAGGGCTATATCATCCCTGGGCTCGGCGATGCCGGGGATAAGATTTTCGGGACCAGATAGGCGATTCATAATTCGCCGTCGATCACTTGCGGCTTCGAACCCGTTTGCGTTCTCCGAGGCGGCGGCGTGGCGGCCACGGGGCATGCCGGCTGGTGGGGTTAGAGGGTAAACCAGAAGGTTGCGCCTTTGCCCGGCTCCCCTTGCGCCCAGATCTTCCCGCCGTGACGGCGGATGATGCGCTCCACCGTGGCCAGGCCGATACCGTGGCCCTGGTATTGGCTGTCGCTGTGAAACCGTTGGAAGGGGATGAACAGCTTGTCGGCAGCGGCCATTTCGAAACCGGCGCCGTTGTCCCGGACAAAACACGTCGCTTTGCCGTCAAAGTCGACAAGGCCGAATTCGACGACGGCTTCATCCCGATGGGCGGTGTACTTCCAGGCGTTGCCGAGGAGATTTTCCAGAACCACCCGCAGCAGTTTTGCGTCGCCGTTGACCGAGATCCCGTTGGCGATTTGGAAGGAAACTTTGCGCTTCAGGTCGGTCAATGCCAGATCGGCGGCCACGAGATGAGCGATCCCGCTGAGATCGACCGTTTCCCGTTGCAATTCCCGCCGCGCCAGCCCGCAGAGATTGAGCAGGGTGTCGATAAGCTCGTTCATGCGCCCGGACCCATCCTGGATTTCCTGGATAAAGCCGAGGCATTGTTCATTCAGTTGCGCGGCGCAAAGATCCCGAAGCATCTGACAGTAGCCGTTGATGACCGTCAGCGGGGTGCGCAGATCATGGGAAATCGAATAACTGAAAGCCTCCATCTCCCGGTTGGCGATCTCCAACTCAATGGCCCGTGCCGTCAGGTCGGCGTTGAGCTTTTCGATCTCTTGCTCGGCTTTTTTACGCCGAGTCATATCGTTTGCCAGGCTCAAAAGGCAACGTTCCCCGCCAATTTCGATGATCTCCGCCGAATAGAGCCCGATCACCTCGGCGCCCGATTTATTCTTGAAAACAATTTCCAGATTGCGAACCTTTTCCCCTCGCGACAGCATCCGCAGCACCCTGGAGCGATCTTGCGGGTTCCAGGTGTTGAACTCCAGGGATCTCCGGCCAAGGACTTCGTCGCGCCGGTAACCCATCACCTGCTCAAAAGCCTCGTTGACCTCCAGGTAGCGCCCGTCCGTAAGGGAGGAGATGATAAGCACGCTCGGCACGGTCTGGAAGGCCAGGGAAAACTTTTCTTTCTCCTCCCGTAGCGCCTCCTCGGCCTTCTTGCGCTCAAGAATGCGCCAGAGATCCTGCATGAGCAGGGTTAGCTGCTGAACGTCGGTTTCATCGTAGTCTTCTTCTTTGTTGCCAACTCCGGCGACAATGACGATGCGTCCGCCATCGAAAATCGGGGCGTTCATGTAGCGACGCAGCTGCACATGGCCTTGCGGATAGCTTTTCTTGTCGGGGGCGGGAGCGGCATAATCATTGGTGATGACCGGGCGGCGGCGGCGAATCGCCTCCTCCCAGAGACCCGTTCCGGCGAGGGGGTAGTTCTGGGGCTTGTCGGCAAGGATACATTCCTCTAGGCCCGACTGTGACCAAGCGTACATGGTCAGGACGGTTTCGTCGTCGTTGACAAAGACGAGATAGCCGAGGGAGCTCCGGGTCAGACGAACCGTTTCCTCCAAGGCGAAATTGGCGATTTCCTTGAGCGAGGCAGCGCTCATGTCGTTTAGCCGCAAAAGGGCTTCGAGCCGTGCGGCATTGGTGACCTGCTGCATCTCCAAGATGGTCACCATGCGGTTAAAGGCTTGCGCCAAGACGCCGATTTCATCGTCTGAGTCGATTTTGATCAGGTGATTCCGGCCGAAGCTTTCCGGCAACGTCTCCACATGGTGGGTGAAGGCCACCAGCGGCCCGGTAAGGCGTTTCATCAGCAGCCAAGTGATGGTCAGGGCCGCGACGGAGATGGCCAGCGTCGCCAAGAGGAAATACCGGCGGGTCGTTTCCAGGGGAGCATAGGCTTCAGCGGCGTTGGAACTGGCGGTCAGAATCCAGCCGGTGGTGGGCAGGTGCCGAACCGAGGCGATAATCCGCTCGCCTTGGGCGGTGATGGTTTCCCCGCTGCCCTCAAAACCGCCCAGGGCCTTTTCGTAGAGAGGATTGGAGTTTGGCGGGCGTTTTGTGGTCAGGATTTTGCTCCGGTCAGGATGGACGATGATGGTCCGATCCCGGTCGGTCAGGGTGAAAAATTCGACGTCGCCGTAGCGGGTGGCGGAGAGATCCCTGAGAAAATTGGTCCCCCAGAGGTCGAAGCTGCCGCCGAGGATGGCAATGATCTTGCCGTGGTTGTCGACGATGGGCGCGGATAGAAAGATGGCGGGGTGGCCGGGGGTGTGGACTGAGGTATAGGGTGCGGAGATATAGGGTTTTTCGGTCGCTAGCGTTTGCTGAAAAAACTCGAACGAGGTCATGTCCCGACCCCGGCGCTCCGGTAGAAAGGGGCTTTCCGCGATCAGTCCGCCATCACTGGAGATGAGAAAGAGACCATTGTCGAAGACGGAATGGAGGGAAATGCGCGCGTCGAGAAAGCCTTGGGCCAGATCCGCGTCAAGCAGGGTTTCGGGCGGCATCTGGTGCGCTGCGGTAATCAGAGCGTTATGGGCCAGACCCAGTTTGTCGTCGATACTGGCCGCCAGCGATGAGACCAAGGCAAATTGCTGGCGACTGATGGCTTTTTTCAGCGACCGTTCCTGGAAGACGAGAGCACCCCAAGCCAGCAGAATGATCAACATCAGGAACAATAGCGAGACGGCCAGCGCCATTTTGGTTTTCAAACTGAGGTTGTTCATCTCGCATCGGCTCCACGGGGGAGGAGAAACCATCCATGTTAAAAATGATATCAGAATTATTTATTGAGGATAAGCCCTGCAGGCGTTCAATTCTTGCCAAGGTGCGATTTCCCGGTTAGAAATAAAAGCTACCACGGTCAGCTGTTGTTTGTCCCCCGAAAGAAAGAGCCACGCGATGAGCGCCCGCAAAAAAAATCCACCAACACCGACCGAGGCGATTCTGGAGAGCATCTCCGACGGGGTTTTTACCGTGGATCGCGAGTGGCGGGTCACTTCCTTCAACCGCGCTGCCGAGGAGATCACCGGGGTGCCCCGGGAGGAGGCGCTGGGACGCCACTGCTGGGAGGTCTTTCGCTCCAGCATGTGCGGCGAGGATTGCGCCTTGCGCAAGACCCTGAACGACGGCAAGCCGATCATCGGCAAGGCCTGCTACATCATTGACGGTGAGGGACGGCGCATTCCCATCAGCGTCTCCACCGCCGTCTTGCGCGACGCCGACGGTCAGGTGATCGGTGGGGCCGAGACCTTCCGCGATCTTTCCGAAGTCGAGGCGTTGCGCCAAGAACTGGCCGGCAAGTTCCGGGTCGGCGACCTGACCAGCCACAGCCCCCTCATGCAACGGGTCTTCGAGATCCTGCCGGCCATCGCCGCCAGCCCGAGCACGGTGCTGATTCTTGGCGAGACCGGTACCGGCAAGGAGCTGCTGGCCCGCACCCTCCATGCCCTCAGCCCGCGCAACCAGGGGCCCTTTGTTGCCGTCAACTGCGGCGCGTTGCCCGACTCCTTGCTCGAATCGGAACTTTTTGGCTACAAGGCCGGCGCTTTCACCGGCGCACAAAAGGACAAGCCCGGCCGCTTCGCCCTGGCCAAGGGCGGCACCTTGTTTCTCGACGAGATCGGCGAAGTCAGCCCGGCCCTGCAGGTACGACTGTTGCGGGTGTTGCAGGAGAAGACCTACGAACCTCTTGGCGCTACCCGTTCCGAGGTGGCCGATGCCCGCATCATCGTCGCTACCAACCGCGATCTCGCCGAACAGGTACGCCGGGGGGTGTTCCGTGAGGATCTCTACTATCGGGTGAACGTGGTGCGGGTAGAATTGCCCCCTCTGCGCCGCCGCAAGGAGGACATCCCGCTGCTGGTCCAAGAGTTCACGGCGCGCTTCAACCGTGTGCAGGGCAAGGCGCTGACCGGGATTACGGCCGAGGCTCTGGCTCTGCTCATGGCCCACGACTGGCCGGGGAACATCCGCGAACTGGAAAACGTCATTGAGCGGGCCTTCGTCCTTTGCCGCGAGGGGCGCATCGATACTCCCCATCTCCCCGCTGAGCTCACCGCCCGGGGGGCGGCGGTCAGCGGCGAAGGCCGCATGCGCGACGCCCACGACATTCTCGACGCCCAGACGATTCGCGCCGCCTTGGAACGCCACGGCTACAACCGGCTGGCGGCGGCCCGGGAGCTGGGCATTCATAAAACCACCCTCTTTCGCAAGCTGAAGAAGCTCAACATCCCCCTCCCTCCCGAGGACGGCCGCACCCGGCGCGAGCCAAAAAAGTAGCGTATCAGCTACTCTATTTCTAAGATAAGTAGCGCAAAAGAAACCCTCGCCTCTGCGTCCCTTTCCCGAAAAATTGAAAAAACATAAGAATATAAGTAATTTATATTAATTTTTTGGGAAATGTTTAGGTTGGCATCGCCTTTGCTATCTAGAAAGACACAAACCCCAGACAGGATGATCGCGATGAAGACCGCATTTGCCTCTTGGGAAAACCGAATAGCCCCGGTGTTCGACACCGCCCGCGAACTGGTGCTGGTGGAGTGCGAGGGAGGGCAAATCCTTCGGCAAGAGCGGCAGTCGCTGGTGGATGAGGCATCCCTCGCGCGGGCCCTCCACCTGATGGAACTGGGGGTCGAAACCTTGGTGTGCGGGGCGATTTCCCGAGCCTTGCATGAGATGCTGCTGGCTTATGGCATTCAGGTGCGGGGCTTTGTCACCGGGGATTTGAACGAGGTCATACGCGCCTGGTTCGATGGCGGGCTGGAGCAAGAAGTTTTTGTCATGCCCGGCTGTCGCGGCCTGGGTGGGTACGGACGGCATATTGTCAGAGAGGAGAACGCCATGCCGGGACAAGGCAGGAATCAGGGCTCCGGAAGCGGCCGAGGAATGGGCCGGGGGCAAGGACAGGGAATGGGCCGGGGAATGGGCCAAGGGCAAGGACAAGGAATGGGCCGGGGAATGGGTCAAGGAATGGGCCAGGGGCAAGGGCAAGGACAAGGACAAGGAATTGCTGGTCGGGGGCGCCAGGGCGGTGCGTTGGGTGCCGGGCCGTCGGGTTTCTGTCTCTGTCCCAAATGCGGGCACCGGCAAGCGCACGACCGGGGACGTCCCTGCGTCGAGCAGCTCTGTCCTGACTGCGGAACCGCGCTGATCCGGTCATAAAAACAGCAACTTGAATGGAAACACACAAAAAGACGAAAGGAGAAGGATCATGCCAAGAGGTGATGGAACGGGACCGATGGGAATGGGTTCGATGACGGGCCGGGGTGCCGGCTACTGTGCTGGAAATACGGCTCCAGGTTTTGCCAGTGTCGGTTATGGCCTGGGCTGGGGCGGCCGTTGTCGCGGCTTCGCCGGCGGCGGTTACGGGCGGCGGAATATGTTCTACGCCACCGGCCAGCCGGGCTGGGCACGTTTCGGCGGGGTAAACGCGCCTCTCGCCGATCCAGAGATGGAACGGACCGCCCTCAAGGGGCGAGCTGAGGTGCTCGGCTCGGAGATGGAGAGGATCAAGGCGCGCCTGGAAGCTCTCGAAGGGAAAAAGGCGCAGGACTAACGAGAGCGGATGTCCCCATTGCGGGAAGAACCCGGCTGCGCCACCCAAAGGGGGTGGCGCAGCCGGAACCGGCCAACCCATGAAGCAAAAGGGAGGTTCACCATGAAAATCATACTGACCACTTCGGGAACGGATCTCAATGCGCCCCTCGATCCCCGTTTCGGCCGGGCAGCCGGATATCTGCTGTACGATCTGGAAACGTCTACCTACAAACGGCTTGACAACGAGTCGGCCCAAGGAACCTCCCACGGCGCCGGGATTCTCGCCGCCGAGTTGGTCGCTCGCAGTGGCGCTAAGGCTCTCATTACCGGCCATTGCGGACCCAAGGCTTTCCGCGTGCTGAACGCGGCGGGGGTCAAGGTCTATAACTGCGACGCGGTGACGGTTGCGGAAGCGCTGGAACGGTATCGTGCGGGGAAACTGGTCGAAGCCGAAGGCGCCGATGTTTCCGGCCATTGGGAATAAATTCGATGAACACGAGAAAGGATAATGTGGCATGAAACTGGCGGTTGCCTCCGGCAAGGGGGGGACGGGCAAGACCACGGTCTCGGTAAATCTGGCGCGCACTTTGGGACGCGCCGTGCATCTGCTTGATTGCGATGTCGAAGAGCCCAATGCCCACCTCTTTCTACAGGGTCGGCTGAAAAAGGAACAGACCGTCGCCATCCCCATCCCCCAAGTGGATGAAACGCTCTGCGACGGCTGCGGCGAATGCGGTAGGTTCTGCCAGTTTCACGCCATCGTCAGTTTTGGCACGGCGCCTCTGGTCTTTCCCGAGCTCTGCCACGGCTGCGGCGGCTGCGCCCGGGTCTGCCCGCAGAAGGCCATCAGCGAAGTCGATAAACGCATCGGCGTGGTGGAAACCTTGGAGGCAGGGGAAATTACCCTGACGATGGGCCGTCTTGACGTGGGGTCGGCCATGGCGCCGCCATTGATTCGGGCGGTGAAGGATTCCCTGCGCCCCGGCGAAGTCGCCATTCTCGACGCGCCGCCGGGCACCTCCTGCCCGGTGATCGCAACCTTGCGTGAGGTCGATTTCGTGCTCCTGGTCACCGAGCCGACCCCCTTCGGCCTGCACGATCTCAAGCTGGCAGTCGCTATGGTCCGGGAACTGGGGCTGCCCTTCGGGGTGGTCGTCAACCGCATGGGCAGCGGCGATCAGCGCACTCACGACTTCTGTCGGGCGGAAAACATTCCCATCCTTCTTGAGATCCCCGACGATCGGCGCATTGCCGAGGTCTATTCACGGGGGGATCTGCTGGTCGATGCCCTCCCCGAATACCGGAATCTTTTTCAGGGTTTGCTGGAAAAAACCCTAGGGCTGTGAGGTAGAGCCATGGGCCATGTCTACGGACCGGTGCCGTCGCGAAGGCTGGGTCGATCCCTGGGGGTCGATCTGGTGCCCTTCAAGGTCTGCTCGTATGACTGCATTTACTGCCAGTTGGGGCGGACCACCGAGAAGACCCTCGAACGACGCGAATATGTTCCCATTACGGAAATCATGGCGGACCTGGAAGGCCTTTTGGCCCAGGGGGTGCGGCCGGATTATATCAGTCTCGCCGGTTCCGGGGAGCCGACGCTCAATTCCGGCATCGGCGAACTGATTCGGAAAATCAAGGCCGTCACTCCGATTCCGGTAGCGGTTTTGACCAACGGCTCGCTGCTCTGGCGGGACGATGTGCAAGAGGAACTGCTTGCCGCCGATCTGGTTCTGCCGTCTCTTGATGCTGGGGATGCGGCGCTTTTTGAGTTAGTAAACCGGCCTCATGCGGGGATTTCCTTTGCGCGGATGGTTGAAGGTCTGGAGACCTTTACCCGGCGTTTTCCCGGAGAGGTTTGGTTGGAGGTGCTGCTGCTCGGCGGGGTGACGGGCATTTTTCATGAAGTGGAAAAGATCAATGCCCTGATCGAGCGGATTCAGCCGAATCGTGTCCAGCTTAATACCGTGGCGCGCCCCCCGGTCGAGGACTTCGCCTATGCGCTGTCGCTGAAACAGATGCGGGCGTTACAACAGGCTTTCACCGTTCCGGTTGAGCTGATTGGTGGTATTGACCAAGGCAATGCCGCGCCCGACGGGGCAAGCGCCGCCGGAGCGGAACGGATTCTGGCGCTGCTGGAACGGCGGCCCTGCACCTGCGATGACCTCGCCCGGGGCTTGGGCATCCATGTTTTGGCCGCGATGAAAGAGCTTGATCCGCTGCTGGCCACCGGGCAGATTCAGACCGTCGTCATCGGCGGCAAACATTTCTACCGCGCGCGACCGGAGGAAAGGGAGGGCGTCGCTTTGCCCTGAACCTGGCGGCGGAGGATGACAAGCGTTTGATGTCAGTGAAGCTTCATTTCAAGTAAGGATAAGGCGAAATTATGAAAGAACTGGTGGTGATCAGCGGCAAGGGCGGAACCGGAAAGACGAGTGTGACCGCTTCCTTCGCCGTACTGGCGGAAAAGGCGGTGCTTGCCGATTGCGACGTGGACGCGGCCGATCTGCATCTGGTGCTGAAACCGGAGGTTCGAGAGCGCCACGATTTCCGTAGCGGGCACGAGGCGGTCATCCGTGAGGTGGACTGCATCGGCTGCGGCACTTGTCGTGACCTCTGCCGTTTTGACGCGGTGCGGATGCATGAGACCAAGGACGGTATGCGCTGTACTATCGACCCGGTGGCCTGTGAAGGGTGCGGGCTGTGCGTGCGCTTTTGTCCGCAGCAGGCCATCGATTTTCCTGAGCGGCTTTGCGGTGAATGGATGGTTTCCGATACCCGGAGGGGGCCGATGGTCCATGCCCGGTTGGGGGTGGCCGCCGAGAACTCCGGCAAGTTGGTCGCCACCGTGCGTCAGGAAGCCCGGCGCGTCGCCGAGGAGCAGGGGCTCAAGCTGGTGATCGTCGACGGTCCCCCCGGCATCGGTTGTCCGGTCATCGCCTCGCTGAGTGGCGCCAGTCAGGTGCTGGTTGTCACTGAGCCGACCGTTTCCGGCGAGCACGATCTCGAACGAGTGCTGAAGCTGGCCCGGCATTTCGAGATTCCAGCGGCCATTTGCGTCAACAAGTGGGATCTCAACCCGGAGATGGCTGAGCGCATCGAAACCCTGGCCCGCGCGGTGGGAGCGACCGTGGCCGGGCGCATCCGCTATGACCGCGCCGTTACCCAGGCGCAGATTCGCGCACTGGCGGTGGTGGAGACCGACGCTCCCAGCGCCGGGGATATCCGGGAGGTCTGGCGTACCCTGGGCTTTGCGGAGGAGGCATGAGCGTGGGGGGAGGCGTGCAGAATCTCGCCGAAGCGTATGGCCACGGCCGCTGCGTGGTTTGCGGTGACCGTAATCCTCATTCTTTGCACCTGCGTTTCGAGCCGACGGCGGACGGCGGGGTGCGGGCGCCCTTCTTTGCTCATGCCGAACTGCAAGGCTATGCCGATATGCTGCACGGCGGAGTCACGGCGTCGCTCCTCGATGCGGCCATGACCCACTGCCTCTTTCATCTCGGTGTCGAAGCGGTCACCGGCGAACTCAACATCCGCTATCTGCGTCCCATCCCCTGCGGTTCATCCCTGGAAATCCGCGCCTGGCGTCTCGGTGCTTATCCCCCCCTGCATTCCCTCAAGGCACAAATTCTCGCTTCCGACGTGATCATGACCCAAGCCGAAGCCAAGTTCATGGAACGTTCGGCACGCTGATCCCACCCATTGGGTGTGAGATTTTTTTTCACGAATGTCCTTGTGTTGTGCGACAATTAGGGTCTGGATTTTATTCTGTCCCGTGAGGAGAAAGCGATGCCGGAAAAAAAACGGATTATTGTCATCGGCGGTTCGGCCGCCGGTCCCAAGGCGGCGGCCAAGGCCCGCCGTCTCGATGAAAACGCCGAGATCATCATCATCCAGAAGGCTCCCGATCTCTCCATGGCCTCCTGCGGCTATCCCTACTACGTAGGCGGCTTCTTCGACGAGCGCAACATGTTGATCTGCACCCCCACCGGCGAGGTTCGTGATGCCGGCTTCTATCTGCGGGCCAAGGGGATCGTCGCCCGCACCGAGACTGAGGCGCTGCGGATCGACCGGGAGGCGAAGACCCTGCTCATCCGCGATCTGAAGAGCGGTGTGGAAGAGACCCTGCCCTATGACAAGCTGATCATCACTACCGGTGCGCTGCCGAAAAAACCGCCCATCCCCGGGATGGAGCTCGACGGCATCACCACTTTGCAGTCGATGGGGGATGCCGACTATCTGCGTGGCGTCCGCGACGGCCGGAAAATCACCAAGGCGGTGGTGATCGGCGGTGGGCTGATCGGCATCGAAACCTGCGAGGCGTTGCACTTGGCGGGGATCGACATCACCGTCATCGAAATGTTGCCACAGCTGCTCACCTTCCTCGACTGGGAGATGGCCAAGCTGGTGGAAAACCATGTGCGCGCCCAGGGTGCCAACGTCATCACCGACAACGGCATTGTCGAGTTCCTCGGCGAGAACGGCAGGCTGACGGCGGTGAAGCTGCGTAACGGCACCGAGCTCCCCTGTGAACTTGCCGTCGTCGCCATCGGCGTAAGTCCCAACGTCCAACTTGCGCGGGCGGCAGGGCTGGCCATCGGTGAGACAGGGGGGATTCTCGTTGATGACCACATGGCGACGAGCGATCCCGACATCTATGCGGCAGGGGATTGTGTCGAAGCCCTCAATCTCATCACCGGCAAAAAGGTTCATGCTCCCTACGGCGATCTGGCCAACCTGCAAGGGCGGGTCGCCGGCGAAAATGCCGTACTCGGCAATAGCGTCCGTTTTCCCGGCACCATCCAGACCGGTATCTGCAAGGTCTTCGATTTTGCCGCCGGCTCCACCGGTCTTTCGGAGAAGGCGGCGCGAGCGGCGGGTCTGACGGAGATCGAGACGGTCATCAACGCCAGCCTCGACAAGCCGGGCTTCATGGAAGGAAAACTGCTGGTCTCGAAGCTGGTGGTGGAGAAGACGAGCGGACGGATTCTCGGCGCCCAGTGCATCGGCCCGGGGGATGTGAGCAAACAACTGGCCATCTGGGCCATGGCGATCAAGGCGCGCCTGGGGGTGGAAGACATGGTCAATGCCGATCTTCCCTACGCGCCCCCTTTCTCCCTGGCCATCGACCACACCATTGCCACCGCTCATATCATGCAGAACAAGCTCAAAGGGCGCATGCGGGGTATTTCCTGCGGCGAGGTGAAAAAGAAGCTCGATGCCGGGGAGAAGCCTCTCATCCTCGACAACCGTTCGCCCCAGGAATTCGAACAGATGCGTCTCGGCGTCGGCGAGCGGCTCATGCCCTTGGGGGTCCTGCGCGGGCGCCTCAATGAAATACCTGACGACAAAAATACCGAGATTATCTGCTACTGCAAGATTTCCCTGCGTGGTTATGAGGCGGCACGGGTGCTCGAAGGGCACGGCTGGAATAACGTCAAGGTGATGGAAGGCGGCATCATGGCGTGGCCCTATCCCCGGGAAAAATAACTTATTTGGAGAACTCCCCATGCGTGTCACCGATCTCTGGAAGAAGAGCGCCCGTCCCACCCTGTCTTTTGAGTTTTTTCCGCCTCGCAGCGAAAAGGATGAGGCGGCGTTTGCGAAAGTTGTCGACACCCTGGCCGAATTCAATCCGGACTTTGTCTCCGTGACCTTCGGGGCCGGCGGCTCCAGCCGGGAAGGCTCGTACCAGCTGGTCAAAAAGCTGATCCGGGAAAAGGGACTGGAAGTGATTGCCTACCTTGCCGCATACGGGCTTGGGCCGGAGGAAATCATTTCCATTCTCGATGCCTACGCCGATCTTGGGGTGGAGAATGTCCTCGCCTTGCGCGGCGATCCCCCGCGTGGGACCGAGGGGCTGACTCTGCACCCGCAGAGTCTGGCCCATGCCTCCGACCTCTTGAGCTTCATCAAGGCCCGCTACGACGTCTGTCTGGGCGGAGCCGGCCATCCGGAAGGGCATCCGGAAGCGGAGAGCAAGGCCAAGGATCTGGAATATCTCAAGCTCAAGGTGGCGAACGGCGCCGAATTCATCATTGCCAATTTCGTCTATGACACGCGGCTCTTCTTCGATTTTGTCGAACGCTGTCGCTCGATTGGCATCGAAGTGCCGATTCTTCCCGGTGTGATGCCGATCTACAGTGTCAAGTTGCTGGAAATTCTCACTAAAACCTGCGGTGCGACGATCAGTGAGGATGTTCGCAAGGGGCTGGCTGCACTGCCCGCGGACGATACGAAGGCGGTTGCGGAATTCGGCATTGCCTTCGCCATCCGGCAATGCCGCGAATTGCTGGAAAAAGGCGTTCCGGGAATCCATCTCTATACGATGGATAGAAGTTCTGCGGCCGCCGCCATCGTCCATACCCTAAAAAATGAAAAGTTTCTCTAAAAATGAAGACTTACCTTGAATGTGTCCCCTGTCTGCTGCGGCAGACGGTTGCGGCCTGTCGCATGCTCGCCGTGCCGGAGTCCGTGCAGGACCGGGTGGTGCGGACCGTGCTGGCGGAACTGGCGCAAGGGGATTTTACCCAGCCGCCGCCGTTGCTCGCTCAGGCGATTCATCGCCATATCCGCAACCTGTCATTCCAGAAGGATCCCTATCGCTGGATCAAGGAACATTTCACCCATGTGGCTCTGGACATGCTGGAAGAGCTGGAAGAGCTGGTCGCGCGGTCGCGGCAGCCGATAGAGACCGCCGTGCGTCTGGCGATCGCGGGTAACGTCATCGATCTGGGCATTACCGGCACGCTCAGCGAGGAGCAGGTTTCCGAAGCGATTCGCCATGCTCTGGAGGCGCCTCTGCGCGGGGATGTGGATGAATTCATCCAAGCCGTGGGCGCGGCCGAGAAGATTCTCTATCTGGCCGACAACGCGGGGGAGATCGTTTTTGACCGGCTGCTTCTTCAGCAGCTCCCTCTGGATCGGGTGACGCTGGCAGTGAAAGGGGCGCCGGTGATCAACGATGCCATCCGCGAAGACGCCGTCGCCGCCGGGGTTGATACTCTGGTCGCGGTCATCGACAACGGCGCGGACGTACCGGGAACGTTTCTGGCCGAATGCAGTGAGAATTTCCAGCGCCACTTCGCAGAGGCCGATCTGGTCATCGCCAAGGGACAGGGCAACTACGAAACCCTCAATGACGTGCGCAAAGACATCTTTTTTATTCTGAAAGCAAAATGCCCCGTCATCGCCAGAGATTTGGGGAGTGAGGTCGGCGACTTGATCCTGCGGCGTTCCCTGTATTACGCGCAGAATTAAGTCTGTCCCGGCTGTTTTGTTCGGAAAGGCGGCGTAAAATTGATTTGCGCCATGGATGAAGTCCTCGACGGAAGAATGTGAATTTGTCTGTGGTAAAGTTTATCCGTTACTGGTTGAACGGAGAGTTGGTTTGAGCCGACGAAAGGGGGTTGCGGATGACGGAAACACTGAAAGTTGGTTGTACCCGACCGGCGAGTGGACCGGTCGGTCAGGAAGAAGCGGTAAACTCCAGCGCAGAGACTCAGCCCGAAAAGGAGGTGTCGAAGATGATCCAGGTGGGAAAAGCCATGGTTGATTTTACCGCTCCGGCATATCACCAAGGGAATTTTACTTCGGTGAAGCTTTCCGGTTACCTGGGAAAATGGGTGTTGCTATGCTTCTATCCCGGGGATTTCACCTTTGTCTGAGCGACGGAAATAGCGGCGGTCGCCGCTCATTATGAAAAATTTCAGGAGCTTGGCGTTGAAATTCTGTCCATGAGCGTGGACAGTGTCTTTGTTCACAAGATGTGGAACGATAACGAACTCTCGAAAATGGTTCCCGGCGGGGTGCCTTTCCCGATGCTCACGGACGGCGGCGGCAAGGTCGGAACGGCCTACGGCATCTATGATGCCGACGCGGGCGTCGAAAATCGTGGCCGGTTCCTGATTGACCCGGATGGCGTGATTCAGGCTTACGAGGTTCTTACTCCCCCCGTCGGCCGCAGCGTAGCCGAAGCCCTCCGCCAGATTCAGGCCTTCCAACTGGTGCGGGCGAGCAACGGCAGCGAGGCCACCCCGTCCGACTGGAAACCGGGAAAGCCAACGCTCAAGCCGGGGCCGGATCTTGTCGGCAAGGTCTGGGAGGTTTGGAAGACCAGCATGGGAACCGATTAATCGCCTCGGGGCGCCACTATCTTTCACCAATCAAGTTCGGCCCAACGGGTTTACCCCGTTGGGCCGAACTTGTAGGCAGGTCAATAAACTCCGTGTATTTAATGGATAAATTTTCCGTTACTCCTGGGCCGGCGGCCAAGGGCGGGCGAGCCGGGCGCCGAAAATCAGCCCGGCGAACAGCAGCGTCACGACCAGGACCGTTACTCCCGGCCACTCCCGCCAACTCCAGAAGAAGCCCCCGATCGTTCCGGAAATGCTTGAACCGAGATAGTAGAAGAAGAGATAGAGGGCTGAGGCCTGGGCCTTGGCTACCGGCGCCCGTCGGCCGACCCAGCTGGAGGCGACGGAATGAACGCCGAAGAAGCCGACGGTGAAGATGCCGACGCCGAGAACGATCCAGGGCAGGGGGGCGGCCAGGGTTAGCAGCGCGCCGATGACCATGGTCGTGAGACCGAAACGGATCAGCGGCGGGCGCCCGAAGCGGTTGACGAAATGCCCCATGATCGAGGCGCTCAGGGAGCCGAGCAGATAGACGAGAAAGATCAGGCTCGCCTGGCTTTGGCTGAGCAGGTAGGGGGTAGCCAGCAGGCGGAAGGTCAGATAGTTGTAGAGGGTGACGAAGGCGCCCATGGTCAGGAAGGTAACGAGGTAGAGCCGGCGCAGCAGGGGATCGCGCAGGTGCCGGCCGAGGGAGGTGAAGAGATAGGCGGCGGCGAAGGGGCGCGGCGGCAGGTGCGAGGCAGGAAGGCTGGCGGCGAAGAAGAGGCTGGTCAACAGGCAGGCGCCGCCGAGGATGAAAAAGGCCGCCTGCCAGTTCCAGAGATCGGCGAGGATGGCGGTAATCAGCCGCCCGGCCATGCCGCCGACGGCGTTGCCGCTGATGTAGAGGCCCATGGCGGAGGCGATGGCCGAAGGACTCATCTCCTCGCTCAGATAAGCCATAGCCACGGCCGGAAGTCCGGCCAGCAGCAGCCCTTGCAGGAAGCGCAGGCCGAGCAGTCCGGGGAAGCTTTCGCTCAGGCCGATCAGCAGGGTCAGGCACGAGGTCAGGATGAGCGCGCCGCTCATGACCCGCTTGCGCCCCCAGGTTTCCGAGAGGGTGCCGACGAAGAGCATGGCGACGGCCAGGGTGCCGGTGGCCAGGGAGAGAGGCAGGCTGCCGAGAGCCGGCGAGACGCCGAAACTTTTGGAGAATTCCGGCAGCAACGGCTGTACCGCGTAGAGACTGACGAAGGTGACGAACCCGGCCAGGAAGAAGGCGAGATTGACCCGGCGGTAGACGGGGGTGCCGACCTGGATGCCCCCCAACCCGGAATTTCCCGGAGTTGCGGGGGGGGTGGCGCGCTGATGATTGAGTGGCTCTCTGGTCATGATTAACGGGAAAGATAGCACCGAAGGCAGGGCAAGGGAAGGGGCTCGTTAGCGGCGGAAGAATTTGATTTTCAGCACCCGGGCAAAACCGCCGTTGGCGGCAAAGTGTGCTATCCTCAAGCCATGCTGAAGTGAGGAGCCGTCATGACGTTCCCCCGGATTTTCACCCTGTCGCGTCGCTTTTTTTTGGCCCTGTGGCCGGCGGTCTTTATCTGCCTGGGCATCGGCGCACCGGCCTTCGCTGAGGTGCGGGAAGGTTCTCTGTCGGAAGTGGTGGTAATCGGCGGCGACCGCGCCTATCCCCCTTATGAATTTCTCGACCGGAACGGCCGCCCAAGCGGCTACAACGTCGAACTGACCCAGGCCGTTGCCGAAGTCATGGGTCTACAGGTCGAATTCCGCCTCGGTGGCTGGTCGGAGATGCGCGCGGCCCTGCAAAGCGGCGCGGTCGACGTCTTGCAGGGGATGTCCTTTTCCGAGGAGCGCTTGGCCGAGGTCGATTTCTCCCTCCCCTCGGCCATCGTCAATCACGCCGTCTTCGCCCGCCGCGACTCGCCTCCGGTCAATACCCTCGCCGAGCTCGCTGAATACAGCGTGGCCCTGCATCGGGGCGGAATCATGCACGACTATCTGGCGCGAACCGGTTTCGCCGGGGAACTGCTGCTCACCGAAACCCCGGCCGAGGCTTTGCGCCTGCTGGCCGCCGGCAAGAGCGATTTCGCCATCGTCGCCATCGTCCCCGGCATGTACCATATCCGTGAACTGAAGCTGACCAATCTGCTGCCGACGATCCGCAACGTCGCCACCTACCGCTACGGTTACGCGGTGAAAAAAGGGAACGCCGAGCTCCTCTCCCGCCTCGACGAGGGGCTGGCCATCCTCAAAAAGACCGGCCGCCAGCAGGCGATTTACGAAAAGTGGCTGGGGGTGCTGGAGCCGCGCCCCCTGGACTGGCGCACCCTGAGCAAATACGCCGTTGTGGTGGTCGTTCCCCTGTTGCTGCTGCTCGGCGGTTTCGCCCTCTGGTCGCGCATCCTCCATCGCCAAGTGGCGTTGCGGACCGCCGACCTCACCCGGGAGATCGCCGAGCGCCGCCACGCCGAGGAGGAGTTGCGCCTGAACCAGCGGCAGCTGGTGCAGGCGGACAAGCTCGCGGCCCTGGGCACTTTGGTTTCCGGCGTGGCCCATGAGATCAACAACCCCACCGGCCTGATTCTCCTCGAAGCGCCCAAATTGAAGCGTTTTCACGGTGACGCCGTCAAGGTACTCGATCGCTACTTCGCGGAAAACGGGGATTTTCAATGCGGCGGCCTGCCCTATTCGCGCATGCGCGAGGAGGTAACGCGGGGGTTGGACAAAGTGCAGGAGGCGGCTAAACGGATCAAGCACATCGTCGATGACCTCAAGGATTTCGCTCGCCGCGACGACAACGGCGACCATACCCCCCTCGACCTGAACGCCGTCGCCCAGGCCGCCGTGCGCCTGACCGAGCCATCGCTGCGCAAGGCCACCACCCGTTTTCGTGCCGAATACGCCCAGGCTCTCCCCTCCATTCGGGGGAACGCCCAGCGCATCGAGCAGGTTCTCATCAATCTGCTGCTCAACGCCTGCCAGGCCCTGCCCGACCCGAGTCGCGCCATTGAACTCGTCACCCGTCACGATCCGGAGGGGAATCGGGTGATTCTCCAGGTGCGCGACGAAGGGAGCGGCATCGCCCCGGAAAACCTCTCGCGCCTGACCGATCCCTTCTTCACCACCAAGCGCGACAGCGGCGGCACCGGCCTCGGCCTCTCCGTCTCCGCCGGCATCATCAAGGAACACGGCGGCACCTTGGAATTTACCTCGGTTCCCGGTGAAACCCTCGTCACTCTCTCCCTGCCGATCCCCCAGGAGGAACCGACCCCGTGAATCCGACCCTTTATCCCGCCTTCGGTATCCTGCTGGTGGACGACGAACCGGACTGGCTCGACTCCCTGGCCCTGACCCTGGAAGCCCGCGCCGGGCTCACCCACCTGATCACCTGCGACGACAGCCGCCGGGTCATGGCCCTCCTTGATCAGGGGGGGATCGGCCTGGTTGTTCTCGACCTGACCATGCCCCATCTTTCCGGAGAGGCGCTGCTCAAGGAACTCGCCGAGCGCCATCCCGAGGTCACGGCCATCGTCCTTAGCGGTCTGAACCAGTTGGAGACGGCGGTGCGCTGCATGAAGCTCGGCGCCTTCGACTATTGCGTCAAGACCGACGAGGAGGAGCGCATCGTCGGCGCGGTGTTGCGGGCAGTGCGCATGCAGGAGATGCGACGGGACAATCAGGAACTCTCCAGCCGCCTGGTTTCTGGCGAGCTGCGCCACCCCGAGGCATTTTCCGGCATCGTTACCGGCGACCGGGGGATGCTGGCCCTCTTTTCCTACCTGGAGGCGGTGGCGCAAAGCCCGCAGCCGCTGCTGATTACCGGCGAGAGCGGCGTCGGCAAAGAACTCTTCGCCCGCGCCGCCCATCGCCTGAGCGGTTGCCGGGGCAAGCTGGTCACGGTGAACGTGGCCGGATTGGACGACACGGTCTTTGCCGACACCCTCTTCGGCCACCTGCGCGGAGCCTTCACCGGCGCCGAACAGGCGCGGCGCGGCATGGTCGAGGAGGCCGCCGAAGGCACCCTCTTTCTCGACGAAATCGGCGATCTCAGTATCCCCTCGCAGGTCAAGCTACTGCGGCTTTTACAAGAGGGAGAATATTTTCCCCTCGGCGCCGACCTGCCGAGGCGCCTCAAGGCCCGGATTATCGTCGCCACCCATCGGGATCTGGCGGCGCGGGAGGATTCCGGCGCCTTCCGCCGCGACCTCTATTACCGCCTGCGCACCCACCGCATCGAAGTACCGCCCCTGCGCGAGCGCCCCGGCGACATCCCGTTGCTCTTGGAGCACTTTCTGGACGAAGCGGCCCGCGCCCTCGGCAAGAAGAAACCGCCGGCACCTCGGGAACTGGCGCGCTTCCTCGCCGGGTACCCTTTTCCCGGCAACGTCCGCGAACTGCGGGCCATGGTTTACGACGCCCTCAGCGTTCACCGCGACGGGCCGCTGGCCATGGACGCATTCGTCAAGGCCGCGCGCCACGCCCCGGAGGCGCCCCCGACAGCTGCCGCCCCCGGCCGCAATCCCTTCGCCGGATTTCCCGAACTCCCCACCTTCGCCGAGGCCGCCGGTTTTCTGGTGATGGAGGCGATGGACCGCGCCGGTCACAACCAGACTCTGGCCGCGCGCCTGCTCGGCATCTCCCAGCCGGCTCTGCACAAACGCCTCAAGCAGATGCGCGAGGGCGGGGTATAACCGGTGGTTATAGCCATAACTCCAGGTTATGGACGAATCCATCCTATCGAATTTCTTACAAATTTTATCGTATGGTCGCCTCGGTTTATAACCTGCGGTTATAGCCGAGGTTCCCGCCTTTCTTGATCTCATCCTAAAAAATTCAATGATTTCAGAGGGATAAAATTTTTATCTGGCTTGGCACTCTCCATGCTCTAGGGAATAGGCAAGCGCGGTGTCGCGGAGACGACATCGGCAAACCGGACCCAACCAATGGAGGTGCCCCATGGCAATGTTCTGGATCCAATTCATCCTCGTTCTCGGTGCGGTACTCATCGGTATCCGCAGAGGCGGCGTCGCCCTCGGTCTGATCGGCGGCCTCGGCGTTTCCCTGCTCGTTATCGGTTTCCGCAGTTCCCCTTCCGAACCGCCCATCGCCGTCATGCTCATCATCCTGGCGGTGGTCACCGCCTCGGCCACCCTGCAGGTCGCCGGCGGCCTCGACTACCTGGTACAGTTGACGGAAAAACTGCTGCGCGCCCATCCCAAGTACGTCACCATCCTCGCCCCCCTTTCGACCTTCTTCCTCACCGTCTGCGTCGGCACCGGCCATGCCGTCTACGCCCTGCTGCCGGTCATCGCCGATGTCGCCTTCAAGACCGGCATCCGCCCCGAGCGGCCCATGGCCATTTCCAGCGTCGCCTCGCAGATGGGGATCACCGCCAGCCCGGTGGCCGCCGCCGTCACCTTCTTCCTCGGCTTTGCCGCCAAGGCCGGCTATCCGGTGACCCTCATCGACATCCTCTCCGTGACCATGCCGGCCGGGGTCATCGGCCTGCTCACCGCCGCCCTCTGGAGCTTCAACCGGGGCAAGGATCTGGACAAGGACCCCGAATACCAGGCCCGCCTGCAGGATCCGGAATTCCGCAAGGCGCTCGATGTGAACGTCACCACGCTGGACAAGCAGATCAGCAAGACCGCCAAGATCTCCGTCGCCCTCTTCTTCACCGGCGTCGGCACCATCATCCTCTTCGCCGTCTATCCCCACTTGCTGCCGCTCAACGCCGCCGGCAAGACCGTGCCGATGACTACCGTCGTCCAGTTCGTCATGCTCGCCTACGGTGCCTTCATCATGTTCGCCGCCGACGTCAAGGCCAAGGATATCGCCCACTCCAGCGTCTTCATCGCCGGCATGATCGCCGTCGTCTCGATCTTCGGCATCGCCTGGATGAGCGATACCTTCATCGCCGCCAACAAGAAGTTCCTGGTCGACAACATCGGCATCATGGTCAAGATCGCCCCCTGGACCTTCGCTATCGCCACCTTCTGCATCTCGGCCTTCGTCAAGAGCCAGGCGGCCACCCTCGCCATCACCCTGCCCCTGGGTCTGGCCCTCGGCCTGCCGGTGCCGCTGCTCTTGGGTTTGATCCCGGCCAGCTACGCCTACTTCTTCTTCGCCTTCTATCCCAGCGACCTGGCGGCCATCAACTTCGACCGCACCGGCACCACCCACATCGGCAAGTACCTGCTCAACCACAGCTTCATGATCCCCGGCCTGATCGGCGTCAGCGTCTCGACCATCGTCGCCTACACCATCGCCAGCGTGATTCTCTGATTTAGCGGTTTCTCGACAGCCAACGACAAAAGGCGCCGGACAGGGCGCCTTTTGCCGTTATGACAGCCGTCGGAGCGAGCGGAAGCATGTCGGCGGTTGGTTTGGAAAAAATTCGAGACGATCCAACTGAAATCGAAGATGAAATGAGGGCGAAAGCGCGCACCGGATTTCCCCTGCTCAGACCCCCTAGACACTCATAGCAAATATGCTATAATTTGGCCATGCACTGGACAATCACCTACGTCAGCGAAACCGTTCAGGCAGGCATCCTGGAAATGCCGGCCGGTTTGCTCGCCCGGTACCTTCGCTACACAGACCGGATGGAAGTATATGGCCCCGACTTGGGGATGCCTCATACCCGCGCAATGGGGGAAGGGTTGTTCGAGTTGCGGTTGAAAGCTTCCGAAGGGATTGCCAGGGTGTTCTTCTGTACGGTCATCGGACGCAAGATCGTCATGTTGCACCACTTCGTCAAGAAAACCGATAAGACGCCGCCCAATGAGCTGGCCATTGCGCGCAGGCGTCTGAAGGAGGCCAAAGATGCTTTCTCACAAAGAGCTTAAGGCGCGCGCCCTCGCCCGCGCCGAGGTGAAGGATGAATACGACAAACTGGAAGAAGAGTTTGCCTTGCTCGATGAATTTCTGAAAGCCAGGGCGGCGGCGGGCGTTACGCAGGCGGAGGTCGCCGAGCGTATCGGCACCACCCAGTCGGCCATTGCCCGGCTTGAATCCGGCAACAGTAGACATTCGCCATCACTCGCCACTCTGCGCAAATATGCCCATGCCCTTGGCTGTCGCCTCGAACTGCGCCTTGTCAAGGAATCCGCCGCCGGGGGCATTAACAACAGGGATAGATAAGTATCATGACCTCGGAACTCACGTGGGTCGACCAAGAGGAAGAGCGCTATCGCTTGACCTGTGAGGCACTGGCCGATGTGGACGGGGGAGTCGTCATCGACCAGAGCGAGGCACGGACATGGGCGGAGAGCCTCGGCACGAAGAACTCGTTGGCGGTGCCGCGCCGATGATGACCCGGGGGGGCAGGAAATGAGAGGGTTGGGGAGGGTTCCCACCGGCAACGTCGGCAAAATAAATCCGTCTCCTTTTTGCCGTCCATCACCGAGGCCGGGGCGCCTTCATGGTGGCCGGCGAGACGATCCAACTGAAATCGAAGATGAAATGAGGGCGAAAGCGCGCTTGTCGCCGGCGACAAAACCCTCTAGAATGTGTTGCAAACGCAATGCAAGGAGTTCGCCATGAAAACGGCCACGATACCGTCCCTCCGGGTCGATCCCGAACTGCGCGCGGCAGCCGAAAGTGTTTTACACGAAGGGGAAACCCTCTCCGGTTTCATGGAGAAAGCCCTGCGCGACGGCATCGAGCAACGGAAACTGCAACGGGAATTTGTGTCGCGGGGATTGGCCGGGCGTGACGAAGCCCGCCGCAGCGGCGAGTATTATTCCGCCGACGAGGTTTTGGCGAGCATGCGCGACCTGCTGGCCCATAAAGAGGGCGAAATCCGCAAGTGAGCTTTGCCGTCCGTTACACCAGGACCGCCAGGGAAGACCTTCTGCGGTTGTACGATTTTCTCCTGCAAAAAGACCCGCGCGCCGCTCGCGGCGCCCTCGAAGCCATCGAAAAGAGCATCGACGTCCTGCGCGATTTTCCCTTTACCTGCCGCAAGGCGACCCCCGACAACCCTTTTCTGCGCGAACTGGTGATTCCTTTCGGTGGCGGCGGCTATGTCGCGCTTTTTGAGATCGAAGACGATAAAACCGTAACTGTCCTCGCGGTTCGCCATCAACGCGAAGACGATTGTCGCTGAACGGACGTTTGCAATTTCTTGACTGAAACACAAAAGGCGCCTTCATAGGCGCCTTTTGTCGTGATAAGAGATGGTTAAATAATCTCGTGCCAGTGGTAACCGACGGCGATAGCGCCGTTAGATTTTTTATCAAAGTAGAAAAATCCCTAATCCGGAAGTCTAGCTCAATTTTTTCTTGTTTTAACGACATCACCTTTAACAGACCAACCAACTTGACCATAGATATAAGGGATATACCAATTCCAGCAGTGAATAACTGCATCTGTCATCAAATCACCATCACCCTTTTCCAAAGCATCATCGACAGCAGCTTCAACAGTTGGAGGTCCACCTGTTGGAATAAATATTATAATATGTTGGACATCTTTTCCTGTTACATTTTTTACACGGTTTGCTTTGTCAACTTCAAATTCTGACAAACGCGTAAGTTTATTAGAAATAACAGTAAAATCACCATGTCTAACTGTACATCCTGAAAATAGAACAGAAAGAAATACAATAATGATTAAAAGAAAATTTTTCATTGTGCACCCCCTCTTGTCTTCACAACATTTCCTTTCACTTCGAGAGTGTTTTGTCCGATAAGGAACCACCAACCTCGTGCATGGATGACTGCATCAGTGATTAAATCACCTCCGCCTTTTTCGAGAGCATCATCAACTGCATCTTCAAGGTGAGGCACCCCAAAAGGAATAAAAAGAAAAACAAATTTGGTATCCTTTCCGGTCACCCCTTTGACCTGTGGAAGAGAATCAAGGTCAATCTTGTCCAAATTAACATTTTGGGTAGAAATGGTGCTTAAATCACCTAACCGCACTGAACAGCCACCAGCAAACACCATGAAACCAATAAACAATAAAAAAAGCAGTGTTTTCGGGGTTTTCATCTAGACTCCTCCCATTAGAAAATTAGATGACCATCTTCACCTGTTGAGATTTGAAACGACAAAAACCGCCATAAGGGGCACCCCAAGGCGGCTAATAAATAAATCGAAAAAGAGTTCAGACATCCTGTCCCTCGCTTTGAAAGCCATAAAATAAAATCCATAAAAACCCAACTTGTTAGAAACATTAGCGAAAGATTCACCTGATAGCAAGAGCAAAGTTCGTGCTGCGCTGTCGTATGTCATTGTTGGTTAGATCATGAGTAGCTTTCTCCCTATGCAAAAGGGGCAGTGAGGGGGATCGGTTCTAGAAAATCAGCCCCGCGAATCGGCGGCGAGCGCCCCGTTCAGAAGTTTGTCGAAGGAAAAAATCGGCCGCCCAAAATGACGGGCCTGCGCCAGCAGCAGGCAGTCCACGACATCCAGGGCGTTTTCGCCATGAAGCCGCAGTCCGGCCACCAGCGCCTCTTTGTCCGGGTTGACGATGCCTTTATACCGCAAAAGTTCCGTTAAAATCGTGGCTGCTCGCGCCTTGGGTACCTGATAGAACTTGGTCAAGACGTAGACGCACTCGACCACGACACTTTCCAAAAGCAGCGCCTTTATCTCGCCGACGCGCACTTTTTCGAAAAAGGCCTTCGCTTCGGCAAACTGATCGGGGATGTCGGCGAGCAAGTAGCGCAGCACGACATTGGTGTCGGGCAGGGTTTCAACGCTCGGTGTCACGGGCGACCTCCCCCCAGACCTCTTCGCGGATTTCGTTCAGCGTCTTGCCCTCCCTGGCGTAATCGCGCAGAGCCCCGGCCAGGCACCGCACCGGCCGCAACAGCACCCGCCCCTCTTCAACCTCGATCTCGACCACATCCGAGCCCAACGCCTCGCGGGCATTTTTGGGCAAGGTGATCTGCCCCTTCGCCGTGACTTTCGCCGTAACCGCCATCGTGGCACCCTCCTTTGTTTGCATTGCTTTTCTGAATTGTAATGCGCATTGCCTGTCTGGTCAATGTCGGGTTGGGTTTGAAGGCTTGAACAGGGGCTCGAATGATGTTATCTGAAGAAGCAGGATTCAGTCAGCGAACGAAGTAATTCCGCCTGGATCCGTCCTCTTTTCACCGTAAATCTCGGATGGCTCGAAATGGATCATTCCACGATTGCCTCTGCCTATGATTCATTGGCCGAACGCTGGTTGGACGAGCGGCTTGGTCGGACTGACGGCGTGCGCCAACACGAGCGTGCGCTGGCCTTTCTTGACGACGGCAGCGAAGGCTGGGCGCTTAACGTCGGCTGCGGCTGCAATACTCGGTTCAACTCTATGCTGCGCGATCGCGGGTTGCGGATCGAGGGCATCGATATCTCCGAGCGCATGATTGAATTGGCCAGAGTCGCCGATCCCGCTGTCCTTCTGCATCATGCCGACGTCTGCGGCTGGCGAACCCAGCGAACCTATCGCTTCATCTCGGCCTGGGACAGCATCTGGCATGTCCGCCTGGAAGAACAACGACCGTTGCTGCTGAAACTCATGCATGCCCTGGAGGCCGGGGGCGTCTTTATCTTTTCCGCGGGAGGGCTTGACCATGCGGACGAGCACGTCGACTCGGCGATGGGGCCTCCCCTCTATTACAGCACGCTCGGGATATCGAGCCTGCTCGACGTCATCAAGGAAGCGGGATGCCTTTGTCGGCACCTCGAATTCGATCAGTATCCGCTGAAGCATCTCGTCGTCATGGTTCAACGACCCACCTGACCGCCATCCGGAATCACCTTATTTTCCCATTGCTTCGCGCCTCCCCCCCATGCTAGTTTTTAACCATCGGACAACTTCGGCCGGGCTGGTTCGCGCCCCGGCCTTTTTCGTTTCAGGCATTTCATGACCCCTCCCGTTAAACCCGAACTGCTCGCCCCCTGCGGTAGCCTCGAAGCCTTCTTCGCCGCCATGGAAAGCGGCGCTGATGCCGTCTACGCCGGGCTCAAGGAGTTTTCTGCCCGGGCCAAGGCGAAGAACTTTTCCCTCACCGACATGGAGCGGATGCTCGCCTACGCCCACCAGCGCGAGCGCAAGGTCTACGTCACCCTGAACACCTTGGTCAAGGAAGCGGAGCTGCCGCAGCTGGTCGACACCCTCGCGGCCTTGGAGGCGATGGGGATCGACGCGGTGATTTTGCAGGATCTGGCGGTGTGGCGGCTGGCGAAGGAGCACTTTCCCGGGATCGAGCTGCACGCCTCGACCCAGATGACGGTGCACAACGCCGCCGGGGTGCGGATGCTGGAGAAGATGGGCTTTACCCGGGGTGTGCTGGCGCGGGAACTCTCCCTGGCGGAGATCGCCGCGATCCGCGCCCGGACTACCCTGGAGCTGGAGCATTTCATCCACGGCGCCCTCTGTTTCTGCTTTTCCGGCCAGTGTTATTTTTCCTCCTTTCTCGGCGGCAAGAGCGGCAACCGGGGGCGCTGCGCCCAGCCCTGCCGCCGCCGCTACCGCTATCGGCAGACGGACGGCTACTATTTCTCGCCCAACGACCTCTCGGCCATCGATCTGTTGCCGCAGCTCACAGAAGCCGGAGTCATCAGCTTCAAGATCGAAGGGCGGATGAAGAGCGCCGAGTACGTCGCCAACGTCGTCGGCGCCTACCGGCTGGCCCTCGACGCCCCCGCCGCCAAGCGGAATGAGGCGGTCAAAGAGGCCAAGCAGCTGCTCAAGTCCTCCTTCGGACGGCCGCCGACCAAGGGTTTTCTCCCCGGCGGTATCCCCACCGACATCGCCGTTCCTTCGATCAAGGGGGCGACCGGCCAACTGCTCGGCGAGGTCGCGGCGGTGCGCGGTGGCGACGTCTCCTTCAAGACCCGCGACCGCCTGCACGTCGGCGACCGCCTGCGCATCCAGCCGAAGACCGACCAGGCCGGCACCGCCTTTACCGTGAAGAGCCTGCTGCTCGGCCGCAATCCGGTGAAAAAGGTCAATGCCGACAGCTACGTCACCGTCCCCTCCCCCTTTTCCGGGATTTTCAAGGTCGGCGACGGGGTCTTCAAGGTCTCTTCGGAGCAGGCCTTCACCATGAGCGAGGTCGCCTGCCGGCGCAAGTTGGAAGGGACGCGGCGGGAGCCGGCTCCGGTCGATCTGGACCTGTCCGTCAGCGCCGAGCGCATGCACATCGTCGGGACCTGCGGCGCCATCCGCGCTGAGGGGGATTACCCCCTGGAGAGCTACCCGGCCGGGGACTCCTCCCTCTCGCTCGACATCCTGCGCGCGGTCTTCGAAAAGACCGCCGACGAGCCCTTCGCCCTGCGCGGGCTGACCGCCGGAGCGCTGCCGGCGGTGGTCATTCCGCCCAAACGCCTCAAGGAGATTCGCCGCGACTTTTACCAGGCGCTGCGCCGGGAAGCGGAAGAGCGTCGGGGACGGACGCGCCGCGAGCATCGCCAAGCGGCTCTGGAATCGCTGCTTCCTGCCGCGCCGCGCCGCGCCGCCGAGGAACGACGGATCACCGTCGCCATCCGTGATACGCGGGACGCGCAAATCCTGGGCGATCCGGTGGTGGACCGGCTGCTTCTGCCCCTGACGCCGGGCAACGTGCAGGAGAGCGGCCGTTTGGGCAAGCGCGGCGGTGACCGGGGGGAACAGATCGTCTGGGATATCCCTTTCATCATCTTCGATCACCAGTGGGACGGCTACCGCGCCGCCGTCCGCGAGTTGGTGAACCGGGGCTTTCTCTCTTTCCGCCTCAACAATATCGCCCATTTCGAACTCTTCGCCGGCCTGGAGGGGCTTCACCTGAGCACCGGTTACCGCCTCTATAGCCTCAACAGCCAGGCGCTCCTCGCCTGGAAGGAGCTGGGCGCCGATGAGGCGACCCTGTACATCGAGGATGACCGCGACAATCTCGGCGACCTCCTGCAACGCCCCGTTGGCCTGCCCTTGGGGATGGTGGTCTACGCTTCGGTGCCGCTGATCACCTCACGCATCCCGATCAAAGGGGTGCGCGGCGACACGCCGGTGGTTTCCGACCGGGGGGACGCCTACCGGGTTCATAAATCCGGAGATTTGACGGTGCTGACCTCGGAGACGGACTTCTCCCTTTTGGGCCACCTCGGCGAACTGCAAGGTCTCGGCTGCGGCCGCTTCACCGTGGAACTGGGGCATCTCGGCCCCTTCTCGCCTAAAGGCAAGCAGGTCATGGAGGCGTTGAAGAAGGGGCAGTCGCTGCCGGGGACGAGCCTCTTCAACTATGAGTCGGGGATGGAATAGGGAGTCGGAGCGGAGAGGATGCCCAAGGACCGGAATCGTCTACTGATCATCAACAAAGTTGCGCCGGGCGTGGAGGGGGTCGAAAGCCTGCCGGTAACGCTGGCGAAGCGTTTTGGGCTCGATGCCTACGCCGTTCGCCAGCGCCTGCTTGGCCAAGGGCTTGCCTTGCTCGCCACCGGTCCTGATGAGCAACTCGAAAAGATGACGCCGCTCTTGGCGGAACAGGGCATCGAGCACTGGCTGGTCGATGCGACCCCGCCGCGCTTCGCCCCGGCGCGGGTGCAGGGCTTCCGCCTGGGGGGGGAGAGCCTGACCTTTCTCACCGGCGCAAAGGACATGACCCTCGACGGCGAATCGCGGGTGCTCGCCATCCTCGCTGATCTCAGCGGCGCCGTGGTCGACCGCAATCTCAAGCGTCTGCTGGTGCAGAACGCCTATCGCGGCGCGGCCGCCCTGAGTTACCTCGACGATGACGAGCTTATCAAGACCGCCTTGCAGAATCAGCCGATCCTTGATCTTTATCTGCTCGATGCCGACTACCGGGTGCGGGCCGGAGTGCGCATCTTTGCTGGGCGCTTCGATCCCCAGGGGCTGGAAGAACACAAGAGTTACAGTGTGGCCGGCAACCTCAAGGCGATTCTGCGCCTGATCCGGGAGCGTGCCGCCGACTTCCAGTTGCGCTGCGATTTCGGTCTCGCGGTCCTCCCCGGCTGTGCCCTCAAGCGCGTGCCGCTAGGGGAGGCGCCGGGGCGGGAGGAGCTGATCCCCCTGACCTGCTTCGGTTGGCTGATGGCCGACCTGTGGCGTCATCGGATCGCCGCCGAAAAAGCAAGTCGGGCTGCGGCGGTCGAGGTTCCGGCCGCCGCAGCCACCGTCATGGGCGGACCGGCTGCTGCCGTGGTCGCCACCGCCGCCGGGATCCAACTGCCGGGAATGAAGGAGGTGGCCGAGGCGCTGGGGGAGGAAGAGGCCGCCAAAGCAGCCCCGACGACTCAAGGCACACCCTTGCCCCTGCCCGAGGAGTTGCCGCCGCTGCGACGGCGTTCGGGACGGAGGCTGCTGCGGCTCTTGCTGCTGGCGGCAGGGGTAGGGATGGCTTTTTTCGGCGTCATCGGTGAGACGGTGACCGCCCTGGTTCGCCAGGGTCTGCACAACGGCCTGCTTCCCGCTCTCTTTGCCGGGGGCGCTTTCTGGGGGAGCTTCTACTACCTGCGCCTCAAACGCCAGCTGGAAAACCTGCCGACCAGCAAGATCCGCTCTGTCGCCATGGGCCTAGTCGAAATTCACGGCCGGGCGCGGCGCAAATATGCCTTGGTCTCTCCCATGACCCAGCAGCCCTGCGTCTTCTATCGGCTGCGTAAGCTGCGGCGCAACGACGAGAACCAGAGTTGGGATGAATACAGTACCAGCGATTGCGGCCCCGTTCCCTTCGAGGTTGAGGACGACACCGGCCGCCTCACCGTCGATCCCCAGGGGGCCGTCCTCAAGCCCCGGCATCGCCAGGAGGGGCTGCCCGGCCAGATGACTATGCTGTTGATGGCTTCCTCCGTCTCCGACCCGACGGAAAAATGGATCGAAGAAATCATCCCCGAGGGGGCTCCGGTCTACGTCGTCGGCTTCGCCGGGACGCCCAGTCAGTCGGGAGGCAGCCTGCGGGAGCGGACCGTCGCCGCCCTGCGCGAACTGAAACAGAACCGTCACCTGATGAACAAATACGATGCTGACGGCGACGGGCGCATCAGTGCCGACGAATGGCAGACGGCCCGCGATGAGGTCGAAGAGCGGGTGCTTCGGCAGTCCCTGGCCGAACGGGCAGGGGATGGCCCCCGTTCGGCACAGGTGGTGATCGGCTGTCCGGCACGCCGGGATCTGCCCTTCGTCATTGCCGAAACCGAATCGGAAGCGCATCTTACCCGGGGCTACGGCGTACTCAGCGCGGTCTTTTTAACTCTTGGTCTCGGATTGGCAGTTCTCGCGCTGTCCCGTCTGGTTGAGTTATAACTCTTTCCACCACTCTGCAAGGAGGCACTTATGACCCTCTTGATCACCCTCGGCGTCATCCTGCTCGTTCTGGTGTTGCTCATCCTCTACGTCATCGTCGTCTACAACGGCCTGGTGACGCTGAAGAACAACATCGACAAGGCCTGGAGCAATATCGATGTGCTGCTTAAGCAGCGTTTCGACGAACTGCCCAAGCTGATCAAAGTTTGCGAAGGCTACATGCAACACGAACGGCAGACCCTCGAAGCGGTGGTCAAGGCCCGCTCGATGATCGCCGGCGCCCAGGGAGAGCAGGAACAACTCGCCGCCCAGAACGCCCTGACCGATACCCTGCGCTCCCTCTTCATGGTCGTCGAGCGTTATCCTGAGCTCAAAGCCGACAAGGTCTTCAAGCAGCTCAGCACGCGCATCACCGAGATCGAAGAGATGATCGCCGACCGCCGCGAGCTTTACAACGAATCGGTGAACCTCTACAACATCCGTATCGAGCAGTTCCCCGACGTGATCGTCGCCCGCCTCTTCAACTTCGCCAACCGCGAGTTGTGGCGGATCGACCCGGCCCATCGCGCCGATGTCACCGTCGCGTTTCAATCCAACTGATGCGGCATTCGTCCGTTCAATTTCATCCCCAGGAGGCACTTTTATGATCCGTCACATCGTCTTCTTCAAATTCAAGGCTGACGCCACTGATCCCGCCATCGCCGATCTCGAAACGAGCCTTAATGGCCTGCCCGCACTGATCACCGAAATCCGCGCCTTCAGCTGCGGCCGCGACGTGCTGCGCTCGGCGCGTTCCTACGACTTCGCCCTGGTCGCCGACTTCGACGACCTCGCCGCCCTTGACCGCTACCAAGTACACCCCGACCATCAGGCAGTGGTGGCCAAGGTCAAGATGCTGGCCGAAAGTGTGGTGGCCGTCGATTTCAAGTGCTGAGCGAGATCGAAAGCAAAATAGCAAAACGGGACCGCTCTCTGGGGAGTCGGTCCCGTTCTCGTCTGGGGGAGGGAAGGGCGACTTAGAGTTGCAGGGATTTGATTTCGAGAAATTCCTCCAGTCCGAAGCGGCCGAACTCGCGGCCGTGCCCCGACTGTTTGTAGCCGCCGAAGGGAGCGAGGAGGTTGAAGCGGCCGCCGTTGATGTCGACCTGGCCGGTGCGCAGGCGTCGGGCGACGCGTTGGGCCCGTTCCCCGTCCGCCGACCAGACCGCCCCAGCCAGCCCATAGGGGGAATCGTTGGCGATGCGGATGGCTTCCTCTTCGTCCCGATAGGTCAGAATGGAGAGGACCGGACCGAAGATTTCTTCGCGGGCGATGGACATCTTCGGCGTTACCCGACCGAAGACCGTTGGCCGCACATAGTAGCCCGTCGCCAAACCCGCCGGTGCCTCGGCACCGCCGCAAAGCAGCTCGGCCCCCTCGGCGATCCCTTTTTGAATGTACTCCCGCACCCGCTCCCGCTGCACCGCCGAGACCAGCGGCCCGAGCTTGGCCTGGCCGCCCTTGGGGTCGCCGACGGTGAAGCCCCGCGCCCCTTCCGTCGCCAGCCGCGCCGCTTCGGCGTAGAGCGTTTCCGGCACCAAGAGCCGGGTGTGGGCCGAGCAGGTCTGCCCCGAATTAAGGAAGCAGGCGTTCAAAGTGCTCTTGATCGCCGTCGCCAGGTCGGCGTCGTCGAGAACGACTGCCGCCGACTTGCCCCCCAACTCCAGCGCCAGGCGCTTGACCGTCGCGGCGGCCAGCTCGGAGATCCGTCGACCGGCCCGGGTCGAGCCGGTGAAGGAGACCATGTCCACCTCGGGATGAGTAGCGAGCACCTCGCCGATCACCGGGCCGTAGCCGCTGACCAGATTAAAGACCCCCGGCGGGAAGTCGGCGGCGTCGATCAGCTCGGCGAGGATGAAGGCATTGCAAGGCGCGACCTCGCTCGGCTTGAGGATCACCGTGCAACCGGCGGCCAAAGCCGGGGCGAGTTTCGCGACGATCTGATGCAGGGGAAAGTTCCAGGGGGTGATGCAGGCGACTACCCCCACCGCCTCGCGCAGCACCAGCGAGTTGCCGACGGTCTCCTCGAAGGGGAAATCGTCGAGCAGCTTGATGGTGCTCTCCAGCACCGCGATGGGCAGGCCGACCTGCACCCGCTGGGTCATCTTCAGCGGCATGCCGACCTCGTCGGTGATGACTTCGGCCAGCTCCTCGGCCCGCGCGCTCAGGCCGCGCTGGAGTTTTTCCAGAAGCGCCTGGCGCTGTGCGACCGGCGTCGCCGCCCAGCCGTCGAAGGCGCGGCGGGCGGCACTAATCGCCGCTTCGGCATCCGCGCCGACCCCCGCCGGAATCCGTGCCATGACCTGCTCGTTGGCCGGATTGACGACCTCGATCCGCTCCCGGCCCCGGGGCTCGACCCAGCGGCCATCGATATAGAACTGTTGATACTCGCGCATGGTACTCTCCTGAGAATCCGATGAAAGGGGATGGGAGGAAAAATTCTACCAGCAAAATCCCGGCCCGCCACTTCCAACCGGCAACCGGGGTCACATCTTGCTTTCCGACACTTTCGTTTCCGCCCGCTTCACCGCCCGACTCACCGTCGCGTAATGGATGCCCAACACCTCCCCGATTTCCTTGAGGCTGTAACTGAAATCCACATGCGCCTGCCGGATCCTCCGGTCACGCTCGCCTCGCTTGTCTTCCCCGGCGAGCAGGTCGGCCAGCGGTGGCCGCGCCGCGAAACGCTGCTCACGAGGGATTTCAGTCGGTGTCCGCTGGTCATCCATGAGGTTCATCAGCTTCCGGGTGAAATCCCCGCCGCCGAGAAAGATCCGCCCGGTCAACTCATCCCAGGGATGGTCGTCCTTCGGCGCGGCGGCGACGAACTGCCGGTAATGGGCTTGGGCCGCCTCGCCGGTTTCCCCGAACTGGCCGAGAATCCAGTCGATTTCCAGCCATTCGGGCGCCTCCACCAGCCCGGCGGTCGCCTGAAAACTGCTCCAGGGCCAATCCTCCACCTTTTTTGTCAGCCTGGCGGCGACCGGGTTGCGGACGATGTAGCGGCAGAGTTGCAGCAGGTAGCTTTCCTTTTCGACCAAAATCGCCTTGAAGCGCCCCTGCATGACGTGCCCAGCCTGCTCGTGGCGGCGGTTGTAGGCCTGGGTGTAGACGCCGTTGAGCTGTCGCATGCCCCGCGACAGGTTGGGTTCGGGGGTTTCGATGAGCAGATGGTAGTGGTTGCCCATCAGGCAGTAGGCGTGGCAGCGCCAGCGGAAGCGGCTGACGACGGCTTGCAGAACCTTGAGAAAGGCCGCGCGGTCGCCGTCGTCGGCGAAGATGGGAAGGCCGGCGTTGCCCCGCGAGGTAACGTGATAGACCGCGCCGGGATATTCGATGCGTAACTGTCGGGCCATGGGGAAAGTCCTTTCGTGGAATTCTGGCGGAGCAAGATGCGACCCCGGTTAGGAGGGATGTTCGAGATTGACCATTTCCCGTTTTTGTTGTACGGTTTTTCTGTACATATCAAGGAGGTGTCACGATCATGCTGCAAACGACCTATACCAACGCCAGGGCGAATTTCGCCGGACTATGTGACGAAGTCACCGAAAACAGAGAGATCGTCGTCATTCGTCGCCGCAAGGGAAGCCCTGTCGCGATGATTGCCGCCGATGAATTGCAAAGCCTGGTGGAAAGCGCCTATCTGATGCGCTCTCCTAGAAATGCCGAACGACTGCTTTCCGCCTTGGAACGCGCATTAAAAGGGGTCGGAGAGGCCTCTTCCCTGAATTCGCTCCGTGCCGAGGTCGGGCTTGAAGACTAGGCTGCGGGATGCCGTTTTCCAGCCCGAATTCCGCGAAGACTTGCGGTATTGGGTCGAGACCGACCGCAAGCTTGCGTTACGTGCCTTCGATTTGATCGAAGCCGTCATGCGCGACCCCTTCTCCGGCATCGGCAAGCCGGAACCGCTTAAATACCTGGCGAGCGGAGCATGGTCAAGGCGCCTGACTCAAGAGCATCGGATAGTCTATCTCGTCAGGGACGACCGCATCGATTTCCTCCAGGCGCGCTACCATTATTGACCCTGTGCTCTTCTTTATTGTTTCGAGGGTGTTCCCCCCTCCTGCCGGAACCGCCCTCCAATTGTGTGTCGGAGCAAGATGTGACCCCGGCAGAGGGGTTTGAGACACCAGGCGGCATCGAGGATGTGGCCTTCACGCCGGGCGATTTCGATAATCGCGCTGGAATCGTCTTCCCGCCATTGCCGGGAACCGCAGGGGATCGGCTCAATGCGACTGTCGATCCGGGCGGCGAGGCGCCAGAGCAGATTGACGGCGCTGCGATCACGCAGATCGTCGAAGGGGGGGAGACAACCAGCAGGTCGATGTCGCTCCAAGGGTGGGTCTTTCCCGTCGCCTGCGAACCGAAGGCGACGGCAAGTTCCACGTCGGTGCCTATCTCTTTGAGGGCGGTGAGATATTTTCTGACCGAGATCAGAACAGATTGTTCAAGCATGGTTTTGATTTTATTGGAGAACCAAGGAAGATGCCACCGCAAAAAGAGAAGGTTCGATAAATAGTTTAAATCATTAGATTATTTGCAATTTTTTTCTTGCGCCGGGACGTGACATATGGTATATTCCTTAACAATTCCAATGCTTTGCGAGGGACGACCATGATTCACGTCAAAGACCACAAACAGGTCGACTTGTTCCATCCCTTTGAGCATCTCGGCCCGAAACGGCTCGCCCTCCTGGAATCCTCTTGGGCGCATCTGTTCCGGGAGGAGATCCTTCACA
>NZ_JAVESI010000038.1:0-33230 GCF_034006665.1 Trichloromonas sp.
TCCCTCGCAAAGCATTGGAATTGTTAAGGAATATACCATAGATCACGTCCCGGCGCAAGAAAAAAATTGCAAATAATCTAATGATTTAAACTATTTGTCGGATCTTCTCTTTTTGCGGTGGCATCAAAGGGTGGCCAGGCTTGGGATAAGCCGCTGTTTTGCGGTTGCGGGAAACGTGGGGCTGTGTTAGCTTCCTCTCATGCATGCGTCATCAGGGCTGGTTTTTCCGCAAACGACACGCCTTCCGGAGCGGGGGCAAGAAGACGAGGAGTTGAGGGAGATGTACCAACAAAAGCAGAACATGGGAACAGCGGGTTACGAATTTGCGGGATTCTCGCCGGAGCGCTGGGAAACCCTGCGGCGCATTGCCGGCGAACGCTGCGAGGCGGCCCGCTGGCGTGAGGAGCAGAAAGCGCGGGGGATCTGCCCCGCCATCAAGATCATGGAGGATCTTATCGGCTAGCCCGTTTCCTTCCCATTGTTCAGACCGGCGAAAGCGGGAACCCCTGACGGAATTCCCGCTTTTTTCACGGGGCGGATCCGTCTCGGAAGAATGCGCGCATGGCATCCAGGACTTCCGCGCTTGGCGCCACCAGGGTGCGCGCCGCCGGCAGAGAGCGGAGGAAGATCCGGCCGTAGCCCTTTTTCACCACCCGCGTGTCGAGAATCATCACCACCCCCCGGTCGTCGCGGTGGCGGATCAGGCGCCCGAATCCTTGTTTGAATTTAATCACCGCCTGGGGGACGGTATAGTCCATGAACGCATCGCCGCCTTGCGCCTCAATGGCTTCGGCTCGCGCCTGCAGCACCGGTTCCGTCGGCACCTTGAAGGGTAGCCGGGTGATGATGACCTGTTCCAGCGCCCGCCCCGGCACATCCACCCCCTCCCAGAAGGAATCGGTACCGAAGAGGACGCTTCCCGGGACGTCGCGGAACAGCTTGAGCAGACGATGCCGGCTGTCTTCTCCCTGACGCAGACAAGGATAACCCCGGGCGCCGAGGATCGGCGCCAGTTCGCCGTGCACCCGCCGTAACAGGGAGTAGGCGGTGAAGAGCACGAAGCTGCGGCCGTCGGCGGCGAGGATCGCCTCTTCGGTGAGATCCCGGACCCGTTCGGGGTAACCGGGACGTCCCGGTTCGGGAAGGTCGGTGGGAATGGCGAGGAGCGCCTGGCGGGGGAAATCGAAGGGGGAGGCGAGCAGCAACTCGCTGAGGCGTCCCGGCTCACTGCGGTCAAGACCGACGCGCTCCTCGAAATAGCGGAAGGATTCTCCGACGGTCAGGGTCGCGCTGGTCATGACCACCGTCTTGTATCGATCATACACCCCCTGTCTCAGAGCGCCGGCAACGGAGAGAGGGGCGGTGTGCAACCGGGTGACGATGCCGGTGCCCCGGCCGATGCGTCCCTGACTCGTCTCCAGCCAGGCGCAGGTCTCCGGATCCTCGGCAAGAAAGGCGCGCAGATCGGCGGCGATTCCTTCCAGGCGGCCGGCCGGTGCGCGCAGGTCGAGGAGCTGGCCGTGCAGCTTTTCCAGGGTTGTTTCGGGCAGGGTTTCGCAGAGTTTGAGCAGTTCGCGCAAGGCGCGGGCGAGACTGTCGCCGGCGAGAATCAGTTCGCGGACGCGCGTGCGGATCGCCGCCCAGGCGGAGGTGGCGGTGAAAGTGGGAACCAGTCGCTGCTTGAGGGCCTCTCCCGGGTCGATGGTTTTGCCGAGGCTGCGCGCCAGTTCTTCGCCAATCGTTTCCAGATTGGAAACGGCCTGCTCCCCAAGCGCATGGCAAGAGGCGAGCAGTTCTTCGACCCGGCCATGCACTTCCCGGTAGAGGCGATCCTCGTTCTCCGGCAGTTCCCGGGCCAAGGCGTTGAGAAAGCGGGGCAGCAGACCCCGTTCCGGTTTGCGCGGATGGCGCAATTTGCCGAGCTGGCGGGTGAAGGAGAAGCGCGTCACTTGGGCGGCGAGGAAATTGGTGGCGACATCCTCCAGGTGATGGGCTTCATCGAGGATGATGCGATCAAAGGGGGGAAGGACGGCGGCGGTGGTGTAGTTGTCGGTGGCCATGCGCAAGGCCAGATCCGAGAGGAGGAGGGCGTGGTTGACCACCAGCAGGTCGGCCTGGGCCGCCAGCCGTCGGGCCTTATGAAAGAAACACCCGGCGTAGTGGGCGCAGCGGACCCGGGCGCACTGGTCGATTTCGCAGCGGACCTCGTCCCAGACCTGCTCCTTGGGTAGAAAGGGGAGATCCTCCCGGGAGCCGTCCCCGGTGCGTTCGGCCCAGTCGAGGAGGGCGCGCAGCTCGCCGCTCAGTTCCTCCTCGAAGAGTCCCGGCTCCAGCCGGGCCGTCTCCGCCCGGCGCTTGCAGAAGTAATTGCCGCGCCCCTTGACCAGAACGGCGCGGAATTCCAGGTTCGTGGCGCGGCGCAGAAAGGGGAGATCTTTGCGGATCAGTTGTTCCTGAAGATTGATGGTATTGGTCGAGACCACGACCCGCTCGCGGTTGGCGAGCGCCCAGAGGATGGCCGGAACCAGGTAGGCGAGGCTTTTGCCGGTGCCGGTACCGGCCTCGATCACCGCCAGGCGGCCGTGGTTGAAGGCTTCGCCCACGGCAAAGGCCATGCGCAGCTGTTCCGGACGTTCTTCGTAATCGGGCAGGGTGCGGGCCACCAGTCCTTGTGGACCGAGAAGCGCGGCGATGCGTTCCGGTGTCACCCCCGCTTCCCGGTGAGGGGCGAAAGGTTCCACGACCCTGTACACATTTTCCACAGGGTTGTCCACAATCAGGAAGCCGACCCCCAGCTCGCCCAGCCGCCCGGCGACTTCGATATCGGCCCGGGAGGGCTGGAGTTGTCCCGAGGGGTGGTTGTGGATGACCACGTCGCCGTGGCGGCAGACCTGGAGGATGGCCGGAACTGCTTCGGCGTTGCCCCGGGCGAGGACCTCGGCATCGCAGACGCGCCTTTCGCTGTCGGTACGGCCGAGAAAGAAAACTTCGTTGCCTCCCGCCGTCGCGATGGCGTGGCGCAACAAAAGGCAGACTTCGGCAGTAAAGCTTTGATTCATGAGAAGAGGGCTCCTTGGTCGCGGCATTATAGGGGAGGGGACGGGAAAAGGAAAGAAGGGGAGCAGGCTTTTTTGATGGCGAAGAAAATATATATTGACAATTGAATGTATGCGGCCATATTGTGCATATGCACAAATCAGCCCAAGGGAACGACTTGATGAGTCCAGCGGAAATCTGCCGGGTCCATTTCTCGAAACACCTCGGAAGTTTTGTCGCCGATCTCGAAAATGCGGCCATTAAGAACGGCCTCAGCACTCACCACCGGGACATTATGGCCAGGGTCATGATTGTCTTCGGCAAGGAAGGGCCGACCGTCGCCCGGCTCCTCGCCCTTGTCTACGTCATCCAGATCCAGGCAGCGGCTTGGTATATCCGCCTGGTACCGCGTATTTTCGAACCGGCTCCAGGGAAAGCTTCGGCCCGGGCGGCAGCCCATGCTTGGTCTTTATCGTCTAAGCGCTATTAATAGGAAGGTCTCTCCGGAGGACAGCCATTGCTTCCGGTTTCCCGGCCGTTAGGAGAAGCTGCATGTCGCCTCGCCCCCTCAAGCCCCGCCTCTGTTGCCCCCATCGGGCGCCCGGAAGTCTGGTCTTCAAGCCGGTCGGCATTCCCCGTTCCGAGTTGCTGCGCATTGACCTCGGGCGTGACGAGCTGGAGGCGCTGCGCCTCTGCGATCTCGATGGCCTCAGCCAGGAGGCAGCCGGCGAGCGCATGGGGGTTTCTCGGGGGACGGTGCAGCGTCTGACTTCCCGAGGTCGGCGCAAGGTCGTCGCCGCCCTGGTCGGCGGCTCCGCCCTGCATATCGCCCCTTGGAGCGAGACCCTGGCCGGGGAGGAAGGTTCCGATGACGGAGAAGCCCACAGATAATCCCGCCCATCTCGCCACCATTCTCGACAGCGTCGCCGACGGCGTCTTCACCGTCGACGATGAAATGCGCATCACCTGGTTCAACCGGGCTGCCGAGGAGATCACCGGCTTTACCCGCGCTGAGGCCTTGGGCCAACGCTGCTGCGAAATCTTCCGCAGCAGCGTCTGTTTCAGCGATTGCCCAGTACGCGAGGCGATGACCGGCGGCGCGGACGTGATCAACCGCGAGGTCGACATCCTCGACCGGGACAATCGTGAGATTCCCATCTCGGTCAGCGCCTCGGTCCTGCGGGATGAGTCCGGCCGTCCTGTCGGCGGGGTCGAGACCTTCCGCGATCTTTCCCGGCTGCGCGCTCTGCAGCGGGAGGTCGAAAAGAAGTATACCTTTCATGATCTTGTCAGCCGCCACCCCGCCATGCGTCGGCTCTTTGACGTGCTGCCCGATGTCGCGGCGAGCGGTGCGACGGTGCTTTTGCACGGCGAAAGCGGCAGCGGCAAGGAACTCTTTGCCCGCGCCCTGCACGATCTCAGTCCCCGGCGCGAGGGGCCGCTGGTTACGGTAAACTGCGGTGCGCTCCCTGAGCCCCTCCTCGAAGCGGAAATCTTCGGGGCGAAAAAGGGGGCTTACACCGGCGCGGTGGCTGATCGCCCCGGGCGCCTGGAACAGGCGGAAAAAGGGACCCTGTTTCTCGATGAAATCGGGGATCTGCCCCTCGCTTTGCAGGTCAAGCTGCTGCGGGTGTTGGAAAACCGCGAGTACCAGCCCCTCGGCGCCCGGCGGCCGCGCCTTGCCGATGTCCGCTTTATCGCCGCGACTCATCGCGATCTGGAGGGGATGGTGGCCGAAGGGAGTTTCCGACGCGATCTCTTTTTCCGGGTCAACGTGGTCAAGCTCTCCATCCCCCCCTTAAGAGAACGGCGCGAGGACATCCCCCTGCTGCTGGAGATGGCCCTAGACCGCTTCAACCGTGCCTACGGCAAGAAGTTGCGTGGTTTCACCCCCGATGCCCTGCGCCTGCTCCTCGACCATGACTATCCCGGGAACGTGCGGGAACTGCTCAATTTGGTGGAGCGGGGGGTGATCCTCGGTCGCGGCGAGTGGCTTGATGTCGGCCTATTTCCCGAAGTCGCCCCCTCGCCTTCCCCCGTTATGTCCGCCGGAGCGCCTGTCCCGCCATCGTCGCTGGAGGAAGTGCTGCGGCGGCACGGCGGTAATCACACCCGCGCCGCGCAGGAACTGGGAGTGAACCGTACGACCCTCTGGCGCTGGCTGAAAAAGGCGCGACAGCCCTGATTCCCCTTCGAGGTGCCCATGCTGCAAACCTTTCAGGACAGTTTTCTGCATGCCCTGATGATCAGCGGTTTCGTTTTTGTCATGATGCTGGTCATCGAATATCTCAACATTCTGACCCGCGGGGTCTGGCAGGAAGGGTTGCGCGGTAGCCGCTGGCGCCAGTATCTGCTGGCATCATTTCTCGGCGCCACCCCCGGTTGCCTGGGCGCTTTCGCCGTGGTCTCCCTCTATTCCCACCGGGTCGTTTCCTTGGGAGCCGTGGTCGCGGCGATGGTTGCCACCAGCGGCGACGAATCCTTCGTTATGCTTACCCTTATGCCGCAGACCGCCCTTGGTCTCTTCACGGTGCTGCTTCTGATCGGGTTGGCGGCGGGTCTTTTTACAGACCTGCTGGTGACGGAGCGCAAGGTGGTTTGCCCGCTCGACGGTCCCGGCATCGCTTATCATTCCTCGGAACGCTGTTACTGCTTTTCCCGGGAGGAGATTCTCAGCCAGTGGCGGCACTGCTCCCTGGCCCGGGGGGTGCTGATGCTGACCCTAGCGCTGTTTTCCCTGAGTCTGGCGGTGGGCTGGGTGGGGCCGCCGGCGTGGAACTGGATACGTCTGACCCTGCTGCTAACGACCCTGACCGGACTTTTCATCGTCACCACCGTCCCCGATCATTTTCTCGAAGAACACCTCTGGCGCCATGTCGCCCGGGTCCACGCACCGCGCATCTTTCTCTGGACCTTCGGCGCCCTGCTCGCCATGCACCTGCTTCTCGGGCCTCTCGACCTAGGGAACTGGGTTGCCGCCAACCCCCTCTGGCTGCTGGCCGTTGCCGGTTTGGTCGGCCTGATTCCCGAGTCGGGACCGCACCTGATCTTCGTCACCCTTTACAGCCAGGGGGTTATCCCGTTCAGTGTGTTGCTGACCAGTTCCATCGTTCAGGACGGGCACGGCATGCTTCCCCTACTGGCCGAGTCCCGCTGGGATTTCTTTCAGGTCAAGGGGGTCAACTTGGTGGTCGGTATGCTGGTGGGAGGAGTCGCATATCTGATGGGATACTGAGCTGTGAATTTTTCCGAGAAGATCGCTCTCCAGTCCCTGGCCGTCAACCTTCTGCTGGTCGCGATCAAGGTGGAATAGGCTCTCTTTTCGGGGAGTTTGGTGCTGCGTGCCGATACCCTTCATTCCGCTACCGACGTTTTTTCCGTCTTGGTGGTGTGGGTCGGCATTCGCATCGCCGGGCGTTCCAGCCGCAACTTCCCCTACGGTCTGTATGAGGTGGGAAAACTGGTGGTGCTCAGCGGCAAGGGGCCAGGATTTGTTCTGGGTAACGCCGGCGTGATCACGCGCTTGGCGGATACGGAAGATGCCGAGGCGGTTCTGGAGGAAATCCGCCGGGATTGTCGGGAGAATCGTTTCTCGAGATGCCCCGTCGGTGACTGCCAAGCAGGTGTTGCACATGTTGTATATGTTGCAGAGATTGTTGCCAGCTATTATTTGGTTTTTATTTAGATAAAATAGGATATTTAGGCCATTTTGCCAGATATGATTGTTGCGAATGCAACAGGTTTCATTTCAACCGATCTGCTCAATCCCCAACTTCTCATTTTTAACTATCTGTTATTTATACAAAATAATTTTTTTTCGAAGTTTCAAAAATAAAGGCATGTTATTTGAATTAGATGGTGGTATGAATTCGAATGCCGCTTCTGGACAACCTGTGCGTATTGCCATCCCTGCCTATGGCAGCCGGATCATGCCCCGCTTCGGGCAGGCCCGGGAGTTTTTCTTTGCCGAGATCGATCCGGTGAGCCGGTCGTTGCAGCAGCTGCAACCCCGCCTCTGGGATCTCTACAGCGATCCGCCTGTGGTGCGATGGCTGGTTCGGGAGGGGGTGGACGCGGTCCTGTGCGGCGGTATTCATCCCCGTTTTCAGATTGCCCTGGTTTCGGAAGGGGTCGAAATCCACTGGGGATTTCGCGGTGAAGTAGAAGAGGTGGTGCGCGCCTGGCTTGCCGGCGGTTGCGAACCCCTAGGCAGCCTGACCCCGACCGGCGAAGAGAACCATTCCTGTCCCGTGCGCCGCCTGGCGCCCAAGCCCTGCTCGTGCCGGGACCAGCAAGGAGAAAAATCATGAAGATTGCCATCACTGCCCAGGGATCGACCCCCGAGAGCCCGGTGGACCAGCGGTTCGGTCGTGCCTACTGGATGCTCTTCTACGACGAGAGCAGCCAGACTTGGGAAGCTCTGGAGAATTCCGCCGCCCGTAACGCCGTCCAGGGAGCGGGGGTTCAGGCGTCCAGGCTTGTCGCCGAGCGCGGCGCCAACGTCCTGATCACCGGCGTTACCGGTCCTAAGGCCTATCAGACCCTGAATGCGGCAGGAATCAAAATCATGCATGGCGCCAGCGGTACCGTGTCGGAGACTCTGCAAGCTTACCGGGACGGCAAGCTGGTGGAAGCCGATGCCGCGTCGGCGACCGGCGGCTCCTGATTCTTGTCCGGTACCGGCGCTAGCGCCGGTACCGGCAAATCCACCTCATCTCGCCCTCGTTGGGCATCCGAAAAAGGAGAATGTTTCATGAATAATGTCGAAGTCATCGCCATCCCTTCCATGTATCCCGGCGGCCTGGAGGCCAACCGCTCCGGGCATTTTGGGCGTTGCGATCTTTTTACCCTGGTGACCATGAGCAACGGTGAAGTACAGTCGGTACGCACGGTGCCCAACGTCGAGCACGCCGAGGGGGGGTGCCTGGTGCCGGTGCAGATCCTCCAGCAGGCCGGCGCGACTTCCCTGGTGGTGGCCGGTATCGGCATGCGGCCGCGCATCGGCTTCGCCCAAGCCGGGATCGAAGTGCTGGTCGGGCCGGGCACTACGGTTGGCGAGGTGATTGCCGCCTACCAGAACAATCAGGTACGCCCCATTGCCGACAGTGACCTGTGCGGCGGCGGTGGCCACTGATTGGGTCAGAAGGAAAATTTCGTTTCGCACGCAAAAATCAAAGTCAAAGGAGAAAATAAGAAATGAGTGGGAGTGCGTGTGGCGGCGCCGCCTCGGCGTCTTGTCCGAATCAGGATAAACTGACCGCTAACCTGAGCGGCATCAAACATAAGATCGTGGTTTTGTCGGGCAAGGGCGGAGTCGGCAAGAGTACCGTGGCAACGAATCTGGCGGTAGGGCTCTCCCTGGCGGGGTTCAAGGTCGGCCTGCTCGACGTGGATGTGCATGGGCCGAGCGTTCCCCATCTGCTCAAACTTGCGGGGGTGGTCCCGGGCTTCGAGAATGGGGTGTTGCAACCGGTCCCCTGGAGCGACAAGCTGGGGGTGATGTCCGTCGGTTTTCTCGTTGAGAGTCGCAACGATCCGGTGATCTGGCGCGGGCCGCGCAAGTCCGGGGTGATCGAGCAGCTCATGCGCGAAGTCAATTGGGGGGAGCGGGATTTTCTGATCGTCGACTGCCCGCCGGGAACGGGGGACGAGCCCCTGTCGGTGCTGCAACGGCTGCAGCCGGACGCCAAGGTGGTGGTGGTGACCACGCCGCAGCAGGTGGCGATCGCCGATGTGCGCCGCTCAATCAGCTTTTGTCGGGCGGTGGGGGCGCCGATCATCGGCCTGGTGGAGAACATGAGCGGCTATGCCTGTCCCCATTGCGGCAAGGTCGAGGAACTCTTCTCCGTCGACGGCGGGGTTGATCTCTGTGCGGAAATGGGCGTTCCCTTCCTCGGGCGGATTCCCCTCGATCCCCTGCTGATGCGGGACGGTGATCAGGGTAATCCCTTTGTCGCGCAGGGGCGGGTCAATCCCACCGCCGAGGCGATCGAGGCCATTGTCGGCAAAATCTCGGCTGCGGTGAAGTCCTGATGGTTATGGTTATCTACTCGGGATAACAGGGTTTTTTTGTTTAGAAGGGCGATTGCTCTGGAAAAGCCCGGGAAAATAGGGTAGTAATAGCCATCTTGCCGGTCAGGCAGGTTGCCGCGCCGAAAACGGCGCGGCAACCCAACCCTTTCGGGAGACGCTATTATGTCCATGAAACATCGCTTTATTTTTCCGGATATCCGACGACGGCGTCGCCGTCGCCGGCAAGCGCTGGTTGCGCTGTCGGTGCTGGCGGTTCTCGCCTTTTTGCTGTTTTGGGGGCCGGAATACGAGCCTTCAGCCTCGCCGGAAGAAACCGCTGCGGTCGAGACGGAGAGCGACGCAGGCTCGGTGGCCGAGGCGGCGGAGAGTGAAGAGGCCCAAGCCGATGACGTTCCCCGGGATCTGGCTCTGGATGGGGTCGTTCAGCCCGGGGAAACCTTCAGTTCCCTGTTGCGGGAATATCTCTCCCCGCAGCAGATCAGCGATCTGGCCGCGCGCAGCCGCAAGGTCTTTCCTCTTTCCCAGTTGCGGGCCGGCCAGTCTTATTCTCTGGCCTTGCAGGATGACAGCCTGGTCAGTTTCATCTACGACATCGATCGGGATCACCAGTTGAGTATCCGCTGCGAAGGGGAGGGCTGCGACGTCGATCGGGTGCCCATTCCGTATACGGTGCAGACCGAAACCCTTCAGGGTACAATCTCCTCCAGCCTCTTCGAAGCGGTGGCTGAAAGTAACGAAAGCGCCGAACTGGCGGTTGCTTTGGCCGACATTTTCGCCTGGGATATCGACTTCATCCGTGACATCAAGGAAGGGGATGCCTTTTCTGCGTTGGTGGAGAAGCGCTACCGCGATGGGCAGGCCGCCGGCTACGGACGAATCCTTGCCGCCGAGTTCAACAACCAGGGGAGATCCTATCAGGCGATTCTCTTTCAGGATGGTGACAACCCGCCTCAGTACTACACTCCCGACGGCCAGGGGATGCGCAAGGCCTTTCTCAAGGCGCCCCTCAATTTTTCCCGGATTTCTTCCGGTTTTACGAAGAAACGCTTTCATCCCGTGTTGCGGGTCTGGCGTCCGCATCTGGCCATCGATTACGCTGCTCCCACCGGTACCCCGGTACGCACCGTGGCCGACGGCAGCGTGGTTAAAAAGAGCTATGATCGCTCCAACGGCAACCTGGTTCGGGTGCGTCACGCCAACGGCTATGAAACGACCTATATCCACCTGAGCAAGTTCGCCAAGGGGTTGAAAGTGGGCAAACGGCTCAAGCAGGGAGATCTGATCGGCTATGTCGGCAGTACCGGCATCGCCACTGGACCTCACCTTGATTTCCGCATGTTCAAGAACGGCCGGCCGATCAATCCGACGACGGTCAAGTCGACCACCGCTGATCCGGTATCGAAGAAAAATCTCGTCGCTTTCCAAGCTGAGGCGGTACGCCTGCTGGCCGAACTGGATGGAGGCAATATCCAGCAGGCCCGGGTCGCTGCTGAAGAAGAGAAGAAACTGACACCCTGAGAGCAGTTAGGACAAAGAAGGAGGCTGCATGTACACGGCCAAGGTCATGGACCATTTCGCCAACCCCCGCAACGTGGGAATCATCGAGGATGCCAATGTCGTGGTCCAGGTCGGTGATCCCAACTGTGGCGACGGCCTGCTGATTTTTCTCAAGATCGAGGATGACCGCATCACCGACATGAAGTACAAGATCTACGGCTGCGGCGCCGCCATTGCCACCTCGTCGATGGCGAGCGAAATGGCTATCGGCAAGAGCCTTGATGAGGTTCTGGTCGAGGTGACCGAGGAGAATATCGCCGCCGCTCTCGATGGCCTGCCCGACGCAAAGATGCACTGTTCGAATCTCGCCGCCAGTGCCCTGCGCGCCGGCATTGCCCAGTATAAGGACATCCAGAGAAAAAAAGCGGCCGCCGCCGGATAGCTCCGACGACGGCCCTTGCCTCTTTTTTCGAACCCTTTTCCTATCCTGGAGAAGGGTTTCTTGTTGGTGCGAATCAGGATGCGAAGATGGCGCGCAGATCTTCCTTGATGTCCCGGGGGGTGATGCCGAAGGTCTCACTCCAGTTTTTCGGGTCGCAGACATTCCCTTCGAGGAGCATGGTCAGCTGCCCCGAGGTAATGGGGAAGCGCGGCACGGCTTCGAGGAGATTGACCAGCGGCTTCATCAGGCACAGGGGTTGATGCAGCTTGAGCACTTTGCCCTTGCCGAGAGCGGCGCCGAAGGCGTCGAGAAGTTCGTCGTAACTCAGGCTAGCGGGGCCGCAGCAGCAGTAGGTTTGGCCGATGCTTTCCGGCTGTGCCAGGGCGGCGACGAAGCTCGCCGCCACATCCTCCACCGCTACCGGGCTCATGCGATATTGGCCGTCGCCGAAGACCGGTACGACCGGCAGTTTGCGTACCAGGTCGGCGAGCATGTGCACGAATTCTCCCTTGGCGCCGAAGGTCAGCGAGGGTCGGAAGATGGTCCAGTCGAGCTGCGATGCGCGCACCAGTTTTTCGGCTTGCCACTTACTCTGATGGTAGGGGGTGGTGGCGTCTTCCCGGGTGCCGTTGGCGCTCATCTGCAGATAGCGGCGCACGCCCTGGCTTTGCGCGGCTTCGAGAAGGTTGCGGGTCGTCTCGACATGCAGTTTCTCAAAGGTGATCCCCTTGGCCGGAATTTCACGGATGATTCCGACCAAGTGGATGGTTGCGTCGCAGCCGGCCAGGGCTCCGGCGAGGGACGCGGGATCGACGGCGTCTCCCCGGCGGAGGTCGAGTCCGGGATGGATCGGCAGTTTGTTTTCGCTTCCGGCGCGGACCAAGGCGCGGACCTCGTGCCCGGCCGCGAAGAGCTGTTTGAGCACCTCCTGGCCAATGAAGCCGGTGCCGCCTGTGACAAAGACCTTCATGGGAACCTCCTTGAAAATGATCGGCATCCTTGCGGACCGATAAACCATAACCGAAAGACAGCGGGCGCGTCTTTCGGAAAAGCGCTAGTTACCCCCTGCGGCGTTGGGAACGATACCTGAAATCTGAGGCGCCTTGGGATGTTTTTCCCTCAGCCGTCAGCCCTTGATCACCGCCAGCGGCCGCAGCCGAGCAACAATCTTGCCGAGCCCGGCGCGCCGCACAACGTCGACCACCTTGGCGACATCCTTGTAGGCTTCGGGAATCTCTTCGGCTACCGTTGCCCGGCCGGCGGCGCGGATGAGAATCCCCCGCTCAGCCAGTTCCGCTTCGATGTGCCGACCGCGCGCGACCTTCTTTGCTCCATGCCGGGAGAGCAGGCGGCCGGCGCCGTGACAGGTCGAGCCGAAGGTTTCCGCCATCGCCCCTGCCGTTCCGACCAGTACGTAGGAATAGCGCCCCATGTCGCCGGGGATCAGCACGGGCTGACCGACGGCGCGGTAGGCTTCGGGGGTGTCCGGGTGTCCCGGCGGGAAGGCCCGGGTCGCTCCCTTGCGGTGCACACAGAGCCGCCGCGCCCGGCCGTCCACCGTATGGGTTTCCCATTTGGCGATGTTGTGGCAGACATCGTAGATCAGCGCCAGCCGCAGTTGCGCTGGCGCCAGGCCGAGAACCTGCTCGAAGGATTCCCGCACCCAGGCGGTGATGATCTGGCGGTTGGCGAAGGCAAAATTGGCGGCGCCGGCCATGGCCGCCAGATAGTCCCGCCCTTCTGGACTGGTCAGGGGGGCACAACAGAGCTGACGGTCGGGGAGTTCGATGCCGTACTTGCGGCTGGCCTGGAGCATGCGCTTGAGAAAATCGTCGCAGACCTGATAGCCGAGGCCGCGACTGCCGGTATGGATGCTCACCGTCACCTGCCCGGCGAAGAGGCCGAGAACATTGGCCGCCTTGCTGTCGAAAATCTCCTCCACTTTCTGGACTTCGAGAAAATGATTGCCGCTGCCCAAGGTGCCGAGTTGGGCGCGCCCCCGCTCCATGGCCCGCTCCGAGATCAGTTCGGGATCGGCGCCGGGCAGCGTCCCGCCATCTTCGATATGGCGCAGATCCTCGGCTTCGCCGTAGCCTTGGGCGATGGCCCAGGCCGCACCCCGTTCCAGCACCCGGCGCTGTTCGGCCAGGGAGACCTTCAGGTCGCGCCGTTCGGAACCGACCCCGGCCGGCACATTACGAAAGAGGGTATCGGCCAACTGCCCCAACACCGGTCGGATTTCGGCGGCGACCAGGGCGCTGCGCAACAGGCGCACGCCGCAGTTGATGTCGTAGCCGACGCCGCCGGGGGAGACAACTCCCTCGTCGGCATCGAAAGCCGCCACCCCACCGATGGGAAAACCGTAACCCCAGTGGATGTCGGGCATGGCCAGGGACGGCCCCACGATCCCGGGCAGGGTAGCGACGTTGCGCACCTGCTCCAGCGCCTGCTCCTGTTGCAGGGCGGCGATCATCCGGGCGTTGGCGAAGACCAGCCCCTCCGTGCGCATTGCTCCCTCTCTGGGGATGCGCCAGCGGATGTCGTCGATTTTCTCAAGTTTGACGGTCATGGAAGGAGTTCCGCTACAAGAAAGAAAATCGGCCTCGCGCCCGTTCGTTTCGCTCACTTGAGCACACAGAGGCCGCGGAGTAAAGACATAATCTCAAGGTTTTCTCTGCGTTCTCCACAAACGTTAGCGCCTGTGAGGAGTGGGCGCGAGGATGCTTTGCTTTTACAGATCGACGTAAACCCTGGCCTGCCAGCCCTGGTCGTTCCCTTCGACAGAAAGCTGGTGGTAGGTGACGGCCTTCACTTCCCGCGCGACCGGGTGGCGTTCCGGGTCGAAGGGCTCGCCGCGTACCTCACCGCGCAGGGTCTTCTCGCTGATTTCATGGATCACGAATTCCGCCGGAACCAAGCCGTGCACCTCGAAGAGGTAGAGGATTTCTCCGAGCCAGGCGACCAGAAGTTCGCCGGAATCGCCACCGGCGAGGGAAACCGGCGCGCTTTGCCGGGAGTCGACCGCAACGTCGTCGAAGATGATCTCTGTCAGCCCGTTCGCGGCGGCAACGAACAGTTCCGCGAGGGAGTCCCCGGTGGCCGCGATTCCCATGTCGGCGGTGTGCGCCAGCAGGCGGAAGGCCCCCATTCCTCAGACCGTCCGTTCCCAGAAAACCCGACAGACGTCGTGGTCGTCGCTCCAGGAAACCCGCAAGTCCCCCTGATGGGCCTTGTGCAGGGCGCGGCCGAAATGTTCGGCAAGTTTTTCTTCGGTGGTTTCGATGACCAGGTCGCCGTTCTCGCGTGCCATGCGGATGATCCGTTCCAGCGGGTTTTTATCCATGGCCCGGGCTTCTTCGTTCTTCAGCAGATTGTAGATTTCGTCCTCGTGCTCCCACAGATAGTCACCGCGCAAGACGACTACCCCCTCGGCGTAGCCTTCGGCTTTCTTCCGGCAGGCCGGGCAGGTGACCCAGTTTGCTTCGCCGCTGGCCTCCAGCCGGGCGTAGGTTTCCGGATCGAAGGTCCAGCGTTTGTTGTGATAGACCGCTCCGCAAATCCGGCACAGGGAAGGATCCTTGAGCCCTTCCTCGGCGAGGTAGGGATCTTCGCTGCTCCGGCTCCGTCCCCGTTTGTCGCCGATCCCGAATTTTCTGCTGTCTTTGGTCATATGCGCGCTCCTTTCGCTGAAAAACGCGGTTTTACTAGGCAGTATACCACGCCGCACGGCGCTGTGTAGGATGGGAGATTTTTCAGCAGGGAAGGGGGCGCAGCACCGCCCGGCAAGGGGCGCCGTTGACGCCATCTCCCTCGAATGGCTGCTCGGCCTTTGCTGGGTGGTCGGTATGGGTACCGGCGTGACTCCCCAGGGAAAGTCGGGTCGAATGAAAGGGTTTGGCGGCAATGCCGGAGCATTCCAAACGGATGGCCGGGTCGCCGGGGAAGGCGGGGAGGCTTTCCGACAGGGGGACGGAGATGTCGATAAGGGGCACGGGGGACTCCCGGGGATTCGTTTTTTTTCAAGTATAGCGGGGAAATCAGAGAGGGAGGAGCCAAGAACGGCTCTTCCCCGAAAAGATAGACGATGGGATAAGTTTATTGAAACTTTTTATCTTTTTTATGCTTAAATTTGTTAAAAGTGCCCATTCCGGCAAGAAGTTATGTATGGTCGTGAGGATGCCCTTTGCCGGATGGTGGTTCCAACTCATCGTGTTCAGTCGAACACCCACGGGAGAAGAAAGCATGAGCAAGGCAAGTGCGGTCACCGCCCAGGACCTGGGACTGAAAAGCACCGGCAAGGTCTATCACAATCTTGGCTATGACGAGCTTTTCGAACATGAATCCGCCAATCGCGAGGGACGGGTCTCCGCCAATGGCACCATGATGGTCGACACCGGCAAGTTCACCGGACGCTCGCCCAAGGACAAATATTTTGTCCACCAGCAGCCTTCCTTCGGCAATCTCGCCTGGGGCAAGGTCAACGTCGCCATGGCCCCCGAGGTTTTCGACGAGCTTTATGCCGAGGTCATCGACTACCTTTCCGGCAAGGATATCTACGTCACCGACGGCTTCTGCGGTTCCAACGAAAGAACCCGTAAATCGGTGCGCTTCGTCACCGAATTCGCTTGGCAGTCGCACTTCGTCAAGAATATGTTTATCCGCCCCTCCGCAGCCGATCTCGCCACCTTCGCTCCCAACTTCACCGTTTACAACGCCAGCAATCTGGTGAACAAAAACTGGGAGCGGCATGGCCTCAACTCCGAGGTCTTCGTCGTCTTCAATATCGAGAAGAACGTCGCCATCATCGGCGGCACCTGGTACGGCGGCGAAATGAAAAAGGGCATCTTCACCATGATGAACTACTGGCTGCCTCTGCAGGGGATTCTCTCCATGCACTGCTCGGCCAACGTCGGCAAAAAGGGGGATGTCGCTCTCTTCTTCGGTCTCTCCGGCACCGGGAAGACCACCCTGTCGACCGACGCCACCCGCAAACTCATCGGCGACGACGAGCACGGCTGGGACGACGACGGCATCTTCAACTTTGAAGGGGGCTGCTACGCCAAGTGCATCAATCTCAGCGCCGAGAGCGAGCCGGAAATCTATAACGCCATCCAGCGCAACGCCCTGCTCGAAAATGTCGTCGCGGACGACGACGGCGTCATCGACTTCGACAGCCGCGCCAAGACCGAGAACACCCGGGTTTCCTACCCCATCGAGCACATCGAGAGCCACGAGGCGAGCCTCAAGGCCGGCCATCCCAAGAACATCATTTTCCTGACCTGCGACGCCTTCGGCGTGCTCCCCCCGGTCTCCAAGCTGACCAAGGAGCAGGCCATGTACTACTTCCTTTCCGGCTACACCGCCAAGGTCGCCGGTACCGAGCATGGCGTCACCGAGCCCCAGGCCACCTTTTCGGCCTGCTTTGGTGAGGCTTTCCTGCCCCTGCATCCGACCGTCTATGCCAAGCTGCTCGGCGAGAAGATGGAAAAGCACGGGGTCAACGCCTACCTCGTCAATACCGGTTGGGTCGGTGGCGGCTACGGCGTCGGAAAGCGCATGAGCATCAAGGCGACCCGCGCCTGCGTCAACGCCATTCTTGACGGCAGCATCGAAAAGGCCGAGTTCGAGCAGACCCGCTGGTTCTGCCTGCACATCCCGAAAAGCCTGCCCGGCGTCGACAGTGCCCTGCTCAACCCCCGCAACGCCTGGCTCGATGTCGAAGCCTTTGACAAGAGTGCGCATAAACTGGCCGGTATGTTCATTGAGAATTTCAAGAAGTACATCAAGGACGGCGACGACTTCGACTTCACGCAGGCCGGTCCGAGAACCTGATTTTTCCCCGTTCGGCGCTGTATGAAAAAAATGAGGGGCGGTCCCATGGGACCGCCCCTCGTGATTTGACGCTCGGGATGCTTCAGATGATCTGCATCCGGCTGATGGCCACCTGGGGCATGGGGGGAACGTCGATGGTCCATTTCCGTTGCGCCTGTTGCAGCAGGACACGAACCGTTGTCTTGTCGCGCCCTTTGCCGTAGGCGACAACGATGGCGCCGGCCGCCGCCAGTTCCTCGGCCCCGGCGTCGCCGCTGACCAGCCCCAAAGGACCGGAGAAGTTGTCGGCGCGGATCAGGGTATCGCTCGGCCGGACCAGGCGCTTGATTGCTTCGTTGTCGCTCTGGTTGCGACCGACGGCGAGTTGGGCTTTGGGGGAGAGGCGGAACTGGCGGCCGACCTTGAGCAGTTCCACGTCGGTGACGTCGGCTTCGGGGCGATGGACGAAGAGATCGCGTAGGCGCCCGGAAAAGGAAGATTCGGTGAGCAGACAACCGCCGCCGGAGGAGGGGTAGTCGACGATGCCCCACTCGGTGGCCAGTTCCTGCTGCCGGCGGCGGGAACGCCCTTGGATGTCGAGCAGTCGTTCGCGGTCGACCAACCCTTCGTCCTCCATGGCTGTGATGGGCAGCAACCGGGCGGAGAGGGGGCGCAGGATCCGTTTCGGGTAGCCGGAATGGTTGGCCACCGCCCGCAGGGCGGAAAGGTTCTGGCTCATTGGGCGCTGTCCCAGGACCTCGCCGGAAAAGAGAAAGTCGAAACCCTTTTCTTCCATGATGTCGCCGGCGAGGCGGTACATCAGGGCATGACAGTCGATGCAGGGGTTCATGTTTTTGCCGTAGCCGTAGCGGGGAGACTTGAGCATCGCCAGATGGATTTCGCTGATGTCGCGGATTTGCAAAGGAAAATCGAGCATCTGCGCGGTCTTCAGGGACCTTTCGGCGCCGAAGAAGGGGGTAACGAAGGCGACGCAGGCGATTTCGACCCCCTGGCGGCGTAGCGCCAGGGCGGCCAGGATGCTGTCCAGTCCGCCGGACAGAAGCCCCAGTCCTTTACTCATGGTCTTCTCCCGCCCGCCGCACGTCCGGTGCCGCAGGGCTGTTTCATGGTCTCGATGGTTTGATGCGGATGCGCGCATCCTGGTCTTTTGAAAGGGGGGAGGATACGCGAAGTTGCCGCCGAGGTCAAATGGACTCCGCCATTCGGCGGGGATCTGGCCGACAAATGTAGGCGGGGAAACTGGCCGGCTGCCTTTCTTTTCGCGGTGTTCGTGCTTTTCCGTCGGGACGGCAGGCCGAGGATCGCCGGGCGGTTACGGACTTTTCCACTGAGGATTTCCCTGATTGGTGCTATGATGACGAATCGAGGCCTGGCCGTGCCGATTCCGGCTGGATTCTTGCTAGGATTCACGGAGATGTGCGGGAAGATTTTCACGCACGGCGTGTTCATCTCGCTACAAGGAGTCGCTTATGGCCAAGATCGACGGTCTCTTCAAGTTGATGAAGCAGCAGGGCGCCAGCGACCTGCATATTTCCAGCGGGGCGCCCCCCATTCTTCGCCAGCACGGCGACATAGAGAAGCTCAACTATCCGCCCCTGACCAACGACCAAGCCAAGGCGATTCTCTTCGAAATCCTCAACGAGGAACAGCGTACCCAGTTCGAGATGACTCACGATCTTGATTTTGCCTACGAACTGCCTGGAATTGCCCGCTTCCGCGGGAATATCCTGGAAACCTACCGGGGCATCGCCGGGGTCTTCCGCATCATCCCCAGCAAGATCCTGTCCGCCGACGAACTCAATTTGCCGCCGGGCATCCGCAAGCTGTGCCATCTGAAAAAGGGCCTGGTGCTGGTCACCGGCCCGACCGGCAGCGGCAAGTCGACGACCCTAGCGGCGATGATCGACTTGATCAACTCGACCCGCCGGGAGCATATCCTGACCCTCGAAGATCCCCTCGAATTCATCCACGAAAACAAGATGTCGCTTTTGAACCAGCGGCAGATCGGTCAGCATACGCTCTCTTTTGCCGCCGCCCTCAAGGGGGCGCTGCGCGAGGATCCGGACGTCATCCTGGTTGGCGAGATGCGCGATTTGGAGACCATTTCCCTGGCCATGACCGCCGCCGAAACCGGGCATCTGGTCTACGGCACCCTGCATACCAACTCGGCGCCGAAGACCATCGACCGCATCATCGACGCTTTCCCCAAGGATGCCCAGGAGCAGGTGCGGACCATGCTCGGCGAGAGTCTGAAGGGGGTCATCTGCCAGCAGCTGATGAAGACCGCCGACGGCAAGGGGCGCATCGCCGCCCATGAGATCCTCATCGGTAATGCGGCGGTGGCCAACCTCATCCGCGAGGGCAAGACCTTCCAGATTCCTTCCATCATGCAGACCGCCAAGGGGGAGGGGATGCAGCTCATGGACCAGCGTATCCTCGAACTGCTCAAGGAGCAGAAGATCACCCCCGAGGAGGCCTACCGCTGCGCCGTGGAAAAACGTTCGTTTGAGCAGTATCTTCCCAAGCAGGACGGCAAACCTTGATGGTGTCGCAAAAATTTGGCAATTGCAGCAACGCCGCAATTGCCGTTTTTGGCTTAGCCATATAACTTGGCGCTTTCTACTCGAAAGCATCCCCCCTGAGCCCTGGACAGAACCTTGCAAGACTCCTTCGGTCGCACCATCGACTACCTGCGGCTCTCCATCACCGACCGCTGCAACCTACGCTGCCGCTACTGCATGCCCGAGGAGGGGGTCGAGTCGGTGGGGCACGGCGACATTCTCTCTTACGAGGAGTTGGTACGTATCGCCGCCGCCGTCCGCAGCAGCTCCTCCAACTCCGCACCACCGACGCCGCGCCGCGCCGCAGCGCTTCGCGGATATCGATTTCGTCCGAGGCGAGCAGGCTAGGGGAGGCGGACTACCGGGAGGGGCAACGAGGGATGGAGCGGATCGGCGGATAGAAAAAGGGCGGCCCTGTTGGACCGCCCTTTTTTGCTACGTTGGTGCGTTTCTCGCCTTACTTGGCGAGATGGCAGCGGTTACAGTTGCTTTTGGCGTCGAAGGCGCGCTGACCGTTATGGCAGACGCCGCAGAGTTTGCCCGCGTAGATCTGCTCCATGGTGATGGTGACCGTCCCCTGCTTCATCTTCGGAAAGGTGTCGGCATTGTGACAGTCGGCACATTTGGCGCCGGCGCTGGCGTGAATCTTGCCGTCAAAGACGACCTTCCCGGTGGGACTTTTGTCGAAGTTCAGGGTGCGTCCCGGGGGAACCGCGAGGGCGACGCCGGCGAGACCGATTCCGGCCAGCAGTAGTGTCAGAACGAGACGAATGCGCATGATGGGTTCTCCTCCTATGCAATGGGTCCAAGTTTTTCTAAGGTTTAATTATGCCCCGACCGATAAGAAATGCAACCGGGAATAGTTTTTTGACCCGGCGCGGTATTTGCAGAATTGGATAAGAGCCTACCCTTTAAATTCAGGAGGAATCATGGCGATCAAGCCTTCCGATCTTATGCAGAAGCTCAATCTCCATCAGCAGTCGAGCCGCCGCAACCAGATCGCCGGAGAGCAGCGCATCGGTTTCGCCGATGTGCTTTCCACCATCGCCCAGAAAAATTCTACCGATTACGGCGCCTTGGCTGAACTGTGCCGGTTGACGGTACTCAACAGCAGCGTTTCAGTGGCCGACGACAGTGCCTTCGAGAAAAGCTTCCCGTCACCTTTGGCCTCTCTCGATGCTTATGTCACGGCGGCCAGTCAAAAAACCGACCTGACGCCGGAAGCCGCGACCGTTGCCCGGGAGCAGAGCGCGCCGCCGCGGACGGCGCTGACGGATATCGCCGAGCGCGCCGCCGAACGTTACGGTGTCAGTCCGGCGCTGGTCAAGGCGGTCATCAAGGCCGAGAGCAACTTCAATCCTACCGTCGTTTCCCATGCCGGGGCTCAGGGCCTGATGCAGCTGATGCCGGGGACCGCCCAGGATCTCGGCGTTTCCGATCCCTTCGATGCCGAGCAGAACGTCATGGGCGGCACCCGTTATCTGAAGCAGTTGCTCGGCAAGTACGACGGCGATCTGGACAAGACCCTGGCCGCCTACAACTGGGGCATGGGCAATGTCGACCGCAAGGGGATCGACGTTCTTCCCGAGGAAACCCGCAACTACTTGAGCCGCGTCAAGCGCTACCAGTCGGAGTTCCTCGCCTGAAAGAAAAGCGGCGGCCTCTCGGGGCCGCCGTTCTCATCTTTTTCGTCCGCCCGCGCTTCAGGGCAGGCGCTCCAGCCATTCTACTTCCAACTCACCGAAACGCCGCAACAACTTTCCGCCCCAGCGATAGAGAGGATGGCCGCCTGGCACGGCTTCCAGCCGGTGACAGAAAACCGGCAGCCAGGGACTCAGCAGTTTGTTGACGAAGGCCTGCTGCTTGAGGGAGAAGGCTCGTGCCGTCTCCACTTGTCGCTGTTGCAGGGCCTCTTCCTCCTGCCCCACCAGGTAGTAGAGAAACTCCAGTTCCGTGGCCAGATAATCGGGGGGCTCGCTGCTTCTTTCCAGGGAAAGGCTTTCCTTGCGGTAGGCGTCGAGAACCTTGAGCGTGCTGGCGCCCATGAGTATGCCTGCTTGTTCCAGATAGACGGAACCGTAGGGGGGCACCGGAACACCCCCCAGACGGTTGATGAAAAGATCGGTGAAGCCGGTTTCGAGATCGGCAAGGGGATCGGCTTTCGGCAGCTTCGGCGGAATGTCACCGATTCCGGCCAGCCGCGCCGCCTGTTCTGCCTCTCCCCGGGTCAGGGCTGCCACCAGTTCCTGGTCGGGGTAGGCAAAGAGACCGGCCAGAAAACGGTAGAGCTGTTTCCGTTCACTCACGTGCAACATCCGGTTCTCCTTCGGGTCGAATGTCATGACAGCAGGATGCCGTGAGTTTTGCAATTATCGTGCGAAAATTCCAAGAATTACAGGCGCACTCTATTTTTACTCCGGGAGGGCGGCGACCAGCAGTTCGAGCAGATGGACGGCCTGCGCTTTTCCACCGGCGTGGTTGATCGAATCCTGCAACTGCATGATGCAGCCGGGGCAGTCGGTGGCCACCAACTCCGCACCGCAGGCGGCGATGTTGGCCGCTTTCTTGGCACCGATCCGTTTGCTGATGTCGTAATGGTGAACCGAGTAGGTGCCGCCCAGACCGCAACAGGTACCGGCACCGACCATTTCGACGAATTCCACCTGGGGCAGGGCCTTGAGGATCTGCCGGGGCTCTTGGGTAATGCCGCGAGTTCGCAGGTGGCAGGGGTCGTGATAGGTCACCTTGGTGCGGTTCGCCGCCTTGGGCAGGGCCGCCAGTTTTTCCGGTAGCCCGTGTTTGACCAGAAAGACAAAGATATCCATGGTCTTGGCCGCCAGCGCCCGGTAGTCGTCGCCGAGGTCGGCGTAGATCTTGCCGATGCCGACGTTGCAAGAGGCGCAGGCCGTCACGACGTAATCGACCGGACGCCGGGTCAGCGCGGCGAGATTCAGCGCCGCCAGTTCCTCCACGGTTTCCGTCGCTCCCGCGCTTACCGCCGGCAGACCGCAGCACGCCTGATCCTTGGGGATGATCACGGTGACGCCGAGAAACTTCAGCACCTTGAGAAAGGCCTCGCCGATGGCCGGATACATGTAGTTGATGCCGCAGCCGGTGAAAAAGGCCACCGTCGGCATCCCCGGTTGACCCTCGATCACTTCCGGCACCCGCTCGCGGAAGGGCTTGGTGACGACGGGCGGCAGGGTGCGGTCGGCGGTGATATAGGGGGCGGGGAAACGCAGGCGCAGGCCGCTGTTTTCCGGCACTTTTTTGAACAGTAGCGGCGAGAAGGCGCCACCGGTCTTGGCCAGAAGATCCATCAGTTTCGGTCGGCCGAGGACCGCCGCCACCCCCTTGCCGAAGCTGGAGAGCCCTTTTTCTTCGGCGATGCGGCGGCGGGCGGCGGCAACGATTTCCTCCGTCGGCACCTTGTTCGGACACTGGGCGCAGCAGCTGCCGCAGAGCAGACACTGGGAAAGATCCTCCAGCACCTTGGCCTCCAGGCCGATCTCGTTGTCAAGCACCGCTCTGGCCAGGGCTACCTTGCCTCGCGCCACCCGTCCTTCGTGCTTCTCGGCACCGAATACCGGACAATGGGCGCGGCAGGCGCCGCATTTGACGCACTGGTTGATCTCTTCGCGATAGTCTTCGAGGTTTTTCAATTTGCTCATGATTATATTATCTGTCTTGGTAGGAGCGAGGCATGCCTCGCTCCTTTATGGTTGGATCAATCCAGAAAGATCTTCCCGGGATTGAGGATATTGTTGGGGTCGAGGGCCTTTTTCAGGGTCTTCATGTAGGCGGCCGTTTCAGGCGTGATCTCCAAGGGGATGTACGGGGCCTTGGCGATACCGATGCCGTGTTCGCCGCTCATGGTGCCGCCAAGGGCCAGGGTGCCCTCGAAGACTTCCTTGATGGCTTTTTCCGCCTTTTCCTGTTCGCCGGGAATCTTCTTGTCGATCATGATGTTGACGTGGATGTTGCCGTCGCCGGCGTGGCCGAAGTTGACGATGGGAATACCGTACCGGTCGGAAATCTCGTCGATCTTGCGGATCATCTCGGGCACCTTGGAGCGCGGCACACAGATATCCTCATTATACTTATCGGGGTTGACCTTGCGCAAGGAGGCTGAGACCGAACGGCGGATCTGCCAGAGCGCCTCGCTCTCCTCGGGGGTTTCGGCGATGCGGGTCTCGACCACGCCGAGGGGCTGGATGATGTCGGCGATTTTCCGCGCCTGCTTGTCGAGAAACTCGCGGTCGCCGTCGACCTCGATGATGAGCACCGCCCGCGCCGTATCCGGCACCTGCAAGCCGGTGGCCTGTTTTACGCAGTCGAGGGTGCGGCCGTCCATGAATTCGAGGGTAGCGGGGATGATCTTGTTGCGGACGATGGCCGAGACCGCCCGCGCCGCGCCGTCGATGGAGTCGAAGAGCACCAGCATGGTCTTTTTCGCCTCCGGCAGGGGGAGCAGCTTGATGACGATTTTGGTGATGATGCCGAGGGTGCCTTCCGAGCCGCACAGCAGCTTGGTCAGGTCGTAGCCGACCACCCCCTTCATGGTCGGGCCGCCAGTGGTGATGATATCGCCCAAGGGCGTGACGACTTCCAAGCCGAGGATGTAGTCTTTGGTCACGCCATATTTGACGCAGCGCGGCCCGCCGGCGCACTCGGCGACGTTGCCGCCCAGGGTGGAGAATTTCAGCGAGGCCGGGTCGGGAGGATAGAAGAGTCCGACCTTCTCGACCGCCTGTTGGAACTGCTCGGTGACGACCCCGGGCTGGACGACCGCCACCAGGTTTTCCTCATCGATTTCAAGGATTTCATCCATGCGCTCGGTGGTCAGGACGATGCCGCCCTTGGTCGGTAGACTGCCGCCGGTGAAGCCGCTCCCCGCCCCCCGGGGGAAGACCGGCACCTTCTCGGTGTTGGCCAGGCGCATGATGCGGCTGATCTGTTCGCTGGTCTGGGGATGGACGACCACGTCGGGGAGAAACTTCTGTTGGGTGGCGTCGTAGGAATAGCAGATCAGGTCGGCTTTTTCCGTGGAGACCTGGCCCTTGCCGACGATCTCCTTGAGCTGGGCGATGATGCGTGAAGCGAGCATGGGTATCCGATCCTTTGCGGGCGGCTTTTGCCGCCTCAGTTCTTGAATTTGAACCACTTGATCTTGGGGGAGTAGATTTCCACCCGGTTCTTGCCGTTTTTCTTGGCGATCATCAGGGCCTGGTCGGCCATGCCGATCAGGGTGTCGGGGTTCGCCTCCTCGCCGCTGCCGAGACAGCCGGCCAGCCCCAGGCTGATCGTGACTCCGTAACGCTCCAGTCCCTGTTCGAAACTGTGGCCGGCGATCGCCAGGCGCAGCGCCTCGGCCAATTCCCGGGCCTGTCCCAGGTCGGTTTCCGGCCAGACGCAGACGAACTCTTCGCCGCCGTAACGGGCAAAGAGATCGTGCTCGCGCAGCATGGCCGCAGCGACCCGGCAGACTTCCCGCAGGACGAAATCGCCGATCTGATGACCGTGATCATCATTGAACTTCTTGAAGTTGTCCACGTCGATCATGGCCAGGGCCAACGGCTTGCCGTTGCGTTTGATACGGCGCACCTCGTCGCGGAGAAAGTTCTGGAAATAGCGGTGATTGTAGGCTTCGGTCAGAGCATCGACGTTGGCCAGCGCCTCCAGCCGGGCGTTCTTTTCCCGCAGTTCCTTGTTGACCCGGTAGAGCTCCATCTTGGCCCGCAGCAGCTCGCGGTTCACCTGCTCGTAGGACATGTTGAGCTGGGCCAGCTTCTGGTTGGCCTCCTGCAACAGTTCCGCGATGGGGTGTTCGAAGACTAGGTTGAGGTCGAAGTAGCGGGCGGTCTGGTTGATCTCGGCCTGGACGCTGTTTTCGATGCGGTCCAGCACCCGGCCGTCGAAGCGCAGCAGGCGTGCGGCTTCGCTGCGAAACTGCTTGTGCAGCAGGTCGGGACGTTCCGAGTAGAACATCCCCGAGAGCAGGGAGGAAAGATAGACGACCCGGGCGCTGCGCAGCAGCTCCGCTTTGCCCCCCTTGAACTGGTCGAGGCTGTGATGATAGGCGGTGGGCAGCACCAGCGATGGGGGCAGCTTCCAGTGTTGCAGCACCTTGGCACCGATGAAGGCATGATCGGCCGCGAAGGCCGCCTGCTCCAGGGCGAGCAGGCGTTCCTCGTCGCCCCCGGCCTGCTCGCGCAGGGGCGGGTACTGCCGGGGAAAGGCGCGGGCCAGGATCATTTCGCCGACGTTCTGGAGCATTCCGGCGATGAAGATTTCTTCCGGATCGCTCTGCTTCACTTGGCTCATGATCAGCTTGGCCGCAACCCCGGCGGCGAGGGAGCGGCTCCAGAAAGCATCGTAGTTGAAGGCTTCGCCGTCGCGCTTGTTTTTGATGCTGAGCAGCGAGAAGGAGAGGACCAGACTGCGTACGGCGTTAGTGCCGAGGACCGAGACCGCCTTGTGAATCGAACCGATGGACTGGGGAAAGCTGTAAAAGGCCGAGTTGACCACCTTGAGGATCTTCGCCGAGAGGGCCACGTCCATTGACACCAGATCGGCGATCTCGGCCATGGTTGTCTCTTCCCGGGAGGCGATGGCCAGCAGCTTGGCCGCCACCGCCGGCAAGGTCGGCAGGCTGTCCGATTGCAGCACTTGCTCCAGGGTTTCTTCGCGGGTCATGACTTGACCTCGGGCAGGACCGTGCCGCCGTCGGGGATGACCACGATCCGGGGCGCCGGTGGCAATCCGGCTTTGGCCAGTTTGAGGGCGGCGTCGAGGTCGGCGGCCTTCTCCATGCCCATGGCGGCGGTCTGCTCGGCGCTGAAGCCGCTGACCAGGATGGCCCGATAGCGGCGGGCCTTGCTCAAGGTGGCGTGGGCGGTCTGGCCGTTGATTTCGTAGCGCGCCCGCAGCGCCGCCTCGAACTCGTCCAGATCTTGATAGCGGAACCAGTCGAAGAAGGTCGGATTGCCGAAGCCGTCGGGACAGGCGGCCAACAGAACCAGGGTGCCGCCGGGGCGCAGCGCCTGGACACCGTAGTCGAAGGCCTTCTGCGACTGGATGAAATTGATGTCCTTGGGATGCCCGCCGCAGGAGACCACCGCTAGATCGGCAGGCTGCTCCAAGGGGATGGTGTAGAGCTCGCGGGCGAGTTCGCAGGCGGCGCGATGGGCGGCGTCCAGTTCTCCGCAGAAGACGCCGAGAATTTGTTTGTCGGGGGAGAGGACGGTGTTGAGCAGAAAGTCGCAGCGCACCATTCGCGCCGCTTCGAGCAGGGCAGCGTGGACCGGGTTGCCGTCAAGGACACCGGTGATCGCCAGAGGGTGCTTGCCGCCGATCTCCGGCGGATTGAAGACGGCAAAATGGGTCGCCATGCAGGTTTCACGGGCCGCGACGCCGGGAACCAGCCCCTTGCGACCGCCGCCGAAACCGGCGAAATAATGGAAACCGGCGGTGCCGGTGACGATTACCCGGTCAGCTTCCGCCACCCGCCGGTTGATGCGCACCGGAATACCCGAGGGGCTGACGCCGAGATCGACCAGTTGCGCCGGATCGTCGGCTTCGTGATCGAAGACGGCGATGCGTCCGAAAAGTGTGCCGAGGATCTTGCGGTGCTCGGCCGTAGTCTGCTTACGGTGAATGCCGAGGGCGATGACTATGGCGATATCCTTATCCGGCACGCCGCAGTCGTTAAGACGCTCGACTAAAACCGGCAGGTAGTGTTCGCTGCCGGTGTAGCGCGTGATGTCGGAAGTGACGATCACCACCTTCTCGCCGGGACGGACGATCTCTGCCAGCGGCGGGGAACTGATGGGCGCGTCCAAAGCCGCCGCGACCAGTTCCGTCGGCGGGAGGGGCGGCGCGATGGCCGCCGGGCGCAGCACCCGCGCCCCGGGAAGGTCGCAGGTGAGGGTCTCGGTACCGTATTTGAGGGAGATCTTAGTCAATTGTCACCTCCGTAGTTAACTTTCCAAGTTTACGGATTTTGGCGACAAAAGACAATGCGAAAGCGCGCTTGTTCAGGTCGAGGTTCGTGCCTCTAGTGCGGCCAGACGACGGATGACGCCGAGGACGCTGTCGGGGTTGAGGGAGATGGAGTCGATCCCGGCTTCGACCAGAAAGGCAGCGAACTCCGGGTGGTCGCTGGGGGCCTGGCCGCAGATGCCGATCTTGGTGTCGGTGCGGTTGGCCGAGGCGATCGCCTGGCGGATCAGGGCCATCACCGCCGGGTCCCGTTCGTCGAAGAGGGTCTTCAAGATCACCGAGTCGCGGTCGACGCCGAGGGTCAGCTGGGTCAGGTCGTTGGAGCCGATGGAGAAGCCGTCGAAACGTTGGGCGAACTCCTCGGCGAGAATGACGTTGGACGGAATCTCCACCATCACGTAGACTTCCAGCCCCTGTTCGCCCCGTTTCAATCCTTCCTCGGCCATGACCTCAAGTACCCGGTCCGCCTCCGTCAGGGTGCGGCAGAAGGGGATCATGACGATGACGTTGGTCAGGCCGATGGCCTCTCGCACCCGGCGGATGGCGGCGCATTCCAGAGCGAAACCGGCCCGGTAGCGGTCACTGTAGTAGCGGGAGGCGCCGCGGAAGCCGATCATCGGGTTTTCTTCGGCGAATTCGAACTGGCGTCCGCCGATCAACTCGGCATACTCGTTGGTCTTGAAATCGCTCATGCGCACGACGACCGGTTCGGGGTACTGGCTGGCGGCGATGACGGCGATCCCCTGGGCGAGCTGGTCGACAAAATACTCACACTTGTCCGGATAATTCCGGGTCAGTTCGCGGATACGCTGCTTCGCTTCCTTGTCTTCCAACTGGTCAAAATGGACCAGGGCCATGGGGTGGGCCTGGATAATGCCGTTGATGATGAATTCCATGCGCGCCAGCCCGATCCCCCGGCAGGGGAGGCGCCACCAGCGCATGGCCGCTGCCGGGCTGGCGATGTTGAGCATGATCCGGGTACGAATCGTGGGGAGTTGGTCGAGACTCAGTTCCTCGGCACGGAATTTGAGCCGGCCCCGGTAGATCTTGCCCGTCTCCCCCTCGGCGCAACTGAGGGTCACTTCCTCGCCGTCCTTGAGTTCGCTGGTGCCGCGCCCGGTGCCGACTACGGCGGCGATGCCGAGTTCGCGACTGACGATGGCGGCATGGGAGGTGCGGCCGCCGTGGTCGGTGATGATGCCGGCGGCTTTTTTCATCACCGGCACCCAGTCGGGGTCGGTCATGCCCGTGACCAGGATGTTCCCGGGAACGAAGCGTTCGATGTCGGCGGCGTTCTTGATCACCTGCACCGGTCCTGTGGCGATCGCCTCGCCGATGGCCAACCCGGTGAGCAGCAGCGGCCCCGATTCCTCCAAGGCGTAGCTCATCAGCACTCCGGCCTCGCGTCGGGACTGCACCGTTTCCGGCCGGGCCTGGACGATGTAAAGTTCGCCGGTCTCGCCGTCTTTGGCCCATTCCATGTCCATCGGCCGGTCGTAGTGGCGCTCGATGGCGCAGGCCCAGCGGGCCAGGTGCAGAATCTCGTCATCGCTGAGTACTAAGGCATGACGTTCGTCGGCGGTGGTGTCGCTGATCCGGGTGGCGTGGCTGCCGCCGCGCCCGTAAACCATCTTCTTCTCCTTGGTGCCGAGGCGTTTACGCAGGATCGGCCGCAATCCGGGCCAAGCGAGAAGCGGTTTGAAGATCGTATGGCTGTCGGGATTGACCGCCCCCTGCACCACCATCTCCCCCAGTCCCCAGGCGGCGTCGATCACCACCACGTCGGGGAAGCCGGTTTCCGTGTCGATGGAGAACATCACCCCGGCTCCGGCCAAGTCGGAGCGCACCATTTTTTGCACGCCGATAGAAAGGGCTACCTGCGTGTGATCGAAACCGTGATGCTCGCGGTAGCTGATGGCGCGGTCGGTGAAGAGCGAGGCATAACACTTGCGACAGGCTTCGAGCAGTTCCTCCTCGCCGCTGATGTTGAGAAAGGTCTCCTGCTGGCCGGCGAAGCTCGCTTCGGGCAGATCCTCGGCAGTGGCGCTGCTGCGTACGGCAACGTCGACCTCGTCGCGCCCGAAACGGGCGCCCAGTTCGCGATAGGCGGCGACGATACCCTCGGCCAGATCATCGGGCCAGCGTCCCCGGCGGATCAATTTGCGGATGGCGGCGCCGGTTTCGGCCAAAGAGGCGGCCCCGGTCTTGAAGTCGGCAAGCAGTGTGCGGATCTTTTCGTCCAGTTTGTTAGCGGCGAGGAATTTCCGGTAGGCTCCAGCGGTGGTGGCGAAACCATCCGGTATCCGGATGCCTTCGTCCCTGAGCGCTCCGACCATCTCTCCCAGTGAGGCGTTCTTGCCGCCGACCAGCGGCACGTCCTCTTTGCCGAGGGTCTCGAACCAGCGGATGAAACCCGACGTGTCGATCATGGGTTACCTCCCGGGATGGGTTACTTGTTGAGATTGCTGGCGACGTCGATCAAGAGACTCGCGGTCAGCCGCGAACGTTCGACCATGCCGGCGAAACGTCCCGCTTCGTTGGTCGCCGGCAGCCGGTCGACATTAAGGGTTTCCATCTTGAGCAGTGCCTGGTATTTGTCCGTCCCTTTGCTGACCGCGTCGGCGCTACCGATGAAGCCAGGCAACTCGGCGAGAGCCTTGGTGTCCGACTCGTTCAGCCACTTGGCAAACTGATCGGCGTTGACGGGCACCTCGTACCCCTCCTGGAAAAATTCGGCGAGTTCCCGGGCGTTGGCCAGGCCGAAGAAACGGCTGTCGCGACCTTCGATGATGACATATTTGAGAAAGGGCTGGCGGGAGAGGGCGGCGAAATACTCGGCGATGGTCGGACCCCAGTAGCCCCCGTGGCCGAGGCGGAAGGTCAGGCCTTCGGTTTCGCTTTCGAGCAGGCGGGGAATTTCATTGACCCCGCCTTTGGGGCCGAGCCGTACCGGCTCGGCGGGGATGCCGACGAGGGGCGTCACCTGTTTTTCGATGGTGGAAGCCGAGGCCTGGACAAAGGCGGTCTCGATCTTGACCCCTCCTTCGCCGATCTCGAACGTCTGAAGTTTGCCGGTGACCAGCAGAAAGACCACCACCGGCACGACCGCCACCACGATATCCGCTGGTTTCACCTCGAAGCGGGCGCTTTTGGCCCGCAACAGCACCAGCACCGCGAGAATCAGAACGAAGCTGCCCACCGAGAGCAGGATGGTTGCGTTCATGGAATCTCCTTTCCCGCCGCATGGGAACCGGCGCGCGAAGCACCTCTTTCAGAATTTCTAACAGTCCCTGACGGGATGTCAACCGCGCCCGGCCCCTTGGCGATTGACAGGCCCCGGAGGTTTTGCCTAAGATGAGAGAATTTTCAACGAAGAAAGGGAACGGGTGAAACAGAAAACCATCTATACCTGTCAGCAGTGCGGTTTCCAGAGCCCGAAATGGCTGGGCAAATGCCCCGATTGCCGGCAGTGGAACACCCTCGTCGAAGAGACCCTGACCCCGCTCAAGGGTAAAGGAAAACAGGCGACCGCAGCCACCGGTCTGCCGCCGCAACGCTTGGTCGAGGTGAAAAGTTCGGAGGAAGACCGCATCAGTTGCGGCATCGGCGAACTCGATCGGGTACTCGGCGGCGGCGTGGTGGCCGGTTCCTTCACCCTGATCGGCGGTGACCCCGGCATCGGCAAGTCGACCCTGCTTTTGCAGGCAGTCGACTGCCTCGCCCGGGTCGGGTCCGCCCTCTATGTCACCGCCGAGGAGTCGGCGCGCCAGGTCAAACTCCGTGGCGAGCGCCTTGGCGTCGGTGCCCACGATCTCTTCCTGCTCGCGGAAACCGCCCTGGAAACAATTCTCGACCGGGTACGGGAACTCAAGCCGGCCTTTCTCGTCATCGACTCGATCCAGACCATCTTCACTGCCGCTCTGGAGTCGGCGCCGGGGAGCGTCAGCCAGGTGCGGGAATGCGCCGGACGGCTGATGCAGGTGGCCAAGGGGGACGGCATCCCGACCTTCATCGTCGGCCACGTGACCAAGGACGGTTCCATCGCCGGGCCGCGCATGCTCGAACATATGGTTGACACCGTCCTTTACTTCGAGGGGGATCCCGGTCATCCTTACCGGATTCTGCGGGCAGTCAAGAACCGTTTTGGTTCGACCAACGAAATCGGCGTCTTCGAAATGCGGGAGGTCGGTTTGGCCGAGGTCACCAACCCCTCGGAGCTGTTTCTTGCCGAGCGTCTGGAAGGGGCCGCCGGCAGCGCCGTGGTTCCGGCCCTGGAGGGGAGCCGACCGATCCTGGTCGAGCTCCAGGCTCTGGTTTCCGGTTCCTCCTTCGGCACCCCCCGGCGCACGACCATGGGCATCGATCATAATCGGGTATCGCTGCTGGTGGCGGTGCTGGAAAAGAAGGTTGGTCTCTCGCTTTTGGCCCAAGACATCTTTCTCAATGTTGCCGGCGGCGTGCGCCTGGCCGAGCCGGCTGTCGATCTCGGGGTGCTGGCGGCCCTCGCTTCCAGCCACCTCAACAAGCCGATTCCGCCGCGCACCATCCTCTTCGGCGAGGTCGGCCTGGCTGGGGAGGTGCGAGCTGTCTCCCGTCCGGAGTTGCGGGTCAAGGAAGCGGCCCGGCTCGGCTTCAACCGCTGCTTCCTTCCCACCGGCAACCTGAAGAATCTGGAAGCTCCGCCGGGCCTGGAACTGATCGGCGTCCGCCGCGCCGAAGAGGCGCTGGACGGTCTTTTCGCGTAAGGCCGTGATGGGTGATTGGTTGATAGTGACCAGTTGTGCCGTGAACCAACCATGAATCACAAATCACCGCGTTTCCGGAGGTTTCTGTGAGCGAAGACCGGTTGACCCATTTCGATGCCGAGGGCCAGGCGATCATGGTCGAGGTCGGGGAGAAGGCACCGACCCGTCGCGTCGCTGTGGCGCGGGGGGAGGTGCGCATGGAAGAGGCCACTCTCGCCCGGATTCTCGATCGCAATATGGAAAAAGGGGATGTCTTCGCCGTGGTCCGCATCGCCGGAATCATGGCGGCAAAAGCGGTTTATTTGTTCGAACGGAGTAAATCAACAAAACAAGGCCCTTAGCGGCTGGGAGAATCCTATCGTGCCCCAAGAACAGATCTTTTATATCCGCCGGACATTTCTTCTTCCTCTCGGCCTGCTCCTGCTGCTCTCCTTGGCCCTGCTGGTTACGGTGGTGGTCCAGAGCCAACCCCTGGCCAAAGCGCTCATTCTCGGCTTCATGCTGCTGCCGGTGGCCGCTTTCTTCGTTGAAAGCGTTTTTCGCCGGACGGTCATTGCCGACGAAGGGGTCACTGTCCAGAAATTTCTGCGCAGCAAGTATCTCCCCTTTGCCGATATGACCGCCATGGAGACGGTTCTGGTGCGCAAGCGGGCCTTTGTGACCCTGTGCGTCGGCGAGGAGTTCATCATCCTTTCCAACGCCTATGCCGACTTTCCGCAACTGGTCCGGGCGTTGCTGGAGCGGGTGCCGGCGGCGGCGATCAGCGAGGAGACCCGAGCCATGGCCCAGTCGCCACCGGTGAAGACCACCGACATTATTACCTGCTGGCTAGCGGTGGCCCTGCTCGCCTTTATCCTTTATGTGCAGTTTCAGGGGAACTCCTGATCCCCGGTTTTCCAGAGGGTTGCGCACGGCTTGGGGCGGCGATGCGGATTGACTTTAGACGTCGATTAACCTATGATGCCACCGCAAAAAGAGAAGATCCGACAAATAGTTTAAATCATTAGATTATTTGCAATTTTTTTCTTGCGCCGGGACGTAATCTATGGTATATTCCTCAACAATTCCAATGCCTTGCGAGGG
>NZ_JAVESI010000039.1:0-32176 GCF_034006665.1 Trichloromonas sp.
ACCCCTGGCCGGTTGACGCGCCCCCCGCCCTGCTGATCGAACCGGACCCGGAAGAAATCGACGAAACCCGCCCGGCCCGCCGTCGCCGTCAACGGGACGAAACTGAAGGCCGGGGAGGCCCGCGCCTATTGGCCTTGCTGGAAGATGCCCCGCTCTACTATGACCCCGCCGGTCAAACTTACGTCGCCATTGATGGCGAGATTTTCCCCCTGGATGCAAAAAATCCGCTGTTGGTCGAAACCGTCGCCGCCATGTATTACCGAGCCACCGGCCAAACCGCCGGGAAAGACACCCTGGCCGCCGCTGTCGCCGTGCTGTCTTATGCCGCCCGCCGGGATGGAACCCCCGCCATTATGGCGAACCGTGCCGCATGGCTTGACGGGGCGCTTCTGCTGGACCTTGGCAACCGCCGCGCCGCCCGGATTGCCGGGGGATCGTGGCGGATTGTTGCCGCCCCTGTCGGGCTGTTCCGTCCCTGGCCGCACAAGCTGCCCCACCCTGACCCCATAACGCCTGGCAACGCGGGCCGCCTGTTCGAGTTTATCAACGTGGCGGAGGAGGCCCGGCCTTTCGTTCTGGCTACCTTGGCCGCCTGTCTGGTTCCTGGGATCGCCCGCCCCGCGCTGGTCATTACCGGCCCGCAAGGGTCCGGGAAATCGACCGTTGCCCGGTTTTTCAAGGGGCTGGTTGACCCCGGAAATCCGGCCCTGACGATGATACCGAGAAAACCGGAAGACCTGGATTTGCTCTTGGCAAGAAATTTTTTTTTGGCGTTGGACAACTTGTCAAGCTTGATGCCCGACGTAGCCGACACCTTGAGCGGGGTTATTACCGGCGCCGCCCCGCAACGCCGCAAGCTGCATAGTGACGCGGAACTTTTGACGTTGGTTGCCGACTTAACACTTTGCTTCACCAGCATTAACAGCCTATCGGATCGGCCCGACTTTTTGGAAAGAACGCTGCGGATTCAGCTTGAAAGAATCGAAGACGACACCAGACAGGCCGATGATGAACTTGAAACCGTTTTTGCCGCCGCGCTGCCGGAAATCCTGGGGGGCCTGCTGTCGTTGGTCGCTGCCGGGCTGGATCGGCTGCCGAGCTACCGTCCCCCGCGCCTGCCCCGTATGGCGCAATTTGCCCGCCTGGCCGCCGCCATTGCCGAAGCCCAAGAAGAGGGCGCCGGAGGCCGCTATCTGGCTGAATTTTTCCGAAACCAGGGGGCGCAACACCTGGAACTTGCCGAAGGGAACCCGTTTTTCGCCGCCATTCTTGAAACCTGCGCCCGGCACGATTACCCCGCCGGGAGTTTTAAAGAGGTCTGCGCCAAGCTCAAGGAGATAGCGAACCCTGACCCGAAAGACCGATTCCCGACGCCCCGGAGCTTCCGAAAATCCGTGGAACGGTTGCGCGTACCTCTGGAAACCGCCGGGATCGGGTTTGAAATTGACAGCACAAGGACCGCCCACGAAAAAGCGAGTATCCGATTTTTCCCCAAACCTCGCGCCGCCGAACTGGCCGCCGAAGCCGCAACCGCGCCGCCGGTTGACCCCGCCGCCCCTGCCGAGCTGGCCGGGCTGATCTTCGACGCCGGGGAGCTGGATCCATGACTTGCCGGGTTGTCTTCATGCGCGCCTTTGATGCCCCCTTGGCCGGGGGAGGAACGCGCCGGATCGCTGCCGGAACCGAGCTTGAAATTGACCAAGCCAAGGCCGAAAAGCTGATAGCCGCCGGGATCGCCGCAACCGTCGCCGCTGTGCCGCTGCCTGACGAACCATTTCCACCCGAAGACCCGGAAGCCCTGCCGAAGATCGGCCCGGATGGTGGGTTGATAATCCCCATGACCGCCCCCCGCCGTTTCCGATGGTGGGCGGGAGGACAACCGCCAAGCGAAACCTTGCGGGAAATGTTCGAGGAACGGGCCGCGATATTGGAATTTGACGCCGGTTTGAGCCGAGAGGATGCCGAGGCCCAAGCCGCCATAATGACCGGCTACACGCCGCCCAACCGAAAGGAGCAAGACGCATGAAATCAACCGACGAAATCCCACCGCAAGCCCGAAGAATTTTTTTCCTGGGAGAAATGCAGGCCGTAAAACGCGAACTCGACCGGCTCGAAAATGAGAAGGAGCGGATCGAATTTGAACTTGAACGCGCCAAGGCCGAACTGGAAGAGCTGGCCGCCGCCAATCAACAACGAAAGGAACCCCGCGCATGAGGAAAAAAACCCAAGAACAACCCCGCACACCTGCGGAACAATGCAATTACCTGGCAGGCCGCCGGGATGAACTGCGCCGCCAAGTGAAGGCCGCAAGCAAGGAGCTTGCGAGGGTCGAAGAGGAGTTACAGGCCGCCGTCTTCGTTGCCGGACAACACCAGGCCGCGCCTGTCGAAACCGACCGCCAGAATTGACCCACAACCGCCGAACGTCCGGCGGGCCATGCCCTACCATAGCCCGCCGGACCCCAAAACGAAAGGGATCGAATGACCACCCAAACAATCATGGTGCAAATTTTACACGAAGTAACCGGACACCCGAAAAAAGAGCTGCGCCGCCTGATGAAATCAATCAGGGCCGGACTGCCGGACCAAGGCCGGGGCTTCGACCGTGAACACGCCCCCGACGAAGCCGAAGAGCTGTTAAACAAACTTCGTCAAGAGAAGGCCGGGATTCTCCGTTGGCTCCATGAGGGCGCCGCTATGGCCCGCCTGGAAATGATGCCGACCGGAACCACGCACCATTGATCCTTTCCCCCGCGCCCCCTTCCGGGCATGACGATTGAAAACTTTCAAAGGTCATGGACGCCGCCGGAAGGGAACCGGCCAAGGCCGCGCCGATGCCGGTGAAGCCTTGGCCGGTCTGTTTCTCTTCACCCGCTGCCATGGGGGAGCGCCCGCCGGTCATGAAGGCCCAAGGGGGGCTTGGGTCCTTCCAGGCCCGCCCCCGAACAAGGGAGCCAAGGCCCCGGATTCTGACCCCATGATTTTTTTGAAATATCCCTGGAAGACCGGAAAAACGCCCCCTCGTTTTTGCTCTGCTTTTCCGCCTTCGGTCGAAAGCCGAAAAATCGAAGACCGGCGAACCCGCTTAAAAGCGCCGGTTTCACCCCCCGGCCTTCTGATATACAATCAAAAGCCCTATCGAAAGCATCATTGAAAACGGGGGCTTAGCTGCTGCTGTAATGTGAAATGTAATATCCCGGCGAAAAAAAAGTTTTCCCCTGGGGGGCCGAAAATCGAAAAAAAACCGGAGAGAGAGAGCGCCAAAAAGGGGGGTTACTGCCGATGGAAAAACGGAGGGGATCGCCGGGAAGGATCGCGGGGGGCTACTCTTCCGCCGCTTCGGGTTGCGGGATTTCGACACCGAGTTTTTGCAAATAATCCTCTATGGCCTCTTCCACAAGGGCCGAATAAGGCCGCCCTTGGTCAATCGCCAAGTGACGTAAAACCTTGAGCAATTCGGGCCGAAGCCGAAGGCCGGTTTGAACTCTTTCGATGCCTGTTCTTGGACGCGCCATAGTGCCGGGCATGTTATCCGTCAAAGTGCTACCTGTCAATAAAATCAACTTGACAAAAAACAATCAACAAATATAAATATAATCAGTTTTTGACAACAAAAAACAAAGACAAAAACAAGGGCGCATGACCGCCGAAGGCAATCGGGCTTAGGAAGGCCGCAAAGGCTTATGCAAGCACCGCCCCGGAGCGCCCCCACCGCGCCAAGGCTAGGAACCGGTCAACCGAAAAGGGGCCTTGCCCCCTGCCTTGCCTTTTTATCTTCACAAGCGAGGGTACCGATGGCGAAAGCGAAGAATAGTAAGGGGATTTATCGGCGGGGCCGGATATGGTGGATTACTTACGCTGGCCTTGACGGGAGGCAACATTTTGAATCGAGCGGGAGCGCTTTTAAAGCTGCCGCTGAATATCTGCTGGCCTGCCGCCGCAAAGCGATTGCCGAGGGGACCGCCCCGCCGGTCACAAGCCGCCGGACCATGAACACGACCTTTGCCGAGCTGGCCGAACGCTATTTAGAATTTGTGGCAACACAAAAAGCCGTTGCTGCCAAGCGGATTTTTGTTAAGGAACTGAAAAAAGAATTTGGCACAGTGAAGCTGAACGCCTTAACCCTAGCCGCCGTGGAAGGCTGGCAGGCCCGGCTGTTGTCGCAACCGAGGCCGGGAAGGGCTGTGAACACGACGCGGGGGGCTCTTTCTGTCGCCAGTGTCAACCGGCACCTTGCCTGCCTGAAACACATGCTAACCAAGGCCCATGAATGGGAACTTATCGGCAAGGACGCCCTGGACCGTCTGCGCCGCGTTAAGCTGATGAAAGAAGAAAACCGCCGGAGCAGGTTTCTTTCCCTGGCTGAAATTCAAGAGCTGATCGAAGCCGCCGAACACCACTTGAAGCCGGTTTTGATTTTCGCTTTGAACACCGGCTGTCGGAGGGGGGAAATCCTGGGCTTAACCTGGGATCGGGTTGACCTTAAGCATGGTTTTATTCACCTGGACAAAACTAAAAGCGGGCATGGCCGGGACATTCCGATAAACGCCACCCTGCAAAACTGCTTAAAGGGGCTGGTCCGGCGCCTGGACACGAACCTAGTTTTTTACAATCCCGACACCGGGGGCCGCTGGCATGATCTGAAACGATCCTTCGCGTCCGCTTGCCGCCGTGCCAAGATTCACGACTTCCATTTTCACGACCTGCGCCATACCTTCGCCAGTCAACTTGTCATGGCCGGGGTTGATCTGACCACCGTTAGCCGCCTGCTAGGCCATGCCAGCTTGACCATGACCCTTCGATATTCGCACCTTGCCCCGGATCACTTACAGGGGGCGGTTGAAGTTTTGGCCCGACTGCAAAGCGCCGCCGGAGCCGGTGAAGAGAAAGCAAAGAGCGCCCGGAAGTGAAGCCGGGGAGGATCACCGCCGGATCGCCCCGGCCCCGCCAGAAAATGACCTTTGAAAAAGCCCTGTGACCTTCCGGCGATTGAAAAACCGAAGGTCACAGGGCTTTTTCTTATTTATATCAGAAGGTTAGGCCGAAAATGACCTTCATGACCTTTGCAACGCCCTATATTTTGTGGTTTGCGTTTGTCGGGTTGCCGGTCACACCTGGGGAGCCTGCCCCCGCCCCTTCCCTTTTTCACCAGGGGGGCCGGTCGCATGACACAAAACACCCCCATTTTTCCTTACATGACAATTTGCATGACATTGACCCCAAAAAATGAAAAAAGGGCTAGCTGGATACCAGCTAACCCTTTGATTTCTTTGGTGGAGCTAGGCGGGATCGAACCGCCGGCCTCTTGAATGCCATTCAAGCGCTCTCCCAGCTGAGCTATAGCCCCGTGCAACGGAGCCAACTTATAGCAAAGTCGGCGCGAGGGTGTCAACAGGTTTTTTTACGCTTTTTCGCGAAAAAATAATCCACCTCGCCGAGTGCCGTCAAATCAGCAGACTGCCCAGGGAAAATGCCGCCGTTCCGAGCAGAAAGGGATCGCATTCCCGCGCCTTGCCCAAGGCGAGCTTGATCGCCACATAGGCGATAAAACCAAAGGCCAGGCCGTTGGCGATGGAATAGGTCAGGGGCATGAGCAGCACGGTGAGAAAGGCCGGGGCTGCCTCTTCGAAGTCGTAGAAGTCGATCTGGCCGATGCCGCGCATCATGAAGATGCCGACCATGATCAGGGCCGGGGCGGTGGCGTAAGCGGGAACGGCGGCTATCAGCGGGGTGAAAAAGGCGGCCAAGAGGAAGAGGCCGGCGGTGACGACCCCGGTCAAGCCGGTGCGGCCGCCGTCGGCCACCCCGCTCGCCGACTCGACGAAGGTGGTGGTGGTGCTGGTGCCGAGCAGGGCGCCGCCGACCGTGGCCAGGGCATCGGCGGTGAGCATCCGCGGCAGGTGGGGGATTCCCCCGTGCGGGTCGGCCATGCCCGCCTCCCGGCAGACCGCCAGCAGAGTACCGAGGCTGTCGAAGAGATCGACGAACATGAAGGAGAAGATGCTGGACCAGAGGGAGATCCGCAGAGCACCGACGATATCCAGCTGCAGGGCGATGGGCGCCGGCGACGGCGGCAGGGCGACAATCCCCTGCGGCCAGGGAGAGACGCCAAGCAGAATACCCAGGGCGGCGGTGCCGAGAATCCCCAGCAGCATGGCCCCGCGCACGCGCTTGGCTTCCAGCAGAATGACCACGAATAGCCCGAAAAGCCCGAGGCGGGCGGGCGCGTCAAAGGCGCCCAACTGCACCAGCACCGCGTCGCTTTTGACCACCAGGCCAAGATTCTGCAAGCCGATGAAGGCGATGAAGAGGCCGATGCCGACGGAGGCGGCGAGCCGCAGGGCCAGGGGGATGGCCCGAGCCAGGCGTTCCCGCACTCCCAGCCAGGTGAGCAGCAGAAAAAACAGGCCGGAAAGGAAGACGACGCCCAGGGCGGTCTGCCAGGGCACCCCCTCGCCAAGCACCAGGGTGTAGGTGAAAAAAGCGTTCAGTCCCATGCCCGGGGCCATCATCAACGGGGCGTTGGCCCAAAGCGCCACCAGCAGGGTGCCGAGGGCGGCGATCAGGCAGGTGACGGTGGTCAGGGCGCCCTGATCCATGCCGGTCAGGGCGAGCATGGAGGGGTGGACAAAGATGATGTAGGCGCCGGTGAGAAAGGTGGTCATGCCGGCAACGACTTCGGTGCGGGGGGTGGTGCCGTGCCGGTGCAGCTGAAAGAGGCGTTCAAGCATGGGATTCCGCGGGGTCAGGGGTTAGGGGCTTGCAGCCAGGAGAAAAATGTTCGATATCCTTGCGCAACCCCAGAGAAAAACAGGCAACAGAATCTCGCCAAGGCGTCGACTAATCGCTACAAGCAAACTCGGAGCTCCCAACCCGGAGCTCCCAACAAAAAAGGCCGGAGCATGGCCCCGGCCCGGTTTTTCCTATGGCATCCCGTCAGGGCTTCATCCCGGTGATACGATAAAGCGCCTCGATATATTTTTCGCCGGTCTTGCGCACGATCTCCTCCGGAAGCGGCGGCGCCGGAGCCTTTTTGCCCCAGTCGAGGGTTTCGAGATAGTCGCGGAGAAACTGCTTGTCGAAGCTCGGCTGCGGACCGCCGGGACGATAGAGATCCTTGGGCCAGAAACGCGAGGAGTCGGGAGTCAGGGCTTCGTCGATCCAGATCACACGATCTTCGAAAATGCCGAATTCGAACTTGGTGTCGGCAATGATGATCCCCTTGGCGTCGGCCAGATCGCGAGCGCGCTTGTAGATCGCCAGAGTCGTGTTGCTGATAGTCTCGGCAATCTCCTGGCCACAGAGCTCAACCACCTTGGAGAAGGGGATATTTTCGTCGTGCTCCCCCAATTCCGCCTTGGTCGAGGGGGTGAAAATCGGCTCGGGAAGCTGCTGGCTCTCCACCAGGCCGGAGGGCAGTGAAATGCCACAGATGCTCCCGGTCTGCTTGTATTCCTTCCAACCCGAACCGGAAACGTAACCACGTACGATACATTCAATGGGCAGGGGCTTGGCTTTTTTCACCAGCATGCTGCGTCCTTCGAGCTGATCGCGGTATTTGTGGGTAACGACCGGGAAATCGCCGACTTCGGTGGCGACGATGTGGTTGGGAATGATGTCGGCCATTTGCTCAAACCAGAATTTGGAAATCTGGGTCAGCACGAAGCCCTTATGGGGAATGCCTTCGTTCATGATGACATCGAAAGCGGAAATACGGTCGGAGGCCACCAGCAACAGGTGTTCGCCCAGGTCGTAAATATCCCGAACCTTACCCCGGTTGACGAGCTTGAGATCGCTGAAATTGCTCTGGGTCAGTATCATCGACATGTCTAAATGTCCTTTTCGATCGAGGCTTGAATGGCAGGGGAAACGACGATATTCGCCTGTGTTTTCAGGGCATCCATCTTTTCCTTGAAACGTTCGTCCTTCTTGCGGGTCAGCACCGCCGCCCGGAGTTCCTCACGGCCGGCAGCATCGAGTTTGGTCGGATCGGCGGTCTGCCGTTCCTTGAGGGCGGCAACCACAAAAGTGCCGTCGACCTCGTAGACGGCCGGGGCCACCGTCTTTCCCGACTCCAGATCGAAAGCGGCCTTGGCCAGTTCCGGAGCATTGCCGAGGCGGGGCAGGAATTCACCGTTTGCCCGGCTGAAGAGGCCGGTTTCCTCGACGCGCAAGCCTTCTGCCGCCGCCCGGTCCACCAAGGAAGCACCTTGTTGCAGGGCGGCAAGGAGTTCCTCTGCCGCCGTCCGCGCCAGCTCATGGGAGCGTTGCCGGCGACAGTCCTCCTCGACTGCGCCGCGCACCTCGCTCAGTTCCGGAATCCGGCTCGCACGCCGCTCTTTCAAGGTGAAGAGAATCACCCCCTGGGGCAGAACAAGGGGACGGGCCAGCGTCTTTTCTTCCAAGGTAAAAGCGGCGGCGGAAACTTCCGGCGCCGGGCCGAAACCTTCGATCGCTCCGTCACGCTCAAAGAAGCCGGTTTCGCGGATTTCCAGGCCGTTCGCTTGGGCAGCGCTCTCCAGATCCCCGCTCTTGCGGTTGATATTGTAGGCATCCATGCCCTTCTCCAGGGCAAGTTGCCGACTCTTCTCGATGACGACTGCGGCTTTGGCCTCGTCCCGCACTTCATCCAGAGGCTTGATCCCCGGCTCGACGTAGCCGTCGCAGCGGATGATGTGATACCCGAAGGGGGTGGTGACGATGTCGCTGATCTCTCCGGGCTTCATGGCGAAAGCGGCGGCTTCGAATTCGGGGACCATGACCCCGCGCGGGAAAAAGCCCAAGGAGCCGCCCTTGGGAACGCTTCCCTGATCATCGGAATATTGCCGCACCAAGGTGGCGAAGTCCTTGCCTTCCTTGACTTCGGCCAAGACCTTCTCGGCACGCTCGCGTAGGCTTTTCCGGGCCTCGGGATCGGCGTCGAGGGGCACCTTGATTAGAATGTGAGAGGCCTTGACCTGTTCGGGAATATCGAATTTATCAAGATTGCGCCGGTAGTATTTTTCCAGGTCCTCGTCACTGACGGAAACTTCCTCGGCGTAACGGGAGGGTTCGAACAGCAGGTAACGCAGAGCGACACTTTCAGGGAGGCGAAACCGCTCCCTGTTTTCGGCGAAGAAGGCCTGAAGCGCCTCTTCGTCGGGCTTGGCCCGATCCTCGAAGCGGGCCGGAGCCAGACGGACAAAGGCGAGGCTGATCTGTTCATAGCGACGGCGGTATTCGTCATCGATATCGGCATCACCGACGTCGACCTGGCCAATGATCGCCTCGCGCGCCTTCTCCGCCAGCAACTGCTGGCGCTGGCGGCTCTCGAATTCTTCCGGGGTCAGGCGTTGATAGGCCAGAACCTGCAGATAACGGTCTTTGTTGAAAGCTCCGCCTTCTTGAAAAGCGGGGACATCGGCGATAGCCTTGACCAGCTCTTGGTCTGCGACCTTCAGTTTGAGCCGGGAAGCCTCGCGGGACAGAAGAGCCTGCTCGACGAGCATGTCGAGAGCCTGACGACGCAGACCCAGCTGCTTTTCCAGTTCCGGAGTGAATTGCTCACGATAGATGTTCTGGTAAAGGCTGTAGAGATTGCCGTAGGCACTTTCATAGTCGGCAAAGCTGACCGACGCATCGTCAATGGTCACCGCCACGCTGTTGCCCCGGGCATCGCCGCTGTCGCCGGGCGAGGTGAGCATGGCGTAGCCGATAATGAAACTGAGAATGATTATGGCGAACGCCAGCTTAATGAAGACCGATTTCTGCTTTTTCCGGATCAGATCCAGCATGCCGGGGAAGACTCCTTTGCGTGATTTAAGGGCTTGGAAACAGCGCAGCATGTTAGACAATCAACTGCGCAAATGCAATATCTTTTTCCTTTTTCCAGCTTGAAATGGCTGGGGCTTTTTGATAGGGTGAACGCCATTTTTCTCAGCCGCAAGCCCCGTGCCCGAAAGGAGATCCAGGCTTTCCATGTTCAATCTATTTGATGCCATCTGGGGGATGTTTTCCAACGATCTCGCCATCGACCTGGGTACCGCCAACACTCTTGTCTACCTCAAAGGCAAGGGCATCGTCGTCAGTGAGCCGTCCGTGGTGGCGGTACAGAAAGACAGTGTCGGCCAGAAAAAAGTTCTCGCCGTCGGCAAAGAGGCCAAGAAGATGCTCGGCCGCACTCCGGGGAGCATCGTCGCCATCCGCCCGATGAAGGACGGGGTCATCGCCGACTTCGACATCACCGAGGAAATGCTCCGCTACTTTATTCAGAAGGTCCACAACCGCAAGACCCTGGTGCGGCCGCGTATCGTCATCTGCGTCCCCTCGGGGATCACCCAGGTGGAAAAGCGTGCGGTCAAAGAGTCGGCGGAGTCGGCCGGCGCCCGCGAGGTCTACCTCATCGAGGAGCCGATGGCCGCCGCCATCGGTGCCGGCTTGCCGATCACCGAAGCCTCGGGCAACATGATCGTCGACATCGGCGGCGGCACCACCGAGGTGGCGGTCATCTCCCTGGCCGGCATCGTTTACGCCAAGAGCGTGCGGGTCGGCGGCGACAAGATGGACGAAGCCGTCGTCCAGTACCTGAAACGCAAATATAACCTGCTCATCGGTGAACGCACCGCCGAGCAGATCAAGATTGAGATCGGCAGCGCCTACCCCGAGGAGGAGGTTCACACCATGGAGGTCAAGGGGCGCGACTTGGTCAGCGGCATCCCCAAGACCCTGGAAATCAACTCTACGGAGATCCGTGACGCCCTCTCCGAAACGGTCAATGCCATTGTCGAGGCGGTGCGCATCGCCCTGGAGCGAACCCCGCCGGAATTGGCCGCCGACATCGTCGACAAGGGGATCGTCCTTGCCGGCGGCGGCGCCAACCTGCGCAATCTCGATGCTCTGCTACGCGACGAAACCGGGCTGCCGGTGGTCATCGCCCAGGATCCTCTTTCCTGCGTCGTGCTCGGCTCCGGCAAGGTGCTTGACGAACTCGATCTGCTCAGGCGGGTGACGGTTCCTTCCTGAGTCGAGAGCGTTCCGCTCCCTATCGATCCAACACAAAAGAGGGCCCTCGGCCCTCTTTTGCATGGAACTGAAAGCTTCCGCGGATGTTCGATCTGCTGCGAAAATACCGCCCTGTCCTTCTCGCCGCCGGCATGGTTCTGGCCGCGCTGCTCCTCTATTCCCACAATCTGCGCCGAACCGAGGAACGGACCAATATCCTCGAGCGCCTGGTTCTGCAGATCATGGCCCCGGCTCAGTCCGGCCTGGAGACGGTTCTCGACCGTATCGCCGGGATCTGGGACCGTTATCTTTGGCTGGTCGATACCGAAGCGGACAACCTGCGCCTGAACAAAGAGAACCGTCGGCTGCACAGCGAACTGGCAAGCCTCCCGGAACTGCGTCTGACCAATGAGCGGCTGCGCAAACTTCTCGATTTTCGCGAGCAGCAGGCTCTTGTTGCGCTCCCCGCCCAGGTCATCACCGAGGACGCGACAAGCTGGTTTCGTACGGTTATGATCGACAAGGGAAGTGAGGCCGGCATCCGCGAAGGGATGCCGGTGGTCGTCGCCGAGGGGGTGGCGGGACGGATCATCCGCACCTCCCCCCACCAGGCCCGGGTACTGCTGATCACCGACGCGTCCTCGGCGATCGCGACCCTGATCCAGCGCAATCGCAGCCGCGGCATCTGCCGGGGGAGCGGCACCGGCCTCACCTTCGAATTTGCCCTGCGCGAAGAAGATATCGAGATCGGCGACCAGGTCATCACCTCCGGCAACGGCGGCGTCTTTCCCAAGGGCCTGCCGATCGGCGCCGTGGTGCGGGTGGAACGGGAAGAATACGGCATGTTTCAGCAGGTCGAAGTCGCTCCCGCCGTTGATTTTTCCCGTCTGGAAGAGGTCCTTGTCCTGCTGGAGGAGAACCCGTGAAACGCCTGGCGGCTTTTTTTCTCCTCAGCCTTCTGCTTCTTTTTGTGCAGGTCGCGGTCTTGCCCCGCCTGCTGCCGGAGCACCTCAAGCCGGACCTGCTGCTGCTGGTGGTCGCTTACCTGGGACTGAGCCGCGACTGGCTGCGCGGCGGACTGTGCAGCTGGTATCTCGGCGCCTTGGAGGATGTCTTTGCCGGCAGTGACTTCGGCCTCTTCGGCATTACTTTTTTGCTCATTTTCCTGATGATCAAGACCGGAGCGGGGCGGTTCAACACCGAAAGCCCATTGCTCTTGCTGCTTTTGGCATTTTTCGCCACTCTCGTCAAAGGCATGCTGATCAGTGCCCTGCTTCTACTCTTCGCCGAAGCCGGGCGGCAATGGCCGGTCCTGCTGCACATCCTCCTGCCCGAAGCCCTCCTCAATACCTTGTTCGCGCTCTTGTTCCTGCGCTGTCTTCCAGACCGCCGCATGGAACGGCGCGGTGGGTTTTTGGGCCTCTCCCGAGAATTTTCGCCATGAGCCTCAACAGCGGCTGGGAAGAAAACCCCGGCCTGAAGAAGCGTTTCATGTTCCTCTCCCTGGCGGTGGTCCTGATCTTCCTGCTGCTGGTGCTACGCTTGTGGTATCTGCAGATCATCAATGCCGACCGCTATCGCGAACTTTCGGAAAAGAACCGCATCCGCTATATCCCCGTCGCCGCGCCGCGCGGACCGATCTACGACCGCAACGGCGAGATCCTGGTCGACAACCGTCCATCCTTCACCATTTCCGTGCTGCGCCAGGAGGTGGAGGACAAGGATGCGCTCCTGGCGCGTCTCGCCGACATCCTCGGCGAGGATCCGGCGGAACTGGAGAAACGCTGGCAGAGCGGTTCCCGCTTCCCCCGCTACCGCCCCTTTCCGCTGGCCGAGGATGTGAGCCGCGAAAACCTCGAAGTCATCCAGGAAAATTCCGTCGATCTACCGGGGGTGCTGACCGAGGTGCGACCCCTGCGTTCCTACCCTCACGCTGGTCTGGGCGCCCATCTTTTCGGCTATCTGGGTGAAATCACCCAGAAAGAGCTGCAAAGTAAAAGGTTCAGCAACGACTACCGGCCCGGAGACTTTGTCGGTAAGCGCGGCCTGGAAAAACTGCTGGAAAAATATCTGCGCGGCGTCGAAGGAGAACGTCTGCTGGAAGTGGATGTCAAGGGGCGGGAGCTGCGCATCCTTAAAATCCAGGAACCGCAACCGGGGAGCAAGGTCTTTCTCACCATCGACCGGAAATTGCAGGCGGCCGCCGAGGCCGCTTTCGGCGAGGAGGCCGGAGCGGCGGTAGCGATTCATGTCAAGACCGGCGAGATTCTCGCCCTGGCCAGCCGTCCCGCCTTCGATCCCGCCCTCTTCGCCCGGGGCATTTCCGGCAAGGAATGGATCGAGCTCTTGCAAAACCCCCGCCATCCCTTGCAGGACAAGACCATCCAGGGCCAGTACCCGCCCGGTTCGACCTTTAAGATGATCACCGCCCTGGCGGCGCTCAAGGCGGGGGTGGCCTATCCCTCGACCACCGTCGACTGCGGCGGCGCTCTGAGCCACGGCAACCGTAAATTCCGCTGTTGGAAGCGCACCGGCCACGGTCGGGTCGACCTGAAACGGGCTCTCAAGGAAAGCTGCGACGTCTGGTTCTACAAGGTCTCCCTCGATCTCGGTATCGACCGCATCGCCGCCATGGCCCGCGCTCTCGGCCTCGGCATCCCCCTCGGCTTCCCCCTCGAAGGGGAGAAGGCCGGGCTGATCCCCGACCGCCAGTGGAAACAACAGCGTCACGGCACCCGCTGGTACGACGGGGAGACGGTCATCGCCAGCATCGGCCAGGGCTATGTCTTGGCGACCCCTTTGCAACTCGCGGTCATGACCGCCGGTATCGCCAATAACGGTATCGTCCCGCGTCCGCAGGTCATCCGCCGCATCGAGGACCTGACGGGGAATGTCCTCGAAGAAATGCATCCGGAAATCCTCAACGACGCTCGTCTCAATCCCGACGATCTCCAGGTGGTGAAGCGGGGGATGGAAGCGGTGGTCAACGAACCCGGTGGGACCGCCTACAAGAGCCGGCTGAATGAGATCCGCATTGCCGGCAAAACCGGCACCTCGCAGGTGGTCAAGCTCAAGGACGACCACGCGCCGAAACGGGAGGTTGCCTACCGCTTCCGTGACCATGCGCTCTTTGTCGGCTACGCGCCGGCGGAAGCTCCGGAAATCGCCGTGGCGGTCCTGGTGGAACATGGCGGCAGCGGCAGCGGCAGCGCCGCACCTGTGGCCCAGGCGATCTTCGCCGACTATTTCGATGTGCCCATTCCTCCTCCCGCGTCCCCCGCTCCCCTGCCGTCCGTCCCAACGCCGGCAGTCAGTCCCGTTCCCTTTCCGGCGGCCAACGGAGACGGTTCTTCGGGACAAAGCCTGGAGCAAACTCTCAACACACGCTCCGCTGCGCCGCCGGCAACGGAGAGAGCACCGATCTTTGTTCCTGCCGGACCCCTCGTCCCGCCCCCCGCCCCCTTTGGGGCCAGCGGAATCGTGCCTCCGCAGACCGAAGAGATCGCGCCGCAAAGGGAAGGAGACTGAACGGAATGTTCGACCGCAGACTTTTAACCCATTTCGACTGGGTGCTGCTCCTCACCGTCCTGACGGTGGCAGGCATCGGCATCCTCAATCTGTACAGCGCCACCTCGGTCTGGACCAGCGCCGGTCCTCCCATCTATCTTAAACAGCTGTACTGGCTGGGCATTGGACTGATAATCGCCTTGGCGGTCAGCAGCGTCGACTACCGCCACCTGGAATATTGCGGTTTTTTCCTTTACGGGCTGACCCTGGCTCTACTGTTGGCGGTTCTGCTGGTGGGCAAGACGAGCATGGGCGCAACCCGCTGGCTGGATCTGGGCTTTTTAAATCTCCAGCCCAGTGAAATCATAAAAATCGTCATCATCATCACCTTGGCGCGCTACTTCGCCCAACAGGGTAACCTGCGCGGGTATTCCCTGCGTCAGCTCCTCGTCCCCTTCACTCTGCTTGGCGTGCCGGCGGTACTGATCATGAAACAACCCGACCTCGGCACCGCCATGATGGTTATCTTCATCGGCGGCACCATGTCCCTTTTTGCCGGCATCCGCCGCTCAGCCCTGGCGGTGCTGGCGGTCCTCGGTACGTCGGCAGCATCGGGAGGCTGGTTCCTACTCCGCCCTTACCAGAAGCAGCGCATCCTCACCTTTCTCAACCCCGAGCACGATCCCCTGGGCGCAGGCTACCATATCATCCAGTCGAAAATTGCCGTCGGTAGCGGCGGTTTCTGGGGCGCGGGCTTTATGCAGGGAACCCAGTCGCAGCTTTCCTTCCTGCCGGAACGGCACACCGACTTCGCCTTTTCCGTCTTCGCCGAAGAATGGGGCTTCACCGGTTCGCTAATCCTGCTGGGGCTCTACCTTTTTCTCATCATCTGGGGGATCTACATCGCCCGCCGCTCGACGGACATGTTCGGCATGATGCTTGCCCTCGGGGTCACAGCCATGATTTTCTGGCATATCGTAGTCAACCTAGGAATGGTCATCGGCCTGTTGCCGGTGGTTGGGGTGCCCCTGCCCCTCTTCTCCTACGGCGGGACCAGCATGGTCACAACGATGATCGGCACCGGACTCCTTCTCAATATCAGCATGCGCCGCTTCATGTTCTGACCTTTTCCCCCTCTCTGTCCCTCCTTCACCGGCGCGTTTTCCATCTTCTGCTATACTTGGCTCATCCATTGGTGAAGGAGGCCATGATGCATGAAGCCATGTTCTGGGAAAAACTCGACGACGACCGGGTTCGTTGTGGTCTCTGCCGCCACGCCTGCATCATCCCTCCGGGACGGCGCGGGATCTGCGGCGTGCGGGAAAACCAGGGGGGAAAACTCTTCTCTCTGGTCTACGGCCGGCTCATCGCCGAAAATGTCGACCCTATTGAAAAGAAACCGCTTTTCCACTATCTGCCTGGCTCCCGCAGCTACTCCATCGCCACCGTCGGCTGCAACTTCCGTTGCTGCCACTGCCAGAACGCGGAAATTTCCCAATGGCTGCACAGCAAGCGGGAGATCCCGGGACGCCACGTCGCCCCCGAAGAGGTTGTCCGGCAGGCTCTCGCGGCGGGCTGCCGCAGCATCAGCTATACTTACACCGAACCGACCATCTTCTACGAATATGCCTACGATACGGCCGTTCTCGCCCACGAAAAAGGGCTCGGGAACGTCTTCGTCAGCAACGGTTACACCAGTACCGCCGCCCTGGAAAAAATCGCGCCGGTACTCGATGCCGTCAATGTCGATCTGAAGGGCTTTACCGAAACCTTCTACCGCGAAGTGATCGGCGCCACTTTGGCCGGGGTTCTGGCGACCCTCCGCGACTACCGACGCCTCGGCACCTGGCTGGAAGTCACCACCCTGGTGATTCCCGGCCGTAACGACGGCGACGAGGAACTGGCGGCCATCGCCCGATTCATCGCTGATGAGCTGGGGCCGCAGGTTCCCTGGCACGTCACCGCCTTCTACCCCACCTACAAAATGCTCGATTCTCCGCCAACGCCGGTAACCACTCTGGTTCGCGCCAGAGGTATCGGCCTCGACGCGGGGTTGAAGCATGTCTATGTCGGTAACATCCATGACGCCACCGGCGAAAATACCTATTGTCCGAAATGCGGCGAACTGCTCATCGAACGACGTGGTTTCCGCCTTGGGCGGCTGCGTCTGGAAAAGGGCGCCTGCCCGGTCTGCCGAACCCCTCTGGCCGGCGTGTGGGAATGATCCATTAACGAAAAAACTAAGGAGAAACAGGGCATGCGAAACAACAAAAAGTACGCTTCATGGCTGATCAGCGGCTGCGCGCTGCTGCTGATCCTGGGCGGCTGTCTCGAAACCTCGGGAACCGGCGGCCAACTCGCAAGCAACGTTCTGCGGAGCCTGTCCTCCTCGGGAACCCAAGCTGCCGGCCTGGATGAATCCACCGTTGCAGCCGGGCTGAAAGAGGCGCTGCGCGTCGGCTCGGAGCGAGCGGTGGCATCGACCTCGACGACCGACGGCTTCCTGGGCAACCAACTGATCCGCATCGCCATGCCCGACGAACTGGCGACGGCGGCCAAAGCGCTCAGGGCGGTGGGCTTCGGCGGCCAGGTCGACGCCTTCGAAGTCGGCATGAACCGCGCCGCCGAAAAGGCCTCGGCCGAGGCCAAGCCGGTGCTGGTCGACGCCGTCTCGCAGATGACCCTGACCGATGCCATGGGTATTCTGCGCGGTGGCGACACCGCCGCCACCGACTACTTCCGCGGCAAGACCTCCGACACCCTGCGCGCCCGTTTCATGCCGATCATTAAGGAGAAGATGGGGCAAGTGGGACTCTATCAGCAGTACAACCAGCTGATGAGTTCCTACACCGCCTTACCGCTGGCGCAAAAACCCTCCTTCGACCTCGACGGCTATGTCGCGGACCAGGGACTGAACGGACTCTTTACTACCCTTGCCCAAGAAGAGAAAAATATCCGCGCCAATCCGGCGGCGCGCACCACCGATTTGCTGAAAACGGTCTTCGGCCAGTGACCGGCAGGCAGAACGGATTCCGGGCGCGCAGAGTGCGGAAAGCCATGATTGATGATCGGTGATTAGTGAAGACGGACGGATAGAGAAAGGACGTGTCACGATGGCGCTTCTCGAAGGGCAACCGGCTCCCGATTTCTCCCTTGCCGGCAGCGACGGTAATTTCCACTCATTGCGGGATTACGCCGGGCACACCCTGGTGGTCTATTTCTATCCCAAGGACAACACCTCGGGTTGCACCAAGGAAGCCTGCGCCTTCCGCGATCTGCACAAAGAGTTGCGGGCCATGGACGTAGTTCTGCTCGGCGTCAGCAAAGACGGCATGGCATCTCACGACCAATTCATCGCCCGATTCGGCCTCCCTTTCGTGCTCCTCTCCGACCCCGACACGCATATGATGCGGGCCTACGGCGCCTTCGGCGAGAAAAAAATGTACGGCAAGGTCAGTCAGGGAACGATCCGCTCCACCGTCATCATCGGCCCGGACGGCACCATCGTCAAGCACTGGCCCAAGGTTAAGAGCGCCGAAGCCCACCCCGCTGAGGTTCTCGCCTACCTGCGATCGCGGTAACTTGTCGTGGCGCTCCTGCCCAACCGCTCCGGCTATCGCCGCTGGAAGAACGTCTCAACCGCTTTCCCCAAGGCCATCGGAAAGCCTCCCATCCGTGAACCGCTCAAAGTTCGTGGAAAGGGGGGCTTTCATTTCCTCCCAAAACTTTCAAACTTTGACGATCCCCCGGCAAAGCCGGGGGATTACCTTATGTATTTATCGCCTTGCGCGCTGGGCGCGCCCTGCTATATAGTCAAAAAAACGTGGACAAACCGAACATCCATGAACATTTCATCCCTCAGGAGGAGACGATGCCGAAACGCCTGTTGCTTTTTATGTCCCTGCTGCTTCTGCTGGTGACGGCCGCCGCCGCGCCGGCCCTGGCCGCGGAGCACACCGAAAAGGACTATATCGACGATGTGCTGGAGCCGGAAACCTATCTGGAAGAGTCCTCCTTTAAACTGATCCGTGGATTGACCAATATCGTGACCTGCCCTGGAGAAATCCCCAAGCAGATGGTGCTGACTACCCGCGACCGCGGAGGAATCGGTGTGCCGCTCGGTTTTCTTAAAGGCATCGGCATGACCGTGATGCGTGCCGGCATCGGCGCCTGGGAAACGGTCTCCTTCCCCGCCCCGAACAGCATGGAGGGGGATTTCGCGCCGATCATGAAACCGGAATTCGTCTGGAACCCCTCCCCGCCGATCCGCCGCTGATCGATTTTCGCCGTGACCAAAAGGGCCGACCGGATTTTCCGGGTCGGCCTTTTTTCAGCCCCGTCGTTCCACCACCAGCAGATAGGGAGCCTCGAACCGGTTCACTACCTGCATGCGCAGAATGTGCCAGTGACGGGACGACAGTCCTTGCAGCAGTTCCTCCACAACGCGGCACTCGTCCTTCCCCTGCGCATGACCGACGTAACCCACCAGCGACATCCGCCCCCCCATCGCCAGAATGTCGAGCGCCTGTCGCAAGGCGCTCAGGGTCGTTTCGGCACGAGTCGCCACCCCCTGGTCGCCGCCGGGCAGATAACCAAGATTGGCCATGATCCCCTGAACCGGCCCCTGCGTGTAGCTTGTCAGGCGGGCATGGCTGTCCTGGATCAGGCGTACCCCCGCATCATCCTGATCGTCGAACGTCCAGGAGATCCCCGCCTCGGTGAGACGCATACCGGTGTGGCGCAGGGCTTCCAGCTGCACATCGAAGGCGAGAACCCGCCCCTCGGGGCCGACCTGGCGGGCGAGAAAAAGGGTATCGGCGCCATTGCCGGCGGTGAGATCAACGGCCAGATCGCCGACTTCGAGAACTTCGGCCACAAGCCGCTGCGCCCAGCGCACCATGCGGATCAGGGAGGGTTCCTGCAATGTTTTGCGCATCCTGTTCTCCTTGTGTAGTTGTCAGCCGCGTCGGCGAATAGCCCCTGCCGATCATCCAGAGAGACATTTACCGGGAGAGTACCCGCCGGGGGCGCCCCCTTGCATCCGTTCTAGGAATTTGCTATATACTTAGCACTCTGTGTCATTGAGTGCTAATTGCCTGCCGTAACTTAACTCTCCGTGAAAGGAGTCAAGGATGAGTCTAGCCAATCCTCCTTTGCTGATCGATAGCCTGGATCATTATCTGGCGAGAATCAAGCAGTTTGATCTGCTTGACCGGGATGAGGAGTACGCCCTGGCGTGCCGCTACCGCCGGCTGGGCGACCTCGAAGCCGCCCACCGTCTGATCTGCAGCAATCTCCGTTTCGTGGTCAAAATCGCCAACGAATACCGCGGCTACGGCATGAAAATGCTGGATCTGATTCAGGAAGGCAACATCGGCCTGATGATGGCGGTCAAAAAGTTCGACCCGGAACGGGGGATCCGCCTGATTTCCTATGCCGTCTGGTGGATTCGCGCCTATATCCAGAACTACATCGTCAAAACCTGGTCACTGGTGAAGATCGGCACGACCCAAGCCCAGAAAAAACTCTTCTTCAAACTTAAACAGACACAGGCGGCGTTACTTCGCCTGACTGGCCAGGAAAACGCCGAGGAGATCGCGCAAACCCTGGACGTGCGCAACGATGAGGTCGAAGAGATGAGCCGTCGCCTGGCCGCCCGCGATACCTCGCTGGATGTGGAATTGATCGAGGGGGAGGATTTTACCCTCATGGAAACCCTGGCGGACAACTCCCCCAACCAGGAAACCCGGCTGATTGAGAATGAAAAACGCCACCGTCTTGCTGGCGAAGTCCGCCAGGCCTTCGACCGCCTCAACGACCGGGAACAAAAAATCATCCGATCACGGATTTTCGCCGAATCCCCCCGAACCCTGCAAGAATTGGCCGATGATTTCGGCATCAGCCGCGAGCGCGTGAGGCAAATTGAGGCGCATGCCTTAAACAAGCTGCGCGGCTTTCTCGATGGGTTGGAAACAGCCTGATTCCCTCTCAGGACGCGCCGGGGAAGGGGCGAATGTCATTGACAAAAGCGCGCTCTTCCCGTACGTTCTAGCGACTTTACCCCACCCTCCGATCCAAGGATGAACCCGTTGATGAAAAGACTGCTCAGCGCCCTCCTCCTGCTTCTTCTGACCTCCGCCTGCGCCTCCACGGCCCCCCCAACCAAGAACGCCGAATATTATCTCGAAGAAGGCGAGGCCCATCTGGAGAAGGGCCGCTACGAGGACGCTATCGCCAGTTGGGAAAAGGTCAGGGACAGCTATTTTTCCCCGGAACTAAATATCCTGGCCGAGTTGAAAATTGCCGAATCCTACTTCCTGAGCGAACGCTATGTTGAAGCAGCCACAGCTTACGAGGATTTCCTCAAGCAGCACCCCGACCATTCCCGCACGGCCAACGTCCTCTTTCAGCTCGGCCTCTCTTATTTTCACCAGATGCTCTCGCCGGACCGGGACCAGACAGCCACGCGCAACGCCCTGGCGACCTTCAGCGATCTGCAAAAACGCTTTCCCGACTTTCCCCAAGCCAAAGAGTTGGCTGACAAGATTGCTCAATGCCGGGAGCGCCTGACGGAACACGAAATGCTGGTCGGAGAGTTCTATCTGCGTACAAAACAGTATGAGGCGGCGAGCAATCGAATCCATGAGGCTCTCACCGAAAATCCGGCTTACGGCAAAAAAGATGAAGCTTATTACCTGCTCGGACATGCCTATCTCATGCTCGAACAACGTCAGCACGCGGCGGATGCTCTCAACTCGCTCTTTCGTGAATACCCTGCCAGCCCCTATTTCACGAAAGCCCAGAAGCTGGTGGAAAAGAAATACTGAAAGATTAACAGACCCCTTCCGAATGTCCTTCCCCCCCCGTGTTTCAGACACGGGGGGGTTTCTTTTGCATCCTATCCCCTCTGCGCACCCCCCCATCCCCCTCCCCCCACCAAAAACCTGAAATGTAATTTTTCATTCGATATTAGTTAATTTTCACATGATTGGAAATTTTTATCTTTACCCTTGACTTAATGATGCGACAAGTAGTAGAAAAAACCATCGCTGATTGTATACGGTATACACATGGCCGGAGACAACAGCGACCAGCTCGGCGCGTTATTATGCGAAACGGGCTTTTCAATGCGAACCAATGATCGTAGGTAACAACCAACGCGATCATATCCAAACCCTGATGGAGGAAAGCATGTCTACGCTGGAAAGTCGAATCCGCCGCAAGTCCCTGCTGAAAAAAGTGGTTCCCGTCGAGGACACCATCCCGTATTTCAAAGATGGCATGAACCTGGGCTGGTCGGGCTTCACCCCCGCCGGCTACCCCAAAGCGATACCTATTGCCTTGGCTGATCACGTTGAAAAAAACAACCTGCAGGGCAAGTTGCGTTTCAATCTTTTTATCGGTGCTTCCGTCGGCGCCGAAACGGAAAACCGCTGGGCCTCCCTGGATATGATCGACCGCCGTTGGCCCTATCAGACCGGCAAAGATATCGCCAAGGGGATCAACGAAGGACGCATCCGCATGGGCGACAAGCACCTCTCCCTCTTCGCCCAGGATCTCGGCTACGGCTTCTACACTAAAAATGCAACGGGCAAGGGCAAGATCGATATTGCCATCATCGAAGTCTCAGCCGTCACCGAGGACTGCGGTCTGGTCCTGACGTCTTCCTGCGGCGTGGTCGGCGAGATTCTCGCGATCGCCGACAAGATTATTCTCGAAGTCAACACCGGAGAGCCCTCCTTCGAAGGGATGCACGATATCGTCATCTCCCAGGATCCGCCGAATCGTCAGCCTTACCTGATCTGCAAAGCCAGCGACCGCATCGGCACCACCTACCTCCCCTGTGACCCCGAACGAATCATCGCCGTGGTCGAATCCAAGCATCGCGATAAAGGCCGCGCCTTCGCCGAGATGGACGACACCTCGGAACGCATCGCCACCAACATCCTCGACTTTTTCTCCCATGAGGTCAAAGCCGGGCGTCTGCCGAAAAATTTGCTGCCCCTGCAGTCGGGTGTCGGTTCCATCGCCAATGCCGTCGTCGGTGGCCTGGCCAAAGGCCCCTTCTACAACCTGAGCGTGTACACCGAAGTGCTGCAGGACACTATGCTTGATCTCTTCGACTCGGGACGCCTTGACTTTGCGTCCGCGTGTTCACTATCGCTGTCGGAAACGCCGGGTTTCCCCCGGTTCTTCGACAATATGGAAAAATACCGGGACAAAATCGTCCTGCGCCCCTTGGGCATCGCCAACGCACCCGAACCGATCCGCCGTTTGGGATGCATCGCCATGAACACCCCGATCGAATTCGACATCTACGCCCACGCCAACTCGACGCTCGTCGGCGGCACCCGGATCATCAATGGCATCGGTGGTTCCGGCGACTTCCTGCGCAACGCTTATCTGTCGATCATGCATACACCTTCGGCTCGTCCGACCAAAACCGACCCGACCGGCATCACCTGTGTCGTGCCGAAAGCACCGCACATCGACCACACCGAGCATGATCTCGACGTGCTTGTCACTGAGCAGGGTCTGGCCGACCTGCGTGGTATGGCGCCAAAGGATCGGGCTCAGGAAATCATCAACAAGTGCGCCCATCCTGACTACAAACCGATCCTCCAAGAATACTTCGACATAGCCAAGAAGACCTGCTTGGCCAAAGGAATCGGCCATGAACCGCAGCTCTTCGACCGCTGCTTTAAAATGCAGCTCAACCTTGCGGCTAAAGGCACTATGAAGATCGACAACTGGGACATCTGATCTCCCTTACGCCGCAAAAAACACAAAAACCAAAAACGCCCTTGAGCCAGCAGGCCAAGGGCGTTTTTTTACGTTCTCACTCCTTCCTTCGCAAGCTCCTAACATCGGCTCCGATTCCATGACCACATATACAAAAATGTTCATTTTAAATAAAATTATTTGCTAAAAGTAAATTAGCTAAGTCCTCGTTTCTCATGGACAAACCATAATTCTCATTACAAAACAATGGTTCATCTCACTCTATGAAAGCCCAAGGCGACGAATACAGTAATTAAAACAAACTTATCAATCCGGCAAAGGAAAAAAACAATTCAAAAAAAATTTAAATATCTAATTTTACTATTTTTTTCGAACTACACAACGTTCAAAAACAGCATTGGAAAGTTATTTAAGGTTATTTTTACCATAAATGAATTATGAAAAATTTTTCTTGACTCCCTTTATGAGCGCATTATATAAGCTTCTCATATAACAGGATTTTAGAAGTTAGCTGTCCATCTTGTTAAGGTTACCTATTCATCCAGTTTTAAACCGACCATAACGTTTTTATTGCCTGAACGCCACACCAACCCCCGCGGCGGAAGCCGACGTATCCGCAAATTCAAAGGAGGAAAGAGAGCATGGCTACATTAGAGGAACGCGTACGTTGTAAAGAATTGCTCAGCAAAGTAACGACCCCTGAGAATTGTGTACAGTACTTCAAAGATGGCATGAATGTCGGCATGTCCGGATTCACTCCGGTTGGCTACCCGAAAGTGGTACCTATTGCCCTGTGTGATCACGTTGAAAAAAACAACCTGCAAGGCAAGCTTAAGCTCAACCTGTTTATCGGTGCTTCGATCGGGGCTGAAGTCGAAGACCGCATGGCAACGCTCGACATGATCGATCGGCGCTGGCCTTATCAGACCGGCAAAAATCTTGGCAAGTCGATCAACGCCGGGCGCATCCGCATGGGTGACAAGCACCTTTCCATGTTTGCCCAGGATCTGAAATACGGCTTCTATACCAAGGACAGCGGCGGCCGACTCGATCTTGGCGTTATCGAAGCCTCCGCCATCACGGAAAAAGGCGACATCATCCTCACCGGCGCCGTTGGTGCGGCTAACGACATTATTGAAATTGCCGACAAAATCATCATCGAGATCAATACCGGTCTGCCTTCTTTCGAAGGTATGCACGATATCTACATGACCGACGTACCGCCCTATCGTACAATCATCCCCATCACGGATGCCAGGCAACGCATCGGCACCCCTTGGGTTCCGACCGACAAGAGCAAGATCATCGCCATCGTTGAGTCCAAGCTGCCGGACAACGGTCGCGCCCTGCGTGGTACTGACGATGTCGCCCAGGCGATCGCCGACAACATCGTTGACTTCTTCTCCACTGAAGTTAAAGCCGGTCGCCTGCCGAAGAACCTGTTGCCGCTGCAGTCAGGTGTCGGCTCCATCGCTAACGCCGTTATCGGCGGCCTGACCACCAGCCCCTTTGAAAACCTGATCATTTTCACAGAGGTTCTGCAGGATACGTTCCTCGATTTCATGGATTCCGGCAAGTGTACTTACATCAACTGCACATCACTGTCCCTGTCTAACGAAGGTTTTGAAATCTGGTGGAAAAATTTTGACAAGTACAAGGATATGGTTCTCATGCGTCCGCAGCAGATTTCCAACAACCCGGAAGTCATCCGCCGTCTCGGCGCTATCGGCATGAACACCCCGCTTGAATTTGATATTTATGCCCATGCCAACTCGACTCATGCAGGCGGTACTCGCATGCTGAACGGCATTGGTGGTTCCGGCGATTTCGAGCGCAACGCATACATCTCCATGATGCATTGCCCCTCCTGCCGCCCGAGCAAGACTGACGAATTCGGTATTACCGGTGTTGTTCCCAAAGCCCCGCACGTCGACCATACTGAACACGACATCGACGTTCTAGTCACCGAGCAAGGTCTTGCCGACCTGCGTGGCATGTCACCTCATGACCGTGCCCGCGAAATCATCAAAAAGTGTGCTCATCCGGCTTACAAAGACTACCTTACCGATTATCTTGAGCGCGCCATCAAGGCAACCGGCGGTGCTCATGAACCCCAGTTGCTTGACGAGTGCTACAACATGCACCTCAACCTCGCTAAAAACGGCACCATGCGTTTCTGGGAAAAGAAATAGAACACACCCCGCTTCACTTATTGCCAACAAAATCAAAACCCTTCCCTCGGGAAGGGTTTTGATTTATAATCCCCAAAAAATATTTTAACGGGTCTAATCAAGCCGGGGGAAATTGATTATTGCATTTGATCCAAAGAGCAAGACGGATCTTTTCCTGCAGGAGACTAACGATTTAATGAACAAAACCAATTCAATCGTTCTCATGAAAACATCCATGGGGGACATCAAAATTGCCCTGAATCAGGAGAAAGCTCCGATTACCGTCGAGAACTTCCTCGATTACGTGGATGAAGGCTTTTATGAAGGAACCATCTTCCACCGAGTCATTGATAACTTCATGATTCAAGGTGGCGGCATGACCGCCGACATGAAGGAAAAGAAAAACCGTACGCCGATCAAGAACGAAGCCGACAATGGCTTGGCCAACGCACGTGGCAGCATCGCCATGGCTCGCACCCAAATGGTTGACAGCGCGACCTCACAGTTTTTCATCAATGTGGTGGACAACACCTTTCTCAACCACCAGTCCAAAAGCCCGGCGGGGTATGGCTATGCGGTCTTCGGGCAGGTAATCGAGGGAATGGAAGTGGTCGACGCCATCCGTAAGGTGAAAACCGGCAATAAAGGCTTTCATCAAGACGTTCCCGTGGAAACGGTAACCATCGAAAAAGTCAGTCGCGTTGTCGAATAAGCTACGACAATTCTTGCCTATCCCAAAGAAAAAGCCGGAATTCCCGAATTCCGGCTTTTTCTTTGGTTGCCCCACCTCCCTGTGCTACAGTCATTTAGATACGCTGTTCTGATTGCTTTGCCACGGGGCACGACATGACGGGACGACCCTGGTTCGGCAAATTATACCGGACCTATTACGTATGCAAATTCTACCTATTACGCAAGGAGCGCCGGGAGCGTCAGACCTCTGGCGCTCGTAACGGATTTGTCGGCGTGCAAGTCGATGGCCTTTCAGCCCCCCACCTGCGTCAAGCCCTAGAATTCGGCTACATGCCCCACACCCAGCGTTTTCTCCGCAACGGTCACGCCCTTTTGGAATATCAGGCCGGCTTGCCCAGCACCACTCCCGCCGCCCAAGCTGCGATATTTTACGGTGACAGCGGCGGTATCCCCGCTTTCCGCTGGTTCGAAAGAGCCACCGGGCAACTGATCAGTTGCAACGACCCCGACCACGTCCAACATGTCCGGGAAAAGCTCTTCAGAGACAAAACCGGCCTGCTGGACAGCGGCTCTTCCTATTCAAACATTCTTGACGGGGGCGCGGCGCGCAGCGTTTTCACCGTCTCCTCTCCCCATCCCCAGACCCTATTCGGGCGTTTCGGTGGCCTGCGCTTCATGCTGCTGGCCCTGCTCCACCCGCTGCGCATCTGCCGCATGATCGGCGCGACCCTAGTCGAATACGTCACTGATGGCTACGAACGCTGGCAGTACCGGAAAACCCGCCCCTGGCATGTGAGTGAGGGGCTATTCCCACTGATCCGTGTTCTTTGCAACGTGGTCCTACGGGAGCTTCAGACCCTGGGAGTTCTCGCCGATATCTACGTAGGGGTGCCTTATATCTATACAACCTACAGCGGCTATGACGAACTTGGCCACCACTTTGGCCCCGGCTCCCAGGCCGCGCTGAAAAGCCTGCGCCATACCGATAAACGCATCGGCGAAATCCAGCGCATGATCCGTCATGCCGCAGGCGCCAATTACCAACTGGTCATCCTCTCCGACCACGGGCAAACCCCCGGTTACCCTTTTCATAACCGCTTCGGCGCCACCCTCGGGGATGCCATCAGCGCCTTTCTGAAAAAAAATCAGCGGGCCACCGTTTCCAGCGGGCCATTGGAGTTCACCGCCGTGCAACTCGATTATCTGCGGGCGGAGTTGGATACCCGCCCCAGCCACTGGCGCGACCGACTGTATCGTGCGACCAAAAATCTTTTGCAAAAAAAGATCCGCGATCTGGTTCCGGAAACCATTAAAATCGATCCAGAAGGAGGCGTCGTCGTTACCTATTCCAGCTCCCTGGCCCATCTTTACATCACCGGACACCAACATCGCCTGTGCGCTGCAGAAGTCGAAAGGGAGCAGCCGTTATTGCTGCGCTTCCTCAGCCAGCATCAGGGAATCGGCTTCGTTCTGGCACGAGGGGAAGGTCAGGGAATCTGGTGCTATCACGACGGCGAGCACACGGTCGGATCTGCGGAGAATCCTCCCAGCGCAAAAGAGTTGGAATTTCTTCGCCCCTACGGCGAACCGGAAAGCCTATGGCCACGCCTGGTCACTTTTGCTCAGGAAGATGCCTGCGGCGATCTGATTCTCTTCGGCGCCTACGATGGCGAACGAATCGCCTGTTTCGATGATCAGGTCGGCGGGCATGGGTCGGTCGGTGGCGAGCAATCACGTCCCTTCGTAATTCTGCCGAACAGTCATCCCCTGGCCGGGCGAACCGACGTGGTGGGCAACGACTTCCTTTACTATCAGGTTTTCACTCCCCTCAAAAACACCCCTTCCGTCCGCACTGCCTTCACAAATTTGAGATAGCGACCTTCGGGAAAGCTGGTCGTGAAAGGGAAATCCTCGCCCTGTCCGGCAATGCGAATTACCTGCAATCCACTCCCCGCCAGCAGAGCCCCGCGCCGCAACTCCTTAAGATAATCGGCAATATCCACTTTCTGGTGATTGGATGACGCAAGCAGCAAGCCTCCCGGCTCAAGCAACGGCAACAGGGCGGCGACCAGATCAGAGGTGCCGCCGCGTGTGGTAAAGCGGCTCTTCTTGGTGGTCGAAAAGGACGGGGGGTCCATCACCACCACATCGAAGCGTCGCCCCTGTTGCCGCAGGGTACGCAGCGCCTCCAGACAGTCATCCACAATAAATTCGTGCCGGCGCGGATTGTGACGGTTCACCGCAAAATTCTCTTCGGCCCACGCGAGGTAATGGGGTGAGGCATCCACGCTAGTCACCCGCTCAGCCCCGGCACAGGCAGCGGCCACGGAAAAAGCGCCGGTATAGGCGAAAAGATTGAGGACTCTCTTGCCGGCCGCCCACCGCATAAGATCCCGGCGGTTTTCCCGCTGGTCAAGGAACAGCCCGACATGCAGCCCTTCTTCGAGATCGACGAGAAAGTTCAATCCGTTTTCCAGTACGGCAAAGCGACCTTGGCGCTCCCGTCCCAACAGAAGACGACTGTACTTCTTGCCGGGAATCGCCGCCTCCAATTCCCGGGTATTTTGCGGGCGACGCTTTTCGTAAATCCCTTGGGGCTGAGCTTCTTGCTCCAACACCTTGGCCAGCAGCGGGAGATGCCTTCGCCAACCCTCGGCGTAGAGTTGAACCAGCAGGTAATCCCCATAGCGATCGACCGTCAGACCGGGAAGGCCGTCGCCTTCACCGTTGATCAGACGATAAGCCGAAGTTTCCTTCAAATCGAGGATCTGCAGACGCAGTCGCCAGGCATCCGCCACCCGCCGGCGAAGCCATTCCTGGCTTAAGGACATCGGGCCGAACTCAAGAACTCGCGCCACAACTCGATCCCCCGGATCGAACAGGGCACTGGCCAAAAATCGCCCCTCTTCGTTACGAAGCACAATAACGTCCCCCCGGTTTCCTTGCGGCCAGCGCTTCGTATACCGATCCTCAATCACCCAAGGATGACCCAGTTCAAGCATACGCTGGGTCTCGGATCCGACGACAAAATCCCCCTGTCTCATATGAAAGCTCCTTGAAAAAATTATCGGCAGCAATGAATTGTAAGGACCGTACGGTCAAACCACCAAGGGGAAAAGAGTCGCTGGCGGCGATCCCCCTGTGCTAATATCTCGTTTCCGTGCATTGCCGCAAGGAGAAAAGATGAAGGAAATGAGGAAAACACGGGGGGAACTTGCCATCGAAGAGATCATGGGCTCTCTTCCCCCCGAATCGGAACGTTATAAGGTTCTGGCCACCGCCCGGGCCTTCAAATCTTCGTGGGTCGCATTAGGCGAACGATTGTTGCGGGTCAAGCGTAGCGGCCTCTTTCAGGAGTGGGGCTACGACAACTTCGAAGAGTACTGCGCCCGCGAAATCCGCATCAAGAAGCCGACCGCCCATAAACTGACCTTGGCTTACGATTTTCTCGAACGGGAAGAACCGCAACTGGTCCCCCAACAGGGGGAGATCTCTCCAACCCCGGACTATCGATCCGTTGAGTTGCTAAGACAAGCACGGGAGGAAAAAGGCTTTTCAGATGAGGATTATGCTGGACTGCGGCGGGCAGTTCTGGAGGAGAACCGCAGTCATCCCACGGTTCAAAAACGCTTCAAAGAGGTAGAAGCGGCCCGACAGGGGGGACCGTCCGCAGGCGAACAACTGCGCGCCGTGCTGCTGACAGCCCGGCGTTTGGCCTCTCAGATTCAACAACTAGAACCCTTTTCGTCATCGGTCCCCGCCGATCTTTCACCACTTATCTTTTGGCTGGAAGAGCAACTTGAAAAACAGGGAGAAAAAGGGTCACCGGCTTGATGCCTCTGCCTCTGCCTGCGCCTTTAGCAAGGGAGACTCGATCTTTCTCAGATTCCACCAACATGGGCGCTGTGTACTAAATGCCAGATTTCCATGCTAACAAAAGCCATTCCAGACCGGACCTCAGACTACGCGAATCATGAACTCCGGACAAACGGCCGCGCAATAACCGCACAAAATACAGCGATCCTCGTCGACCCGTGCCTTACCGTCAAAAACGGACAAAGCATGATTCGTGCAGGCTTCGACGCAAGCACCGCAACCGACACAGAAGCGCTCCATAATTTTCAGCCGCCGCCGTCGCGCCTCAAGCCCTCGCCACAGGCCATCATCAAGAGGGCTGTCGCTGAAAAGAGCGATATTGGCATCAACCTCGGTTTCGGACAACATTCCGACAGCGACTCCATGAACTCCTGGAAGGTCACGAACAAAACGTAGGCTCTGACGCGCCTGCGCGATCAGATTCCCACCGGCCAGAGCCTTCATGGCATAGACACCCTTACCGGCCGTGGCTACTTCCGCAATCGCCTCAGCCATCTCTTGCGCACTTCCGTCCAAAATCCCCATCCCCTCACGATTGATCAGAGGATGCACCACCGCAATTTCCGGGTGCCGCGCTGCCTGGCGCACCGCACTTATATAATGAGTCGAAATACCCACATGGGCGATCTTGCCCTCGTGGCGCATTTCCAGGAGAAGATCGATGATTGCGGCCCGCTCAGTAAAGGGATCCGCCACCCTTGCGGCATGAACATGAACGATATCCAGCCGCTCGACACAAAGCTCTCGCAGCGCCCGCTCTACATGCTGACGAGCCGTAACCGGATCCGTCGCATGGGTCTTGCTGACCAAGTAGCATGACCCATTATAACCCTTCAGCGCCGCACGGATATGCCCAAAGGTTTCATAAAGTTCGGCCGTATCGATCATATTGACGCCCCGGTCGAGAGCATGGCGAAGAAGACGGCCGGCCTGTTCCAAGGGCATATCCGCCTGCAAGGGTCCCAAGGGAAGGCTCCCGAAAATCAGGGGACTAACGGCCATTCCGGTACTTCCCAACAGAACCTTGTTCATGATATCCTCCCGAAAATTTTTGCATTTAGACAAATTGCCACGCCTCTGTACCAGAGCCTTATCAGTGGTATAGTCAGAAGTACAGCTATCAAGCACGCGGAGCAAGGAGAAATCGATGTCGAGCGATTTCAAAAACCGGGTCAAGGAGCAGTTCGGCAAAGCGGCTGACGGATATGTTCGAGATCTGGGTTTTGCCCAAGGCGCAGACTTGGCGGAAGCGGCAAAATTGCTGCAACCAACACCGGATGACATCATGCTTGATGTCGCATGCGGCGGCGGCCATACCGCTCTCTACTTCGCGCCCTTGGTGCGTAACGTAGTCGCCTCGGACCTGACCATGCTGATGCTCAAAAAAGCCCAGGAATATATCAGTGAGGAAGGAAATGTTGATAACATAACCTTCCGCGAGGCGGATGCCGAAGACCTGCCTTTTCCGTCCGGATCCTTTACCATTCTTACCTGTCGCATTGCCCCCCATCATTTTTCCGATGTCCCCCGGGCATTACGGGAATTTCATCGGGTTCTGCGTCGTCAGGGCGGACGAATGATCATCATCGACACCCTATTGCCGGAAGATCCAGAGATCGCCGAATTCTGCCAGACCATGGAAAAAATGCGCGACCCAACCCATGTTCGTGCCTACAGTCGCAACGAATGGATTGCAATGATCGAAAACGCCGGATTCAAAGTCATGGCAACCAAAGTATTTCACAAAACCCATGATTTCAGTAGTTGGGCGAAACGCGCCGGTCTCCATCGCGAAGGAATCAGAAATCTTAGCCAATACTTCATCAACAGCTCCAGCAAAGTTCATGATTATTTTCAGATCGAAACATTTGCAGGTGAAATTGAAAGCTATACGGACAAGAAAATACTAATTTACGCCACCCGCCTTGATAAAAAATAGTCCTCAAATAGTCTCTACCGCGGCCCCTAAAATAATCCGACTTTAATCATCTCCGTTACATCGTGCATCAGCGCCGTGAACAGTGGTACATCTTTGTCCTTGTATGCTACTTCCCACAGCTTGTCAGCTTGGCTGGACAAATAAATCGAGTAGGGTGAGGCGAGCAGATCAAGCTCGCCTCATCCCTCTCACAGAACCGTACGTACGGGCCTCGTATACGGCTCCTGTCCATTCTTCCCCTCAGTACGTCTGAGGCAGGTACCCGGTTT